>CANLNQ010000009.1 GCA_947492525.1 uncultured Granulosicoccus sp.
ACACTGAAATTGGCCTTCTCCGCATCGACAAAGGCGAACCTCATGTCGACTCCTTGGCGAAGAAGGCCGCCGCCTTTTTCAGGATTTCGCGCTCCTGCTTCAACACACGGATCTCGGCCTGCAATCCCCTGAGCTCTTGCTTTCGGCCTCGTGCGTCACCAGACGACCCTTGTCACTTTGTTCTGCCAACTTGATCCAGCGTCTGACCGCCGATTCGGACAGGTCCAGATCCCGGCTGATTTCGTTGACTGACTTCTCACCTCGAGCCACCAGATCGACTACATTCTGTTTGTACTCGGCGGTGAAATTGCGCCGTGCTCTCTTGCTTTTCGATTTTTTCATAGGACACCTCTGAACTTCGTTATCGCTCTAAGAGGGTGTCTACGAAACCGGCGGAGGTCCATTCCGCGATGAGTAGATCTGTGTGGCTTGTACTTCGAGCTGCCTGGCAGCCTCGGTAACTCCCCATGTTTCGGAGAGCTTTACTGCGTCCTTCTTGTATTCGTCGGAACGTACGATGCGTTGCGTCTTCTTGGTATTCTTGCGTGTAGTCATGGGACACCTCAGTTGCGATAGTATCGCTTAACTGACTGTCCATTGGTTCAGGGGAGGAACAATGAGACAGGGCTGGGCTGCAGTGACTCGATATCCGCTGGCTTTACGGCGATAAAGTCGGATGAGGTTGCACCCGCAATCTATGGAGGCTGTGTCGCTGATCGAGATCGCCAGCAACGGAACGTTGCTAGAGAAAGATCTTCCTGCCGCTAGAACTCCGCAGCGCTCAAAGCAGAGTTTGCGAATCGGGCAATCGGTCGAGCCCATTCGTCGGCGTTTCGCCGAGCACGACGTTATTTCATAACAGTCTTCTCGTTGTTGACGAGGGGTACTGTTCAGGTGTCAGGCTGCGTAGGCAATACTGTGGTCGATGCACCGCTTAGACTGAAAATAACTCTTATTGTTAGTGAAAAAAGCATAGATCGACATATCAACGCTTGTAAATTGCAAAACACACTGAGCCCCAGATAGCTTACTGCTAATACTCATACGCTTGATACGGTAATACTATGTGATTGGGTATCTGCGAAATATCAATAATTTAAGGTATCGACCGATCTGTTTATTACACGTGGTTACCTATATTCGATTAAGGCACGAAAATTAATAACTGTGTAGCAGGCATCATTCTTGCACTTTTCAGCTCCGTGCCTGCGCATTGACTTTAGTGCCAACAATCTCGAAGTGATTGCTTTAGGCCAGCAACCAACTCGTCAGCTCATTTTTAGTGAACGGCCGGTGGAAATATATGCGCCCCGTCTGACAACAGCCTTCGTCGTAACTTAAGACAGATCCAGAAGCCTAATACATATGAATATTCTTACGAATTCTGATTTCTCTGGGATGGTAGAAAAACCGAGTCGGAAGAATTTCTGCCCCGGTTGGAAGATTTCATTTGCAGGTTCGCCTTCTGATAACAAGTACGATTGTAAATACGAAGGGAACGGGTTGTCACGGCGACTGGTAATAACCGTGAATGAGTTAGAAAAGTGGTTTCGAATTTATCAGCTGTTCAAGCTGGAAGAGGGTGTTGAGTCGCTTGGGCTATCAATAACATCCGCGCTCGCTGAGTCAATAAATGCAGAGAGCGCGATACGTATTAGAGTGATGCGTGTTGCTACCCGTTATAGCTTCGTAACCGCAGCATCAATCGACACGAAATACAGTATACCGCAATCACCCCAGACATCAGACTATTCGGTAGATGTCAGTGGCCTCGATAAAAGTGAGCAATACGCAGTAGTCCTAGAGTTCGAACGGCCCACCAGTATCGCATTATGGTCAGTTGCCTTGACTCAGTATGACAGGCGACAGAACACTCTTGTTCCGAGCCAGTTCAAGCAAGTCTTGACTGACGCTAGTAGAAGGAGTGGAATAGTTAGCGTTGCCGACACGGAGGTTTGTTCACTTGCAAACGAGAATAGTGATAGAAGTAGCTACAGAGATTCCTTGCATAGCCACATGATGCTAACGACATTTCAAAAATATGAAAGCCGTATAGAGAGGCTGAAGAACAATGAATTGATCGGATGGTTTGCCAGTACGAAAAATCCATCTAAAGTATTTACAGCTGAATTATATATCGACGGGTTGCTATATGGGGAGCTGCGAAACGATGTCTCTCGCCCTGATCTTCTTAAGAATCATAAAACTATGGGGCAGGGTGGATTTCGTCTAAAGATTCATAAGAGGCTATTTACAAAAAGAAAATACACATTCAGTTTGAAATACCCAGACAATACTTTCTCTAAATCTCAGGTTATTGAGTTATCCAACGAATACGAACAAACGAAGAGTTTTCGAGGGAATCTTGTCGACAACGAAGAAATAAATGGTATTGGTGTTACTGTCATTGTCCCGGTTTACAACGCATTCAACGATGTGGTTGAGTGCGTAGAAAAGTTGAGATTAAACACTCCTAAGTCAGTAAATATTTTGTTTATCAACGACCAAAGTAGTGATTCTCGAATATCTCCATTTCTCGATGAGTTGGATGGGGTTGAGAATTTTAAGGTTCTGAATAATGAATCTAATATGGGATTTACTAAGACAGTAAATAGAGGGATCGGTCACGCGGTAGGCCAAGATGTGGTCTTTCTAAACTCCGATGCTAGAGTTACTCCTGGCTGGATACAGAGTCTCTGTGCTGTAGCCAATATGTATCCTAACGTGGCTACCGTTACGCCACTTTCAGACAATGCAGGAGCATTCTCAGCGCCTGATTTTGGTCAATTCAATGCGTTAAAGGGTGGTGGGACTGAAGACGAATTTGCGGAGCTAGTTCGTAGGAATTCTGCAGGTATTTGTCCAGAAATACCGACTGGTAATGGCTTCTGCCTTTATGTGCGCCGATCTTGTATTGATGAAATTGGAATGTTAGATGAAGAATCATTTCCTAGAGGGTATGGTGAGGAAAATGATTTTTGTATGCGAGCGTTAAGGGCTGGATGGGTGCACTTACTTGATGATTCTACATATGTTTTTCATGAGAGGTCGGCAAGTTTCGGAGAGGAAAAAACAGATCTTATCAAGAGAAGCAAGGCGATTATCCATGAGCGATATCCAGAATATGCTCAACTTGTCAAATCGTTCAAATCACCTGCGATGAACCTAGTTCGCTACCGGGTTAGAATCGCACAGAACGAAGCCTCCTCAACGGGTTTGCAGTTGCCTAGGGCGTTATATGTTTACTCTGGGTTAACCGGTGGAACTCCCCAGACGAACAGAGATTTGATGCGCGGGTTAAATGGTGTTCTGGATACTTGGACACTTCGATGCGACTCTCAATTCATTTTCTTGGAGCGCTTTGACGGTAAATCTAGCGAAACAATAGAAACGCACGAACTAGAGGAGGTGATAAACCCCCTAACGCACATATCTATTGAATATGACAAAGTTGTGCAGGCATGGCTTAAAAAATATAGATTCAAATTAGTTCATATACGTCATTTGCTATGGCATAGTATAAGTTTGCCTAAGCTGGCTAAAATATCCGGTTGCGATGTGGTTTTATCATTCCACGATTTCTATACTATTTGTCCGACAGTGAAGTTGCTTGACGGCGAATCGAATTACTGCGCTGGAGACTGCAGTAAGGGTAGTGGAAGTTGTTTGGCTGATTCATGGCAGGGAGTTAATTTTCCAAATCTTCGAAATGAATGGGTTGTTCAATGGAGATCGATGTTTGGAAAAACATTCGATTACGTAGATGCGTTTGTTACTACATCCAGAAGTGCCGCTGACACTATGTCGAAAGCATACCCAGGAATTAAATCTAGACTGTCAGTAATTCCTCATGGTCGTGACCTTGCCAGAGGTTCCTCTAGTTACATTCAACCACAGATTGGTGAAGTAATCAGGGTGCTTGTTCCTGGTAATATATCCATAGCTAAAGGATTGAAGGTAATAAAAGACTTGGTGGAAGTAGACAGGTCTAGTAGGCTCGAATTTCATATTCTGGGGAAGGTTAGCAGTGAAATTGTGCTGCCTGATTCCGTGATAGTGCACGGAATATATACGCGTGATGATCTTTTAGAAAAAATTAATAATATTGCGCCGACGGTGGGAGCAGTTTTTTCTATCTGGGACGAGACATACTGCCACACGTTGACAGAAATGTGGTCAGCTGGCCTGCCGGTTATAGTATTCGATTATGGTACTCTTGCAACGCGTGTAAATGAGAGCGGTGCTGGTTGGGTTCTTGATCACTCGAGTATTCCAAAATTATATGAAAATATAGTTAGGTCCGTAGAAAACTTTGATGATTATAACGCCAAAAGATTGGCTGCAGCAAAATGGCAAAACACGGTTGGTCTTGTAAACTCATCGTCACTCATGGCCTTGAAATATCTGAATGTGTATCAGAGTTTAAATAGTGAAGATGGCGAGGTCGATGGCGTGTCTCGGCTCGGTTTGTCGTCTGGTGGGCAACGGTCAGCTGGGGCTAACAATATTATCGCTGTTGTTCATGATAAATTTGAATCGATCGAGTCGAGAGATTCTGTTTTGACACTGGCAAAATTTTCTAATTATTACGGCCGAGAATTTCAATATTTCAACTGTTCAGTGTCAGAACTGGTTGCAGGTGTTGAAACAGGTGAACTGCAAAGTGCGATAGTGTTAAACGAGCACATAGATGAGTCGTCTAGTTCAATAATAAAGTCGCTTGTAGATATAGGTAAGCTTGCTGTGGTGGAGCTAGGTAGTCAGGGTTTGATTGGAAGTAGTTCACTGATAGCTAGTGCCGGTGACGTTAGCAATTTGGAGTACTCTCCGAGTGCGCAATTAATGCCGTCATGTTGTTGGGCGAATGTCGATAGCAGGAGAACTAATTATAGGCATCGAGATGTTGTTGCTATATATTTCGTCGATGATATATTTGTTTCAGGTAGTAATGTTGGGAAGCAGAATACAGAGCTGCTATTTATAATCGATGAGTTTAGGAGGGCCACTTTAGAGGTTCCGAACTTGAAATTGAAAGTAGTTGGTCCTAGCGGGTTAGATGAGGGGCTGGATTATGAGTGGTTGGAGTATCACAGCCCGCATAAAAAAATTGATTATAAGCAGTATGTTAATTGGGTGTTTAAATTGACAAGGTGTGTGGACTTCGGTTTAAGCCCCTCAATAGAAGAAAGTGATGCGAGCTTAGATGAGGTTGTCTTTCTAGAGATGTCTCTACTTGGCTTGTCTGGTCTATATGGGGGCAGTAGCCAATTCGAGAAAATGGTAAAGGCTAGTGGCACTGGCTCCGTTGTTAAAGGTCGCGGAAGCTGGTCAAGTGCCATAGTGCGTGCTGCAGAGAGGTATCAGCAGATGCGAGTAGAAGGGTCGCATGCAAGAATTTGGGCTGAAAAAAACCGTTTGGCTAATCATAATGCTCTGTCTTTGTTCGACAAGTTTGTATCTGAAAGTCTCTCTTCGCGTGCCAAAAGATTAGCAGCATGAGTGATCGTTAATATATATTTGGTCAAAAATCAAGCAATTGATAGTAAAGTTGACTGCTGTTAGAGCATTTCAATACGGTGCGCGATTTATACGTCGGATAAGTGCTGGCACCTCAAAATTTAGATTTTAAGGGTAGATTATGTGTTCAGCTAAATCAGTTTCTCTGGAGGGAAGCGCGAAGGATAAATGCGAGATAATGCGTTCATATGGGCTGGATATGGCTGAGGAAAAGGCCAACCAGGTTGCGAGTGACTTTTCATTTGAGGCGCCGACTAGACGCTGGAGAGCCACATTCCATGGCAAGTCACATATGGGTGCATTTTCCTATGCCGCTGAGAGCAATCTGTATAATACAGTTGTCGGACGCTATTGTTCATTGGCGAGAGAGATAAATGTCGGGCAGTTAAATCACCCTACGAATTGGCTCTCAACTAATCCATTTCAATATCAACAGTCCTTTAGGATCGCGGCTGGAGATGGATTTCAGTTTAAGCACGAGTACGACAACTATATCGTAAGTAGTCAGAATTCCATGCTCGCAAGAAATGCTTTGAAGTCGCATACTGAGATTGGGCATGATGTGTGGATTGGCTTTCGTGCGATCGTGACTGCAGGGGTGAAGATTGGACACGGTGCGATAGTCGGTGCCGGTGCCGTGGTGACTTCTGATGTGCCTCCTTATGCTGTCGTCGGCGGCGTTCCTGCTAGAGTTATTCGCTATCGGTTTAGTTCAGAGGTAATCGAGAAACTGTTAGAGTTGAATTGGTGGGACTTTGCGCCATGGCAGCTGTCAGGAGTCAGGTTTAGCAATATTGATGATGCGATTGAAGACGTAGAAAAGATGCGTTTAGAATCTGTGGAGCATTATGCGCCTGAGTACTGGGTTGTCAAATCAGGAGAGATGCAACAAAGTCTAATTGTGCCTGCAGAGTCTGGCTATATATACAGGGATATTGCTTTTCGTGCGGTTAAAGTCGCTTGTCGAAGTATGACCGATGAAAAGCATGAAATGAATGAGAATGTAGCGATGTATTCAACTGTAGTTCCTGAGGCTGCAATTGAGAATTCGCGATACAGGCTAGATTCTAGGTGTGATGCTAAATCTTCAAAGTACAGTGATTCCTTTCGCGCTCCAGCTATATATTCTTATATTATTGATAATGGTATTCTAATTGGGCAGAGATTCTTTTGTTGTAGTCTGGACAGACCTACTATTTCTAATGCGAGGATGTATTTGGCGAATGAAGACATTCTGCTGGAAAGGGCGAAAAATACAGAAAGGTTGATCGCGGATGAAGATCTGGTGTACGTGGTTGGCGGAAACATTGGATGTATGGGGTTTTATCATTGGATGTATCAATGTTTGCCAGCAATTATTCACGCAACAGAACTCCTCGAGAGCAAAGGGGTTCGATATAAAATTGTAGTTCCACCACTTAATTCATGGAGAGCTAGAACCCTAGAAATATGTGGATTTGATAAATGTGACTTAGTTGTTCTGAGGCATGAGCAAACTATTGTAGGGACAAAGCTCTTCTACACAACATTGTTAAGTGGTCAATACACGTACGCGCCGTCAAATTTAATATTTGATCTTTTAGAGAATTACAAATCAAATTGCCTGGAAGCTGTTGCCGATGATATATATTCGGAAAAAATATATATAACTAGAAAGGACGCGGAAAAGCGTGGTCTGCTAAACGAAGAAGAGCTTTGTTTAGCACTAAGACAGCGTGGATTCAAGGTTGTAGCGCTGACTGAAGTTAGTCTAGAAAAACAAGTGGCAATTTTCAGCAATGCGAAGATAATAATATCTCCCCATGGGTCAGGTTTGGTAAACTTGATGTTCTCCGATAGTGAGGCTCATGTCGTAGAAATTATGCCAGAGCATTTCATTAATCCGTGTTTTTTTCGTATTGCTCAGCACAGAGGAATGTCATATGAGATGGTTTTGTCTAAAACTATCTCAATGGAGTCTCGCCATAATTGCACGTCGAGGGTAGACGTTGCGCGTGTATTGGAAGCGTTGGATAATTTCATAGACTGCTTGGTCGCGTGATGCGTGTTAATTTTTTGAAGGTTTTACAAGTAGACGTCTCGACTTGATCTGACAGTTACCGGGTTTAACCTAGTGTCTGTCAGATCAAGTCGAGACTTCTACATATGATGGCAAGCAGAGTGCAGACGGCAAGTATGCCGCCTGCCTTTTGAGAGGCGAAGTTCGTGAGATGTCTCCCAGACCAGAAATGGCTAGTAATCGTCAGGCACGGACGATACGGGAATTTGACTGGCTTGTTCTCTCAACTGCAGTAATTCTTCCAATGTGGGTCTCTCGGGTGCATCCGGCATCGGAGCATCGGATACGGCCTGTGCCAGTACGGCGCAACCCAGCCAGTGAGTGCCCGGCTCCAGATGTGCGGACAATTGCGGTACCCAGCTGCGTGGATACAGAACATTGGTATTCGGGTTGGCCTTGTTGATTCGTGGGTCACGCGGGATATCGTAAAGGTCGACCAGGATCGACACATCCGATTCAGTGGCAACCCTTGCAATGCCGTTCTCTTCCACGCTCTCCAGTGGCGGATGATCATTCCGGGCTATCGAAAAACCCCCTTCGCGCGTGTCGATCGCCATGCTGTTTACCACCTTGTGAATGCGTATATGCCATGGCGCCCGCGGTAGCAGCCAGGTCTCGATATCGACTCCTTTCATGGGAGACCAGCAGGAGTACAGCACGCCGTCACCGATGCGCGCGTCAGTTTCGCTCAGGCGCACTCGAAAATGCAAGCCGTCATCAGAGCAGGCCAGCATATTGTCGAACGGACCGGTTTTGAAACTGCGTGCGTCATTCTCGACAGAAAAACCATAGCGCGTCGAATAGGCAAACTTGCTGTACTTCTCGGCGCCCTGACGAAACTCCACGCCCTGCTGGCCACCACTGAGTACGGTCACATTGCCCGGCTCTTCCCATTTGATCATGCCAGGCTGTGTCAAGGTCACCACGCTCGTATCGATTTCCGGTGCTGCCTCTTCGGCCTGCCAGAAAGGGTGATCCTCAGCCAGAGCCAGAGGCAGGAAGGCTTTCATGGCCCAGTAGGGTGAGCCCGGTGAATTGTAGGCCTCACTCATCAACAGGTTGGGGTAGGCGTAACCGACTGGCATGATGCCGTCCCGGTCACACATGGGCTGTTTCGACCAGTAGCGCAGATTTCTGGCCCAGTAGCCTCGCGTCTCATTCCAGGGCAGGGCTTCCACGTCGGCGAATGCCAGAGCACCCCAGATGCCAGCGTGCGCAAAGCGGTAGGTCAGGGATCGGCCGAAGGGCAGGGCAGCGCCATCACTGGCAAACCAGTGCTTGATCGACGGGGTAAATGCCATGGCATCTTCCAGAAAACGGTCACGTCGATCATCATTTTCCTGGCCGTGTCCGTCACCCAGTGCGGCGTAGATCAATCCGTAGAAGTGCATGGCAAACGGAATGTAATGCTCGGCACGCCGACGCTGTCCATCCCGAAACCAGCCGTCCTGCATACGGCAGGTTTCCAGAAAATCCAGATCAGCCTCGATGATGGAGCGATCGTAGGGCAGGCCAACACGGTCCAGTCCCAGCGAGACCAGTACGTGAAAAAAGTGCCAGTTGTTGGGAGCCGGGGTGTTCTCGAGGGAATCAGTCAGCCACTTGCCCAGATGATCTCGCCCTTTTCCCGGCAAGCCATCCCAGAACGTTTCGGGTGCCAGAGCCAATGCAAAACCGATGGCTGCGCTTTCCACAATGCGTTGGTCGCGGTAGTTGGTCGGTCCCCAGTAATCGACGTGGGCCGGGTCGGAACCGTGGGCCAGACCTTCCACATACAGTTCGGTGGCGTCGAATGTCGATCCGCCTGCTATCAGCGGAGCGAGCCCCCAGAGCGGTCGAGCCAACCCTTCAAGATCCGCTGCCGCTTCGTGGAAATGCGCACCGGTAACACCCAGTCGCAAGCGGCCTCGGCCTTCGGAAAACCAGGGCGTGAGCGGCGTCATCAGATCGATGGCTGCGCGCACGGCATCATCACGATCGATGAAGGGATTGTCGGCTATCGGATTCAGCACAGACTGTGTTCTCTTGTGACTTTCAGGAGGAGGTGGCCTGACCGACACTGGTACGCTCTACCAGAGCAACGCCGGTCTGCACTTGTCGTGCGGGGTACTTGTCGGAGACCAGACCCAGGTTCAATAATCGAAAGGCTTCCTGCCCCATGCCAAGCCAGTCGACCCGAATGGTGCTCAGGCCCGGGTCGCACAGATCGGCAATGGGCAGGTCATCGAAGCCCATGACCGAGACATCGTCTGGCACCGAGATGCCGCGCGCCTGCAGGTTCTGCACGGTGGCCAGTGCCTGCAGATCGTTGGAGCAGAAAATGGCAGTGGGTGGCGCAGTTTTGTCGTTGAATACGTCGTCGAGGGCGCCGCTGATATAGCTGGCCTCCAGCCGTTCGAAGTATCGGGTATCCACCATTGCGCTGCCGGCGCTGTAATCCTCGACGCCCTGGAGAAACCCTTCCGTTCGGCGTCTGAGGGTCCAGCGTTGTCGACTGCTCAGGTGAAGGATGTGCCGATGGCCTCGTTCAACCAGAAAGCGGGCGACCAGCCGCCCTCCGAAATAATTGGCCGGTGACACAGCATGCACACGCAGATCCGGATCCAGGCCATTGACCAGAACAGTGGGTACACCGCTGCTGGACAGACGCGCCAGCGCATCGGGCGTGGGGTCGAGGCCGACGAAGAGAACACCGGCATCATTGCGTGCAAATACCGCCTCGGGGACTTCCTCATCATTGTTGCGCAACAGAAAGTGCAGGGCGATACCGCTGTCTTCGGCGGCGGCTCTGAGGCCTTCCAGTACCAGTCCGTAGATCGAACTGATCTGCGGTTGATGGCTATCCTCATTGAAGAGAAGGAAGGCAGACTTTACGTCGAGCCCGTTGTGCTGCGTGTCCAGACTGCCACGATGGCCGAGCTCGCGCGCGGCGCGCAGTACCTCGCCTCGAACTCGTTCACTGATCCCGGCAGCACCGGACAGCACCCTTGATACGGTAGAGACGGACACCCCAACCGCCTGGGCGATATCAGCCTGGCTGACACGCGCTCGGGAAGCTTCGGTGGCAGCACTGTCAGGCGCCTGTGATTGTGAGTCATTCATGCGCTGTGCGTTGCCCTGGGTAGTCTGCAATCGAGAGGTTGAAGGCCTCGGAAGATACGCAACAGCGGAGTCAAAGGCAACACGTGCAAATCAGTGCATTGGCAGAGTGTCATGGCTAGTCTCCAAACGTTCATGCACTGCGCAGTCCGCGCTGGCGCGGGTCCGGCCTTGGCACTGCCGAGATCAGCCGCTGGGTATAGCTGTCGACGGGAGCATCGCAGACCTGATGGGCCAGGCCGGTTTCCACCACACGTCCTCGGTGCATGACGGCTACCCGATCGCACAGATAGCGCACTACCCCGATATCATGGGCAATGAAGATGATGGACAGTCCGAGTTCGTCGCGCAGGTCCAGTAGCAGATCCAGTATCTGCGCGCGCACCGAACCATCCAGCGCCGAGGTGGACTCATCGGCAATGATGACCCGGGGTTCCAGAGCAATGGCGCGTGCAATGCCGATGCGCTGTCGTTGCCCGCCGGAGAAGGCGTGTGGGTAACGTTCCATCATGCTGGCCGATAGTCCGACACGTTCCAGCAGGTTGGCAACCCGCTCTCGCAGTTCGTTGCCGCTGGCCAGTCCATTGATACGCAAGGGTTCGGCGATGATCTGTTCGACCGTCATGCGCGGGTTCAATGAGGAATAGGGATCCTGAAAGATCATGCGAATCTCGCGATAGACCTGTTTGTCCCGAAAGCTGGCGGCTTGTGTCAGATCACGCTCTCGGCCCTGGCGGTCGGTATAGATGGCGCTACCGGAAACCGGTTTGTAGCGTCCCATCAGAACACGTCCCAGGCTTGTCTTGCCGGAACCGGATTCGCCGACGATACCCAGAATTTCTCCGGGCCATAGTGACAGACTGACCGATTCCAGGGCTACCACGGCACCGTATACCGTCTTGCTGAACCAGCTCTTGTGTCCACCGAACTGCAGCCGGATGTCATCGATCTGGATCAAGGGTTTGTCAGGCCTTGGAGGAACCGGGCGCGCTGCTGCCTGTTCCAATCCGAGAGAGGCATCGATCAACTTGCGTGTATAGGGGTGTTTGGGGGCATGAAAGATCTGATCGACAGGGCCGTGCTCCACGATGCGACCATTGAGCATGACAGCGACATCATCGGCAATCTCCGCCACGACTCCCATGTCATGCGTGATGAACATCACCGACATGCCCCTCTTGCGTTGCAGTTCGCGAATCAACAGCAGAATCTCGGCTTGTGTCGTAACGTCCAGTGCTGTGGTCGGTTCGTCGGCAATCAGGATATCCGGTTCGCAGGCAATGGCCATGGCGATCATGGCGCGCTGACGCATGCCACCGGAGTACTCGAAGGGGTACCGATCGACGGCGCGTTCCGGCGAGTGGATGTGCACGGCTTTCAATGCCTCGATGGCTCGCTTGCGGGCTTCTGTCTCGTTTACGTCCTGGTGCAACAGTATCGCTTCCACGATCTGTTGGCCGATGGTGTGCACCGGTGATAGCGACGACATCGGCTCTTGAAAGATCATCGCTATACGCGCACCGCGTACGGCCCGAATCTCTTCACTGTCGGTATCCAGTGATGTCAGTTCCAGAGAGTTCTGGCTCTCTCTGTCGATGATCGTGACCGAGCCTTGGGTGATGATGGCCGGGTCGACAATGTTCATGATCGCCCGCGCCGTGACACTCTTGCCTGAACCGGACTCACCGACAAAGCAGGTGGTCTTGCCGGGTAGCAGATCGAAGTTCAGCGATTCGATGGCATGAAATGCGCCGTCCTTGTGCGGAAAGTCGACTGACAGCTTGCGTACCTGTAGTACTGGTTGCTCTGGAGATGTGCTCATGATGCTGTCCTTACCGTGCATAGGGGTCTGCTGCGTCACGCAGGCCATCGCCGACGAAGTTCATGGCCAGCACCGCAATCACGATGGCCAGGCCAGGGGCCAGTAGCCAGGGCGCCGTGGCCAGCACTCGAATGTTCTGAGCCTCCTGCAACAGCACTCCCCAGGAAACGACCGGAGATTGCAGACCCAGGCCGAGAAAGGACAGGGCCGTTTCGGCCAGAATCATGCCCGGTATGGCCAGACTGGCAGCGGTGATGATGTGGCTGGTGAACGCTGGCACCATGTGTCGCATCACCACGCGAATATGGCTGGCTCCATCGTAAAGAGCGGCGGCCACGTAGTCTTCATCCTTCAGCGCGAGAAAGCGTCCGCGCACCACTCTTGCCAGTTCTGTCCAGCCCAGCAAGGACAATATCAGAGTGATCACGAAATAGACGCGTAGCGGTGACCAGTCGCTGGGCATGGCCGATGCCAGCGCCATCCACAGCGGTATGGTGGGCAGGGAGCGCAGGAATTCGATGGTGCGCTGGGTGACGGCATCGAACCAGCCGCCATAGAAGCCTGCCAGGCCGCCAATGAGCACACCGAAGAACAGTGACAGAACGACCCCGACGATACCGACGGATAATGAGATTCGTGTTCCCAGCAGCAGGCGACTGAGCATGTCCCGTCCCAATCTGTCGCTACCGAGCAGGTACAGAGGGTCGCGCTTGCGTTCGGGTCCGAACAGGTGAATGTTGCTCGGGAACAGGCCAAGCAACTTGTATTCATGACCTTCCACGAACCAGTTCAGGTATATCTTCTTCGAAGGGTCGATGACGAAAACGCGTCGCAGCGCTTCCGGCTCCACTTCCACCTTGTAGCCATAAACATGCGGTCTGAACGACCAGTCACCGTTCTCGTCACGATCGATGAAATGCAGGCCCTGTGGTGGCGCATAGGTGTAGCGAGCCTGTACCTTCAAGGGGTCCTTGGGGGCCAGAAAGTTGGCGAAAACCGCACAGAAGGCAAACAGAATGAGTATGTAGAGTGAAACGCGCGCCATCCGGTGCTGGCGAAAACGACGACGGATCAACTGCCACTGACTTTCCGTGCCCGCCAGAGTGCCCCTGACCGTGCTGCTGTCCTCGGGGAGATCGGCTGCAGCTTCTGTCATGATCGTGCTGTTCATCAGTTGGCTCCTACCATGCCGAGCCGAATGCGCGGATCTATCCAGGCGAGCAGCAAGTCGGAAATCAGTGTACCGATCATGGTCAATACGCCCATGAACAGAATCAATGCACCGGCCAGATACATGTCCTGTGAGAGCAGGGCGCGTAGCAATATTGGCGAGAGTGTTGGCAGATTCAGTACGATGGCGGTGACGAAACTGGAGGAGATGACCGTCGGCAGTACCCAGCCGATGGTGGACACAAGGGGGTTCATCGCAACCCTGACCGGGTAGCGCATGATCACCTTGCGTTTCTCCAGGCCCTTGGCGCGAGCGGTCAGCACATAGGGCTTGTTCAATTCATCGAGCAGATTGGCTCGCAGCACTCTGACCAGTTGCGCCGTGCCGGCAGTTGCTATGACCAGAACAGGTGCCCAGACGTGCTGCACGAAATCCAGGAACCTGTCCAGACTCCACTTGGCATTCATGTATTCAGGGGAAAACAGGCCGGTGATGGTGACGCCAAACCACACATAACAGATGTACATCAGCACGAGAGCGAACAGGAAATTGGGCACAGCCAGGCCGAAGAAACCGATGACGGTGGCGAAGTAGTCGCCGATGGAATACTGTCTGACGGCCGAGTAGATGCCGATAGGGATAGCCACGGCCCACATGACGACCACGGCGAGTAATTCGACTGCCAGGGAAATGCCGATCCGTTCGGAAAAGATCTGCGCAACCGGCAGTTTCATCTCGAAGCTGTAGCCGAACTCACCGTGAAGCATGCCCTTCAACCAGGCCCAGTACTGCGCGAGGATCGGAGCGTCCATCTGATAGCGCTCGCGCAGGGTATCGATGACCGCCTGGTCGATGGTCTCGCCACTGCCGGACAGGCGCGCGATATAGGAGGTGATGAAATCACCGGGTGGAAGTTGTATTACCACGAATACAACAACCGAGAGTGCCAGCAGTGTCAGCAGCATCGTGACCAATCGACGGACCAGATAGAGTGTCATGTCAAGGATTCCGGGCAGAAGCGTCAAGGCCTGCAGGCCGCCGTGGCAAGGCGCCTGCAGGCATCAGGTGCCTCAGTTCTTGTAGAAGAGCTGTGAGGTTCCCATGGGTGCAGGTTGCGGATAGAGCCATGCGTAAGGCTGGCTGTCAGGCACGTTGCCCAGATTCTTGTTGACTACCATATAGCCTTCAGCGGGCAGTACGGTACCGATTACCCAGAATTGCTCGGCCGAGATATCCAGAATCTGCTTGAAGATCTCTGCCTGTTGCGCCGGATCGCCAGACGCCTTCAATTCTCTGTAGAGTTCCATCTGCTTCCTGGCAGGCTCTGACGGCTCATTGCCGCCCTCGCTATCCGGGTTGTTGAACCACTGAGCCCATTGCAGGGCGAAGGCAGATTCCCGGTTGAAGGGGAAGTAGTAGCGTGCATCGAGCAAGGCATCTCCCAGACCACCGTCTCCCCACCAGATATGCATGTCATGCTGGTTGCCGTGGAGGCGCTCGTAGACGAAGCTGCGTTCCACGTTTCGCTGGTCGAGCTGGATGCCGATCTCGGCCCATTGGTTGACGATCAACTGCGACATGTCATTGAACTCGATCTGGTCCGATGGCGTGTACAGCTGGATGGTGATCGGGTCACCGGCACTGTTGAGCCGAATGCCATCGTCGTTGCGCTCGGTCAGTCCCAGGCCATCGAGCAGCTCGTTGGCCTTGTCGGGGTCATACTCGGTGTACTGTGTCGCCAGCTCTTCGTGATAGTACGGTGATTCCGGGCGCGGTGCGGCCTGGAACGGCTTTCCCTGTCCGGCAAAGATGACGTCAACGATCTCTTCCCGGTCTGTGGCCAGGGACAAGGCAACCCTGAAATCCCGTTCATTGTACAGAGCGCGTTTGACCGGGTCTTCGTTGTTCAGGTTCAGCTGCAGGATCGCGTGGTTCATGCGAGCGTCGACAGTGGACGTCAGACGGTAGTTGCCCGACTCCTGGCTGTCGTAGATGACCGGTTTGTTGGTCACGGTGGCAAAATGCCGGTTGGAGAAATCCACTTCGCCGTTGATGACCTTCAACAGTATGTCTTCAACGTTTTCGCTTTGCAGCATGGTTGCCTTGTCGATATAGGGTAACTGATTGCCGGCCGTATCGACCTTGTAGAAATAGGGGTTTCGTTCGAATTCGATGATCTGGTTCAGGCCGTCATAGGCCGTAGCCTGTTGCCAGGCATTGAGTGAAGGTCGCTTTTCATCAGTGAAATAGGTGAAGCAGGTTTTCTCGAGTGCCTGTGACCAGGAATCGAAACCGCGTTCGGCCGCCAGCTTGTCGGCATCAGGGTTCACGCTGGGTACCAGCTGTCCACAGTAGTGCTTCGGGGCGAAGGTCAGAAACGGACCGTCGACACTGGCAAGCCGTTGTATCAACAGACCGTCTGGCCGTTCCAGAGTGATCCGGTAGGTAGTTTCATCGATGACTTCGCCAGTCATGTTGTCCCAATCGAAATTGGGTGCCTTTTCGCCCTTGTATTCCGGGTTCTTGGCAATGTCATTCAAGGCAAAGTCGATATCGGCCGCGGTGAAGGGCTCACCGTCTGACCATTTGTGGCCCTTGCGCAAGTGAAAGGTGAACTCCGTTGCTTCATCATTCACTTCGAAGCTTTCGGCCACATTGGGAACGACCTCTGACCAGTCAAGACTGAAGGCTACCAGTGGTTGATAGGCGACGGTACGACGAATCCAGCCGTTGTCGTAAGTCCCCTTCAGTGCCGAGCGCCAAACGCCACCGTATGTGCCGACGCTCTCTATGGGTTCCAGTACGAAGGGGTTTTCCGGCAGGCGTTCTTCCACAGGAGGCAGGGTGCCGGCCTTGACTTGCTCGGCCAGCTGCGGGGCTTCCTGGTAGTCCGCGGCAAGCAAGGACGTGCCGGGAGCAACAAGCAGGGCGATACTCAGCGCCATCACCGTCAGGCGACGTTCAGGCGGAGTGTGAAGGTTCAGGTGTTTCATGGTGGTGTGTTTCTCTCCTTGTGGCGTGGTGGATGGTGTCAGCAGGCTGTGCACAACTCGCGCAGTACGCGCATGTCCTGTCTGAATTGCACTTCATCGTTGTCGGCGACGAACTCGAGCATGGCCAGTCGAGGCTTTGTCCAGCGAGGGCTGGTTTCCCAGCGCTGCAAGAGTGCGCTCCAGTATTCCCTGCCTTCGATCAGCGGCCGTCGTTCATCGGCATCCTCTGCAGGTAGCCAATGAAAGACGTGTACATGGCTCAACCAGGGGGACAGAGTGGTAATTTCCTCCAGACGTTCTTCCAGAGCTCGACCGGGAACCGGTTGCCAGTAGGTGAAGAGGTTGTCATGATTGGCCTGCTCCAGCAGTTGCACCGTATCCGTCAGTCGCTCTGTCATCGTATTGCGGTGATATTCGATACTCACGCTGATGTCATGCAAGGCTGCGGCATCGGCCATGGCAGCAAGGTCAGCCACAATGTTCTGACGTTGCGTGGCGCTGAGTTGGTCGGGTGTGTTGCGGCCAGCCCAGACGCGTATGTTGTTTGCACCCAGTGCCTTGGTGCTGGCCAGAGCCTGAGCGAATTCAACGCCGGCCTCTTCATCGCCTGCACGCACATAGCTGCCATAGGAATCGGCAGAAATATCGTGTTGGCGGCACAGGTCGGCGACCTGCTCGGCCCGGGACAGATCACCGAGCGGGACATGCACATCAGCACCCCATTCAATGGCCTTCACGCCGTTCCGTGACGCTATGGGGACCAGTTCTTCTGCGCTCAGCGATCGGAACGTGACGGAGCACAGGGCGGGAATGACAGGGTCGTCGGTATTCATGCGAGCATGTCCCAGTCGTCCAGAGTCACTTCGTGTTGCAAGGGTTCGCCACGGCCGAAACGCTCTATCTCCTCGATGACCAGGGCTGTCATCTCGGAAACCTCTTCTCCCATCGAGCCCGCAATGTGCGGGGTCAACTGCACATTGGGCATATCCCACAAAGGCGAATCGTCCGGCAGGGGTTCCGGGTCTGTGACGTCAAGGATTGCGTGTATGGGGCGATAGGCAAGCGTCTTGATCAGTGCATCGTGGTCCACCAGGCGACCGCGTGCCGTGTTGATGAGCAGGGCATTGTCGCGCATCAGGTTGAATTGTTCGCTGCCGATGGAATTCACCGTGTTCGGCAACAGGGGCTGATGCAACGAGACCACATCGCTTTTGACCATCAATTCATTGAGGGTCACCAGTTCAACACCCATTTGCGTGGATTCTGCGGCACTGACAAACGGGTCATGCAGAAGAATCCGTACACCGTGTGGTGCCAGCAGTTCGATAACGCGGCGGCCGATGCGGGACGCGCCGACAATGCCGATGATCTTGCTGCGAATGCCGACCTGTGCATTGAGCGAAGCAGTGCGAGTATTGATCGAGGAGCGCTGATCCCGGTACAAGGCTTCCCAGCGGCGCACTTGCTTGCAGTGCAACAGAATGCTGGCGAGCGTGAATTCGGCGACAGGCCGTGCATTGACGGAGGCGGCCTGGGTCACTCGGATACCGCTGGCGATGACCTCTCTGGTAACAACTGATTTCACCGAGCCACCTAGATGTGCAATCAATGCAAGATTTGGAATTTCTTGCGCGCTCTTTAGATCGAGTAACTCAGAGCCCCAGCCAGTGATGAGTACAGTGGCTGTCTCGAGACGCGCACGTTCAGCAGTGCTCGCCGGGTAGGTGTCAACTGACTGACAAACCCTGTTCAGCAAGGCTATGGAGTCATGGTTGAGATGTACGTCGACACTGCGTTCCGGTAGCTGTATCAAAGCGTTCAGCGTGTTCGAGGTACTCTGTGCTGCCTGTTCTCGGGCCAAGATCATCGTCCCAGTGATTGTGCGTGTTTGCAACTATACGCAAATTTGCATGAAATGCAAAGATTTTTGCGCTGATGTTCAGGACGGGAATCGTCGCCGCACGCTGGCAGGCGCAAGCGAGAGCAATGGCTGTGGAGAAGGAGTGGAACAGTTGGGGCTGGTTGCAGGATCCATGAAACCTGCCCGACCGCTTTCAGCGACGCTTCTGGCAATTCACGTCACGCTGCGGGATTGTCTTTGCAGGCGGTGCGCAGGGCAATGCCCGGTTCAATCAGTCGGAGCCAGTGATTCAGCGGCACGCTCCATCAGCCAGCTATGAAATCGCTTCTGAGCCGGACTGGTAATGCGGTGCATGCTGGTGAGTGAGCAATACCAGGCGCAGCGCAAGGTGCGCTCATCCAGCTGTACCAGCGCTCCGGACGCCATTTCACGTTTACAGATGATGTGGTCAGCCAGGATCACGCCTTCGCCATCGACCGCGGCGTCGATGGCAAGCGCCAGATCGGAATGAATCTGCCCATCTTCCCAGGCGGTGGAATCCGGTTCGAATCGCGCAAACCATTGTCGCCAGATATTGGTGCCGTGGTCGTGGATCAGTAGTAGCGATTTGTCCTGCAACCAGCGGTCGGGGTCGTCCAGTCGGTTGACCAAGGCGGGTGAACAGGCGGGAAATCCATCGATCGGAAAGAGGCGGTTCATGGCACGTTCCGAGCCGGACAGGCGCTGCTCGAAATGCACCAGCAGATCCCAGTCCGTCGAGGTACGGGCAGGGGGGCTCCAGGCTGATCGCAGATTGATCTGGATGTGGGGCTGTTCCTTCTGATAATCAGCGATCAGGCGCCTTAGCCAACGGCTGGAGATCGCCGGTTCGGCAACCACTTCGATGATATTGCGCGACGAGGAGTGGTGGAAGGCATCGCAGGCGTCCGAGAGAATCTGCAAGCCCTGGCTGATTCGCGGGGCCAGCATGCGACCTTCCTCCGTCAGTTCGATCCAGTTCTTGTGGCGAACGAACAAGGGTGCGCACAACCACTCCTCCAGATTGCGCACATGCTGGCCTACCACGGTATGGCTGACATGCAGTTCGGCAGCGGCTTTCGAGAAGCTTTCATGCCTTGCCGCGGCCTCGAAGGCGCGAAGTGCATTGAGGTGTTTCATGGTGCGCGGCATGCAAATCAGTGTAGTTAAAAGCTTCGCTGAGAGCAATAACTTTGCGCTCACGCCTCGCGGGAACTGCTGCATATACTTTTTGGCTTCAGGGGTCAGCGCTGTTCTCGAACGGCAGGAGAGCGAATTGGTACAGGAGCACGCAACCTCGGCGCCGACGCTGGTCGTGCAGGATCTGCACAAGAGTTTCGGTTCGCTGGAGGTTCTGAAAGGGGTCGGATTGTCGGCCTGCGAGGGAGATGTGATATCCCTGATCGGTTCTTCGGGCTCCGGCAAAAGCACCTTTCTTCGTTGCATCAATCTGCTGGAAATGCCGGACGCCGGTGAAGTCAGAGTCAACGGCGAACTGATCCGAATGACAAGAAACCGGGAAGGTGGTCAAGAGCCCGCGGATCGACGTCAGGTAGAGAACATCCGTGCACGTCTTGGCATGGTGTTTCAGGGCTTCAATCTCTGGAGCCACATGACGGTTCTCGAAAACGTCATTGCAGCACCCATCAGTGTGCTGAAGCGTTCACGCAGTGATGCCATCGAGCGTGCCGAATCCATTCTGCACAGAGTCGGTCTGTATGAACGCAGACACTTTTACCCCGCACATATATCGGGTGGTCAGCAGCAGCGTGCCGCGATCGCCAGAGCGCTGGCCATGGATCCGCAGCTGATGCTGTTCGATGAGCCAACCTCGGCACTGGATCCCGAGCTGGTCGGTGAGGTGCTACAGGTCATCTGTTCACTGGCGGAGGAAGGTCGCACGATGCTGTTGGTCACGCACGAAATGGCCTTCGCCCGTGATGTGTCCTCCGAAGTGATCTTCCTGCATCAAGGGCGAATCGATGAGCAGGGGGACCCGCATGAAATATTCACTCATCCCGAGTCCGAGCGTTTCAGGCAGTTTCTGTCGAATGTCAGACAGTGACTGCCGGAAAGCCCGGCCGTGGTGAGATATCCACAGAGTCATCACTCTCAACAAAGCAACGGAGAACGACAATGATCATCAGAAAACTGGTAACCCTCTGTATCGCAGGCGCCTTGACCCTCAGCGGCGCCCACGTGTTCGCCGCGGAGCCGCTGCGCATCGGCGTGGAAGGAGCTTATCCTCCCTTCTCCAAGAAAGAGGCCGATGGCAGTCTGTCCGGCTTCGATATCGAAATCGCTGAAGCCCTGTGCAAGCAGATGGGTCGCGAGTGCTCTCTGGTGGAGCAGGAATGGGACGGCATGATACCCGCGCTGATTGCCCGCAAGTTCGACGCCATCATTGCCTCCATGTCGATCACCGATGATCGCAGAAAGAAGGTTGCCTTCAGTGAGAAATACTATGCGACTCCCACGCGTTTCATCGCCAGAAAAGGATCGGATCTGGAGCTGACTGCCAGCGGGCTGGAAGGGAAGAAAATCGGTTTGCTCCGTGGCACGACCTATCAGTGCTTTGTCGAAAAGCACTTTCCGGATGCAGACATCATGCTCTACAACACTCAGGAAGATGTCTACGCCGATCTGGTGACAGGGCGACTGGATGCGCAGGTTTCCAATTCCATTCAGGCCATGGATGGTTTGCTGAACACCGAGGCCGGAAAGGATTTCGCGTTCATAGGAGATGATCTGGACGACGAAGCCTGTCTGGGAGAAGGCATTGGCATTGCCGTGCGCAAGAACGATATGGCATTGGCCGACGAATTCAGTGCCGCCATTCTGGCCATTCGCGAAAACGGTGCCTATCAGGCCGTGAATGACAAGTACTTTGCCATTGATATCTACGGCAACTAGGTGCGAGGTCGCCGGCGATTTCGATCAGCAATGACTCAGTGAGGAGGCGCGGTGAATACGGTACTGGAATACAAGTCGATACTGATGCAGGGCACACTGGTGACTGTGTCGCTGGCTGTACTGTCTCTGCTTCTCTCGGTATTGCTCGGCCTGCTCGCGGCGTCCCTGAAGCTGTCCTCATCCCGGATGGGAAGACGTATCGGCAATGTCTATGTCACGCTTGTGCGCAGTGTGCCGGACCTGGTGCTGATGATGCTGATTTTCTATGGCGGGCAGGCACTGGTCAATCATCTGGGCGGGCTTACCGGCTGGTGGGACTACGTGGACCTGAATCAGTTCATTGCAGGTGTGTTGACGCTCGGGTTCATTTTCGGCGCCTATATGGCGGAAACCTTCAGAGGGGCCATACTGGCAATTCCGGCCGGTCAGCATGAGGCTGCCGTGGCTTGCGGTATGAACCGCTGCCAGGTATTTCGGCTCGTCACTTGGCCTCAGATGGTAAGGCATGCCTTGCCCGGTTTTTCCAACAACTGGCTGGTGCTGGTCAAGTCGACGGCGCTGGTGTCTGTCATCGGATTGCATGATCTGGTCTGGAATGCGGTTTCTGCCGGGCGCTCCACGCAGCAGTTGTTTTCCTTTTTGAGTGCCGTTCTGATCATTTATCTGTGCATTACGGCGATATCGGATCTGTGTCTGAGAAAGCTGGACAGACGATTTTCTGCCGGTGTGGAACGGGGGTGATGTGATGGATGATGAACGTAGTCTTCTGCAATATCTGCAGCACATCAGTGAAAATGTGTCGCCCGTCGATTTCTACCTCATTGCCGACAACCTCGATCGTTTTCTTGCCGGCGCACTGGTCACCCTGCAATTGACCTTTCTGGCCCTGCTCTTCGGTGGCCTGTTCGCGGTGCCTCTGGCCGTTGCCAGGGCGGCCAGAACCCCCGGCCTGAATCCCGCCATCTGGGGATTCACCTACCTCTTTCGGGGTACCCCCTTGTTGGTCCAGACTTATCTGATCTACTACGGGCTGGGGCAGTTTGCGGTTGTTCGGGAGAGTTTCCTCTGGGATCCGATTCTCAGTAGTCCCTGGTGGTGTGTCCTGATAGCATTCACACTCAATACCACCGCGTATACCACCGAGTTTCTGCGCGGTGCGATTCTCTCGGTGCCCAATGGCGAGATCGAAGCGGCAAGGGCGTGCGGTATGTCCTGGTGGACACGATTGCGCCTCGTTGTTCTGCCCGGCGCGTTTCGACGTGCCTTGCCGGCCTACTCCAATGAAGTCATCTTCACCCTGCACGGTTCGGTTATCGCCAGTGTCGTGACCTTGCAGGATCTGCTGGGTGTGGGGCGCTGGCTCAATGGGCGCTACTACCTGGCTTATGAGGGCTATCTGACAGCCATGGTGTTCTACATGATCATCGTGTTCGGTATTACCCGACTGTTTCGTCTGGCCGAAAGAAGGTATCTGGGACATCTGCGACCCAGAGAGCACGATGAGCTTCTTCCAATGACGACAAGCCCCTGAACCATTTTCACCGCAGATGCGGTGTGTCAAACCTCTCTGTCTCAACTGAAAAGGCAAGCAGCAAGCATGGCAAACAAGAATCGAACAGAACGCAAACTCATCGAAGGACAAGCGGCCCTTGTCGTCATCGACATACAGGCGAGTGCGTTCGCTGATCAGAACCCGGTGAGGGCCATTGATCACATGGACAACTACGCAGGCCGTATGGCGCTGGCCAGAAAAGCAATCGACAAGGCGCGCGAGTGCCAGATCCCGGTGATATTCATTCAGGAAATTCATCGTGCCAACCTGATCGATTTCGGCCGTGAGCTCGATGGCGACGAGGACGTCCATTGTCTCGACAGCAACCCCAACACGGAACTGGCCAAGGAGCAGATGGGCTTTCTGCCGAATGACTATGTGATCCAGAAGCGTCGGTACTCAGCCTTCTACGGAACGGATCTGGAGATCCTGCTGAAGGGGCTGAAGGCGGACACTCTGATTCTGTGCGGTGGCCTGACAGATGTCTGTGTGCACTACACCTTCGTTGATGGCCATCAGGGCGATTACTTCTGTCGTGTCATTGAGGACTGTGTGGCAGGATCCAGCCAGGAGGCCCACGATGGTGCGCTGAAGGCCATGGAGTATCTGCAGACCGGTGCGGTCAGAAACCTGGACGACGTACTGACTGCGATGGAGGCTGAGCGGCGGTAGTCGTCACTTAGTCAGGAAGCCAGATGCAGAGGCCGTCCTTTCCGAGGATCGGAAACACGATGGTACAGATCAGGCCGTAGAACCGCGTGCTGCGTCGATGTACGGCAAGGACCCTATCGCCATCAAGCTCATAGCGGGTCTGAGTGCGACAGATCTTCGGGAGGAGCGGCAATACCAGCAGCAGTCCACACCGTGTGCGACCCGTGCCGACCAGCATTTGCTCATGTTCGCCTGCTGCGCCCGTTCGCAAAAGCGCGGATTCGCCGTGGTGTTCGAGTACATCTGCACGGGTGCGCATCCATAGCTGATTCGATTCCTTGTCCGTAATCGTTTGATGGCTGGTATGCGGGAGCATGACGCCGAGCCCGACGCAGGAACTGAGCAGGCAGGCGGAAGTCAGTACGACGAAAAGGCGCAGCCATCCTTTGGCGGAAGTCATGTATACCTCACTATCCTTGTTGGTATCGAAGAATGCGCCTGCCACGATAGCAGATCGTCAGGCGGCAAACTGTCGGCTGCGCCTCATCACGAATGCCGGAAGCAGGGCAGGCAGAACACTCTGGCGCAATCTGTAATGAAGCGCAGGGCTGTCCCCGTCAGCGCAGCCTTTGCCCGCTGCGTACATCGATGATCCGGGTGGGTTCACTCAGTGTGCCCACTTTGCCATCAACCGTGACATCCACTTCGGTGCCGAACAGTTGTGCCGCACTTGCTGTATCGCGACAGGGCTCCTGCCCGGAACGGTTGGCACTGGTGGAGACGATGGGGCCGCCGAAGCGTTCGCAGAGCGATTGCACTATCGGATGGTCGCTGACCCGAACCGCCAGAGTCTCGCGGCCACCGGTCAGCAGCTCGCTGCAACCGGGTGCGCAGGGGACTACCATGGTGACCGGGCCCGGCCATACGGAGTCGAACTGTGTTTGCCATTCTGCCTGCACGGGTGCGAGAAAGGGCAACAGCTGATCCAGTGAAGCGGCGATCAGGATAAAGCCCTTGTGCGCCGCTCGTCCCTTGATGCTGATGATGCGTGACAGGGCGGCCTCATCACGAGGATCGCAGCCCAGCCCGAAGACTGCCTCGGTGGGATAGCTGATCACGCCGCCTGCGCGCAAGGCGGCGGTCGCCTCACGCAAGGTGTCGTCCTTCACTCTGTCTTGGCGGTAACCGTCGAGCTGGTCGCGGCGACCTTCTTCTTTGACACTGCCTTCTTCTTGCTCGCAGCACTCTTCTTCTTGCTGGCGCTACTCTTCTTCTTGGCCGCGCTCTTTTTCTTGGTCTTCTTCTTTGCTACCGCCTTTTTCTTCGATTCTGCCTTGGCAGCGGCTTTCTTCTTGCCACGTCCACGTCGTTCCGGCGCCTCCGCCAGGAGCTTTTCGCAGGTCTCCAGGTCGATGGCTGCCGGTGTTTCCTTCAGTTCCTTGGGGATCTTGGCGTTCTTGTTGCCGTCGGTGATGTAGGCGCCCCAGCGGCCGTTGAGAATCTGGATGTCGGTACCTTCAAAGGCCTTGACCAATTTGTTGGCATCGGCAATCTTCTTCTCGGCAACGATTTCCAGTGCCCGTTCCAGCGTGACCGTGTAGGGGTCGTCTTCCTTGAGTGACACGAACTTGGAATCGTATTTGATGTACGGGCCAAAGCGACCGATATTGGCGGTGATCTTTTCGCCTTCCGGGGACTCACCCAGCTCTCGCGGCAGATCGAACAGCTGAATGGCTTCTTCCAGCGTGATGGTGTTCATGCGCTGGCCGGGGCGCAGGCCGGCAAACTTCGGCTTGTCTTCGTCTTCCCGTGTGCCGATCTGCACGAAGGCACCATACTGACCGATACGAACGGTTATCGGCTTGCCGGTTTTCTCGTCGGTACCCAGTTCCCGTGCCTGAATGGCCTCATCCTTGGAGACGTTTTCCAGCTTGTCTTCCACACGCTCCTTGAACGGTTTCCAGAATTCGCCGAGCAGCGGCACCCATTCCTTCTCGCCACGGGAGACGGCGTCGAGCTCATCTTCCAGATTGGCCGTGAAGTCGTAGTCCACGTACTTGTCGAAATGCTTGGCCAGAAACGTGGCTACCACGCGGCCGGTGTCGGTCGGGAAAAAGCGTCGGCTTTCGATCTCGACATATTCTCGTGACTGCAGTGTCGAGATGATGGATGCATAGGTGGACGGCCGGCCGATGCCATATTCTTCCAGGGTCTTGACCAGGCTGGCTTCCGAAAAGCGCGGCGGTGGCTCGGTGAAATGCTGGGTGAGCTTGATGTCCTGCAGAGGTATCTGGTCGCCTTCCTTCATTTCCGGCAGCACCTTCTCGTCATCGTCCGACTTCTTCTTGTCGTCCTCGTCTTCCTTGTAGACGGTCATGAAGCCGGGGAAGCGAACCGTCGAGCCGGTGGCGCGAAACAGATTGCCTTCACCGCAGGCAAAATCCACGGCGACCTGGTCGATGGTGGCGAAGATCATCTGACTGGCCACGGTGCGTTTCCAGATCAGGTTGTAGAGCTTGTACTGGTCTTCCTCGAGAAATTTCTTCATTTCCTCCGGGGCACGCATCACGGAAGAGGGGCGAATGGCCTCATGTGCTTCCTGTGCGTTTTTCGACTTGTTCTTGTAGACGTTGATCTGCTCGGGCAGGTAATCCTTGCCGAAACGCTGCGGAATGAGTTCTCGCAACTCGTCCAGACACTCCTGAGAGAGCGTGATGGAGTCGGTACGCATATAGGTGATGAGACCTGTCGGACCTTCCTCGCCGATGTTGATGCCTTCATACAGCTTCTGGGCAGTACGCATGGTGCGCTGGGCGCCGAATCCGAGCTTTCGGGAGGCTTCCTGCTGCAGTGTCGATGTGGTGAACGGCGCTGTGGGATTGCGTTTGCGCTGCTTCTTCTCCACCTTGACGGCGGTCAGGGAGCCATTGGCATGGCCCAGCAACATATCGCGTGTGCTGTTGGCCTGATCGCCATTGGTCACGGTGAACTGCTTGACCTTCTCGCCTTCAAGCAAGGAGAGGCGGGCGGTGAAAGGCTGGGTATCCTTCTCCAGCTCGGCCATGACGCTCCAGTATTCCTGGGGAATAAACGCTTCGATCTCGTCCTCGCGCTCGCAGATCATGCGCAGGGCAGGCGACTGGACCCGACCCGCCGACAGGCCACGGCGTATCTTGCGCCACAACAGGGGGGAGAGGTTGAATCCCACCAGGTAATCCAGTGCACGACGGGCCTGCTGCGCATTGATCAGATCGGTACCCAGCTCGCGCGGGTTATCCACCGCGTCCTGAACCGCCTTCTTGGTGATTTCATGGAATACCACGCGCGCTACATGCTTGCCTTCCAGGTCGCCTGATTCCTTCAGATGCTCGACCAGATGCCAGCTGATGGCTTCGCCTTCGCGATCCGGGTCAGTTGCGAGAAGCAGATTGTCAGCCTTCTTCAGCGCCTTCTTGATGGCATTGACGTGTTTTTCATTGCGTTCGATCATCTGATACTTCATGGCGAAGTCATGATCGGGATCGACCGCACCCTCCTTGGGCAAGAGATCGCGCACATGACCGTAGGAGGCCAGTACTTTGTAGTCCTTGCCAAGGTACTTTTCGATGGTCTTTCCCTTGGCAGGAGACTCTACGATGACCAGATTTTTGCTCATGAATACCAGATAGATTGTGATGGCAGCTGTATCGGCACCGTGCTGCGGGCGTAGCTGCAATTGGCACTAGCGTCGTCGCTTGATCGCACTTTGTCAACGAAGCCGTGTAATTTTTCTTTCAGGTAAAGGCCTATCAAACCGCTCGCAAACCGCTTGCAGGCTGCTCGCAAACCGCTTGCAGGCCTCTGGCAAGGCGCACCACGTCGGCCCCAGCTGTGCTAACAAGAGGCATAGCGACCCCCTGCAGTAGTAGTGATCAAGCCTTTTGTTTCAAGTAGGCCCAGCACGGTAGCCAGTCGGGAAATGCTCAATCGGGACTGCGTCATCAATTCGTCGAGTGTGGCGCTGCCGGCCTTCAGCGTGTCCAGCAAGGCCTGTTCTTCGGCATCGAGCGCCGGCCGTTGTTCGAGTGCCAGTTCGCCCTGTGAGGCATTGGAGCCTGCCGGCCTGGCTCTCTGCATACCCAGCGCTGCCTGCGCGCGGTCCAGCGAGGGGCCTAGAACCTCGATGACATCACGCGTCTCCTCTATCAGGGCAGCACCCTGCTTGATGAGAAAATGGCAGCCTCGGGCCTGCAGGTTGCTGACCGGGCCGGGCACGGCCATGACCTCACGTCCCTGATTCATGGCGTGGGTGGCCGTGGTCAGTGTGCCACTGGGCAGACCGGCTTCGGCAACCAGAACACCCAGGCTGATGCCGCTGATGAGGCGATTGCGCCGTGGAAAGTGCCAGGGGCGGGTGGTCGAGCCCAGCGGATACTCGGTCAGGATCAGGCCGCCGGATTCGACAATGCGCGTATCAAGCTCGATATGCCTGCCCGGATAGACCTTGTCGGCCGGTGTTGCCGAGATGGCAATCGTGGGGCCGCTGTCGGCGCGTAGCTCCCGCGCCTGCAGGGCGCTCCGATGAGCCGCCGCATCCACGCCCAGCGCCAGCCCGCTGACGATACCGATGCCCGTATCGGCCAGTTCCTGACACAGCTTTCGCGTGTGAGTGAGCGCCAGGTGGCTGGCCTTGCGAGAGCCCACAACGGCGAGCAGGGGGTAGTCGAGCGCGTTCAGCGAACCTCTGGCGTATAACAGGGGAGGTGCATCATCGGTATTCTGCAGTAGAGCGGGGTAGGCCGGGTGGTCCAGTCCCAGTAGATGATGGTGCGGGCTCTGCGCCTGCCAGGCGAGGGCTTGCTCGCAGCGCTGCGTCGTGCTGTCGCTGAATAGAGACGACAATTGCCGCGCGTCGGCAAGCCCCTGCAGATGTTCGGGTAGCTCGCCGGCGCGTTCGGTCAGGTATTGCTGAATGAGGTTGCCAAGCGCGACCGGTTCCGGGCAGCTCTTGCGCAGCTGCCGACACAGACGGGTGCTGTCCTTGAAGGCCAGCGAGAACCGGAGCCAGGTGTCGGTGGGGAGTGGGGGTACAGTAGTTGATGCATCATCCATGACAGGTAACCGCGGGTAGCGCCCGCAGCCACCGTCATGGCGTCGGGCAGGTTATATACCGGTAACGATGTCGTTGATCATTACCGGGCGGGTCGATTCCATGACCAGCGCATAGCTTACCTTGTCATAGGTCTTGAAAACCATCATGACCCCGGTTCTCTGGTTCGGTAATGTGACGCGTTCGTGGCCATCCTTGCCGCGTGAATCGACGATGGTGTTGCCCCTCGACTCGATGGCCAGCATGTCGCCTTCCTGGATCTGCGATTCGGCGCCGATGTTCAGAACCACCACCTGATCACGACCGGTCTGGGAAATGGCGTTGACCAGAGAGACGATTCGGCCTTCCCCGGTCAGCGCCGGCAAGCGCGGTGTATAGGTATGAGTGATCGAGCCTTCGTGGCTGGGCAGCAGGATATCTCCGTTCATGACTTCCATCTTGTTGAGCGTGATGGTCAGTGCGGACGGGTCGCCGATACTGAGCAGGGTGGCGTCGGCCACATGGGTCACTTCGTACCCCAGCAGGGCCTGCGTGGTCGGATCGCGCAGTTCCTTGTTTCGTCGGAATACACCGTAAGCTGTCTGATCACGGTTCAGGTCGCCGCGTACGAAGACACGATGCCCGACCGCACTGATCAGGCGGCTATCGTAATTGCCCACGACATAGGGTGCATTATCCAGAATCTGCGCATCCACCACTCGCGGATGGACCAGAAACTGTTGAATGGAATCGCCGGCGATCGTGGGAATGGCATCGTCTAGCGATTCCGACCGAATGCTGGGAGACAGGCGAACCCGGTCTCCGGACAAGGTATTGCCATCGGCATCGAGTAACACATTGCCGGTCGAGCCGAGCGACTGGCCGTTGCGGGTCAGTGTCAGCGTGGGGCGACCATTGACGTATTCCAGTGCCAGAATGTCCCCGGGATAGATCAGGTGCGGGTTCTTGATCTGCGGGTTGTAGCTCCAGATTTCGGGCCACAGCCAGGGTTCCTTCAGAAAGCGATCCGATATATCCCACAGGGTATCGCCTTTCACGACCGTGTAGGAGGAGGGGGCATCCGACTCCAGCTGGTCCGCACGAATGTTACTCTGCGGCTGGGGAGCCGCTGTTCTTGTCTCCTTCAGCCCATCTTCGCTGAAGCGATCATTGATCTGGGCCGGTGGCGCCTCTACCACGATCACTGCCGGTCCCTGGTCGGATGCGCAGGCGGCAAGCAGCGTGGACAGACAGACTGCCAGGGCAAGTCGGGCAGTCGGTGCAGTCAGTTGTAGTGCCATGTGCGGGAACTCTCCCTCGTTGTTTGGTCGTGGTCTATCGATGCATCGGCGGACACACAGAAACCTTGATATGCAAGGGGGATGCCTCGCCCGTCCCTGTTAGAATTCCGGTTTGAACAATGTTTCGGAATCTCACGTGTCACTGTTAGATATTCTTTATTACCCTGATGCCCAGCTGCGACGTACGGCGAGCGAGATCACCAATGTGGACGGCAAGATCGCCAAGCTGGCCGATCGCATGCTGGAAACCATGTATGCCGCACCGGGCATCGGTCTGGCAGCGACCCAGGTCAATGTGCACGAACGCCTTGTCGTCATTGACGTGTCCGAGGAGAACGACAGTCCCCTGGTGCTGATCAATCCCGAGATACTGACCTCGGAAGGGGAAGAGGAAATGCAGGAAGGCTGTCTGTCCATCCCCGGGGTGTATGAAACCGTGAAGCGCCCGGCAGAGGTACGCATTGCGGCGATTGATCGCGAGGGCAATCCCTTCGAGATGGACGCCGACGGATTGCTGGCAGTCTGTATCCAGCATGAAATCGATCATCTGGATGGCAAATTGTTTGTTGATTATCTCTCGCCGCTGAAACGCAATCGCATCCGCAAGCGCATGGAGAAGTGGATACGCGATGGTGCAGACCTTGACGATATTCCTGAACGTCCATGAGCACGGTGCAGGCCGGCATGGACTGTAAACGGCTGAAAGTGGCCTTTGCCGGCACGCCCGAATTCGCGGCGGTGGCCCTGGATGCGCTGATTGCCAGTGAACACGACGTGGTGGTGGTTCTGACCCAACCCGACAGGCCGGCAGGGCGGGGCAGAAAACTGGCTCCCAGCGCGGTCAAGCAGCGTGCACTGGCGGCCGGCATTCCGGTGCAGCAGCCTCAGAGCCTGCGTAACGAGGCCGCTCAGGCCGAGCTGGCGGCGGTGGGCGCCGATGTGCTCGTCGTGGCCGCCTACGGATTGATTCTGCCTCAGGCAGTGCTGGACATGCCTCCCATGGGGTGTCTGAACATCCACGGTTCCCTGCTGCCTCGCTGGCGTGGCGCAGCGCCGATCCACCGTGCCATTCTGGCAGGTGATGCGCGTACCGGCATCTGCATCATGCAGATGGACGCCGGGCTGGATACCGGCGATGTACTGCTCGAACGAGCGCTGGACATCGGTGAAGATGAAACGGCGGCACAGCTTCACGATCGACTGGCCGCGCTGGGCGCATCAGCGCTCATGGAAAGCCTGTCTGCCCATTGCCGCGGTGAACTGCAGCCGCGCAGGCAGCCGGAAGAGGGCGTCAGCTATGCCGAGAAGCTGAGCAAGAGTGAAGCACGACTGGATTTCTCCGAACAGACGGTTGAACTGCATCGGCGTATCCGGGCATTCAATCCCTGGCCGGTTGCCGAGGCCGTGCTGCGCGGAGAACGCGTCAGAGTCTGGCTGAGTCGAGTGGTTGCCGCTGATGAAATCGCTGCGACCGACCTGTCGAGTATTGCGCCGGGCACCATCGTCAGCATCCGACCGGATGCGGTGCGCGTGCGCACGGGAAACGGTCTGATCGACTTGCTGCAACTGCAGTGGCCCGGCAAGAAAATGCAGGACGCTTCGGTCTTCTGTCAGGGACGCGAGCTGCAGGGTGAGGTCTTTACCTCATCATGAACGCACCGGCGCGCAAGACCAGCACCATCGGACTGCGGCTGGCCTGCGTGCAGCTGATGCAGCAATTGCTGGGCAGCAGCGGCTCGATGACCCGGTTGCTCCCGGAAGCCCAGGCACGGGTGGCCGAGCGTGAACAGGCGCAGCTGCAAGCTTGGGCCTATGGCTTTGCCCGGTATTCCGGCGAACTGACGGGCCTCGTCGATCAGCTGCTGGACAAGCCGCTGAAGAAGAAGGACCTGGATGTCTACCTGTTGATGCAATTGGGTATCTTCCAGTTGAGGCATACGCCGATCTCGGCCCATGCTGCCGTGGATGAAACGGTCAAGGTGGTCAAACAGCTGAAGAAGCCCTGGGCCCGGGGCTTGATCAACGCCGTGTTGCGCAACTATCAACGACGGGCCGACGAGCTCGAGTCTGCCTTGACCGATGTACAGCGGCTCAGCCATCCGCAATGGCTGTTGTCTCGGCTGCAGCGAGACTGGCCGGAGCACTGGCAGGGCATCTGTGAACAGAACAATATCCAGGGGCCGATGACCCTGCGAGTGAACCTGCAGAAGGGCACGCTTGCAGACTATCGGCAACGGTTGGAGGTGGCGGGCATGGCATCGTCGACGGTCGACGATGCCCCTGCCGCCTTGCGTCTGGAGAGCCCGGCGCCGGTATCACAATTGCCCGGTTTCGAAGTCGGTGATGTCAGCGTGCAGGATGCCGCAGCCCAGCTCGCGGCAGGCTATCTGGTCCGCTATTCACCGGACGGCGGGCGCCTGCTGGATGCCTGCTCGGCACCCGGTGGCAAGACGGCACATGCGCTGGAGAGCGGTATCTTTCGCGAGGTAGTGGCTCTGGACCAGGATGCTCAACGCCTGCAACGGGTCGAGGCCACGCTGACGCGGCTGGGCCTGGCGGACAGTTGCCGATTGCAGGCAGTGGATGCCGCCGATACTGCCCAGTGGTGGGACAAGCTGCCGTTCGATGCCGTGTTGCTCGATGCCCCTTGTTCAGGCACCGGCGTCATCCGGCGTCACCCCGATATCAAGCTGCTGCGTCGCGACTCCGACATCGACACACTGATTGCCTTGCAGGCCCGGTTGCTCGACACGCTGTGGCAGACCCTCAAACCCGGAGGTGTCATGTTGTACGCCACCTGTTCCATTCTCAAGGCGGAGAACGAACAACAGATCGCAGGCTTTCTGGCGCGTACCCAGGATGCCGAGGCCCTGGGCGTGAGTCGGCAGATTCTGCCGGGGGAGTCGGGCATGGATGGGTTCTTCTACGCCCCGCTGCGCAAACGGGCTGCATGAGCATGCCGGGTGTCTACTGATCCGGAACGACATCGCTGGGCCATGGCGATACTGCTGGTACCGCTGGCAACGCTGCTGGTGTTCATCCTGCTGGTGAGCATCTCCACGCGGGGTCTGTTGCCCCACGGTGCGGCGACTGGCAGCATTCAGCTGGAAGACGTCTTGCTCCATCAGGGCGACTCAGGTCAGTGGTATCTGTCCGCTGATGCCGAAATCAGTCTGCCCGAACCCATCAAGGCAGGTCTGGACAGTGGTGTGCCACTGGATTTCATTCTGACTCTGGCATTCAAGCGCAAACGCACATACTGGCTGGATCAGTCCCTTGCCCATTTTCGTCACCGCTACCGCCTGACCTATTATGAGCTGACTCGCCATTATCGGGTCCATGCGCTGGAAACCGATGAGAGTCGCAACTACCGTAGTCTCAGTGCCGCTTTGGCCGGTCTCGGCAATGTCGATCGTCTGCCGGTGGTCATCGATTCCGTCGATGATCAGCACAGCGCCATACTCGACGCCCTGGCGATGGACAATGCCGTGGTGCTGGCAGCACTGGATTTCAGGCTCGATTCAAAGTCCTTGCCATTGCCGTTGCAGCCTCTGATTGCATCCAGCTGGCGGCTGGCCAGTGAGGAGATCCAGTGGCAGGTAAACTGAGTCAGCTGCGCCGACGAACCCTGACCAGTGCCGTGTTGATGGCACTGCTGTTTGTCGTGCTGATTGCATCCCTGTATGTGCTGGGCACCATCGCCTTGCAGCTGGATCGTTTCGGTCAGTATTACCACTGGCTGCTGCTGGGTAACGGGCTTGCATTGAGTTTCATCGCCGTGCTGATCATCATGAACGGCTGGCGGTTGCTGCGTGAATTCCGGCAACGCATTGCCGGTTCACGATTGACCGTCAAGCTGGTCATCGTTTCGGTGATGCTGGCACTGGTGCCGGTGACACTGGTCTACGGATTTTCAATCCGTTTTCTGCGCGCCAACATCAACAGTTATTTCGACCTGGAGATAGAACAGGCTCTGGATGATGCACTGGAGCTGAGCCGAGAGTCTCTGGGCCTACAGATGCGTACCTTGCAGCGCGATACGGTCAACGTGGCACAGCAACTGGTGGGTGTCAGTGAGTCGGTGGCCGTGATGGCACTCAATACGCTGACGACCGAGACCGAAGCCAGCGAGATGACCCTGATCGGTCCGGACAACCGTATCGTGGCATCCACCGGTCTGCTCGACAACATCAGCGTACAACCCAATCGGCCCGAGAACGATCTGATCGTCAGAGCGCAGCAAGGCCTGTCCTACGTCGGCGTGGATCCCGTGAGAGGGGGGGAGCTGTATATCCGGGTGGTGACCCCGGTGTTGTCGGAAGATCCGATCAGGGAAAATTCCGTCCTGCAGGCCCTGTATCCCATCGCTCAGCGCTCGTCCGACCTGGCCGAGAGTGTCCAGTCGAGCTATCAGCAGTATCGGCAACTGGTCTTTCTGCGCCGCCCCTTGATGGTCAGCTCCATGCTGACCCTGTCTCTGGCCTTGCTGCTATCGGTCATGATGGCCGTGTGGTTTGCGCTGTACGCAGCACGACGCATGATGATGCCGATTCACGATCTGGTGGAAGGGACGCGAGCCGTGGCCGAAGGCAACTACGCCACACGCATCTACAAGCGCAGCAAGAATGACGAGCTGGGGTTCCTGGTGCAATCGTTCAACTACATGACGCTGCAGCTGGAGCAGAGCCGCAAGAACGCCGAACAGAGTCAGCGGCAGGTGGAGCGTCAGCGCGCTCGCCTGCAGGCGGTACTGGGGCAGATCTCCTCAGGCGTCATCACCCTGGATGCGGACAATTACATCCGTACCAGTAACCCGGCGGCCGTCGCCATTCTCGGCGGAGAGTTGCTGCAGCTGCGCGGACAGCCGCTTGAACATGACGCCAGTGACAACAGTGTTGCCTCGCAGTTCAGCGAGCAGGTCAGCAAGCCCCTGCGGCAGGCCGGCGATCACGAGTGGTCAGCCGAGATCGAAGTGTTCGATCAGAGTGGACGGCGTTTCCTCTTCTGTCGCGGTACCGTGTTGCTCGATGCTGCCGGCGAATTGACGGGCAGGGTCATTGTCATCGACGACATGACCACCATCATCAGTGCACAGCGTGATGCGGCCTGGAGCGAGGTGGCAAGGCGTCTGGCACATGAGATCAAGAATCCTCTGACACCCATACAGCTCTCGGCAGAACGCTTGCGGCACAAGTTTCATGAAAAACTGGAAGGACGCGACCTCGATCTGCTGGAGCGCCTGACACGCACCATCGAAAACCAGGTGGACGCGCTGAAATCCATGGTCAATGCCTTCGCCGAATACGCCTCCACGCCCAACCTGGCCTTGGCCGGGACCAGCGTTAACGCGCTGTTGGCGGAGATTGCCGACCTGTACCGGGATACCGACGACAAGGTCAGCATCGAACTGAGTCTGGATGAAAACGCACCGGACATACGACTGGACCAGCCACGCATGCGTCAGCTGATCCATAACCTGATCAAGAATGCATTGGAGGCGCAACAGTCCCAGCCGCGGAAGATCGTACGACTGTCCACGCGTTGTCGCCAGCACAAACTGCAGAACGTACTGGATATCGTGGCCGAGGATGATGGCCCGGGCTTCCCGGTCGATATCATGGATCGCCTGTTCGAGCCCTATGTTTCCTCCAAGCCCAGGGGAACAGGGCTCGGGCTGGCCATCGTCAAGAAGATTGTTGAGGAGCACAATGGCAGAATACGTGCTGAGAATCGCCCGGAACGAGGTGCTGCCGTTATCATCAGCCTGCCGTATCCATCCAATTCGCAACCTGCCGGAGTCGGCGTATGAATGAGCGTGCTGTGCTTGTCGTTGACGATGAGCCGGATATTCGCAGCCTGCTGCAAGAGATACTCGAGGACGAGGGCTACGCCGTGTCCACAGCCGACACGGCCGCGGCCGCCCAGTCCTGCATCGAGGAATCGAAGCCGGATCTGGTCCTGCTGGATATCTGGATGCCAGACATGGACGGTGTCTCCTTGCTGAAGGAGTGGAAGAACAGCGGGGCGCTGAACTTCCCCGTCATCATGATCTCCGGCCACGGTACGGTGGAGACTGCCGTTGAGGCCACGCGTCATGGGGCGGTGGATTTCATCGAAAAACCGCTATCGCTGGCCAAACTGCTGCTGACCGTCGAAAAGGCACTGGTCGAGTCCAGTCATGCACCAACGGTTGACAGCAGTCCGATGGAGCTGGAGACACCGCGCCGATTGCCCTTGTTGCTGGGGGTCAGCGATTACGTCAAGCAGATGCGCGAGCAGATCGACGCGCAGGCCAGTCGCGGCGAGTCCTTGATGCTCATCGGTGAGGCTGGCAGTGGTCGGACCCTGTTTGCACAACACATTCACGATCAGGATCCCGACACCCAGGGGCGGTTCACCCAGCTTCGCTGCGATACCCTGTCCTCGGCCAATGCTCACCGCGAGTTGTATGGGGACGAGAGCTCGGGCGCTGTCAGCATGGGCTTTCTGGAATCGGCTGCGGGCGGTACGCTTTTTCTGAGCGATGTCGAATTGCTGCCCACCAGCGCTCAGCATTATCTGCGACAGGCCATCGAACAGCAGGGTTTCACGCGTGTGGGAGGCTCGATGCGAGTGCCGTTCCGGGCTCGTCTGATATCGGCAAGCCGGACGGAACTCGCCCTGGCTGTGCGCCAGGGCGTTTTCGACGCCGCATTGGCTCGGCTGCTGACCAGCGATACCTTTCACACCAGGCCGCTGCGCGAACACCCGGAAGATATTCCGGCCTTGCTCGAGGCACTGGTGGATTGGCATGTTGCCGAAGAAGGGTTGATGTATCGGCACTTCACCGTGGCCGCCCAGAACCGCCTGCGTAACCTGGACTGGCCGGGTAACCTGCTGGAGCTGAAGAACCTGGTGCAACGCATCCTGCTGCTGGGAGGCACCGCCGAGATCGAAGTGCCGGAGATCAATCGCGTGCTGGGTGTTGTCGTCAGCAGCGATACGACGCTGGCACTGCGCCATGATCTGCCGCTGCGTGAGGCTCGTGCCGATTTTGAAAGGCAGTATCTCCTGCGTTGCCTGGCGGAAACGCAGGGGAACATCGGGGATCTTGCCAAGCATGTGGGCATGGAGCGCACACACCTGTACCGAAAATTGCGTAGTCTGGATATCGATCTCGACAAGGTCCGCGAATAAGCTGCCGGCACGGAATACCTCATGAAAATAATCGTACTGGGTGTCGGTCAGGTTGGCCTGACGGTGGCGCGCAATCTGGTCCTCGAGGACAACGAAGTCACGGTGGTGGATACCAACGCCGCCATACTCGAGGAACTGGAGGCAACTTCCGATCTGGCCACGGTCCTCGGTCCGGCCTCCTATCCGGAGGTGCTGCGATCGGCCGGAGCCGAGGACGCCGACATGATCATTGCGGCGACCGATTCGGATGAGACCAATATCGTGGCCATCCAGATTGCCTACACGATGTACCGCACGCCCTACAAGATCGCCAGGATCCGTTCGGCCGAGTACATGCGCGAAGAGCATCTGTTCGACAATGACAACATTCCGATCGATGTCATCATCAGTCCGGAGCAACTGGTGACCGAGTACGTTCAGCGGATCATCGAACACCCCGGCGCCATCCAGGTTGTCGACTTTGCCCATGGCAAGGTGCGGCTGGTGGGCATCGAGGTGAAGGAAGGGGCGCCCATGGCCGGACGGGTTCTCGGGGAATTGACGTATCTGCTCGAGGATATCGAGACGCGTGTGGTGGCCATCTATCGCGGTGACGAGGTCATCATCCCCAAGGGGGATACCGTGGTTCGCAAGGAAGATATCGTGTTCTTCATGGGCAAGCGCAAGGACACCTCGACTGTCATGGCGCAGTTCCATCATGCGCACGTGCCCTGCAAGCGGGTCATGATTGCCGGTGGCGGCAACATCGGCCTGCTACTGGCAAAGACGCTGGAGCGCCTGTACCGGGTGAAAGTCATCGAGGCACGCGAGGAGCGCTCCGAGTTTCTCGCCTCGACGCTGAACAGTGCGATGGTTCTGCATGGGGATGCGGCCAACCAGGAAATGCTGATCAACGAGCACATCCAGGATATGGATGTCTTCTGTGCGCTGACCAATGATGACGAGGCCAATATCCTGTCGGCAATGCTGGCCAAGCGGATGGGGGCCAAGAAGATCATGTCCCTGATCAATCGCCCCGCGTATGTCGAACTGGTGGAGCGCGATATCATCGATGTGGCCATCTCCCCACAGCAGATCACCATCGGCGCATTGCTGACACTGATTCGGCGGGGCGATGTGGTTGCCGTGCATTCCCTGCGACGCGGTGAGGCAGAGGCGCTGGAAGGGGTGGCTCACGGTGATCGTGATACCTCCTACCTGGTCGGGCGTACGATCGCCGAGCTGCCGCTGCCCAAGAGTGCCAGCATCGGGGTTGTGGTACGTGGCGATGAAGTACTGGTGGCGCATCATGATCTGGTCATCGAACCCGAGGATCATCTGATCGTGCTCATTACCAACAAACAGCAGATTGCCGATGTGGAGAAGCTCTTCCAGGTCGGCGTGACGTTTGTATAGAGGGCGAGCGACACCGTGTCCGGTATTCCAATACAGGTAAAGGTCGTGCAACGGGTGGTGGGTATCCTGTTGTCACTGTTCAGCATCACCCTGATCACACCGGTTCTGGTGGGCTGGTTGCATGCCGATCCCTTCAACTCGATCGTGCCGTTCTTCGAGGCTTTTGCGGCAACCATGGGCGTGGGCCTGCTGCTCGCCTTGCCGGTCAGGCACCACGTCGGCACCCTGCGTCCACGAGATGGCTTTCTGGTCGTGGTGTTGTTCTGGGCGGTACTGGGAACCTTCGGTTGCCTGCCGTTCTACCTGTATTCACCACTGGATCTGAGTCTGGGGGCCGCCATCTTCGAATCGATGTCCGGGTTGACCACCACGGGAGCCACGGTGATCGTGGGTCTAGACATGCTGCCACGCTCGATTCTCTTCTACCGACAACAGATGCAGTGGCTGGGCGGCATGGGAATCATCGTGCTGGCCATCGCCGTGCTGCCGATGCTCGGGGTGGGAGGGCAGCAACTGTTCAAGGCCGAGACGCCCGGTATCAGCAAGGGCAAGTTCACTCCGCGCATTGCCGGAACCGCCAAGGCACTGTGGTACATCTATCTGGGTCTGACCGTGACCTGTGCCGTTGCCTATTTCGCCGCCGGCATGAGTGTGTTCGATGCCATCAGTCACAGCTTTTCAACGGTGGCCATCGGTGGATTCTCCACGCACGACAGCAGTATCGGTTACTTCGACAGTACCGCCATCGAACTGATTGCGGTGGTGTTCATGCTGATCTCGGGGGTGAACTTCGCCTTGCATTTCACTGCAGCGCGTCAGTACAGCCTCAAGCATTACTGGCGTGACGAGGAATTCCGGACCTACATCCGCATCGCGCTGGTACTGACTGTCATCACTGCCTGCTATCTGTTCCTGACCGAAACCTCTGACTGGAAGATCTCCTTTCGCAATGCCCTGTTTCATGTGGTATCGATCATGACCACAACCGGCTTCACGTCCGAGGAGTATTTCAACTGGCCGGGCTTCCTGCCGGTGTTGTTGCTGTTTGCCAGTTTCTCCGGGGGGTGTACCGGCTCCACAGCCGGTGGCATGAAGGTCATGCGGGTGCTGCTGCTGTTCAAGCAGGGGCAGCGTGAAATGGCAAGGCTGGTCCATCCGCATGCCAAGATCATGGTCAAGGTGGGTCGGCAGACCATGTCGAATCGCATGATCGATGTCGTCTGGGGGTTCTTCGCCAGTTACGTTGCGCTGCTGGCGATCATGCTGCTGTTGCTGATGGCCGCCGGTCTGGATCAGGAAAGTGCCTTCTCGGCCGTGGTGGCCTGTCTGAACAATCTCGGCCCGGGGCTGGGCGAGGTGGCGGCCAACTATTCAAGCCTTGGTGATTTCTCGCTCTACGTGCTGAGCGTTGCCATGCTGTTCGGCCGACTGGAAATCTTCACCTTGCTGGTCCTGTTCACGCCGGCATTCTGGCGACAATGATGAGTGATGCCGCTGATCGCTGGAATGCGCGATACGCCGATGCGGCCGATTCGGTGCCGGAAGCTGCCCGGGTGTTGCAGCAAGGCGCCCAGTGGTTACCGGCGTGCTCACCGGAGGCGCCGCTGGACGCACTGGATCTGGCTTGTGGCAGGGCGGGGAATGGTCAGTGGCTGGCCGAGCGTGGTTATCGGGTAACGGCCTGGGATGTCAGTGAGCGTGTCATCGAGCAGATTGCCCAGCGGCGCCCCGCGCTGATCGCGCACTGTGAGGTTCGTGATGTCAGCTCGCAGCCGCCCGAGCCGGACAGTTTCGATATCATCGTGGTGGCGCGCTTTCTGGATCGCGCCCTGTGTCCTGCCATTGCCCAGGCACTGAAACCGGGCGGTGTGTTGTTCTATCAGACCTTCACGCACGGTCTGTCCAATGACGACTACATGCTCAGGTCCAATGAACTGCTGGATCTGTTCGATAGCCTGAACATTCTTGAGTACCATGAACCCGAACCGGATGCATCCGGCAAGGCAGAAGCGCAGCTGGTTGCACGACGACCCTGACTCGCCCGATCAGCGCCTGCAGACGAGGTAAGGCCATCATGAATCAGATAGACACCTTCGAAGCCATGCTGGCTCGTGGTCAGGACAACGAGATGCTTCGTTACACCCTGGGCAATGCGTATTTCGTGGAGCAGCAGCATGAGAAGGCCATCGAGCACCTGCGCAAGGCCGTGGACATGAAGCCGGATTACTCGGCCGCCTGGCGAGTGCTGGGGCGTGCACTGGCTGCCGACGGTCAGCTTCAGGCGGCACGCGATGCCTTTGATGAGGGTGAGAAGGTGGCCGAAGCCAACGGTGACAAACAGACGGCCAAGGAGATCAACGTGTTTCGCAAGCGTGTCATCAAGGCCCTGGAAGCATGAGCTCGGGCGCACTCATCTGGTTGCAGAATCAGTTCTACAACCGTGTGATGGGCTCGGTACTGCCGCTGTCCTGGTTTGCACCTCGAGCCCCAAGACCTGCAGAACTGTCGATGAGCGAAGGCCGGCTGTCGCTGCAGGTCGTCAGCCATTCCTGGCAGTATGCGCACTTGTCGCAGTTTCAGCTCAGTTCTCTGGTCAACTACCCACCGCGTGACTGCGATCTGACCTATACCCTGTTCCACGCTGCCGAAGATACCGGCATGCGCCGGCTGATCGATCGCTTCGACAGGATCGACGTGCCCAATGTGACCTGGGACTGGCAGGTCCTGCCCAAGGCCGAACTGTTTCGTCGCGCCATCGGCCGCAACCGTGCCTCATTGACCAGTACGGCTGACTGGATCTGGTTCGCCGACTGCGATCTGATCTTTCATCAAGGCTGTCTGGATTCGGTGGCCAGGGCGGTGGCCACACAGCGCACCGGCCTGTGTTACCCCGACCATGAAGGCATCACCGATCTGCTGCCTGCGGATCACCCCATGCTCAATCAGCAACTGGGCGAGGAGGGCACGGTGGATATCGATCCGACGCTGTTCCGCAGGAACACCATCAGCAAGCCCAAGGGGGCGTTTCAGATCGTGCATGGCGATGTTGCCCGCGCCGTGGGTTATTGCAGTTCAATCGCCCTGTATCAGAAGCCGACGGATGTGTGGCGCAAGACCTTCGAGGATACGGTGTTTCGTCGCGTGATCGAGTATGACGGTGTGCCGATCGATGTGCAGGGGCTGTATCGTATCCGTCATGCAGAAAAAGGCCGTTACGCCAGTGGATCGCGCTGGGGCAAGTTGCGCGGACGCATTCGGCGAGCCACTGACGGGAACGGTTCCTGAGCACGCCCGAGGCTTGTCTGTACTTTGACAAGGCGCGTGGTTTATCATTGAGCGGGTAACCCACGCCACATCAACGTGTCACAAGCGCATGAATCTACTCCGGTTTTATCTGAACAAGCTCACCGGCAAGCCGTCTGTTTCCGATTTCCGGCTGCTGGGGCAGTCGGTCACTCTGGGGATTGCCGCACCGCGTGAGATTCGGCGTGCACGGGAAATCGAGATCGAGTCAGAACTGGTGGAACACATGCGCAAGGTACTGCGCGAGGGTGACACGATATTCGACATCGGGGCCAACATCGGCCTGATCAGCATCCTGCTGGCCAAGGGTGAGAACGGTGGTCAGTCACAGATTCATTCCTTCGAGCCCGAGCCGCGTAATTTCCGGCAGCTGGGCAACAATATCGGACTCAACAATCTGAAGGCGCAGATACATCCGCATCAGCTTGCACTGGGTGCAACAGAGGGGCAGGTGGAGTTGCATATCCGCGGCAGCGAGGGCGAAGGACGTCATTCGATCGCCAGCAGCAAGGGGGCAACCGGCGCCATCTCTGTCGAATTGACCACCATGAGCAATTTCTGCGCTCGAGAGCAGGTACAGCCCGACATCATCAAGATCGACGTGGAAGGCGCAGAAGGCCAGGTGCTTGCCGGAATGGAAGGCTTGCTGCAGCAGGCAGCGCCTGCCCATGTCTTTCTGGAAGTTCACCCCAAGGGAGATGGTGATCTGATGCCGGACGGTTCAACCATTCAGGACTGGATGCTGGCGCGCGGTTATGAGCTGGCCTGGAACAATGTGCGTGGCTCCGGTGAGCATCGTCATTATCGTCATAGCGGTGCAACGGGAGTCTGAGACTGTGGGCAGGGATGTCATTTTCACCACGTATTTCACCGGCAAGCCGGATCCGCAATCGGGTGCCAAGAAGAAGAGCAACTGGTTCAAGCACTTCAAGACCTGGGCGCGCAGCCGCCGTGGAGGGGCTCGTGCGGAGCTGCCGGGTATTGCGCGTGAAGATGAATATAAACGGATCGAAGTCTGGTACCAGAGTCTGTTGAAGGTCGGTTGTGAAGCGGTAATCTTTCACGATCGACTGAGCCAGCCTTTCATCGATCAGTGGACCCGGCCGGAAGTGAAGTTCGAGCGATACACCCTGAAGACCCCGCGTTCGGTCAATGACGAGCGCTATCAGTGCTATCAGGAATACCTGCAGGCCAACCCGGATATCGAGCGTGTCTTCATGCTGGACCTGTTCGATATCGAGTTCTTCAGCAATCCCTTCGACCTGATCGATGATGAACACTTCGATATCTACTGCGGTGGGGATGCGGGTGAGTACAACGACAAACTCAATCGCAGCAAGATGGTTGCCGCCTTCGGTGAGGCCTTCTATGAGGATCAGATAAAGCTCAATGCCGGCATCTGTGGTGGAAACCGCAAGCCTGTCATGCAGCTCATGGAGGCCATGATCGACGTCTTCGACGGGCTGACCGAGCGCGGCGAAATCGCCAACCTGAACATGGCCATCTTCAACAAGTGCGTCTACGACCTGTTCGAACCTTCACGCATCATGTATGGCTACCCGTTGAACAGCCGGTTCAAGAAGTACGAGATGACAGGCAATTTTGCCTTGCGGCACAAATAGGGTGATGCTGGTCACCTGCGCGACATTCAATTATCTGGACATGTTGTGTCTGCTGCTGGCCTCGCATCGCGCCAGCAATCCGGACATCCCGCTGGCGGTTCATGCCATTGGCTGGCCAGAGGCGCATCTGCAACGGGCGAGGCAGTTATACCCGAACGCCACCTTTCATGCGCATGCCGATCTGCAGGAAGGGGAGCCCATGGAGATGAAGGGGCCGGTACCGCGCAGTGCAGCCATCCTCAAGCTCAAGGTCAGCCTGCTGCACGAGAGCTATCATTCGAGTGACACAGCGGTGACCTGGGTGGATGCCGATACACTGCTGTTGCAATCCGTGGAACCGTTACTCGAGCGTGTCGCTGCGGCAGGGGATTTCGCCGTGACCTATCGCGCCCGCAAGCGCGCTCATGCACGCTTTGCCGTGGCGGTGCTGAGCTTCATGCGAACCGATGGAGCCGCCAGATTGCTGGATCGCTACATGCAGTTGACACAGCAGAGTGCGGGTACCACCAAACGCAAGCCCGGGAACGAGGTGGCCTGGTTTCATGATCAGCTGGCGTTGTGGGAGGCCTGGCGGGAGCTGAGCAGGGGAATGCTGGGTCTGCCCAGACGAGGCGCGCCGGTCATGGTCCCCTTGTCCGAGCGTGAACATTCCATCGATGGCAGTACGGATGCCATTTTCGTGAGTCGTCGTGACCGGGTTCTCGATACACCGGCAATGCTGGAGGAATTGAGCAGGCGAGGAATTACACTTGATCTGGTACGTGATGCCGAGGTGACATGACTGTCATGGCCTGTAACGGCTTTGTCATGCAGGGCATATGACAATCATGTCACCCGGTGGCTTGTTCAAGGTCAGGCGGCCTTCATCTCCTGATCGCGTTCCACGCCCGCTCGGCCTGACATGACAGATTCTTCAATGGTGCCACGACTGATACCCAGGTCTTGCAACTCTGCGTCACTCATGCTGTCCAGATTCTTCATGGCCTGACGTCTTGAGGCCTGGTCGATGGTTGCCCTGAGAATGTGCTCCTGCTCTGCCATGGTGCGCCATGGCCATGCATCGACCCCCTGGACAAGTAGTTCACGTGAAAAGCCGTTATCGGCCAGCATGCGATCATCACATCGCAAGAGGTATTCACGAGCGATATCCCGACCGCGGTAGGTCATGTAACGCTCATAGGCGTTAGCCAGTTTCTTCAGTGCCTTGAACATATGTTTCTCCTGATAAGCTGCATGAAAATCGATTCATCAATCCAGGCCGTTTCTGCTCTCACACTGCGTTGAGCAAGCCAAGTCGTATCGCCGTATATGGCTTGTGTTCAATGTAGGCATCGTTGCAAAGACTGACAAACGACATTTTCTTTTGGTAGTTGTAAGTACAACTTACTCAGTGATTGACATATGGCAGGACCACTTCCACTCAACGCGTTGAATGCCTTTGAAGTCGCGGCCCGGCACGAGAGTTTCAGCAAGGCGGCCGAGGAGCTGAATGTAACTCCGGCGGCTGTCAGCCAACAGATACGCATGCTCGAGGAGTTACTCGGGGTCCAGTTGTTTCATCGATTGAACCGTGGCCTTGCTTTGACCGGGGCTGGCAAGTCGGGTTTGCAAAAACTGCAACACGGGTTCCAGAGCGTCAATGAAGCCGTGCAGCAGATCAGGGCGGAGCCTGCAGCCGATAGCCTGGATGTGTGGATGGCGCCCTCGTTTGCGTCCAAATGGTTGATGCCGCGCATGCACCGGTTCGTGGAAGAGCATCCTTCCATCGACCTCAGGGTGTCGGCCAGTGGGGATCTGGTGGATACCAATGCATCGGCGCCGTCACTGAGCGAGGAAATACTGCGTAAGCATGACATCGACGTGGCCATTCGCTTTGGCAGCGGCAATTACCCGGGTTGCCGGGTGGAGAAACTGATGAACGTCACCGCCTTGCCGATGTGCAGCCCGGCATTGCTCGAGGATGAACAACATCCTCTGCGTTCGCCGAATGACCTGGCGCATCACACCCTGCTGCATGACGAAACGCCCTATGAAGGTCGGCCCGACTGGTCCAGCTGGCTGGAAGCGGTCGGCGCCACGCAGGTGGATGGCACCCGGGGCATGCGTTTCAATCGGGTCTCCCTGGCTCTGGCGGCGGCCGTCGAGGCGCAGGGGGTTGTGCTCAGCCTGGAGCAGTTGGCAGCCAGTGATCTGGAGATGGGCCGGCTGGTGGTTCCGTTCGAACACCGGGTCCGGCTGCAGCATGCCTACCATGTCATCAGCCTGGAGAACGCCACCGATGATGACCGGGTACTGCTGTTCCGGGAATGGTTGTTCCGGGAAGTGCAGGCGATGCCGTCCTACGCCTGAGCCGGCGCCGGGCTCTACCCGCTGTCATGAGTGGACTATCGCCGGGGCATCTCCGCCCCGGCAGTACCGTTGAATGATCTGAGCTGTTCGCGCCCTGCCGGGCTCATCCCGGCTGACAGGCGCGACGATTCAGTCCTGCACGGCCCCGACTTCATCGCGGCGCATTCTCATGCGGCGACGAATGAGACCACCGAGCAGAATGGGCAGGACGAATCCGATGATGGACACCAGCCAGAGGCCGATCGCCAAGGGCGAGCCCAGCAGAACGCTCCAGTCGCCATCGGAAATGGTCATGGCGCGGCGCAGATTGTCTTCCATGTTGTTGCCCAGCAGAATGCCGAGGATCACGGGCACCAGAGGCACATCGAGTTTGCGCAGTACCCAGCCCAGCAGGCCGAAGACAATCATGACCATCAGGTCGAAGGTCGAGCCGGAAATACCGTAGATGCCCACGAAGGAGATCATGGCCACGATCGGCATCAGTATGCGTGGTGGAATCAGCAGGACTCTGACAAACATGCCGACCATGGGTATGTTCATCGCCAGCAGCATGAAGTTGCCCAGAAACAGCGCGGCAATCAGACCCCAGACCACATCCGGATTGGAGATGAACAGCAGTGGTCCTGGCGTGATGTTCAGCGCCAGCAGCATGGCGAGCAATACCGCCGTGGTACCCGAGCCGGGCACGCCCAGCGCCAGCATGGGCACCAGTGCACCACCGGCCGCGGCATTGTTGCCGGCTTCGGGGGCCGCCACACCGCGAGGATCACCGGTGCCGAAGGTGCCTTCCTTGTCGACCATCTTCTTTTCGAGCGAATAGGAAATGAAGGAACCCAGGGAGGCGCCTGCACCGGGCAGAACACCCGCGATGAAGCCGATGACAGAGGTGCGCAGCATGGTCGGTGTGCAGTATTTCAGAAGCTTCCAGGACGGTGTGATGCGACCGATGCCGACACTGGCTGATTTGCCTTCTCCTGTGCCATCACCACGGTGCTCCAGAAAGAGGAACACCTCCGACAATGCGAAGAGTCCGACGATGGCAACCAGAAAATCGATGCCGTCATACAGATGGACTTCGCCGAAGGCGAAGCGCGGAACGCCGGTCTGGCCATCCACACCCACCATGGCGATCATGATGCCCAGGGCGGCGGCAAAGGCGGCCTTGGCCTGATTCTTCGAGGTGATGCCGCCTAGCGTGGCGAAGGCCAGAGTGAACAGGGCAAAGTACTCGGCAGGGCCGAACAACAGGGCGACCTTGACCAGCTGCGGGGCCAGGAAGACCAGGCCCCAGGTGGCAAAGAAGGCACCGACAAAGGAGGCCACACCTGACAGTGACAGGGCTTCTCCGGCGCGGCCCTGCTGCGCCATCGGATAGCCGTCCAGCGTGGTCATCAGCGCAGGTTCATCGCCGGGGATGTTGAGCAGGATCGATGAGATGCGTCCGCCATACATGGCGCCGTAATACACTGATGTCAGCAGGATCATGGCGGCTGTCGGCTCCAGGCCGAGCGTGAAGGCCAGCGGGATGAGTATGGCCACGCCATTGGAGGGGCCAAGGCCGGGAAGGGCGCCGATGATGGTGCCCAGAAAGCAGCCCATCAGTGCCAGAAAGACGTGCTGCCAGGTCAGCGCGACGGCGAAACCATTGAGCAGTGAATTGAGTGATTCCATCAGTTGTGGTGCTCCCTAGAATCCGAAGGGGCCGCGCGCCAGCGACAGGCCGAGAATCAGATGAAAGACGGTATAGATGCCGATGGAGGTCAGTGCCCCCGAGACAAGGGCCCACAGCGGAGCCGTGCCCAGTCGCCAGGTGAGAAAGGCTGATGCCACGGCGGTGGCGATCAGAAAGCCCACCTCCGGCAGTGCCAGTGCGTAGGCCACCATGACGCCTGCGGCAATCGCGATCTCCAGCAGTCGGGCGGCACGCGGCCATTGCGGCTTGACGTCGGGTTTGATGATGATGACCACGCTGGCCAGAGCCATGACGATGGCGACGATGATGGGAAAGGTGCGCGGTCCGACCGGGTCAGAGATGAAACTCAGCTCGATATGGAAAGCCGCCCAGATGAACAGCAGGGCGAACAGAAGTCCGATGCCACCGAAGATACGGTCGCTCATGATGTTTTCCTCCAGGAAGAAGTCGTGTGGTGAGTACTGGCAAGAGCTCGACATGCCACGCCCGGGCAGCTGGCCCGAGCGGGCATGTCGACAGATAGCGGGAGCTGGTCAGCTCCCGCTCGACTACTTGATGAGACCGATCTGCCGGGACAGCTCGGTGATCGAGGCAACCGAATCCGCCACGAAGGCTTCGAACTCAGGGCCTTGCAGATCCAGTGGCGCCAGGCCGCTGTCTGCCATGGACTGCTTCCACTCGTCGGATGCGTAGACCTTGCCGATGGTCTCTACCCAGTAGTCGTACGCTTCGTCGCTCATGTTGCCGGGAGCGTAGAAGCCACGCCAGTTGGCTCCGATCACATCGATACCCTGCTCGGTCGCCGTGGGGAAGTCGGAAAAGGCGCCGTCGAGTCGTTCAGGGGCGAGAACCGCGATGATGCGAATATCCCCCGAATCCACGAAACCCTTGGCTTCGGAGGCATCACCGGTGTAGGCCTGCAAGGCGCCGCCCAGTACCTGTGTGATTGCTTCACCGCCGCCGTCGAAGGCCACGTACTTGATGGTGCGGACATCTTCGATACCGGCCTTGTTGGCCACCAGCAGTACCTTCAGGTGATCCCAGCCGCCCACGGCCGAACCACCACCGATGGCCACGGAGCGTGGGTCGGATTTCATCTGCTCGAGCAGATCGCTCAATGTCTGTACCGGGCTGTCCTTGGCCACGGCGATGATGCCGTAGTCTGCGCCCACCGAACCCAGCCAGCGTACCTGGCTCATGTCGTTGCCGGGGTAGGCACCCTGTGCAAGGCGCGTGGCCGTGGCAGAGGAGGCAGCAACGATCAGATCGTTGTCATCACGGCGCTTGTTGACGACGGCGGCAAAGGCGACACCACCGCCACCGCCTGACATGTTGGTGACCTGCAGTGTGCCGGGTATGGCGCCGATGTCCTGCATGTTCTTGCCCACCTGACGGCAAGTGAAGTCCCAGCCACCGCCCGGGTCGGCCGGGGCGATGCATTCCGGGTTTTCCGGTTCGTAGGCATGCAGGGAGGCACTGGCCAGAAGCGCCAGAGACGCCAGCAGCATTCCTTTCTTTTTCCGAGTGATATTCATGTTTTTTCCTTTGGTGATTCAGTTCAGCCATCGCAGCAATTCATCTGTGACGGCGCGGCGTATGTTTTATACTTTGAACCTGTCATGAGCCTGTCACCGCGATATCCGGCTCAGTCGCGTTGCCGGCGACACCCGCACTCTCGATGCCGCTCGGAGCTGAATACATGCGCCTGTTACTGGTGGAGGACACTGCTGATGTGGCCGAGGCGATTGCACTGAGCTTCGCCCGGGCCGGCGATACACTCGATTGCGCGTTCGATCTGCAGCAGGCACGCAGCAGCCTGTCCCTGCAGCAATACGATGTGCTGATCCTGGATATCAATTTGCCCGATGGCAGCGGCAGGGATCTGTTGAGCGAGTTGCGGCGTGAGCGCAATACCATCCCGGTACTGATGCTCACGGCCCGGCTGGGCATCGATGAGCGCGTCTCCTCGCTCGATGGCGGGGCTGATGACTACCTGACCAAGCCCTTCGATCTGCGGGAACTGCAGGCGCGTGTACGTGCGCTGCATCGCCGTTCACCGACCGTCAGGGATGCCTTCATCGAGTTTGGTGCTCTGCGCATCGATGTGGAGGGCAAGACCGTCAGCTGCAACGATTGTGAGCTCACACTGACACGGCGTGAATTCAGTCTGCTGGAGGCCTTGCTGGATCGGCGCGGCAGGGTCGCCTCCAAGGAGCATATTCTCAACCGCATGTTCTCCTTCGATGAGGCCGATGTGGGCACCAATGCCATCGAACTGTATGTCTCGCGTCTGCGTCGCAAGCTCAAAGGCAGCGGGGTATCGATTCGTACCTTGCGCGGCCTGGGATACCAGCTTGTTGATGAAGCCTGATCAACGATCCTCGCTGACCCGGCGTCTGGCGCTATCGATTTCCCTGCTGTTGATTGCCGGTGGCGCACTGGTCAGTCTGGCCGCACTGGCTTATGGCAGACAAGCGGCGCAGACGGCATTCGATCGTCTGTTGCTGGGCGCCGCCAGGCAGGTGGTGGCCAGCACCAGTGTGGTGGACGGACGGGTGCTGGCCGATATTCCGGTCTCGGCCTTCGAGCTGCTGGCCCTGGCGCCCGATGACCGGGTGTTCTACAGAATCGTCGGGCAGGATGGCCAGACGCTTACTGGCTATGATGCTCTGGTCAGCCCGGGTGAGGGCAGGCCGGACGTGGCTTACTACAATCTGGAATTCAACGGCGAGCCCATTCGCATGATCGCCTTGACGAAGCGATTTGCCGAGCGCGCCTTCAGTGGCAGCATTCAGGTACTCGTCGCCCAGACGATGCGGGCGCGCAATGCACTGGCACAGGAGCTGGTCGGTAACGCCATGCTGGTGGTCGCACTGGTCGGTGTCAGTATGGCCATACTGGCCATCGTGGCAGTCTACTCGGCGTTGCGGCCGCTCTATCGGATAGAGCGCAGCTTTTCCTCCCGCGATCCTCGCGACCTGACGCCGCTGAAGTTGGCCGTGCCCGGTGAGCTGTCGCCTGTGGTCGATGCCATCAACCGCTTCATGTCTCGTCTGGACAGGCAGATGGAGACCACCAACAATCTCATCGCCGATTCGGCCCATCAGCTGCGCACCCCGATTGCCGCCCTGCGTGCTCAGACCGAACTGGCCACCGGCGAATCCGATCCGGCCGTGCTGTCGCAATCGCTGGAGAGGATTCATGCGCGCAGTCGCAGTCTGAGTCGACTGACCGATCAGCTGCTCAGTCGTGCCCTGATCATTCACCGCAATGATTCGGCTGTCCGCACGCGCGTCGATCTGCGTACGGTGGCCATGGACACCGCGGATGAGTTCGACATCGACAGTCAGGGTCGAGCGCGAGAATTACGGCTGCAGTTGCCCGAGTTCGAGGCCTGGGTGCGAGGCGATGCACTGTCGCTGCGAGAGGCCTGCAAGAATCTGGTGAACAATGCCTTCGTGCATGGACAGCCACCGGTTACCCTGACGGTGGAAGCTCGGGGAGACAAGGCGATTCTGAGCATACATGACCAGGGCAGCGGCCCATCTGCGCCAGCCGGCTTGCGGGCCGGAGAGCGGTTTGTGCACGCAGACGAGGCCGTGAAGCACTCCGGTAGCGGCATTGGTCTGGCCATCGTGCAGGAAGTGGTCAGGGCTCATCAGGGGGAGCTGCGTTTCCTGCCGGATGAGGCGCAGGGATTCACGGTACTCATGGACTTTCCAAGAGACGGATATGTCTGAGTGCAGCCGATTGTCGTGTTTATGCCTGGTGATGCTGGCCTTGTGTCTGCCGCTGCGTCTGTCGGCGCAGGAAGCGGTAGGCCACTTCGGCCCCGATGCGGCCATTCGTACCCTGGTGATCAGAAGCAGTACCGACATCGATGCGTTTGCACCGGTCATGCAGGTGTTTCTCGACAGAAGTGTCGACACGCGCATTCGCTATGAGCAATGGGGCTCGAATGCGCTGTACCGGATATCCAGTGAGGAATGCCGGCAGTCCGGCACCCGTGCGGATCTGGTGATCAGCTCGGCCATCGATCAGCAAGTCAAGCTGGTCAACGATGGCTGCGCCATCGCCCATCGATCGGCGTACACGCGGCGTCTGCCGGCGCATGCCAACTGGCGGGATGAGCTGTTCGGCATCACGCTCGAGCCTGCCGTGATGGTGTACAACCGAGACGAGCTCAGCGACGATGAAATCCCGCTCAGTCGCTTCGATCTGCTGGATCGCCTGCGGCCCAATGACAGTCGCTTCGCCGGACGTGTGGCAACCTACGATATCGAACTCTCCGGGCTGGGCTATCTGTTCGCCTTTGCCGATTCGCAGCAGGCGACAAGCTTCGGCGCTCTACTGGAGGCTTTCGGGCGCACGGGAGCGGTAGCCACCTGTTGTTCTGCCGAGCTGATCGATGCCGTGGCAGAAGGGCGTTTTCTGGTGGCCTACAACGTGCTCGGTTCCTATGCGCTGGCACGTGCAGACACGGATCCTCGTATCGGTATCGTGGCACCGCAGGACTACACGCTGACGTTGTCACGTGGTGCGCTGATTCCTGCCGGTGCGCCGCAGGTCGATACGGCACGTGCCTTTCTCGATTTCCTGCTGTCGGATCAGGGACGCGCCATTTTGCGGAAACTGCATCTGATTGCGACCTTCGACGATGACAGTGACGATTTCCCTGCGATACAGAGCGCGGCTTCTGCATTGCGCCCGATACCGCTATCACCCACATTGCTGGTGGGGCTGGATCAGATGAAGCGCGAGCTCTTCATTCGGCAGTGGCGTGAAAAGATGGTGCTGGAGACGGGGGAGCAGAAGTAGGCCGGTGGCTGCGGTGATCGATGTCTCGTTTGACGGGTCGATGTGCCTTTCAGCAGACCGGCGGTTTTTCCAGACTCGCGAGGCGCGCAGGGTTGTATAGAATGAACTCACATTCGCCACTTCCAACGGTTGCCCTTGAAGCTCTCGGAGTCCTTGTTCAGTGTCTTGCTGTTGTGCATTTCCACAGCCCTTTTCCAGCCCGCTTCGGCTACGACATTCAAAGCCACGCCAGTGTTGTCCGAGGCCGAGCCAGGCCGCGGACAGGACAGCTCCGTGAGTGCGCAGTCAACGGCAAGGCCAGGCTCGAGAGTCGAGCTTCTGCAATCCGGCCAGAGCTGGACACTGCACGTTGATGGCCAGCCCTTCGTTGTCCACGGTGCCGGCATGGGCTATTCGACAGAGGAGGGCATTGCCCGGCTTGCCGAAGCCGGTGGCAACGCCTTTCGAACCTGGGGTACCGAGCATCTGGATGTGCAACTGGCCGCCGCACAGCGCCATGGTCTGAAGGTGCTGGTCGGGCTGGATATGCAGAAGCAGCTGCAAGGCTTCGACTACCAGGACACGGCGGCCGTTGCTCAGCAGCTGACAAGGCTGCAGGCCAGCATCGATCGTTACCGATCGCACCCGAGCCTGCTTGGCTGGATCATCGCCAACGAGCCCAATCTCATGATCGGTGAACAGGGTGGAGCGGTGCCGCCGGACCCTGCGGTGTATGAGGCCATGGCTGATGTGCTCGATTACATTCATCAGCAGGACGGGCATCACCCTGCCACGGTGGCCTTTGCCTTTACGGCAAGCCTGGCCGATGATGTTGCGCTGGCCCTGCAGGCCATGCCGACTCTCGACTTTCTCTCTTTCCAGGCTTACGGTGCCCTGCCGGTGGTGGCCGATGTGGTGGAGCAACTGAAGGTCGATCTGCCCTATATGGTGACCGAGTACGGACCGCTGGGGCACTGGGAGATGCCCTCCACGCAGTGGGGACGGGAAATCGAAGAGCCCAGCGGCAGCAAGGCTGCCGGTATGGTCGAGCGGATGAACATGGCCGGGCTGGATGATCCGCAGGGTCGATTGCTGGGTGGCTTTGCGTTTCTGTGGGGCTACAAGCAGGAACGTACGCCCACCTGGTATGGCCTGTTTACCGAAGAGGGCGGGCGCACGGCAGCCGTGGATGAGCTGACGCGACTGTGGACCGGCCAGTATCCGGAGCAACGTGCGCCGGCTGCCTGGCAGCTGTTGTTGAACGAGCAGGCGGCAGGTGCCAGTGTTTCGCTGGCGCCCGGCAGCCATGCCGTGGCCAGCCTGCAGCTCAGTGATCCGGAAGGGGATGCCTTGTCGGTTCGCTGGCAGGTGATGAAGGAGGTGGAAGCACGAAGTCATGGCGGACATTTCGAGGCAGGGCCCGAGAGCATCACGACCGAGTTCAGCGAGCATGACCCTGTGCAGGATCAGTACGGCGTCTCCTTCCAGGTGCCCGAAGTGGCCGGACACTATCGACTCTACGCCTGGGCCAGCGATGAGCACGGCGGCGTGGCAACGGCCAATTTCCCCTTCCTGGTCCATTCGCCCTGACACTGGCGCCTCTTGAGTGAGTAGCCGCACCGGGTAGTCTGATACAGTGACTGGCTGCCCAACAGGAGACGCTGAGTCAGTGAGTACGGATTGCGAGTGCATCGTCATTGGTGCCGGAGTTGTGGGTCTTGCCATTGCCGCGGAACTGGCTGCCGCCGGGCGCGATGTGCTGGTATTGGAACGGGAGGCGGCATTCGGCACCATGACCAGTGCCCGAAATTCCGAGGTGATTCACGCGGGGATCTACTACGCGGCAGACAGCCTCAAGGCGCGGTTGTGCGTGGCGGGTCGTGACGCGCTGTATCGCTACTGTCAGGAACATCATGTCAATCATGAGCGCTGCGGCAAGCTGATCGTGGCGACCAGTGCTGCGCAGGTGCAGCAGCTGGAATCCATCAAGGCGCGGGCGCTGGCCAATGGTGTCGATGACATCCGCCAGATCAGCGCAGCCGAAGCTCGGGACATGGAGCCGCAGTTGCATTGTATGGCCGCACTGCATTCGCCCTCCACCGGTATCGTCGACAGCCATGGTCTGATGCTCTCGCTGCTGGGCGATGCCGAGCGGCACGGTGCGGCGCTGGCAACGCATTCGCCGGTCATCGCCTTGTCCCACGATTCAGGGGCGGCGCATTTCCGGGTCGAGGTCGGTGGTGACGATGCAATGACCTTGACCACGCGATATCTGGTCAACGCTGCGGGTCATGGCGCTTGCGAACTGGCCGCGGAATTGATGCAAGGCAGTCCCGCACCGACCGTGACGCCGGTCCTGAGCAAGAGCAACTATTTCGGACTCGCTGGCAAGGCGCCGTTCAGTCGTCTGATCTATCCGGTGCCCGAACCGGGCGGGCTGGGCGTGCACATCACCATCGATCTGGGGGGGAAGGCACGCTTTGGTCCTGATGTCGAACCCATCGAGACAGAGGACTACGTGGTGGATCCTGCGCGTTCGGCAGGCTTCTACGAGGCGGTGCGTCAGTACTGGCCAGCACTGGAAGATGATTCCCTGACAGCGGACTACGCCGGAATTCGCCCGAAGATTCGTGTCGATGGACAGTTGTATTCCGATTTTCTCATTCACTCGCAGACAGAGCACGCGATACCGGGACTCATCAATCTGTTCGGCATTGAATCACCGGGACTGACTGCCAGTCTGGCCATCGCGGCTGAGGTCAGGCAGTTACTGGATACCTGAAGGTCTCAGGCCGCGTCATCCTGACGGTCGAAGATCACCAGATGATCCAGTTGCAGACGAATGCCGAACTGTTCACCGACCGGGTGGTTGTGGTGCGACGGTGCCAGACAGAGCAGACGGGTATTGCCGGGCATGCGCAAGGTGTACAGATGATCGGCACCGCGAAAGTCACGCGCAATGACAGTGGCCTTGTTGGGGCTGTTGTCATCATGGATGATGTCATCGGGCCGGACCAGTAGCTCGATCAATCTGCCCGGCGGTACATCCTCGCTCAGCTCGCCGTGGATGGTGCCCAGCTCGGTCTGGATGACATTGTCATCGAGTGTGTTGCCACACAGAAACACGCCTTCACCGATGAAATCCGCCACGAAGCGATCTGCCGGCGTGTGGTAGAGGCTGTAGGCATCGTCCCATTGGCGCAATCGCCCCTGTGAGACCACGCCGATATGGTCGGCAATGGCGAAGGCTTCGTACTGGTCGTGGGTGACAAGCACGGCTGTGATGCCATCGCGTTTGAGTATCTCGCGCACTTCATGAGCCAGCTGAACGCGTCGCTCGGTATCCTGGCTGCTGAACGGTTCGTCCAGCAACAAGACCGGTGGACGCGGTGCCATCGCCCGAATCAGGGCCACACGCTGCTGTTGACCACCGGAGAGCTGATGGGGGTAGGCATCGGCAAAGTTCTGCATGCCCACCAGTTCCAGCAGTTCGTTGACGCGGGCATGGATGGTCTTGCGCGGCTGGTCACTGATGCCGAAGGCCACATTGCGGCGTACGCTCATGTGGGGGAACAGGGCCAGATCCTGAAAGACCATGCCCACACGGCGCTCCTCGGGGGAGGCCTGATGATCGGCACCGGCCACCTGCTTGCCGGCGATGGACAAGGTGCCTGCCGAGGGTGCCTGAAATCCGCCGATGGCGCGCAGCAGAGTCGTCTTGCCACAACCACTGGGGCCCAGCAGGCAACCGATATCGCCTGGTTCGAGAGAGAATGACACATCATCGATGATGCGAGTACCATCGATATCGACGCAGATGTGTTCCAGTGCCAGCTGATTTGCCATGCTCGGCATGATACCCGAACCCACTACCTTTAAGATCAAGAAGAGGCATCGTCAGACCGTGCGCAACGACTATTCGACACAATGGGTCACTGCTGCCGTTCAGGATCAGCTGGATCAGCTTCTGCAGTCACTCGATACAGGCGATGCCGAGCGGGCGCATCTGCAGCGCTGGTTGCCGGCAGTCTGCGCCGTGAGTCCGTATCTGTTGCGAGTGGCAGGCCAGTACCCCAGGGCTGTTCAGCGTTTGCTGGAACAGGGGGCTATCCTGCCGGATGCCGTCTCGCCCTCGCGTGAAGAGCTGCTGGGCGAGATACAGGCAGACTGGCAGGGTGTGCTGGACGGGGCCACGGTCACACTGGACAGCAAGCAGCGTGAAACGGCTCAACTGCAGCTTCTTCGGCAGTTTCGCCATCGCCAGCTGTTTCGCATCCTGTGGAACGATCTGACGGAGACGGCCGGCCTGTACCGGACGCTGGACGATCTGTCGATACTGGCCGATGCCTGCATCATCGTCGCCGAACAATGGTCGCATGAGGAGCTGGTCAAGCGCTTCGGTGAACCGTTGACGGCCGATGGTCGGGCGCAGCGGCTGATCGTTCTGGGCATGGGCAAGCTGGGTGGCTACGAGCTCAATGTGTCCTCCGACATCGATCTCATCTATCTGTTTGCCGAACCGGGCGAGACCGCCGGGCGTGCGGACGGCAAGGGCGTCACCGACAACTCGGAATTCTTTCGCCGTCTGGGCCAGAGGCTGACGCGTCTGCTCAACAACACCACCGTCGATGGCTTTGTGTACCGCGTGGATACCCGGCTTCGACCCTTTGGCGAAAGTGGCCCTCTGGTGATGAATCTGGAGGGGCTGGAGAATTACTACCTGACGCAGGCGCGCGATTGGGAACGGTACGCCATGATCAAGGCGCGTGCGATCACCGGCTTGCCCCGGGATATCGAGGACTATCAGGCGCTGGTTACCCCGTTCGTGTACCGCCGTTATCTGGACTACAACGCCTTCGATTCCCTGCGCGATCTCAAGAGCAAGATTGCCCTGTCGGTACGCCAGAAGGGGCTGAAGGACAACATCAAGCTGGGCGCGGGAGGCATCCGCGAGGTCGAATTCATCGGCCAGGCCTTTCAACTGGTGCGTGGTGGGCGCGATACACGTCTGCGCAGCCGCTCGATCGTGGCCGTGCTCGAGCAACTGGCGCACCAGAAACTGCTGGAGCAGGCCGAGGTGGACGGCCTGTTGGCCGCCTATGCCTATCTGCGAGACGTGGAAAATGCCGTGCAGATGATGCGTGACGAGCAGGTTCACAGCCTGCCCGAGGATGAAGAGGATCGACTGCGCCTGCTGGCGATCATGGACGAGCCCGACTGGCAGTCCTTCAGACAGACTCTGGCCGTGCATCAGCAACGCGTCACCGACAGCTTTTCCGGCCTGTTCGAAGTGGAAGAGGTGGTGCCTGGCCACGCGTCGGGGGGGGATGAAGACAGCCCCACGTCAGCTGGTCAGGCCGCGGGCGGGGAGCAATCGGCCTTCGAGGCGCAGATGGCTCGGGTACAGGAAACCTGGAATCTGATCAGTACGGCGGATGTGGACGACGATGAGCGCGCCGCGGCCTTGCGCCATTGCGGTTTCAAGCCGGATGAAGAAATGCTGAGTACGGTAGCGGGTATCAGTCGTGGCGGCTTCTACCAGCGGCTCACGGCCGAGAGCAAGGAGCGGGTGGAGCGCATCGTTCCCATGATCATGCAGCAGGCGCTGGAGGTGAAGGCACCTTCGGAGACCCTGGTGCGCTGTCTGGCACTGGTCAGAAGCGTGGCGGGCAGAAGTGGTTACCTGCAGGTGCTGGGGGATCAACCCGCCGCGTTGGCACGCCTTGTCAAGCTGTTCTCGGAGAGTCGGTGGTTGGCGAACTTCGTCCTGCGCCAGCCGATGGTTATCGACGAACTCCTGATCGGCTCCGGCGCCGTGCTCTATCCGGACAGTGATGCCGTACGCATGAATGTGCTGGAACAGCTGGAGCGTCTGCGTGATGCCGGTCTGGAGGTGCAGATGGATAGTCTGCGGCACTATCGCCAGAGTCGCGAGATGCGACTGGCCTGTGCCTGGCTCGATGGCACCTTGACACTGATGCAGGTCAGTGATCAGCTCAGCTGGTTGGCCGAAGCCCTGATAGAGGTGGTGCTGGAGCTGGTCAAGACGCCGCTGATTGCACGGCATGGGAACCCGCAGTGCCGCCCGGAGGAAGCCGGTGAGGATGGCCCGCGAGATACCAGCCTGGGCATCGTGGCCTACGGCAAGCTGGGCGGTCTGGAGCTGGGCTTCGGCTCGGATCTGGATCTGGTGTTCCTGCATGACAGCTGTGGCGCCGGCCAGCACACCGCGGGTGAGAAGAGCATCGACAATTCGGTTTTCTATGCCCGTCTGGCGCAGAAGTTCGTGCATTTCATGAGCACCACGACCCCGGCGGGGGTGCTGTACGACATCGATCTGCGGCTGCGCCCCAATGGCAGCTCGGGGGTGCTGGTCACCGGCGTGGAATCGTTCGGAAACTACCAGCGCGGTGATGCCTGGACCTGGGAGCATCAGGCGCTGATGCGCGCGCGCGTCGTGCTGGGCAGTGAGTCCCTGCGTCAGCAATTCAGGCAGATACGGCTTGGCGTTCTGGCGCAGCAGCGTTCGGCGTCGGAATTGCGAGAAGCGGTGGCCGGCATGCGTGAGCGCATGCGCGTCTCGCTGGGCACCAACAAGAGTGACAGCATGCATCTGAAACAGGATGCCGGGGGAGTGGCCGATATCGAATTCATCGTGCAGTACCTGGTGCTGGCCCATTCTGCCGAGCACCCGGACTTGCTCACCTTCACCGACAACATCCGGGTGCTGGACGTCGTGGAGCGTCTGCAACTGCTGGCACAGGCCGATGTACAGCTGCTGCGCGACGGCTATCTGGAGCTGCGGGATCGGCTGCACCGACAGGCGCTTCAGGAGGCCTCCTCGACAGTCCCGCTGGACGAGGCCCTGGTGCGGCTGCGAGACGATATCATCGAGCTGAAGACGCGTGTGCTCGGACCAGCGCCATCCTCGATGCAGTAGACTAGCGCTCTGAATGCATTTCACAGGTCAAGAGGTTCATGCAACAGCCCAACGCCCAGACATTCGTTGAAGTTACCCGCGACGAATTGCCCATCCATTGCCCCACACCCGACAGTTCGCTGTGGAACAGTCATCCGCGCGTGTACATCCCTCTGGAGGATTCCCCGGAAGCCACCTGTGCCTACTGCGGAACGCTCTATCGACTGGTCAGCGAGAAATCCGACAAGAGCGCAGCTGCTGCCGCGGATGCCGGCGATGCCCAGTCTGCAGGCAACGCCTGAGGGTTGACCGAGTCCATCGTCACCCAGCGCGCTGCCGACGCTCCCGGCACCGTCTGGCGATATTGCAGCGATCCGCTACTGCCATTCGATCCGATCGTCTTCGATGAGAACGCACTCGCTCGTCGGCAGTTGATCACCGGTCAGGCAGGTGCCGGTCGGGGCAATACCTTCTTTTTCAGTTGGCGGGGCCAGGCACTGGTACTGCGTCACTATCGCCGAGGCGGCCTGGCGCAGAAGCTGAGCAGGAGGCACTATCTGTACACCGGGCTGGAACGTACGCGAGCCATGCGCGAGTTCGATATGCTGGTTGAACTCTGTCGCCTGCCACTGGCGGTCTCCCGGCCCTATGCCTGCCGAGTGGAGCGGCGCGGGATGTTCTATCAGGCAAGTCTGGTGACACATCGTCTCGCCGGTCAGACCCTGGCCGAGATCCTGGCCGAGTCTCAGGCAAGTGACACCACACAGGCGTTGCTGACGAATGATATCTGGAAGCACGTTGGAGCGCTGATTGCGCGCATGCATGCGGCGGGTGTGTTCCATGCCGATCTCAACGCGCATAACATCATGCTCGATGGACCTTCACTGTCATTGATCGATTTCGATCGGGCGCAGCATCGCGCACTGCCGGCAGGGGATCCTGCCAGTGGCTGGTGTCTGGCCAATATCGAGCGCTTGCAGCGCTCGGTGCGAAAGCTCGCGGGCGATCACGAAGAGATGGCCAGTGGATTTGCCCTGCTGGAACAGCAGTGGCGCGAGTCCCTGAATCAGTCGATTTCACCGCGCTCGTAGCGCTGCAGATAGCGCTTCATGAAGCGCCGGATTTCCCGGGACGCAGAAGTATCCACATCCTTGCAGGCGGCAACGAACTGATCACGCAGTTCCTTGTCCAGCCGGATGACCAGCTGTGACTCCTTGTTGTTCTTGGCTTTCTTCGTGGCGTTTTCCCTGGACATTTCCTGATCACCTGGCGGGTTATTGCGTCACGCCAGTGGTGACACTAGGACGACTGTACTGAAATCCGGGAAGACCTTCCATCCGGCCTGCAGACCGGATGGCGGAGCATCAGGTTGTCATGGGCAACCTGATTACAGTACAGGCGGTCAGTCGTATTACTTCGCTTTCTTGGCGACTTTGCGAGCAGCCTTGCGAGCCTTGCCCTTCTTGCCTTTCTTGACGGGCTTCAGAGCGGCCTTGGCGGCGTTCTTGATGACCTTGCCTTTCTTGGATTTCACGCCAGCGGCCTTGACTGCCTTGCGAGCCATTTTCTTGGCAATGGACTTGGCTTTCTTGGTTGATACTTTTGACATGACTTTTTCTCTTGTCTGAGTTAACGGGAACAGAATCATAGTGTATATACAAATGATATTCAACGTATATCGACCATCCTTACGTTAAATTCAGGCAAGGCCGGTGTGACAATCAGATTCGAGGGTCGTGTCTCAGTTCAGCAACTGCAGATAACGCTGCAGCACGCGGCGGCTGTCCTCGGCCAGCGTCAGTGCACGCTGCGCCATGGCACGATAGTCGGATGTCGGTGAGGCCGCTTCCATCAGAAAGTCGATGACCTGATCGGCCGAGTCCACCACATGGATGGCGGCAGATTGCTGCATCAGCTGCATGATGTCATCGAAGTTGCCGGTATGTGGGCCCACCACGGTGGGGCAGGCGTAGCGAGCAGGCTCGAGCATGTTGTGCCCACCGCGCTCGATCAGTGAGCCTCCGACAAAGGCTGCGGCTGCGTGTTGATACCAGGCCTGCATTTCACCGAGGGTGTCCGCCAGGTGGATCCTGTCCCCGGCCTGCGGCGATTCACCGGCCGAGCGCAGCGACACACGGCTGCCGAGTTTCTCGAGCTCACGTTGCAGGGCGCGACCACGTTCGGGATGACGGGGGACGATGACCAGCAAGCTGTCGTTGCCGGGGCGCGCCAGCCAGGCCCTGGCCAGCTGTAGCTCCTCATCATCGTGGGTGGAGGCGGCCAGCACGTAGGCCACCTGCAGGGGCGCAGGTTGATCAGTGGTGACCGGGTAATCTGCGTATTTCAGGTTGCCAGCCAGCTGCAGCTGCGAAGCGGGTGTGCCCAGGGCCTGGAATCTGTCGGCATCTTCCTGCGAGCGGGCCAGCACGCGGACATGGGTCAGGGCCCGGCGGTAGCTGCTGGCCAGCAAGCCGCCGGATTGCGTGCTGGTGCGATCCGACAGACGGCCATTGACGATGGTGAGACTGATACCCTGCTGCGCGCAGTGGGCGTAGAGCCAGGGCCATATCTCGGTTTCGACAACCCAGCCGCGGCGAGCCGGCAGCTGTGCCAGAAAGCGTGTGCCGGCACCGCGGAAATCCACCGGCAGATACTGGTGCCGGAGATCGGGAATGGCCTGTTTCATCAGGATCGCAGCGCCCGTGGGTGTCGCTGTCGTCACCAGAAACACCGTGTCCGGATGCTGCGCCTTCCAGGCCGTGATCAGCGGCAGAACCGTGATCACTTCGCCGACCGAAGCGGCATGAACCCATAGCGTCTCCCTGTCGGGTGTCGTGTGAGCAGGCAACGCGTCCTGACGATGGATTCCGAGCCGTTGCCACCAGTAGCGCCACCCTCCGTCCTTGACAGCGCGCCAGGCGGTATAGCCGAGCAGCAGGGGGCTCAAGGCGACGATCAGCAAGCGATAGCGCCACGGTGGATTCATCGCTTGTAGGGATTGCTGTGTGCCGGTGTGGGTGGCTTGAATCGCTTGTGCACCCACAGATACTGTTCCGGTTGGGTACGCACCTGCGCTTCCAGAAAATCATTGACCTGCTGGGTGGCTCTGGTCAGATCGGTGGTATCCAGTGCCAGTGGTGGCTGGAAGGCGAAGACGTAGCCACTGCCATCCGGCTTTCGTTCGGGAATGAAGGGGATGATGGTTGCATCGGTCATGCGGACGATGCGGGCCGTTCCACTGGTGGTGAGCACCGGTTGATTGAAATACAGGGTCTCGATGCCGCCATGTGTTGCCGCCACACTCTGGTCGGGCGAGTACCAGACGATCTGCCCACGCTTGAGCAGCCTGACCATTTCGCGAATACCCTTGTTGTCGATCATGCCCTCGATGTGGCGGGACCGGTGCTTGAGCAGATTGGCGGCGAACAGAGGATTCTTCGGGCTGTCGTATACCGCCCTGATCGGCCAGTGCGAGCCGACCACGGCGGCGCACATCTCGAGCACGGTGAAGTGTGCCTGCAGCAGGATCACACCCTTGCCGCTGGCCAGTGCGGCGTCGACATGCTCCTTGCCGGTGATCGCTGCCGGGCTCATGTGCCGAATGGAGCGATACCAGGTCCAGGCGGTCTCGCCGATGGCCATGCCCAGATGCGAAAAGGAATCGCGGGCCAGGTCTTCTCGTTCCTTATCGCTCAGGTCCGGAAAGGCCAGACGCAGATTGATCAGGGTGACGCGACGACGACTGGCAAAGCCGCGATACATCACCCGGCCAAGACCTCGCCCGATGCGCATGACCAGCGGGTAGGGCAGCCGGGTGAGCAGCCAGAAGAACGCGAATCCCAGCCAGGTCGGCCAGAATCGCGGCGCGAGGTAGTCCCGCGCGTTGAAAGACAAGCGAGCGATTCCTATTCGTCGGCATCAGGCTCGGCGAGAAAACGATTGATGGCAAAAAGATCGCTTTCTGACAGAGTGCCTGAGGCCGCCTTCAGATTGAGGCTGTTGATGATGTAGTCGTAGCGTGCACTGGCGTAGTCCGATTGTGCGCTGAAGGTGTCACGCAGGGCTTGCAGTACCTCGACCGACGTCCGGGTGCCAGCGCGAAAACCGGCCTCGGTGGCTTCGGCGGATTTGCGGGTGGATTCCAAAGCCTGACGCAATGCCTTGACGCGGCTGATCGATGCCTCAACTCCACGATAACCATCCCGTGTCTGTTGGGTGGTTGCGCGTTCCTGAGCCAGCAGCTGCTCGCCGGCAGAGAGTGCCTCGGCACGCGCCTGGGCCACCTGTGCATTGATGCGCCCGCCCGTCAGGATAGGCAGGCTGAGCTGCAGGGAGATCGCCGCTGCATCCGAATCGCTGCGCAGGACCTGATCCGTCGTGCTGGATGCAGCCGTGCCGACCAGATCAAGTGTGGGGTAGCGGCTGGCACGCTCGATCGCCACCTGGGTGGTGCTGCTCTCTTCAGCCAGACGAGCAATCAGCAGTTCCAGATTCTGCTCACGGGCCTGGTCCACCCAGGCATCGATATCGGCAGGTTCAGGCGGCAGCAGTGGCAGGTCGTCTGCCAGCTGCGCCAGCGATTCTGCGTCCACACCACTGATCAGCACCAGTGCCTCGCGGGCGGTGGACAACTGGTTCCTGGCTTCGATTTCCGCCGCCACGGCCAGATCGTGCTGGGCCTGAGCCGAGCGCACATCGGTAATCGGTACAAGGCCGACGTCGTAGCGTCGTTCGGCCTGCTCGAGCTGGCGGCTGATGGCTTCCAGTTCGGATTGACTGAACTCGACAATGGCCTGCGAGCGCAGGACTTCGAAATAGGCAGTGGCCACGCGCAGGATCAGCGCCTGACCCAGGGCTGCGTACTGTGCTTCGGCCTGCATCACGGTGATTTCGGCCTGGTCCAGCGTCTTGCCGTAGGCACGGTTGAACACGGTCTGGCTCAGTGACAGTGACAGCGAGGTTTCCTCGTAGGGGCCCTCGTCATCATCGGCCAGGGTGCCCAGTCCGGCTTCGGCGCCGAAGGACAACTGTGGCAGGAACACGGAGCGTGCCGTGGGGATCAACTCGCGAGCCGCTTCCAGATCGTATCGACCGGCCGAGTACTCGGCATCGTATCGGCGAGCCTGCTCGTAGACTTCCTCGAGATCAACCGCACCGGCAGTGCCGCTCCACAGCAAGGGCAGCGAGAGCAGGGCGGCACAGGCCAGATGGGTGGCGGTGCGAGGAAAGATCGAGCTCGGAACTGTCAAGGTTTTCACGGTAGTCATTCAGAAGACGAAGCTGGGTGATTCGGAGTCGAAGTTGAGCAGAGGATCCACGCGGGTTTCGAACAGGCTTTCCTGGCTCCATTCCGTGTCGCGAACACGTGTCAGCAGAACCGCTTCCATGGCCGGGCTGGAGTTCTCGCCAATGATCGCGAACAGGCGACCGCCGATGTTGAGCTTCTTGCGGTAGAAGTCAGGAATGGAGGGCACCGCACCACCGAAGACGATGACGTCATAACCATCGCGAGCATCCCAGGTCGTGGTGGCATCCTGCTGCAGGATGGCCACGTTGCTGATCCCGAGGTTCTGCAGGCGGGCAGCGGCACTCTGGGCCAGTTCGGGGATGATCTCGATGCTGTCGACCTGACTTGCAAGACGCGACAGACAGGCGGTCAGATAACCGCTGCCCGTGCCTATCTCGAGAACGGTGTCGGTCACTTCCAGCAGCAGGGACTGCAGCAGACGCCCGTCAAGGGTTGGCTTGAACATGGATTGCCCGTGGCCGATCGGCAACTGGTAATCGCTGTAGGCAACACCGGCATGCGCGGCTTCCAGAAAGTCTTCGCGAGGGATTTCGGACAGAACATCGAGAACACGTTGGTCAAGTACGTCCCAGGGACGCACCTGTTGTTCGATCATGTTGCTGCGGGCTTGCTGTAGATCCATGGGGGTGCCAGATTGTCTGAGTGCGAATCCGTGGCGCTCGCAAGGTCAGTCGCTGAGCGCCGTACGTGACGGATTATAGGGCAAGCGGACGCCGCAGTCGTACCATGCTGTAACAAGCCTGTCTTGCCCGATATTCATGAACCTTCTTCATGAATACCCGGAGGGTGCTTGACGTCCGGTGATGAGGGGCAGTCTACTGCGCGGTCACGCTTCTCGCTTGTGGGCCCTTGGCGCCGGCTTCGACCTCGAAAGACACTTTCTGCCCTTCATTCAGCGTCTTGAAGCCTTCACCTTCGATGGCCGAGAAATGCACGAAGACGTCATCGCCGCCATCGTCCTGTGTCAGAAAACCGAATCCCTTGGATTCGTTGAACCACTTGACTGTACCTGTCGCCATGTCCCTGCCTCACGTTGCATTGATGCAGACAGACGGATACCTGCCAGGGTGCTGACCAGCAGCGGCGTGGAAGGGGCTGCTGACCGGAATACCGGATCGATACTGACTGTCCGGCTTCAGTCTACTGTTTTTGGTGAGCGACGCCACGTTTTTCGTGGTGCTGTCCCCTGTACGCAGGCTGCGCTAGCTATCCGTGTCGGATGCCTTGCCCTGGTCTGCCTTGTCACTGCCCTGCGAGGCGTCGCTGCCCGATGCTGCTGCCGGCTTGCGTCTTCGGCGTCGTCGGCGCGGTTTTCTGGTCTCCGGATTGGCTGCATCTCCGGCGGCGGACTCGGATGGAGCTGCCCTGGGCTTTTCCGGTGTGCCCGAGTCCGCATCTGCGCGTGGTTTCGTGCTGCCGTCGCTGTCGCTGCTGCGTTTGCTCGCGCCATCGCCGCTGCGTTGACGAGTCTTGTCGCGGCTGCTGTTTCGTCCACCGCTTCTGCTGCGGCTGTTCTGCCCGGATCTGCCACCCTTGCCGTTCTTGCCACCGTGAGTACTGCCCACGCGATCTCGTTCGATGCGTTTGGGTGGCTTGGGGTCGACCAGCAGTTCGTCGGTGATCATCTCCAGAGGAATGCTCTGACCGATGTATTCCTGAATCTCCGGCAGCGAGAAGGAATAGTTCTCGCAGGCGAAGCTCACTGCCACACCCTGGGTGCCCGCACGCGCCGTACGGCCGATGCGGTGCACATAGTCTTCTGCCTGTTGTGGCAGGTCGTAATTGAACACATGGCTGACATCATCGATATGCAGGCCGCGAGCAGCCACATCGGTGGCGATCAGTAGCGGCAGCTTGCCGGAGGTGAAGTCAGCCAGTATCTTCTGCCGCTTGCTCTGGCGCACATCGCCGGAAAGCGTGCCACAGGCAATGTCATTGCCCATCAGGTAGCTCTCGATCTTCTCCGCTGCGCGCTTGGTATTGACGAACACGATGGCGCGGGCGGGCTTCATGACGTCGAGAAGGCCCAGCAGCAACGGAATCTTTTCGTCGGTGGCCGGTTGATAGAGTGCTTGCCTGACGCCATCGGCGGTGACCCCGGTGGTCTCGGTCTTGATCGCTTCCGGGTTGTCCATGTGCTCGTAGGCCAGCTCCATGACGCGATGCGACAAGGTTGCCGAGAAAAGCATGCTCAGGCGTTCCCCGGGGGGCGGCATCCGGCGCAGCAGGAAGCGGATGTCGGCAATGAAGCCCAGGTCGAACATCCTGTCGGCTTCATCGAGCACGATGATTTCAAGCTTCTTCAGATCGAAGATCTTCTGCTTGAAATAGTCAATCAGCCGTCCCGGTGTGCCGATAAGCACATCGACGCCCTCGGCCAGTTCCTTTCTCTGCTTGTCGTAATCGATACCGCCATAGACCACAGCGCATTTGAGCCCCGTGTGCGCCCCCAGCGAATCCGCATCCTTCTTGATCTGCATGGCGAGCTCGCGAGTCGGGGCAATGACCAGCATGCGTGGTTGATCTTTACGCCTCTCGCCTCCATCCTGTGAAAGCAGACGCGCAAAGCTGCCCAGCAGAAAGGCCGCTGTCTTGCCGGTACCTGTCTGAGCCTGTGCTGCGATGTCCTTGCCGGAGGCAATGACTGGTAGGGAAAGCCCCTGTATTTCGGTACAGGAATCGAACCCGAGTTCATCGGTTGCCTGCAGCAATGGCTCGGGCAGGTCGAGTTCGCGGAACGAGCTGATGGCGGCGTTCTCTGGAGTGTTAGATGGTGAGTCTGCAGTTGTGGTTGTCATGCGATGAGTGCGATGCGATCTGATAAAATTGAAACCCTTCGTGGGGCTGATTGTCGACCTTGCACAGACGCGCGGTGGCACGGCTGAGTGTCCCCGTTCAACAAGGACTCCTCGGACAACTCACTATGAACTTCCTGTCCCGGGTTCGTGAATACCCGGAGCCTGTCGATTTTTCCAGGCCAGTTGCGCAGTCGTTGCGTGGCTGGCGCCATACGTTTTTCAAGCAGAGGTGCAAATGAGCGACCATATTACCCCCATTACTGATGCGACCTTCGAAGAAGAAGTGTTGAAGTCCGATACTCCGGTTCTTGTCGATTACTGGGCAGAATGGTGTGGGCCCTGCAAGGCCATCACGCCGGTTCTGGAAGATGTAGCTCCCGGTTATGCCGGAAAAGTGAAAATCGTCAAGATGAATATAGACGAGAATCCCAATACACCACCCAAGTATGGCATTCGCAGCATCCCTACGCTGATGCTGTTCAAGAATGGGGCGGTCGAAAGCACGAAGATCGGCGGTCTCAACAAGACACAGCTGACGCAGTTTCTTGACGAAAACGCCTGATATTGCTTGAAGTTTCCCGGTTCGCGCAACCGTTGTGGATGCGCGAACCGGGGACTGGCCTGATTTTCGCTTGTGTAATATCAACACCTGAAACCCCAGGATCTATCTGCCGATCAGCGGTACCAGTCGCTTCCTCCGTACGTTGAAAGCTCCGGTGGCGAATCATCGGCAAAACCTCATTACCACTGGATTCATCAGCAACTGCTGGACTCCTTGACAGAAATCGTGCTAAGTTGTCGACACGACGTCTTGCTGCCCGCCATCTCCAGGCGCGCGCCACGTAACCAGTTTTCAGAACTACACCTCACTCGAGACTGATCCGCCACTCCCCGTGGCCATCCCCTTATCTGGCCTTTCAAGGCTTTCCCGCGCATTCCGTGTATGAACCTGACCGATCTCAAGAAAAAAAATCCGACTGAGCTTATCGAACTAGCCCAGACCATTGGTGTCGAGAGCGTTGCCCGTCAGCGCAAGCAGGACATGATCTTCTCGATACTCAAGGCACAGTCGCGCAAGGGTGAAGACATCTTTGCCAACGGTGTTCTGGAAATCCTGCAGGACGGATTCGGCTTTCTGCGTTCCGCAGACAGTTCCTATCTGGCAGGGCCTGACGACATCTACGTGTCGCCGAGCCAGATTCGTCGATTTGCGCTGCGTACCGGAGACACGGTATTCGGCAAGATCAGGCCACCGAAAGAAGGCGAGCGCTATTTCGCTCTGCTCAAGGTCGACGAAATCAATTTCAGCCCGCCCGAGCAGGCCAAGAACAAGGTTCTGTTCGAGAACCTCACGCCGCTGCACGCCAATGAACGCTTCACCATGGAGCGGGGCAACGGCAGTACCGAAGACATCACTGCCCGGATCATCGATTTCGCCGCGCCCATCGGCAAGGGGCAGCGCGGATTGATCGTATCGCCTCCCAAGGCGGGCAAGACCCTGATGCTGCAGAACATCGCGCAGAGCATCGCCGCCAACTCGCCCGATTCCTACCTGATTGTTCTGCTGATCGACGAGCGGCCTGAAGAGGTCACCGAAATGCAGCGAATGGTGCAGGGCGAAGTCATCTCCAGTACCTTCGACGAACCGGCCGCACGGCATGTGCAAGTTGCCGAGATGGTCATCGAGAAAGCCAAGCGACTGGTAGAGCACAAGCAGGATGTGGTCATCCTGCTCGACTCGATCACTCGTCTGGCCCGCGCCTACAACACCGTCGTGCCCTCGTCGGGCAAGGTACTCACCGGTGGTGTCGATGCCAATGCACTGCACCGGCCCAAGCGATTCTTTGGTGCTGCACGCAACATCGAGGAGGGCGGCAGCCTGACGATCATCGCCACGGCACTGGTCGATACCGGTTCGAAGATGGACGAAGTGATCTACGAGGAATTCAAGGGCACGGGCAACATGGAACTGCACCTGGATCGGCGCATCGCCGAGAAGCGCGTCTTCCCCGCCATCAACATCAATCGCTCCGGAACGCGACGTGAAGAGCTGATGATGGATCCGGAAGAGCTGCAGAAGACCTGGATTCTTCGCAAGTTCATCCATTCCATGGATGAGATCGAAGCCGTTGAATTCCTGCTCGGTCGCTTGCAACAGACCAAGACCAATAACGAATTCTTCGATTCGATGAAGCGCTGATCAGCGCTTGCCGGCAGATCGTCGGGTAGCGCAGTTGCGCTACTCGCATCGATCAGGCCGGGCAGCCCGGGCCTGTCAATGGCCGGGCTGAGAGGTTCTTGCCGGTACCGGTTCTACAATGCCCGGTGCCCGATGTCTCGGCGATAGCGACATCCTTCCCAGAAAATGCACTCCGCGCCGAGCTCGGCGCGCTGCTTTGCCTGCGCCAGTGTGTCCCCGGTTGCCGTGACACACAATACTCGACCACCGGCTGTCACCAGTTGTTGATCGACCAGCCGGGTGCCGGCGTGAAACACCTTGCACTTCCCGGACTCGGCATCTTCGATACCGGAGATGGGTTTTCCGTGGCTGCTGCCGGCCGGGTATTCGCCCGCGGCCATGACGATGCCGATGGCGCTGCCTTCGTGCCATTCGATGGAGGCTTCCGGCAGGGTGCCGTCTACCGCATGGTCCAGCAAGGGCAGGAGACTGCTTTGCAGGCGCATCATCAACGGCTGAGTTTCCGGATCGCCCAGCCGTACATTGTATTCCACCACTCTGGCCTGTCCCTGGCTGTCGATCATCAGGCCGACATAGAGAAAACCGGTGAATGGCATGCCTTCATCCGCCAGTGCGTTGATGGTGGGTTGCACGATGTCCTTCATGACGTGAGCGTGCACCGCATCGGTCACGACCGGGGCTGGCGAGTAGGCGCCCATGCCACCGGTGTTGGGGCCGGTATCACCGTCGTCGCGCGCCTTGTGGTCCTGACTGCTTGCCAGTGCCAGACAATCGCGACCGGAGACCACCGCGATGAAACTGGCTTCTTCGCCGGCAAGGAATTCCTCGATGACTATCTGTGCGCTGGCGTCTCCGAACTGCCCGGCCAGCATGGATTCGACGGCTGCCAGAGCCTCCTGCTTCTCCTGCGCCACGATGACACCCTTGCCCGCGGCAAGACCATCGGCCTTGATGACGATGGGAGCGCCGTGCTTTTCAATGAAGGCCCTGGCCGCGTCCACTTCCGTGAAGGTGTCATAGGCCGCCGTGGGGATGTTGTTGCGCGCCATGAAATCCTTGGCGAATGCCTTGCTGCCCTCCAGCTGAGCCGCGGCCTTGTGCGGACCGAAGATGCGCAGACCGTGCGCACTGAAGTCATCCACGATACCGGCCACAAGAGGGGCTTCAGGGCCGACCACGGTCAGGTGGACGTCCTGAGTCTGGGCGAAGTCGCGCAGCGCGTCGATGTCCGATACCTCGATGGGTACCAGCGAGATTTTCGCATCGTGCAGCATGCCGGGGTTGCCGGGTGCAACGCTGATGCGCGACACATCCGTAGACTGCGCAAGTTTCCATGCCATTGCATGTTCGCGCCCACCACTTCCGATCAATAGAATATGCATGGCCAGTTGAGAACTCAAAAGCGTTATTCTAGCTTGGAAGAAAGACGAAATGCCGAATTGTCATGTCCGGCTTCCACGAAGTGGACCCTGATCGCGCCTTGCTCCCTGTGAAAAGGGCTTTGTCATCGAGCTACGGGATCACTGACAAGCCGGTTACCGAGTGCAAGCGGCCTTCGCTGGCGAGCTGCCTTTTCAACAATTTTTCCCGATGACTGAACTCACATTAGCTGCTGCTGACGAACAGTCCGGCGGCAATCGACTGGACGATGCCTCCTGGAAAGCCTTTGGCACCGGTATTCTGGGGTCTATCGTGGGCTACACCTGCTCGTTTGCGATTGTCCTGCAGGGACTGCGTTCGGCGGGCGCTACCGAAGCGCAGGCAATCTCGGGTTTGCTTGCCTTGTCCGTCGGCATGGGCATCTCCGGAATCGTGCTGGCATTTCGTTATCGCATGCCGATCAGTGTTGCCTGGTCGACACCGGGGGCGGCGCTGCTGATAGCGTCCGGCGATACGCTGGGTAGCGTCAATGAAGCCATCGGTGTCTATCTGCTGAGTGCCGTGTTGCTGATGATTGCCGGCTGGGTCAGACCTCTGGGGCGGTTGATCGAAGCCATACCCGCCTCATTGGCCAATGCCATGCTGGCTGGCGTGCTGCTGCCGATCTGTCTGGCACCGGTTCATGCGCTGGCCTACGATGCCTGGCTGGCCACGCCGTTGCTGCTGACCTGGTGGTTGGTCGGTCGTATCAATCGTTTCTTCGCTGTCCCTGCCGCGCTGCTGGTACTGGTGCCGCTGGTTGCCTGGCGTCTGGGCGTGCCTGCCGACTTCGGCGCACAACTGCGCGCCAGCCTGATACCCCATGTCGAGTTCATCAAACCTGTCTTCGATCCGCAGGCATTGATCAGTATCGGCATCCCGCTGTTCGTGGTGACCATGGCGTCCCAGAATGTGCCGGGTGTGGCGATACTCCGAGCGTATGGATACCAACCCAAGGCCGGCCCCTTGATACTCAATACCGGATTCTTCTCGCTGCTGAGTGCACCGTTCGGGGCGCTGGGAATCAATCTGGCGGCATTGACGGCTGCGATGTTCTGCAGTGAAGATGCGCATGAGAAGCCCGAGCGTCGCTACTGGGCTGCCGTGGTTGCCGGCATTGCTTATCTGGGCTGGGGCATGATTGCCGGCGTCATGGGGCTTTTCATCGTGCTGGTGCCTTCGGTACTGGTCGAGGCCATCGCCGGCCTGGCCCTGCTGGGATCCTTCTCGGCTGCGCTCGCAGCGGCATTGGCTGACAGCCGGCAGCGTGAAGCGTCGGCCATCGCCTTTCTGTTTGCCGGGTCGGGCCTTGCATTCATGGGGGTCGGAGGGGCTTTCTGGGGCTTGCTGGTGGGATCTTTGATGTATATGGCTGTGAATTTTCAGGAGGGAAGATGAGCGCGAACGCTGTGGATTGTCGATCGGCCTTGTACATGCCGGCTTCGGTGGAAAAGGTACTGGCCAAGGGGCCAGACTGCGCCGCGGATGCGGTCATTCTGGATCTTGAGGACGCCGTGGCCCCCGAAGCCAAGGAACAGGCTCGCAAGCAGGCCGTGGATGCGCTGTCACGATTCGACTACGGATACCGGGTGCGAGCGCTGCGCATCAATGCTGCCGATACACACTGGCATGCGCAGGACGTGGCAGCGGTGGCAAGCTGTCGACCCGACGCGGTGGTATTGCCGAAGGTGGAAAGTGCTGATGATGTGCGTGCGCTGAGCCGGGCGCTGGATGCGTATCCGGACACCGGCGATATCGCTGTGTGGGCGATGATGGAATCACCGCTGGCCATTCTCAACGCAGCATCCATTGCCCGGTGCGTCCAGGAGTGTCCGCGTCTGTCCATGCTGATCGTGGGTAGCAACGACCTGGTACGAGAGGCCGGCATGCCGATGAGTCAGGACAGGACATTGTTGATTCCCTGGTTGATGACGCTGGTGGCGGCGGCCAGGGCTCATGGTCTGCAGATACTCGACGGCGTATTCAATGATTTTTCAGACAATGCAGGTCTGGAGAACGAATGCAGACAGGGCGTGGCCATGGGCATGGATGGCAAGACGCTGATTCACCCTGCACAGATTGCCGTGAGCAACCGTCTGTTTTCACCGGCTCCCGAGGCCGTGGAGGAGGCGAGGGCCATCGTCGAGGCCTTTCAGGATCCAATCAATGCGCAGGCGGGGGTGGTACAGATCCGCGGGAAGATGGTCGAGCGCCTGCATCTGGCGATGGCGGAGCAAGTATTGTCTCGGGCGAGTCGTCTGGCCGATCGCGACTGAGCAGACAGACTTCATGCAAAAGCTGGGAACGCCGCTTCTACTGGTGCTCATCGCGGTGGCGGCCATCGGTCCATTGGCACTCAATGGCGTTTTGCCTGCAACCAGTGCCGTCATGGCGGATCTGGATACGCGTTACGAAAGAGCGCAGTTGGTCTTGACGGTCTTTCTGGCTGCCAATCTGTTTTCACAGCTGATCCTGGGGCCGGCAGCCGATCGTTACGGCAGGCGCCCGGTGATGCTGTTCAGTCTGACGATCTTCGTTCTGGGTAGTCTGGTTTGCGCCATGGCAGCCACCATCGAGGTGCTGCTCGCCGGCAGATTCGTTCAGGGGGTCGGTGGTGCTGTCTGCGTCTTCCTGCCTCGTACCATCGTGCGGGATATCTATTCACAGGGCAAGGCGGCCAGCATGATCGGTTACATGACCACCGCCATGATGGTGGCCCCGCTGTTCGGACCGGCCATGGGTGGCTGGATCACGGACAATACCAGCTGGCGCTTGATGTATTACCTGCTTGCTGCGCTGGCCTTGGTGTTGTGCCTGGCCAGTTGGCGTTTTCAACCGGAAACGCTTGCTGTTCAATCAGTCGACGGTGCAACGCGAGCACGGGAGAGCTTTTTCGCCTCATCCATGAAGCTTCTGCAACACCGTGGGTTCCTTGCCTGTACCTGCATGCTGGCGGGCGTAGTGGGCGTCTACTACGGCTTCCTCTCGGGCGCTCCCTACATCGCCATGGAAAGCCGGGGCATGAGCGCATCGTCCTACGGTATCTGGTTTGCCATGGTGGCCACCGGTTATCTCAGCGGCAATCTCGTGGCCGGCAGGTTCTCCGAATCCCTGGGTGTCGACCGGATGTTGCTGATCGGGTATGTCCCGTTCATCACGGGAGTTGCACTGTTCTGGCTCCTGCTGCCGCTACCGCATCCCGTTGCACTGTTTCTGCCCATGATGTTCGTCGCCTTCAGTAATGGTGTGTCTCTCCCGAGCATGTTCACCCTGGCGATGAGTTTTCGTCCGGAGCTGGCAGCATCGGCGTCGGGTCTGGCTGGCAGTGTACAGACCGCGTTCGGTGTCATTCTGTCGGTGTCTGCGGGCTATCTTCTTCCAATGGCTGATATCTGGCTGTTTGTTCTGCTTACCGTGTCTGCATTGCTTTCAGTGGCAGGGCTGATCCTGCTGCGCCGCTATCGCTGAGCGGTCAGCCTGCTGTGGCTGTGGCTGTGGCTGTGGCTGTTGCTGTAGGTAATGTTTGATCGGTCGGGTCAGACTCACTGTTCGGTAACGACACTATCGAACCTCATTACAGAAGCGATTACCAGATCGCTCGGCAGAGAGCACTGTCTATCGCGCTGGAAGTAACATGAAGTAACGTGCTGGAGGGGGCATTTGCAGCACGGACACTGTGAAGACGCCCTGTGACTCGCATAAACTCAGCGCAACTCGAGCACGGCAAGAATCAATGCTTGGTCACTGCCAGCCATCATGATGACATCTATCAGACAGGCCATCGACGATCTGCACACACCCGTGGACCCGATTCCGGCGACCCGCGATGATGTGCTCATCATGCAGGCGCGTTTGCGTGTTCTCGAGAATCAGAACACCGAGCTGGAGATGCGAGAGCAGGAACTTCACGATCAGATCGTGGGACTGCGCGTTGCCCTGGCAGAGTCGAAGGGGCGTAGTGCCGAGCTGGCGACGCTGGTTGATGAGCACAAGTATACGGAGAGTCGCTACCGGCAATTGTTCGATCTGGCCCCCGTAGCCTACCTGGCCGTGGATGGAGACGGCATCATCGAGAAGGTCAATCTCGCCGCCACCTGTCTCCTTCGCTTGCCCAGTGTGCAATTGATCAATACGCCATTCGCGGACTTTCTTGGCGAAAGCGATCACCGGCATCTGAACGAGCACCTCTTGTCAGCGGCTGAAACGCATCTCTCTCTGAAATGGCAGGTGACCCTGCAGCTGCGCAACGGCATGGCGCAGCGAGTCATGCTGGTGTCGACCTGCATCCGGGCAAGAAACGCGTCGCGATTGAAGTACCAGATCATGATTGTGGACATCACCCAGCAACTGAATACCGAAAAATTGCTGCGCAACGCCAACGACTATCTGGAAAAGCTGGCACATCATGATCCTCTGACCAATCTACCCAATCGAACGATGTTTACCGATCGGCTGCAGGCGCTGGTGGCTCGGCGCGCCATGGAGAACGGCAAGGTAGGTATCGTCTACTTCGACCTGGACGGGTTCAAGCCCATCAACGATACCCTGGGGCACCACATCGGCGATCAGGTGCTGTGTCAGGTGGCCGAGCGTGTCAGCCAACATCTGAGTGCCGGCGATACGATCGCGAGAATGGGGGGCGATGAGTTCACCATCATACTGTGTGACCCGATCGATGAAGCCAATGCCATCGCCGTGGCCCAGGAGATCGCCAAGGCGATCAGCATGCCCATGCGAGTGGATAACAGCGAGTTGAGTGTGACCAGCAGCATGGGAATCAGTCTCTACCCGGACCACGCTTTGAGAATCGATGATCTGATCAAGGGCGCCGATGCCGCCATGTATCAGGCAAAGCAGGGAGGACGCGATCAGGTACGGCTGTACAGCAGGGCATCGGTGGAGTCCTGCAATCGTCTGTCGAGGCTGGAGACCTGTCTGGCACGTGCAGTGATCGACAAGCAACTGGAGTTGCATTATCAGCCCATCTACAGCACAAGCTCACTGACGATCGAGTCCATCGAAGCGTTGATCCGCTGGGACCACCCGGAGCTTGGCCTCATTTCCCCGAATGAATTCATTCCATTGGCAGAGAAGTCGGACCGTATCGTGGAGATCGGCAGATGGGTGCTGGAGACTGCCTGCTGGCAGGCGAATGAATGGCGTAAACAGGGTTTCGCCAAACCCATTGCCATCAATGTCTCTACCCGCCAGTTGCTCGAACCGGATTTCGCATCGCTCGTGCAATGGACGCTCGAGTCCTATCAGTTGCCCAGTCAGGCACTGGAGATCGAGATTACCGAGTCGGCCATCATGATCGATCACCAGAGATCGAGAGAGACGCTCAGGCAGTTGCAGAATGCCGGGCACATTGTCACCATCGATGACTTCGGTACCGGTCATTCCTCACTGGCCAGGCTGGTACATCTGCCGGTGTCCCGGCTGAAGATAGATCAGATGTTCATCAGGGATATTGACCAATCCGAAGAGATGTGTTCGGTGATTTCATCGATCATCACGATGGCGCATCGCCTGAACATGCGAGTGGTGTCGGAAGGGGTCGAGAAAACCAGTCAGCTGGAATTCCTGTTGGCCAATCGCTGCGACGCGGTGCAGGGATTCATGATGTCCAGAGCCGAGCTGCCCGGAGACATTACCCGTCTGCTCAGGCTGGACGATGAAAGAATCAGTGAACTTTGTCCCGATCTTCCGAAACTTGGCTTGTCCCGGAATTCTTCCTGATATCCCGGAACACGATCAGCACGCCCTGAGCCAGACCGCTCCCGGCACGGTAGGGGTGAATACTCATCTGTAACTGGTCGTCATTGTGTCGTCTGATCTCTCGGGTGATGGATTTTCCGATAGAGAGAACTCGCCGCAGATCACTCATCAAACCCTCGTAGTGAAGGTTGTGTGCCAGATCGACAAGCGGTCTACCAACATCCGACGGCAACAGGTTGATTGTCTGAGTCGCTACTTCAGTGAAACGACGAATGCACAGCTCCGAATCGAGAAAGATCACACCAAGGTTGGTGCTCTCGAGCAGACTGGCCAGATCATGGTTGAGATCGGATAGTTCGTGAAGCTTGGTCTGATACTCCACGCTGACGGTGTACAGCTCCTCGTTGACGGACTGCAGTTCTTCGTTGGTGCCCTGCAACACTTCATTGGCGGCGGACAATTGCTCATTGACCAGTCGTTGTTCCTTGTTGGACGATTCCAGATCGATGATGGCTGCCTGCAAGGCTTTTCTGGTCTCGTCCAGCTCGAGGCGCAGTTGATCAACCTCATGGTCATCAGAACCACGGATCGCAATGTCTGCGTCGACAGGCTGCGCCGCAGAATCGGCAGAAACACTCATGATCACAAGCGCATGATGGGCCGCAACGTCACCCAATGGCAAGTGAGGGATGACCTCGATATCGACCATACGTTCGGCCTGACCAGTCGGCCTGCACCGGAGTTGTCGATGCGCAACCGCAATGGACTCCCTGAATGCTCTGGATATGGCAAAGGTCATCGAAGGGCGCAGACTAGCGGGGATCATCCGGGCCACGTCAAGCGTCGGCTCGTCGCGATGCACATGAAGGATGCCGGCCGGATCGGCAATGACCATCTTGACCATGCGGTTACCATCCACCAGAAGGCATGTACAACCCAGGTATTGGGCCATTGCATCCAGAGACACTCTGGTGAGAGATTCGCTCCCCGGCGTCTCTACGTTATCCAGCATGAACTGTTGATGTCCGGTGTTCGGGGCCTGGGTGGTTGTGGGCATGCGTTCGACCGAGAAGTGCAAGGGCAGACGCAGGTTGCGCCGTTTCCTGTATTGATTCCACTCGCGATTCACCGGACAGAATTCGCCTTCCAGCTTACCCAGCGTTTCCGATGGGCCCAGAAACAGGATGCCCTGCACATTCAAGGCTGAATGCAGTCGTTTGAGGGCAATCTGCTGCACGTCTGCTTGCACGCCGATCAAGGCATTGCGGCAGGTAACCAGGTGCATGCGCGTGAAAGGTGCGTTCCTGATGAAGTCATGCGGTGCGAAAATCACGTTCTCGCGGATATGGCGAGCAATGAGGTACGCTCCCGCCTTTTTCGAGAAAAAGCGCTGCCGTCGGGTTTCACTGACATGCTCCAGAGAGCGTTCGTCATAGACGCCGGTGCTGGCGTGCTTCAGTGCCTCGCGATCGATATCCGTTGCATAGATCTTGAAATTGATCCGCTTGTCCAGGTTCTCCAGTAACTCGGCCATGACCATGCCGATCGAGTAAGCCTCTTCTCCGGTAGCGCAGGCCGTGACCCAGACGCGGAAGGTCTCCCCGGCGACGATTTCCGAATCGATCAGCGGCTGAATGGACTCCTTGAGACTATCCCAGGCATCGGGATCACGAAAGAAGCGGCTGAGTGTGTCAGCGGTATCGCTTGAAGAGAGCGTGACATCTGTGTCGACATCACTGGACTCTGCGTGCAGCAGATCACCCTTGCCTGGCATCTGCGGCCCTGGTGGCTGCCCGAGCATGTCCATGATGAACTGACGCGACTCGGTATCGACAAGGACATTGTCACCAGTGGGCCTGGTCAGTTCCTCGAGAAGATCGTGAATTCGCCTGTCAGGTTTACTGTCGTCGGAAAACGTGAGCATGTCCCAGCGGGAGCAGCGGCGCCGCTGGATGGGGCCGAGTCTCACTACGCGCAACAGGCGCTGATTCTTGTCATTGCCGATGCAGGCCAATACCTGATCCATGGCATTTTCAGGCCCTTCCAGGTACTGGAAGAAGCGCTCGTTTTTCCAACCGAGATAGCCTGTCAGTCCAAGTTCGCGATTCCTTCTGGCGCAGCTGTCATGAAGTGCTTTCAGCACTTGCTGATCGACTGTTGCTGTCGCTTCGCTTGCACATAGTATCGCAATCATCATGATGAGCCTGTATCCCTGTGCCCGGTACTGTCGTCAATTGACCTGACGGCAGCGACTGCATACTAGGCTATTTTGCAGGTTTCGTTAAGTCAGCTGATTGCGGCCCGTGCAGCGCTGGACGGCCATGGATCGACCCGATCTACGCCGATTCCGGACTCGCTTTCGATGTTGCTGGCGTGCCAGTCGAGACATCTTCCTGTTGATCGCAAGGTTGGCGCCCGTAACACCGTAGCTGTCTCTTGAATGCAAGTGATTGAATGGTATGCAGATATTACGTAGTCCGAAAGCCAGATCCCAGATGCTAATGTGAAAAATACAAGCATGGGGTTCGTTGGGTTCGGCATTGCAGCCGATGAGAAGCTCGGTTGCACTCCAAGCAGTACGCGGCGAAAGTACCGCTGAATCGCCGAGAAAAATGTAACCATCTGATGCTCCTCGACTGCGAATTCTGGCCGCTTTTGCCTTCATCGCCGTGATGTCCGAGCCATCCACCGGCCACGCTGCCAGATTTGCCGCCACTCCCGATTCCGCCACCGACGCAGCGACAAGCAGATACATCGACACACCGACCTTCCATCAGAAGAAGCCACGCATCGAGCAACCGCTGGTGATCCTGTTCAGTTCAAGTGGATGTCGGTCTGGTAGCTACCGGGATGAGTCGTCGGGCGACAAGATGCGGCTGATCTGACAGATCAAGGTTTAATACAACTCTGGAGAAGGTCGTCGCGCCAGGCGTACTGAACTGGACCGACGTTGCGCGAGTGCCTCCCACGGCATCTGATGAGCACGCATTCTGGCCGATACCATGCAGGTTGATCGGATTGAGCGGTTAGATCGGATTGAGCGGTTAGATTGAATTGAACGAATTGAGCGAATTGAGCGAATTGAGCGGATCGAGCGGATCGAGCGGATCTAGCAGGCTGAGCGGATCGAGCTTCAACGCTGACCGCCGTTGATCTCCAGAACCTGTCCCGTGATGTAACCGGATAATTCATCCGCGGCAAAGAACATGAAGGCCGGTGCGCAATCCTGGCTGGTTCCCAGACGCTGCAAGGGTATCTGCTGGCGCGTGTTCTCCAGCTTCTCCTTGCTGGAATAGCGGCCATGAAAATCGGTGTCGATAACACCGGGAGAGACTGCATTGACTCGAATGCCGAAGGGGGCGAGCTCACGAGCGAGGCCGCGCGAGTAGGTGCTGACGAAGGCCTTGCTGGCCGAGTAGATGGAGGAACCCGGACTGCCACCGGTGGACGCCGAGATGGACACCGTGTTGATGATCGAGGCCTTGTCGGTTGCCTTGAGCAGGGGCAGCATGGCTCGGGTGATGCGGACCACCGCGCTCTGGTTCAGCTCGATGATCATCTCGTACTGTTCATCGGTCAGCGTATCTGCCGGAAAACGGCCGAACATGGTGCCGGCGTTATTGATCAATACATCGACCTTGTCGGTATGCTGCCTGACATGGTCGATGAAGGCTTGCTGACCCTGTGGTTTCGTGAAATCGCTGTAGAAGCCGTTGATCGAGTCGGCGAACTGATCAGCGTGTTCGGCGCTGCGCCCCAGGTGGGCAATGATCGTGGCACCTGCGCCATGAAAGTCGTCGAGCACTGCTCGTCCGATACCGCGGCCAGCACCGGTAATCACGACGGTCTTGCCGTTGAAAAGAGATCCGTACACTGGGTGGGTCATGACGTCTAGTTGGCAGGCAGGGGATAGCGAAGTCTCTGGTCCACGTAAATCAGGGAGCCTTCGATGTCATTGAGAGAGCGCAGTGTCTCGACGCTGGTATCGAGGATGCCGGCGATATAGGTGAGGTTGTCACCCGGCTCGACGATATAAGTGCCGTAGAGCCCGGTATCCTGAGCGTCTGCCGTCGTTTCACCAGCGATACCGCCGGTGCCTGTCTCCGGAGTCGTGGCCTGTGATGAAGAATCACTGGCCGTTTCGCTTGCGGAGTCGTTGACTCCTCCCGCATCGGCTGCTGTCGAGGCGACACCCTGCACGACATCGGCGGTGGGGCTGACAGCACTTTGCGAGCCGTTGCCCTGAGCCGTGTTGCTCGTCAACGGGACATTACCGGGGGCAGGCTGTGGCGCCGGTGCTCTGACAGCCACCGAAGGTCTTTCCACGGGCTGCAGGCTGCTCTGCCAGCGGTAGATGCCGATGGCCAGCAATGTGCCTGAAATGGCCAGTATGACCAGGTCGGATTTTCCGATCACCGAATCTTGCTCCCGTTTCGACGTGCAACGTCACATGATAACCACTTGAATCCCGTGAGGGTGGACGTGGTTCGCGTATGACACCCATTTACACAAACCGTCAGGTGCCATGAACGTCTTGCGTGACTTGCAGAGTCAAAAAAATGTCGAATTCTGCGCGATAACCGGTTCGGTCCCGTGTCAGCGACGCAGCACACGCCATTCTACATCCAGATAGCGATCGTCCGACCCTTGCCGATCACAAGCGATCCAGCCAGGAATAGGCCGTCATGGCCACTGCCAGCAGTGCAGGGCGGCTGACCGCGCCTCCGGGGAAGCCTCTCAACGGGAGCGCTGACAGGCAGTCGAAGCGTTCCGGCTGTCCGTTGATATGCTCGGCAATGGCTGTTCCGTACATGGGGGCCAGTGCCAGTCCGTGTCCCGAGTAGCCGCCAGCGGCATAGGTATCGTCGTCGATCTGCCTGAGAAACGGCAGACGATTGCGCGTGATGGCCAGTGTGCCGCCCCAGGCATGGTCGATGGCAACATTCTTCAGCTGCGGAAACACTTTCGACAAGGCCGGTCGAACGGTTTTTACAATGTCGCTAGGAAAGCGATACGTGTAGGTTTCTCCACCTCCGAACAGAAGCCGGTCGTCATCCACTCGGCGGTAGTAATTGACCACGAAACGTGAGTCCGCCACGGCATGATCCAGCGGCAATAGCTCACGGCCCTTGTCGCCCAGTTTTTCCGTGACCACGATGAAATTGTTGATGGGCATGGACCATTTGTTCAGTGAAGGCTGAAGCTCATCCAGATAGCCGTTGGCCGCCAGAATCACCTTGCCGCACCTCACGCTGCCTTTCGCCGTGATCACGCGGCGCGATGCACCTCCTCGATCAGGCTCGATGCGCAGAACTTCGCTCGATTCGTGAATGATCGCACCGGCCTTCTCGGCGGCACTGGCCAGTCCCTGGGCCAGCTTCAGGGGATGCACATGTGCGGCCCCGTGATCCAGCACCCCGCCATGATAGTTGTCACTGGACACAAGCTCTCGAATACGCTCCCGCGACAAGGCTTCCATCTGATCGTAGCCGTATTCCCTGGCGAGCAGACTGCAATAGTCATGGGCACCACTGACGTGACGCTGACGATGCTGGGCGTAGATGATTCCCGGTGTTTCCTCGATGTCGATGCAATGGTGCCTGCACAGCTGCCGGATATGCTGTTTGGCCTCTTCGGCGATCTGCCAGAGCGCGTGAGCGGCCGGCTTTCCGACCATCCGTTGCAGTGTTCGCTGATCCTTGTTGAAGCCGCTGCCCAGCTGTCCGCCATTGCGGCCGGAGGCGCCCCAGCCAGCGCGATGCGCGTCGAGTACCACGGTGCGATGCCCGGTGCCCGCCAGCTCGAGTGCCGCGGCCAGGCCGGTATAGCCGGCGCCGATGATGCAGACGTCGGCGGTCACATCCTGTTCCAGTGCGGCTCTGACCTCGGAGGTGCAGCTGGCCCGGTACCAGGAAGGGGCGTGCTCTGCCAGAGCGTCGTTGGCGTGCAGAAGCTTCACAAGCGTACTAGACGTTGAGTAACAAGTGCTCGCGTTCCCAGGGGCTGATGACCTGCAGGAAAGCTTCAGACTCCTGATGCTTGATGGCGCGGTACAACATGCAGAAGTCCGTACCCAGCAGGGATTCCACTTCCTGATTTGCGCTGAACAGCTCCAGGGCCCTCAGCAGGTCGCGCGGAATGTCGTGTGGCAGCGAATAGGCATCGCCCTTGATGGCATCACGCGGAACCATCCTGTTCTTCATGCCGATGAAGCCACAGGCAAGGCTTGCGGCAATCGCGAGATAGGGATTGCAGTCCATCCCGACCACACGGTTCTCGATGCGTCGGCTGTTCGGGTTGGAAACCGGTACGCGTATGCCGGTGGTGCGATTGTCGGTGCCCCATTCCAGATTGATGGGGGCGGAATCATCGCGGCGGAACCGGCGATAGGAATTCACATAAGGGGCGAACATGCACAGCACGTTCGGTATCAGCGCTTGCTGGCCCCCGAGAAAGCCGTAGAAGTAATCCGATGGGGTGTCGTCATCGTTATTGAACAGATTGCTGTCATCGAGCATATCGACGACACTCTGGTGAATATGCATGGCGCTACCGGGCTGCTCTTCCATGGGTTTGGCCATGAAGGTGGCAAAGCAGTTGTTGCGAAGCGCCGCTTCCCGAATCAGACGCTTGTAGAAGAACACCTGATCAGCCAGTTGCACCGGATCGCCGTGCTGCAGATTGATCTCGATCTGTCCGGCGCCACCTTCCTGGATGATGGTGTCGATCTCGAAGCCCTGGGCTTCGGCAAAGTCGTAGATGTCATCGATGACCGGACCGTATTCTTCCACTGCGCTCATCGAATAGGCCTGGCGTGCAATCCCCTGGCGGCCCGTTCTGCCAATGGGCGGTTCGATGGGCAGGTCCGGGTCGATATTGGGTTTGGTCAGGTAGAACTCCAGCTCCGGGGCCACCACCGGCTTCCAGCCCTCACTGGCATAGGCATCCACCACACGCTTGAGCACATTGCGCGGCGACATGCCAACCGGTGTACCGTCCTGATTGCAGACATCATGAACGACCTGCAGAGTGACGTCCGTTGACCAGGGAACTGCCGTGGCCGCCGAGAAATCAGGCGTCAGCACCAGATCCGATTCCGTCCACTGATCGGGCATGTCGGTCAGATCGACATACTCGCCGGTGATGGTCTGGTAGAAGATGGATGTGGGCAGGTACATGGCATCGCCACGGGCGAATTTTCGCGCAGGCATGGCCTTGCCTCGAGAGGTACCGGCAATATCGGCAATCACACACTCCACGTCGTCGACATTGCGGCCATTGAGCCAGTCATGACAAGCACTTGGCAGTTGATCCATCCACGAAGTATTCGTGTTCATAGTGAAGAGAAGTGGGTAAGTGAGGTGTCGTGACGTGCAGCGGTGAAAGGAGAGAGCATCGATCGATTGTCAGCGCTCGTCGCGGTTCAGGAAACGCCGCATGACGTTCGCCATGGAGTCCCGATCGACGGGTTTGTCCAGAGACTGCTCGGCACGCTGCTTGACATCTTCGGGCAATATCTCGGCACGCGCCATCAGCAGGCCTTCTATGAAGTCGCGATTGAACTCCGGGTGAGGTTGCAGCGTCAGGATGCGATCGTCGTAGATCAGGGCTGCGTGCTTGCAGAAAGCACTGCTACCCACGTTTCTGGCTTCGCTGGGGGGCTCGATCACCTGATCCTGATGAAAGGCCAGCAAGGCGGCCGAGTCGTCGCCGGAGAGTGCCGAACGGCCGAACACTGCCTCGTCGAGCTGGTATTCGACACGCCCGACCGACCAGCCTCCCGAGAATTTCTCGACTTTTCCGCCAAGCGCCTGAGCGATGATCTGGTGCCCGAAGCAGATGCCCACCATGGGTTTGCCGGAAGCGTGGATCTGCCTGATGAGATTTTCCAGTGGCGGAATCCAGGCGTGATCCTCATAGGCACCGAAGCGCGAGCCGGTAATCAACCAGGCATCGGCCTCATCGAGGCTGTCCGGAAACTCTCCATCAAGCACGGGCCAGTGTCGGTAATCGAATGCATCTTCGCCCAGCAGATCGACGAACATGCGGTTATAGTCCTGATGATCATTCAGCAGCTCCTCTGGGGAGCGACCTGCCTGCAGAATACCCAGCCTCTTGGCAGGGCCGGTGTGGTTTGAAGGTGTCATTGTCGTTGTTGCGTTCATGAAGCGTCTTATACTCTTGATGGAGCACTTACGCCATCCCCTCGGAGTATTCAGGATCGCAGTGAAAATGCACCATCCGGGGGCAAGGTGCCGGTCCCGGATTTGCAGTGCTGTAATTTTTTCCCGCAAGCGCCCGAAATGCGCTGTCTCTCCATAATGTTAAGGTATCGGCAGCGCCTCTGCTGCGATGCAAGCGGTAGAGCAGACGCCTGTGACGCAGGCGTGCGGGCGGATCGAAAGCAGGGGGTTTACATCACATCATTTCCATCGGCAACAGTTAGGGAAAAGGGCTGAATGAAAACGCAGAAAGGATTACATATCTGCCTGATCAGTGTGCATGGGCTGATTCGGGCCGATGAGCTGGAGCTGGGGCGTGATGCCGACACGGGCGGCCAGGTGCTGTATGTGGTTGAACTGGCACGAGCTCTGGCAGAAGCAGATGGCGTTGCCCGTGTGGATCTGGTCACGCGCCTGATTCGTGAGGATCATCTGTCCGACGAGTATGGCATGGTCAGTGAACCTCTGTGCGACAAGGCCAGCATCATGCGTATCGAAGCCGGCGGTCATGCCTATCTACCCAAGGAGCAACTCTGGGATCATCTGGATTCCTTCGTGGACAATCTGATCGACCGATACCGGGACGAAGGTGTCACACCTGATCTGATACACAGCCATTACGCCGATGCAGGGTATATCGGCAGTCGCGTATCGCACCTCATGGGCTTGCCATTGATACACACGGGTCATTCACTCGGGCGCGTCAAACGACACCGTCTACTGGCCAGTGGGCTGGACAGCCAGACGATCGATGAGCGTTACAACATGGCGCGGCGGATCACGGCCGAAGAGACGACCCTGGCGTCGGCGGAGCGCGTCATCACCAGTACGCACCAGGAAATCGAGGAACAGTACGAACTGTACGATTTCTATCGCCCGGAGGCCATGCACGTCATTCCGCCCGGAACCAATCTGTCGCGCTTCCAGCCACCGCAGGGAAAGGAGCACGAGTCGGACATCGCTCAGGAAGTCCACCGCTTTCTGAAGGAGCCGGACAAGCCGATGATTCTGGCGGTATCCCGAGCCGATGCGCGCAAGAACATAGCGACTCTCCTGCATGCCTATGGTAACGATGAGGAATTGCGGGAACGGGCCAATCTGGTGGTCGTCATGGGCAACCGGGACGATATCAAGGATCTGGATGAAGGGGCGCGGCATGTCTTGACGGAACTATTGCAGCTGATTGATCGCTACGATCTCTACGGACAGGTTGCCTACCCGAAGCAGCATCGTTCCGATGACGTGCCAGTGTTGTATCGGCTTGCCACTCTGTCGGGTGGTGTCTTCGTCAACCCAGCTCTGACCGAGCCCTTCGGTCTGACCCTGATCGAAGCGGCGGCCAGTGGCTTGCCCATCGTCGCCACCGAAGATGGTGGGCCGCGGGATATCGTTGGCAACTGCGAGAACGGTCTGCTCATCGATCCTCTCGAGCAGGACGGCATTGCACAGGCCATCAAGGATGTCATCGGGGATTGGGAAATGTGGCAGACGCGGTCGGTGTCCGGCTTGCAAGGGGTTCGACATCACTACAGCTGGCCGGCCCATGCGCAGGAATACCTGAAGATGGTGTCTTCCATCACGGGCAAGGAATCCAGTATCGACCTGCTGGACAACAGCGACGCCTACAGCGCTTCCTATACCGACAGAGCCTTGTTCACCGATCTCAATCGCAGCCTGCTAGGCGATGAGGAATCCCTGCAGACGCTGATTCGTCTGGTTCGACAGAATCGCAAGCGCATGAAGTTCGGCATCAACACCGGCCTGCGTCTGGATGCCGCTCTGCGACTGCTGAAGAAGCATGGCATCCCCGAGCCCGATGTCTTGATCACCAGTGCCGGTACGGAGATCACCTTCGCCCCGAAGCTGACCGAGGATACTGGCTGGACCCGGCATATCGAGAAACAGTGGACGCCACAGCTGGTTCGCCGTGTGCTCGAGGAAATCCCCGGTATCAGTTTGCGTGGTCCCGACCAGCAAAGTGAATTCAAGATCAGCTACCTGTACGACGCCGAGCAGGCACCGTCCATCGATGACATCAGCGCTCGTCTGTTTCAGGAAGATCAGGCCGTCAATATCATCTTCTCGCATGGCCGGTTTCTGAATATCGTGCCCATACGTGCGTCCAAGGGACTGGCACTGCGGCACGTGGTGGCTAAGTTCAACATCCCGCTGGAGCGCGTGCTGGCCATCGGTGGGTCGGGTGCCGATGAGGACATGATGCGTGGCAATACGCTGGCTGCCATCGTGGGTAACCGTGCGCACGAAGAGCTGTCCCAGCTGACTGAAGGTGCCAGCATTCACTTCGCCGAAAAACCGTACGCGGCCGGTATTCTGGAGGCCATCGATTTCTATGACTTTCTGGGCGAGTGCAAGGCGCCAGAACAGGCGGCGGAGCCCGCCTGATGAAGCTGCTGTGTACGGATCTGGATCGCACCCTGGTGCCCAATGGCGAGCAGCCGGAGTCCTCGCTGGCACGACCGGTACTCTGGCACCTGCTGCGCAGTCATGACATGTCGCTGGCTTATGTATCCGGCCGGGATGTCGGTCGTGTTCAGCAGGCCATCGTGGATTATGACCTGCAGGTGCCCGATATCATCGTTGCGGACGTGGGCACCAGTATCTACGTGACGAGCGATGGAGGCTGGGTCCTGCACGATGCCTGGCATGAACTGATCGGGCGTGACTGGAACGGATTCGACAGCGATGGCATTGGCCGGTCGCTGAGCCATTTCAGCCAGTTACGGGCGCAGGAGCCGGACCGGCAGACGCGTTACAAGCGCAGTTACTATCTGCCACTGGATATGGACGTGCAACCCTTGAGCGAGGCGCTGGAATCGCATCTGCAGAGTCTGGGCGTGCGCGCCTCTCTGGTGTTCAGCGATGATCCCGAGAAGAACGTGAAATTGCTCGATGTGCTCCCCGTGCATGCCACCAAACGAGATGCCATTGTGCACGTTCAGCAGATGCAGGGCGTGGACAATGAATCCTGCCTGTTCAGCGGTGACAGCGGGAATGATGTGACGGCACTGGCCAGCCATCTGCGTTCGGTGACGGTCAGAAATGCTGATCAGCCCACACGCGATGCCGTGCGGAAGCTGGCGGCAGACAATGGCACCCAGGACAGCAGCTATCAGGCGGAAGGCGGCTTGGCCCTGGCAGATGGACAATCGCTCAATGGCAACTACGCGGCCGGTATCGTGGAGGGGCTGGTGCACTTCAGGCCTGAATGGCGCGATGAGCTGATGTCGAGCGACTGGCTGGCGGAGGCGCTGGCACAGCACCTCGCGCAGGGAGTCAGCGAAAGCCGACAGGCCTGACAGGGTATACTTCTGCCTGTCCTGCCTGATGTCATACAACGAGTCATGTCTGCCCGAAACTATCCTGCTGTAGCCCTGCATGAACTGGACAAGCTGTCCGGCGATGATCGCGATCAATTGCTGAGTCGCGCCGAAGACGATCTGGAGCGTTTCATCGAAGGGGTCGGGCCGATCATCGAGGCCGTCAGGGTCGAAGGTGATGAAGCCCTGGCCCGTTTCGGTCGTGAATTCGACGGGGCGGAATCGCTGGAATCCCACGAAATTGCGGCCACACGAGCCGATATCGACAAGGCCTTCGACGAAGTCGACCGGGCCATGATCGAAACGCTGGAATACTCGGCGGACAATATCCGTCGATTCCACGAAGCCCAGCGTCCGCCGGAGATGTGGATGAAGGAGATTCGTCCGGGTGTGCTGGTGGGTGAGCGCGCAACCCCCATCGATTCCGTGGCCTGTTACTCGCCACGCGGCAAGGGATCGTTCCCATCAGTAACCCTGATGACGGCGGTTCCGGCAGCCGTGGCCGGGGTGCCTGATCCCATCATTCTGACACCTCCCGGCCCCGATGGTCGCGTGGACCCGGCCACCCTGGTGGCGGCACGCCTGGCCGGTGTGGAACGGGTGTACAAGGCCGGTGGTGCGCAGGCTGTCGCGGCGGCGGCCTTCGGCACGGCAACCATTCCGCGTTGCTTCAAGATCGTCGGTCCGGGCAGTCCCTGGCTGGTGGCGGCCAAGCGCGTTCTGGCAGGTCGTATCGATCCCGGCATGCCGGCAGGTCCCAGCGAGACCATCCTGCTGGCAGACGAGACCGCCAACCCCTTGATCGCGGCGCTGGACATGACGATCGAATCCGAGCACGGTCCGGACAGCAGTGCCTTTCTGGTGACCTGGGATGCCGAGCTGGCGCATGCCATTCGTGCCGCGGTTCCGGGATACTGGGATCAGCAGAACGAGACGCTGGCAGGCTATTCCTCCACGGTGCTCAGCGGCGAGCGCGGCGGCATCGTGCTGGCAGGCTCCAGAGAGCAGGCCTATGAATTCATCAATGACTATGCGCCAGAGCATTGTCAGGTGTTATCGAAAAACCCCTACGAACACCTGGCGCATATCCGCAATGCCAGTGAGATCCTGTTGGGTGAGCACGCTGCAGGCTCCATTGCCAATTACATGATGGGTCCCAACTGTGTACTGCCGACCTCGGGGGCTGCGCGAACGCATTCGCCATTGGGCGTGCACGATTTCATCAAGACCTGTTCGGTAGGGCACATGACTGCGGGCGGATATGAGGAAATGGCGCCGCATACGCATCGTTTTGCCACCTACGAAGGCTTTGATGGTCACGCCAATGCCGTCTCGGCGCTGCGTGACGAGGCGCGGCAGAAGGGGTGAGCGCCGAATTGCTCCGAATCTCGTATCAAGGGCAGGCCGGGCAATGCCACGGTGTCGCAATGGCGACCGACGGTCCTGATCGTTCGGCTTTCATTCACGGAATCTAAGGGGCACTATTCATGAAATCACTACTTCTGGTCGCGCATGGCAGTCGCCGCGCGGAGTCCAACGAGGAAATCGCGCAGCTGGCAGCTCGCGTTGCCGCCAAGGCTGGCGATGAGTTCGGTGTGATCCAGCATGCCTTTCTGGAGCTGGCCGAACCATTGATTCCCGATGGCATCGAATCGTGTATTGCCAGAGGCGCCACCAGTGTTCAGGTGGTACCGTATTTTCTGGCGCGCGGCACCCATGTAGCCGATGATATTCCGGAGCAGGTAGCGATCAAACAGGCGCAATACCCGGACATGGACATCCGCATCACCGACTATCTGGGAACCTCGGACGAGCTGGTGGATGTGCTGCTGAAACTTGCCAGCTGAGCACACTGGCCGTTCCTGTCCGTCAGACTGCATTGCGCAGGCGCTGACGGTTTTGCCCCATTCATTGACCATCGATACATGAGCGCACTGATAGACACTCTGGAGACCGATCACGAAGGTTATCTTCGACGCCGAAGCGACTGGACGCCCGAGTTGGCGAACGAGCTGGCGGCCGCGGATGACATCGAACTGACCGAGGCTCACTGGGAGGTGATCAACTTCCTGCAGGAGTATTACGAGAACTATGAGATCGCGCCGGCCATTCGCATTCTGACCAAGCAGATCGGCAAACGCTACGGGCGAGAGAAGGGCAACAGCAAGTACCTCTACGAGCTGTTTCCCCGAGGGCCGGCCAAGCAGGCCTGCCGCTATGCAGGGCTGCCCAAGCCCACCGGTTGTGTTTGAGGCTCTGCCATCCTGGTTGTTCAGCGCCGCCTTCGTGTGGATGTTGCTGGCGACCTCCTGGCGCCTGCTGCAATGGGCACGTACGCCATCACCGTTACCGATTCCACTGGCCCCTGCACCTCGCACGCGGTTGGCTGTGGTCGGGCGGTTGCTGCTTGAATTCCTGCTGTTCCGATCGCTGGCACGTGCCAATCCGGTAACCTGGCTTGCCAGCATGGCCTTTCATTATGGTCTGCTGCTGATTCTGCTGGTGCACCTGCGTCTGCTGTTTGTGCAGCTGCCTTTGTGGTTGCTGCCCTTCATTCGCATCAGCGGTTGGGCGACGGTACTGGCGGTGGCAGGGTTGAGCATGCTTCTGGCGCGCCGAGTGTGGGTGGATCGCCTGCGCTACATATCGGCCCCGAGTGACTATCTGCATCTGTTGTTATTGCTCGGCATCGTGCTTTCGGGCGCTGCACTGAAACGACTCTGGCCTGCCGATCTACACGCTGTCGGGGTGTTTCTTCGAGGCGCACTGAGCCTGGATGCCCAGATGCTGCCTGCGCATTCAGGGTTGTGGCTGCATCTGGCTCTGGTGCTGCTGTTGATCGTGATCTTCCCGATCAGCAAGTTGCTGCACGGAGCCGGCGTTCTGTTCAGCCCCAGCTTCAATCAGCGCGACCCGCAGTCATGAGTACGAAGGGGATACCGGAGCAGGAGATGCCCGAACCGGTTGTCGGACGCTATCGAGTCATTCCGCTGATTCAGGAAGGGGCGATGGCGGACCAGCGAAGCACGGTAGCCAGAGCGGAGGTACAGGAATCACTGGGGCTGCCCGGTGCGCTGGTAGCCGATTGGCATGATCGTGCCATCGAGCGGCTCGGGCAGCTGGTCAGTGAGCGGCGAGGGCTGCGTGTCTTTCTGGACAGTTGCACACGCTGCGGCGCCTGCACCGACAAATGTCATTACTTTCTGGGCACGCATGATCCGAAGAACATGCCGGTGGCCAGGCAGGATCTGCTGCGCTCCGTGTACCGTCGCTACTTTACCTTCGCCGGGCGCTATTTCCCCTGGCTGGTCGGGGCGCGCGATCTGGACAGATCGATGCTCGAAGACTGGTATACCTATTTTCACCAGTGCTCGGAGTGTCGCCGCTGCACGGTGTTCTGCCCCAAGGGGATCGATACCAGTGAAGTGACGATGGCGGGCCGAGAGATCCTGGCCACCGTCGGCATGGGGCAGCAGTACTCTCAGGAGATCATCGGCAAGGTCAAACACATCGGCAACAACCTGGGAATGAAGGCGCCGGCGCTGGCTGATGTTCTGGAGAGTCTGGAAGAGGATATTCTCGACGATACCGGACTTGCAATAAAGCTGCCGCTCGATGATCCGGATGCCGATCTGCTGCTGGTCACGCCGTCGGCCGATTTCTTTGCCGAGCCACATGTCGATGGACTGATCGGATACGCCAAGGTACTGCACCAGGCCGGTATTCGCTGGACGTTCAGTTCCGAGGCCTCGGAAGCTGCCAATTTCGGGCTGTTCACCGGGCATCATGAGCACATGCGCGATATCGCCACGCGCGTACGGCGCGCTGCCATCGACCTGGAGGTGTCTCGCATTGTCATCGGTGAATGCGGTCATGCCTGGCGGGTGGCGTACAGCTTTCTCGATACGCTGGTGGGCCCCATGGATTTTCTCGATCCGGCGCACCCGCGAGTCGAGCATATCTGTGAGGTGACACATCAGCTATGGCGAAGTGGAGTCATCGAGCTGGACCCGCAAGGCAATGCAGGCAAGGTCGTGACCTTCCACGATTCGTGCAATGTGGCGCGTGGCGCCAGCATGGGAGAGAGAGCCGACGGTCAATTCACCATTCCAAGAGAGTTGCTGGCGGCCAGTGTGCCGAAGCTGGTGGACATGAGCGCAGATACCGTGCGGCAGAAGACCTTCTGCTGTGGCGGTGGAGGCGGTCTGCTCAACGACGAGATGATGGAAGTACGCGTCAAGGGCTCATTGCCCCGGGCGCAGGCGCTGAAGGCCGTTGTCGACAGCGATCAGGTAACGCATCTGGCAGCCATCTGTGCCATCTGCAAGACGCAGCTATCGGGCGTATTGCCCCTGCACGATCTGAGTGAGGTGGAAGTGGTCAGTCTTCATCAACTGGTAGGCGATGCGCTGGTGCTCTCTTGAAGCCGCCCATGGCAAAACGCGTACCTGTCGAGCATGAACGCTTCGGCGTACGCTGGGTCGATGATTTTCACTGGTTGAGAGCAGACAACTGGCAGGCCTGTGTAAATGAACCTGAGCGCCTTCCCGAGGCTATCAAGCAGTATCTGAACAGCGAGAACGCCTGGTGTGAAGCACGCATGGCGGACACCGCCGAGCTGCAGAGTACCTTGCAGGCCGAGATGCGTGGCCGCATTCAGGCCGATGATGACTCCCTGCCGGATGAAGAGGGGCCATGGTCGTATTTCGAGCGCTATCAGGGCGATGATGAATACCCGAGTTACTGGCGGCAGGCTCGGCAGACGCCCGATCGGCAGCATCTGCTGGTGGACCTCAATGTGGAGGCGACGGGTCATGACTACTTTGCGCCCGGTGAGGTGGAGTACAGTCCGGATCACAGGTGGCTTGCCTGGAGTGTGGATACCACCGGCGCAGAACGCCATAGCGTGAGAATTCGTGATATTGCCACGGGGCAGGATCAGGATTGCATCCCCGACGTGGAATCCGTGTGCTGGGGCGATCGGCAACATCTGTTCTACACAAGGGTGGATGACGATTTGCGTGCCAATCAGATATTCAGGCATGTCCTGGGCAGCGATTCATCCGAGGACGTCCTGGTCTACGAGGAGCAGGATCCGCGGTTTGCCTGTTCGGTCTGGACCAGTCTGTCGGGCGATTATGTGTTCATCTCCTCCGATACAGACGATCAGAGCGAGGTCTGGTATATCGCCTGTGCCGATATCACTGCAAGCCCGGTCTTGGTGGAGGCACGTGCCGAGTCCATCGAGTACAGCATTGAACATCAGGCTGAGCGCTTTCTGATACTGACCAATGCCGATGGGGCCAGCGATTTCAAGATCATGCAGGCACCTTGTGAAAGTCCATCAAGGGAGCACTGGCGCGACTGGTTGCCGGCCAGACCCGGCCGTATGGTGCTGGATGTGTATGCCTATCAAGACTGGATCATGTGGATCGAGCGGGAAGATGCCTTGCCGCGAATCTGCTACACCCGAAGCTCCGGGGTGAGTGCGTCAGGCCAGCGTGTCGGCAAGCAGGATGCCGGTGCAATGCCCATCCATCACATCGCCTTCGAAGAAGAAGCGTATTCAATGAGTCTTGAGCCACTGCTGGAGTTTGGTGAGCGGCGTTTTCGGTTCGGCTATGAGTCACCTTCCACGCCGGAGCAGACCTGGCAGTTCGATATGGCCACCGGCGAACGCAGCTTGTTGAAGGCGCAGAAGATACCCAGTGGCCATGATCCGTCAGCCTATGTGGTCAAGCGCCTGAATGCACCTTCGAAGGACGGTGAACTGGTGCCTGTGACCTTGCTGTATCACCGTGATACCGCCATCGATGGCTCTGCACCCTGCTGGCTCAGTGGTTACGGTGCTTATGGCTCCTCCATTCCAGCCTCGTTTGCCGGCAATATGCTCTCGCTGGTCGATCGGGGTTTTGTCTACGCCACGGCGCATGTGAGAGGCGGACAGGAAAAAGGGCGTGCCTGGTATGAAGCGGCGCGCTTCGGCGGCAAGCACCACAGCATCGATGACATGATCGGTGTCGGGCGCTACCTGGTGTCAGAGAACTATACGGCGGCGGGAAAGATCGTTCTGTCCGGTGCCTCTGCCGGTGGTCTGCTGGTAGGCGCTGCACTGAATGAGGAAACCGAATTGTGGGGGGCGGCGGTTGCCGATGTGCCGTTTGTCGATGTACTGCATACGCTGCTGGACGATACGCTACCGCTGACGCCCGGTGAGTGGGCGCAATGGGGGAATCCCTTGGTCGACCAGCAGGCGTTCGAGGATATCCGGCAATACTGCCCGTACCTGAACGTGCAGCCCAGAGCCTATCCGCCCATGCTGGTGACAGCCGGCATCAGTGATTCGCGGGTCACCTACTGGGAACCGGCGAAATGGGTGGCGAAACATCGGCAGCTACGATCCGATCCTGCCGAGCTGCTGTTGAAGACCAATATGCACGGCGGCCATTTCGGGGAAGCCGGCCGATACGCCTCTCTGGCGGAAACTGCTCTCGAGCAGGCGTTCGCCCTGAAGGTCATGGGCCTGGCTGCAAACTGATACGGGGAGAATCCTGTCATGAGCGAACAACCTTCGAGCATCCTGTCTCATCTGTCTCTGGGTACCAATGACCCGGACAGGGCCATGCACTTCTACGACGCCATACTGGCGACACTGGGCATTGTTCGCCTGCACACACTTGACGGCATTGGTGCGGGCTACGGCAGAGAGTTTCCGGAATTCTGGATTGTGCTGCCGAGTGATGAAAAGCCAGCGAGTGCGGGCAACGGCATACATGTCGGTTTTGTCGCCGAATCGCGTGATGCGGTGCGCGCCTTTCATGAAGCTGCGATGGCCGCCGGGGCCAGCGATGCAGGCGCACCGGGCCCCAGACCGGAGTACGGTGCAGCCTATTACGGCTGCTTCGTGATGGACCCTGATGGCAACAAGATCGAAGCGACCTTCCGGGATGCAGTTCCGACTGACGGCTGACAGTCTGTGAAGCAGTGCATTGTTGCTGCAATTCGATTGCCCCGCAATTGTCAGAAATGAGACCGGCGTAGAAGACATCCCTGCGAAGTACTGGCTACCATGGCGCGACGCAATCACTGCTTTGGCGCGATGCCAGATCAGCGCTGCCTTGTTTTCGTCATGCAGACGGAAGTTCAAGCAGCGTTTGCTCATTTCGGCTCTGCCTTGACAGGCAGACAAGGTGACTGGTTCAAGGATTTGACCAGTGTGCACAGTACAGGGACGGTCAATGCAATACGCCAAATCTCCAGTCATCGGGCTCGATGAGCCGCCGGCGGCAACGACACTCAGTCATGCGCAACTGCCAGTCTTGCTGTGCGTGCTTCTGGTGTCGATTCTGTGCCTGAGCAGTGCTGCAATGGCCGACTCCGGTGGCGTGTTTGAAAGTAGCGAACTGCCGGCAAGTTGCCTTCTGCCGGATGCCGGCGCACCTTCCTGTGGTATCGAATCGGCTCCAGGCAGTTCACGTTACGAGCCGGATGTTCCTCACAATGTCGGCAACCCCATCGATGTCGTCAGTGGCAACAAATATCAGTACGAATTGGACTATCAGTCGCCTGTCTCCGGGCTGGCACTGGCCCGTCACTACAACAGCTCATTGAGTGCGTACGATATCGGTATGGGACCCGGTTGGCGGCACAGCTACCAGGTCGTCCTCACGCGTATCAGCGATGCGCGCTTGGATATCGTGCAGAGTGACGGGCGGCTGATCAGCTTTCATCAGGTCTCCGCCGATCAACCGGATCTGTTCAAGGCATCGCAGCCTTCCGACGGCCATCTGCAGGTGGGTGAGCGCAGTATCTGGACACTTGGCGATGGTCGGCGAATGATCTTCCAAGGCTCCTATCTGGTACGAATGGAGCTTGGTGAGCGAGCTGGTGCGCTGACCCTTCGATACCGGAACGGCAAGCTTGACACGGTGACCAATCAGAATGGGTCGAGCCTGATATTCACTTACGTACCGGGTACGCCTGCGTTGCCCGAGTACGGTAATGGTGAGCTTGTGCAACCTGCAGGGGCTGTTGCATCGCTCGAGCTGCCGGGAGGTGGAGTCATCCATTACAAGTATGGAGAGAGCGGCAATCTCACGAGTACTCGCTACCCCGATGGTGACAGCACCGGCTATGTCTATGACGACAGCGATTGGCCGAATCACCTGACTCGACGACAGTCTACCGACGATGGCCGGCTCTCCGAATGGCGTTATGACCGGCAAGGCCTTGGTGTCGCCTGGTTGGAAGGTGGCGGCATCAATGGCCTGGAGATCGAACGCGAACCGGCCTCGTCAGCAGGCCCGCTCGACGGGGACATGCTGCCGGGGCAGGAGGCCTCTGCAGCGCAGGCAGTAGTGACCTATGCCGACGGACGAACGACTCAGTATCGATGGGCGCCAGCTGATGATGGGGCCGGTTTGGCAGCGGGCGTCACGGCTATCAGTTGCGACAACTGCCTGCCATCGGAACAGGCGCTCGTGTTCAATGACAAGGCTGCTGTTGCGCAGACGGCCAAGGCGGATGACTCCATGGGTGCTGTGCAAGGAGGCATCGGTTCGAGCCGCTCAGGTATGCCATCCGGCACGGCATTGGGCAAAGCATCGGACACGGCATCAGGTACTGCTACAGGTACGGCTACAGGTACGGCTACAGGTACGGCTACAGGCACAGCATCAGGTTTTTCCTCGATGGAGGAGTCGCTGCAATTCATGTTGACAAACATGAGCTTGGCGACAGAGCAGCCGGAACCGGCGCAGGGGCTGACCCGCTATAGCGGCGTCTATCCGCACCCGAGAGGTGATGTCACTGTGACAATGAGTACTAACAGGCACGGCGAGGTCAAGGATCTGAGAATCGGGGAAACCGGGTGGGCCGATATCATCGAATCGTGGTCAGGAGGTCAACTGCAGCCCTGTTTTTCAGGTAGCCAGCCGGACAATGCTGACGCTTTCTCGCACGACCGTATAGCTGCGCTGGGTCATGGGGATGCGCCCTGTGAGCTGGACCCGGCCGTGATGGTCGAATTCGAATACGGTATCGAGAGCTTTCTCGATGCTGACAATCAAGGCGTTCGCAGCAAGGCATCAGACGACGAGCCGCAAGCGGAAACGCTGCCGTTCTGGCACGACATGCGACGCTACTGCGGACTGCCAGCGGGCCTGACTTGCGAACAGTTGGAGCAGGATCTGGACATGGCCCAGCTGTCTCTATGCGCCTACGGTGGAACGAGTTGTGAGCCGGCATATAGACTGGTGCCACCTTCCGAGATCGGCTTGGACGATGATCGTTTCGACAATCAGGGGTTCGATGCACAGTTGTATCAGGACCCGGAGCAGCCGGATCGTTATATTCTGGTTTTTCGGGGGACTGATAACGTTGGTGATGACTGGACAGCCAATTTTGATCAAGCCAATGGTGATTGGTCTCGGCAATATGATTTGGCTTTCAATTTGGGTCGAGACGTAGTTGAAGAGCTCGGAGAAGGGCGTGTGGAATTTTCGGGCCATTCTCTCGGTGGTGGCTTGGCATCGATAGCCGCCTTGGCATCGGATAGTTCGGCTACTGTATTCAATACTGCGGCATTGCAGCCAGGCACTGCTGCATCATATGGCTTGGGAGATGAATACAGAAACGCAGAAGCCAATATCCGGCATCTTCACACTGATTATGATCCTGTCACCGTTCTGCAGGAACGCGCAGATGAACTGGATTTCAGGGATATGCAAACGGCACCGGGTGTCTTTACGGAAATCCCGAACCCGGACATTCCCTGGATAAATGCCACTCACGCGGCGGCAGGCAGCTTTGCTGAGGGTTTGCCTCCCGTCATGTGGCATTCGATGAGCGCGGTTATACATGTACTTGAATCACTGATGGAGTTCAATTGTTCACCATGATGTCGATATTAAATAGTGGATCTGGAAGCGGAAGATGCTTACTACAAAGGGTATGCAGTGTCCTGCTGCTGTTCATTCTGTTTGGTTGTACCTCAACTCCGCATGCGGATGTGCCTGAGTCACTTGATCAGAAGCTACTGGAGAGCCTCCGTGCCAAGAATATTGATGCAGCACGACAAGCTTTGGCGCAAGGGGCGAACCCGGAAGCCATTCTAGGTCGAGACTTGAGTGATCATGCTGTCTGCTTGGCCATTGATGATCGTAGTAGCCGCTTTCTGGACTTGCTCGTGGAGTATGGGGCGTCGACCAATGCATTCTGGGATGTTGGCTATTCAGATCGCAGGACGCCGCTTGTCTGTGCTATCTACCTTTGGAATTTTGAAGCGTTTGACTATCTACTGGAGCACGGAGCTGATCCTTCAATTGACCTCGTTCCGGAGGCCAAAGAAAAGTACAGAAATCATCAGACGGCGTTCACTGTGGCATTAAGGGGAAGTAAATATCCCATGGCATTAAGGCTGTTGGAGTTGTATGAATTGCATCCCGCAGAAATGAACAAGTTGGTTTACAACTTGGAGAAGTATCCCTACAGCGAAGCTCACCCCTGGAACTACGCCCGCGACGCCCTGATCGAATGGACTCGTGCACGAGTACCGGACTTCAACCCGAGGCCAGCTCATCCATCGCCGGATGGCGTCACTCAGGAATGCCTGTTCACATTCCGGGATCATGAAGAGGGGCTGAAAGAAGGCACTCTGTGTCCTCGACCGGAGGATTTACGGCAACAGGATTGAGGCAGGCGCCCATGCCTGCCGAGAGATTCCGATGGCAGGTCTCTGGTGTTGATCAGAACGTGGTGGGCGTATAATGAACCGATCGGTAATCAGTTTCCTACGCGATCACGGAATGTACAGAGCATGAGCGCATCACCCACGCTATACCAGCAACTCGGCGAAGAGCGTGGCATCCAGGCCATTGCCACAAGCCTGTACGAGTGGATGGAGAAACTGCCGGAAGCGGCGCATATTCACTCCCTGCACGAGATGGAAACAGAGGATGTGCGCAGTCGTCTTGTTGCCTTCCTGACTCGATTCTTCGACGGGCCTGACAGGTACCGAGAGCTTTACGGCGAACCGATGATGCGACGACGCCACTTGCACATCCCGATCGGTCCGGCCGAGCGGGATGCCTGGATGTTGTGCATGCACAAATCCCTGCAGGAGAATGTGGCCGATGAGGCGCTGCGGGCAGACGTCGAAACCAGGATTGCCGCGTTTGCCGACCACATGCGGAACCGCAACTAGTCCGGATCAACCTTCCGAATCGTCGTTTTCCTGAAGACAGACCCAACCGTCCACGATCTGCACCGGATACACGGGCAGATCCACATCGGCGGGTTCATCCAGTACCTTGCCGGTGCGGATGTCGAACTCGCTGCCATGCAGCGGGCATCGCAGACGGTGTTCGCACAAGACGCCCAGCGACAGTGATATGTCTTCATGCGTGCAGGTGTCGTGCACCGCGTGGACGACATCATCCACCAGACACAGCAATACGCCCTTGCCCTGGTGCTCGACGCGGCATGGTACGCCGGCTTTCAGTTCGGACAGCGGCAGCAGGCGATGTTCTTTGGCGCTGCCTGATGTGGTTTGATCGGCATTCATGAATCTGGCATCTCCGCCCAAGGCGCGTGTGGTTCAGGCACGCGTTTCGAACCAGGCCAGTTTCTCGCGCAGAGACACGACATGGCCAATGATGATCAGGGTGGGAGCCTTGACCGATTCACTTGCTACCTTGGCAGGCAAGGTGTTCAAGGTGCCACTGATCACTTGCTGATTGCTCAGTGTGCCTTGCGAGATAATGGCAATGGGGTGGGTCTCCGGTAGTCCGTTCGCCATCAGTTGTCGGCAGATGACCGGCAGGCCTTCCAGCCCCATGTAGATCACGACGGTCTGCTGTGATCGAGTCAGTGCAGGCCAGTCCAGGTTCACGGTTCCGTCTTTCAGGTGACCGGTGACAAACAGGCAGGACTGGGCGTGGTCCCGATGCGTCAAGGGAATACCCGCGTAGCTGGCACAACCGGCTGCCGCCGTTACACCGGGCACAACCTGAAAGGGAATGCCTTCGGCTGCCAGTGTTTCGATCTCTTCACCACCACGACCGAAGATGAATGGGTCGCCACCCTTGAGGCGCAGCACGCGTTTGCCCATGCGGGCATGGGTGACCAGCAGGGAATTGATGGAGTCCTGAGGCACGGCATGGTTGCTGCGCTGCTTGCCCACATAAATCCGTTCGGCAGCCGAATTGACGAGCGCCATGATGGGTTCGGACACCAGACGATCATGCAGGACGACATCGCACTGTTGCATCAGCCGCAATGCGCGAAAACTCAGCAGATCCGGATCGCCGGGGCCTGCGCCCACCAGATACACTTCGCCGTCGAGCCTGTCCTCATCGTGTTCACGAATGGCCTGTTCCAGTGCCTCGTCCACATTGGCCAGACGGCCCTGCAGGATCAGCTCACCCACGCGACCGTTGAGCAGACGCTCCCAGAAACGTCGGCGCTGTCGCCAGTTTCCGATCTTTTCCCGAATACGATCCCGGTAGCGATCAGCCAGCTGCCCCAGTTCACGATAGGTATGTGGCAGGAAGGCGTCGATGCGAGCGGTGAGCAGGCGCGCCAGAACCGGCGACGTTCCGCTGCTGGAGACCGCGATCAGCAGAGGCGATCGATCCACCAGTGAAGGAATCAGAAAATTGCTGATCTCAGGCTGATTGGCAACATTGACCCAGCAGCCGGCAGACTTGGCTGACTGCGCAATGGCAGCGTTCTCCTCGCGATCATCCGTAGCGGCCACCACGAGACAGGCGCCTTCCAGATCCTCAGCCTGCCAGTTGCGGGCAATGTGGTTGAGCCGGTACTCGGTGATCGTGGATGAGAGACTTTCCGAGAGCTCTGGCGCAATGACATCGATGTTCGCCCCATGGGCGATCAACCGAGAAGCCTTGCGCTCGGCATTGGCACCGCCGCCGACCAGCACGAGGCGACGGCCGCTCATGTCGAGAAAGGCGGGGAAATTCGGGGAACCCTGTTGCTCGATTCGATTCACTATCTTGTTGACTCTATGTTGCTCTGGCTCGGTTAACATGAGCCAGGGGTGTGCTTTTCACGCAGAAGCTCGCAGACCGTTGGTAATCCGAGAGACCTGATCACTATCATGCCAGCCTTAGAAACCGATTCAATGACCGATACCGAATTCATGCGTGATGTCCTGCAGCGCATTGCCACAGGCCCCACGCTCAGCAAGGATCTGCCTGCCGACGATGCCAGACGAGCCATGCGCCTGATTCTGGAGAACCGGGCGGATGAGGTACAGGCCGGCATCTTCCTGATTGCCTTGCGCATGAAGCGGGAAACCGATGAAGAGCTTACCGGAATTCTCGAGGCAATCCATGACGGAATCTCGCCCATGAGTGTCAAGGTGGAGCAACTGCTGACCATTGTCGACCCCTACGATGGCTACCTGCGAGGCTTGCCGGTTGCACCGTTTCTACCTGCCGTGCTGGCGGCCTGTTCGCTGCCAACGCTGACTCACGGCGTGGATGCCATGGGCCCGAAGTTCGGTGCCTCGCATGCCATGATCCTGCGACAGGCCGGGGTAAACCCTGATATCAGTCGGCAGGCTGCGGCCGCGCAACTGGAAGCGCCACAGTGTGGCTGGGCCTATCTGTCCCAGCAGGAACTGGCTCCTGAACTGGCAGCGCTGACCGATCTCCGCACCCGCATCGTCAAACGCCCCTGCCTGACCACCATCGAGGTAGCGGTCAGAAGCCTGGTGCCGCTCACATCCAGTCATCTGGTGACAGGGTTCGTTCACAAGCCCTATCCGCCGATCTATGCCAGGTTGGCCACAGCCGGAGGATTTGCCAGCTCCATTCTGGTCAGAGGTGTGGAAGGCGGGGTGGTGCCGTCACTCACACAGGCCGCACGATACTTCACCAGTGAAGATGGCATCAATCTCTCTCAGGTGGACATCGAGCCGGCCGAACTGGGCATCAGCCGGGATGAGCGTGCCATACCGTTGCCGGCGCATCTTGCAGACGATTCCATTCGCTCGGTCAAGGCCCCGGGTAACCAGTTTGCGCAGGAAATTGCCACTGAGGCGGCTCGCGCGGGTCTGGCGGCACTCGCCGGAGAGAATGGACCAGCCAGAGATTCCCTGATCTATGCCGGTGCGGTGATCGTTCAGGCGCGAGGTCTGGCAAGTTCGCTGGCGGAAGCCGGTGATCTGATTCGCAAGGTGCTCGACAATGGTGAGGCAGAGCAACATTTTCGGGCCGCTGCTGCCTCGTCCTGAAGCGTGCTGTGAAGCGCCAGGTGGTGCACGGCCGCTTCCTGATGCCATATGCATTTCCTGGAACTTCAGGATCATCACGCGTCGTGATTATGTATTGAGCGGTTTAGCGTTAGGGCAACTCGTACTCGTCAGCGCCTATGTCGTGAACGGCCTCGCCATCGCCAAGCCCGTCCAGCGGCTCGTAGGGTATCTGAATGTCCGTTTTCATGTCGCCCTGCTGTACGCCAAGAATAGACTGCATGGTCTCAAAGCTGGTTGGCTCAACACCCGCATCTATTGCCGGTGACCAGGGCGAGAGACGTGACTGAGTCTCATTGGCCAGCAAAGGATCCACATGCAGGTCGGCAACCTCTGTCACCGCATGAGCTCTGGCACTCGGTTCGCTTGGCAGCATCGACTCGGTACCGCTATTCCAGAGTATATTCGCTGAGGAGACAATGCTTGCGGGAGCTATCGGATGGTAGAGATCATCTTCCGGTTGGGCAGCAAACACTGACGTTGCGCCCACCACGATATTGTTTTTCAGATGAATAGCGTAGGGCTCACCGTGTGGCTTGAGGCTGATCAGTGACGGGTTGTTCAGAAACGTGTTGTTCTGGACAACCAGTGTGAGGGGGGCTGCAGTCCCAGCGTCGAAACTGCTCTGAGACGCTGTATCGATATCGATGAGCTGATCGCAATGATTGTCCACAAAAGTGTTGTGATCGACGAACGCGGCGTAATCCGGCTCAAGCGATAATAGAGACTCACAGTGATTACCTTCGCCCACGCCCCACCCGGAAAACTCATTGCCAATCAGCAAGTGGCTGCCCACGCCGCGTATCAAGCTCGACACCTGGTGAGGTTGATCGGGCAGTGGCACGATCCGGCTGTTTGCAATGGTGATGTATGAGGCGTCATCCAGCTGTAGAGGAGGTGCGCCGGTGCCGCGGATTTCCAGATGCTCCAACCGGCTTCCTTCCAGAAGACCCGTGGCAATCGGACTGGTGGAATTTCCGGGAACCAGAATAGTCGGCTCACCCTCTGTCGCTCCTCGCAGGACTAGACGATGACTCCGTCCATCAAGCGTGCCGGCATAGGTGCCGGCAGGTAGAGTAACCACCTTCTCGGTCAACGGTGACTCACCTGCAATCGCCTCGTCGACAAGCGCCTGCAATGACGCCGTGGATTGAAATTGTTCGACTGTGCTCGTCTGCGTGAATGGTAGATACTGCTGGTGACTGCTTGATGGCAAGGTCCAGATCAAGTCGTGAGATCCTGCCTCCAGCACATAGTATCGAACGGTAATGTCATAACGATAGGATCTTTCGACTATGGTCCTATAGTCGTCCGGAACCTCCTTTTCGAAGTCCAACAGAGGGCAGGTGACCGAAGTATCGATCGTGCAGTCTCTACGACTTGTAATATGCGTTGCGATTGAGTCCAGAGTATTGTATTCCATCATGATCTCGGCTGATTCGATAACCACGCCATCAGGGACATCGAAAGTTGCATAGTATCCGTAATCAGCCAGTTGAAAATCAGGTACGAGATGCCGTTCCAGGCTGACGAGCAACTCACGCACTTCATCCGAATGCCCCGCAGACCAGGCAGGCATGCTCACTGATATCTGACCGGGAATCTCTGTCTCGACGCTTACCTGTTGGCTCTGAGCACGCAGCAGCGGATCCAATGCGTCAGCAACCAGTGTTGTAGTAACGGTTCCTTGTGGGGCAGAAGTGCGACTGAAATACAGCGGCTTTCCCTGAGATACGCGCAGCTCTGTCTGTTCACCGTAGTCGATGGTACACACTATGCTCTTGATGGAGTCGACTTGCACAATACACTCATCCGACAAGCGGTCCAGATCCCAGCTTGATTCCTCATCAAGGGTCAAAACATAGGTATTGCTGTCGGGAATGGTGGCTGAATCCAATGCGAAGGCGCTTGGTGACAGGCTGACGTACAACATGCCATCCTCACTATCGAACTCAGAGCTCATCGAAACATTCACCCCTTGTGCACCAAGCAGCGCAGCACCGTGGGCTAAGTCCGCTCGTGACAAGTTTTCATACTCAGCGCGATTGGTCAGTCCATCATTATCTTCGTCAAGATCAGCATCGACTTTGCTCGGATCCAGCCCGTTGCAAATTTCCCAGGCATCTGGCAGACCATCCCTGTCAGTGTCCGTTATGCTCGATAGTGAGCCGCACACAAAACCTTCGGGTGAGGCGCGGAGCTCACCATTTAAAGTACCGTCATTGTCGAAGAGCGATAATTTAAAGTAGGCTGTACTGGGAGGCATTTTCTGGTCTCTGTATGACGTTTCCAGCTTGGCGGTTTGACCATTCAAGCCTGTCAGGACGACGGGGCCACCGGGGACGTGTTCATAAACTCCGTCAGCATTTTTCTGATGAAACGGCGAGACAGATCTGCCATAGAAACCCCAACCTCTAATATAAATATACCAGCCATTATGGTCACTAACATCCTTGGGATCATGAAAATCAACTAGAAAAGACAGGTGTTCGGGCGTACTGATTGTTGTTGAGCCCAATATCGAGTGACTGATACGTCCCGAGAATTGGTTGTAACCCCCAATGTGATCATACGTTAGAAGAGGGCATCGGTCGGTTGAGCCTGGGTCTCGCGTACGCTTGAGATCCTCCACCAAGACCTGCTCATTAGCCCGAATATTTCATGGCACTGAAAAAGGCCGCCATTTGCCGAGAACTTGATCCGTTGTAGAGATCTTATAGCTTGTTGGTGCCTTTTTTCGCTCCAGCGAGCATCAACCCCCTTTCCCCCGATCGGCAGGTGAGTCGTTCCAAGAGTATTCGGCTATGTTGCCTGGAGTCGTTGCAGGGCAAGAAGGAAGTTGGATTTCTCCAGTGATGCGCTGCTGAGTCGGAACTCTATCCGGCGTGTGTTTCTCAGGATGACCGCCCCGATATTGATCAGGCGCTGTCGCAGGGTCCACACTTGGGCTTTGGCTAGCGTGGTGCCCGCCAATCCAATCTGCCTGATGTTTTGCCACAGCACGTAGGCCAATGATGAGAACAGAACTCGAAGCTGATTGCTCCACCAGGCAGAACAACTGGTTCGGTCTGCAAACAGTCCCATCTGCAATTCTTTGTGACGGTTCTCCATGGTGCCTCTTTCACAATACACCTGACTGTAGAGTTGTTCGGCATCTCCGGGCAAGTCTGTGACGATAAACCGTTGGTTGGCGCCGATGCCATTGCGTTCGACTTTGGCGACAACCCGGCGGCTGTGACGCCAGCTTCCCGCCTGGTAGTCGATATTCAAAAAGTGCTTGATACAGGGTAGATCCACGCCATGGTGTTCAATCCAGTGCCAGCTGCGCTCCAGTGTGTCTATGGTTGTCTGGCACTCGCGCAGCAGGACCTCATTGCTTCGATAACCGATGATGTAACGAACATCATGACGTTCACACCAACTCAGTAGCAAGGGACGGTAGAAACCGGCATCGCCACGGAATACGATATTGACGTCGGGCCAATGGGACCTGAGCCCTTTGACCAGCAAGGACAATACGGCCGCCGAATGATAAGAGTCGGTGCGACTGACAGGCCGCAAATAGCTCACTAGCAGATGATTACCGCAATAGACGTACAAAGGCAGGAAGGCATAGCCGCCGTAGTGGCTGCTGAAGCTTCGTCCTTCCTGTTCACCGTAGACTCGATCATCGGTTCCATCGAAATCCAGAACCAGCGACTTGGGTGGTTCGTCATATGAGTCAATGAATTGTTTCAGGATCAACTCATGCATCCGGAACACCATTGTTCTCGCATCCCGAGGCGATAACTGGCTGGCAACCGCTTCCAGGCGACATAAGGTGGCCGCACTGCCCATTGGATCCAGAACCCCAACAGCACTTTGTAGCGCCGCATCATGGCGTAACTGTTGATGGTCATTCAAATCGGAAAAGCCCGCAGCAATACCATAAATGCGCTGACGAAACAGTGTCTCCCATTGGTGTGTAATGGAAGTTGGGTTGCGAGGATCTGGCAACAATCTGGATGCCGCTTTGCATAAACCGAGACGATCATCCGCGGCTCGAAACAACTCAATGCCGCCGATGCTACTGACATCACCGCCGTTAAAGTTCATGTGGATAGAGCGTTTTTTTAGCTTGCGCTTCAGGGTACAATTTGTCACTGGCGGAGTGTGAGTGTTTGGGATTGTAAAGCTTTGGTAGGCCTACAATTTTACTGACACTCCGCCACCTCTGCGTGAATTATTCAGGTTAGTGTCCAGATCTTCGATGAGCAAAGTGGCATTGATGCTGCCAGAGTGTGAACAGTCGGAGAAGATAATGTGGATGGCGCCGTTCACCAGTAACTGAACGTCATTATTGTATGCGTTACCGTAAATGGCGCGATCGTAACCGAACCAACCTTCAACGACATAGTCGTCGACGTAATCGAATATTTCTATGCGTCGTCCACCATTATCGCTGCAATATTCCTTCACAATGCGTTTACGATTCTGATCGGGTGCCTCAGGCAGCGAATCAACGTAACTAGGGCGATCTGGGTTGCGATCATCACACGTTGTAGAACTCGAAGATTGGTCGAATAATCTGTGTATTCCAACGAGGCCGGACAACAGTCGGTCCCAATGAAGTGGACTTCTTGCATAGAGTTGTGGTGGTTGCACTGTGTTGTGCGCTTCGTAGGCTGGGGTCGGCGTCAGGTCGGACAGCGGGTCCGCTCTGAATGCCCCCCACATCGCGATGTCGAAAAAGCGCGTCGCGGCAGATGCGTCCAGAACGGCTGGCTCGGTTGCTCCACCGTAGCGCTTTACTGCCTGCTCGGCATATTCTTCGAGCGTTCCGCCCGGAGCGAGTTTCGGACTCGCCTTATCGCCAGAGCTACAGGCGCTGACAAGCAAGATCAGGAGAGCAAGCGCAGTAACGCTGCGTAGCCGACGTAGACTGTGGTGATTTCGATTTGATTGGGTCATACGCCTGGAACAATGGCTAAATATATTGCCGCTAACGGCAGTGTGTCCATATAGTTCAGGATTGACGGTTAGTTGCAACCGCTCGCAGCGGATCTGACCACACGGTTGAACCGTGGAGATCGCACGCCAAAATGCTCTGGCACTACAGGGCCGAAACAACTGACGTGCAATCCGGACAAGGAATCGTCCCAGCAGGCCTTATGCCGGTTCTACCCACGCCCAGCACCTCTGTGCGCGCTGGTGCCGGACAGGGTTTGGTCTTAATCCGGGGATAGGTAATGGTTCCAATTTGCGAACATCAATTGGTCGCAGTCCCACTCAGGCTCACTGCCAGCTCACCCGCCAGTCTGGCGTTGTTGACGATCAAGGCCTGGTTGGTGACCAGGCTGCGGCCTTCGGTGATTTCCACAATGCGGCCCAGCAGCCAGGGTGTAACGGCCTTGCCGCTGATACCCGCGGCCTGTGATTCCTTGATGGCTTGTGCAATGTATGTCTGCATCTCGGCCTGAGGGATCTCCGCCTCGGCAGGTACCGGGTTGGTGATCAACACACCGCCGTCGAGTTGCAGGGACTCACGGGCCTGCATGAAGTCGACGATCTGTGCCACCGTATCAGCACGCAGAGGTGCGGCCAGGCCACTGCTACGAGACCAGAAGGCCGGTACTTCGTCCTGTCCATAAGCCAATACTGGAACGCCGAGCGTCTCCAGGACTTCCAGCGTCTTGGGAATATCCAGAATCGCCTTGGCGCCGGCGCAGATTACGCTCACAGGCGTGCGTCCCAGTTCCTGCAGATCCGCGGATATGTCAAAGCTCAGTTCGGCGCCCTGATGGACACCACCGATACCGCCGGTGGCAAACACCTTGATACCTGCCAGATGGGCGATGATCATTGTCGCGGCAACGGTGGTCGAACCCATCGCCTTGCGCGCCAGCGCCATGGCCAGATCGGCGCGGGACAGCTTCATGGCATTGCTGGATGTCGCCAGTGTTTCCAACTGCTGCTCGTCGAGTCCCACCATGATCTGGCCATCGATAATGGCGATGGTTGCGGGTATCGCGCCACTGTCTCTGACCGCCTGTTCCACGCCAAGCGCGGTATCCCTGTTCTCGGGGTAGGGCATGCCATGCGTGATGATGGTGCTCTCCAGGGCGACAACGCCTTGCCGGTTGTTCAGGGCGGCCTTCACTTCGGGGCTGATGGTCAGTATGGCTTGCGACATGGTGGCTGGTCAGGGAATGGAAACAGAGCCTGCAAGTATAAGTTGATAAGGCGGCAGCAACAGCAATTACCTGCCGGTCATGTGTGCTGGCGCAGCGTGCAGCCGAAATCGGGGTTGGCCCTGCCTTTGCATCTACAGCCGGATAACGCCTGGATGAACCGTATGGCAAAACGCTTGAACACGCGCGCCGAATGACTACCTTTCTGACCGAATTCGACAAGCAGTGTCTGCTTCGCCCCACCGCTGTTGCGCTGGTGCACGAGGAGCGGGCAATGAGCTACGCACAGCTCGAACGCCTGAGTCTTCGCATGGCCGGGCAGTTGATCGAGCGCGGACTGGTGAAAGGCGATGCGGTTGCACTGATGTGCGAGCGCTCGATAGTAACCATTGCAGCCATGTTGGCAACCCTCAGAGCGGGTTGTGTGTTCGTGCCCATCGATACGGCCTTGCCGAACGATCGGGTGGAGTACATGCTCACCGATGCCGGTGTTCGCTGCATCGTCACCGATGTTGCCACCGCAGGTCGCCTGCAGCATCTGTCTGCCTGCCAGAATGCCATCGTGGTGGACAGTGATGAACTGGCAGCTGAACCTTGTCCCTATGAAGCCGCTGCCGAGGCGAACGCTTTGCTGGAGCAGCACGCACAGGAGCCCTTGCTCGAGAGCGATTTGCACCCTGCGACGGGAGACTGGCCAGCTTTGCATGAGACGGATCGCGCCTACATCATGTATACCTCGGGTTCCACCGGAAAGCCCAAGGGTGTGCCGATCTCGCACGGCGCACTGCATTGCTATTGCAGCGCCGATGTACAGGTCTACCAGTTGCAGCCCGATGATCGAACCCTGCAGTTCGCCTCCCTGAGTTTCGATATCTGTATCGAGGAGATCTTCCCGCCACTGAGTATCGGGAGCACGGTGGTGCTGAGGCCTGTCGATCTGAGCGATGCACAGATAGAACTGAGTGACATCATCGATCGCTTCCGCATCAGCGCGGTACACCTGGCCACCGGATACTGGCACGAATGGGTGGATCTGCTGATGGCCTCGGGCAAGAGCGCGCCGGCCAGTCTGCGCTTGATGGTGGTGACCGGAGACAAGGTGTCGGCCGAGCACTACCAGCGCTGGCAATCCCTGACACGACAGACCGTGCTCTGGGCCAACGCCTACGGTCCGACGGAGACAACGGTGACAGCCACCGTCTTTCTGCCGCCCGGCGACTGGCTGGGTGACACGATGCCCATTGGCAAGCCGTTACCAGGTTACAGTGCGTGTATTCTGGATGCCGAGGGAAGGGCACTTGGCCCCGGTGAAACCGGAGAGCTGCATATCGGTGGGGCCGCTCTAGCGGAGGGTTATCTGAACCGACCGGAGCAGACGGCCAGAGCGTTCGTCGCAGATACCTTCTCGCCACAGGAGGGGGCCAGGCTCTACCGAACAGGGGATCTCGCACGCTGGCTGGATGATGGCAACATCGCCTACGTCGGGCGTATCGACCAACAGATGAAGGTGGGCAGCTTTCGTATCGAACCGGGCGAGATCGAGAATGCCATCAACACCTGCCCGGGGGTCAGTGAGTCGCTGGTCTGTGTGGTCGAGCAGTCGGAACAGCGCCATCTGTTTGCCTATGTGGCCAGCGCCGATACCGCGCTCCAGGCGGTGGATGTTGCCATTCACCTGCAGGCCCTGTTGCCCGTCTGGATGATGCCTTCTCGCTATTGTTTCATGGCGCAGTTTCTCAAGACCCTCAACGGCAAGATCGATCGACAGGCATTGCCCGACCCGGCCAGCGGCGAGGCGGTACGCAGTGCCGCCTATGTGGCGCCGGGCAACGAGCTCGAGAGGGCCCTGTGTCAGATCTGGAGCCAGGTGCTGGGCTTGCCGGAAATCGGGGTGGATGACAGTTTCATCGCACTCGGTGGTGATTCTCTGCAGGCAGTACGCGCCATAGCCGAGATTCAGCAGCAGTTGAACGTCACTTTGTCCACGCGCGACTTCTTCTTTCTGGGTAGCGTGGCACTGCTTGCCGGGCACATCCAGGGCAATGGCGTCGCCCGCCAAGTGCCACCCCCTGCACCTGCGTTCATCAATCGGCGCGGCCGCCAGCTCTATACCGTGCTGCAACAGCCGCCTCCGGACAAGGATAACGAGCGCGGTCTGCTGCTGGTACCTGCCCTGGGTAACGAGCAGCGTCGCCTGCAACGTCCCATGCGCAGTCTGATGCAGAATTTTTCCCGGCTGGGCTACACCGTGCTGCGCTTCGACTGGACCGGTACGGGCAACTCCAGCGATGAGCCGGAATCGGTACGAGAAATACAAGACTGGGTGAATGATATCTACGATGCGGCAGGTTTGCTGGCAACGCAGGCGAGATCGATCGATGTCGTGGCCTTTCGAACCGGCGCTCTCATGGCCGCCGCCGCTGATCTGGATGACTGGCCCATCAACGCGCGTTATTACTGGGACCCGGTGTTGTCCGGCAAGCAATGGCTGATGCAGATGCACAAGCTGCACAAGGCAACTCTGGAGGATACGGAACGGTTTGCCTTGCCACGTCGGATCAGCAAGGGCGCGGCAGGTATTCGCGACTGTGCCGGTCTGAGGTTGAAGACAGGTTTGTGCGAGTCCCTGTCGTCAATGAACCTGGTGCAGACGCTGCAGGATCGAGACGAAGCGGAATATGCACATCTGCTGATTGCCCCCGAAATGGCAGATGATGAGCAGCTGCGGCTTGCGGATTCCGCAGGCCTGGATGTGCAGCTCATTGATGAAAGCACCGACTGGCTGGACAGCCGAGCCTGCGCGCCGGACATGAGCGTGACGCGAGGGGCACGTGTTCTGGGTGACAAGCTCATTCGTCGATTGCCGGCGACATCGGCAACGATGAGAAAAACAGGATAGCAAGCATGGGTACCACGTCGACAGCGGCTCGGGAAACCGCCTGTGTTTTCGGCACACAATGCCAGCTGACCGGTGTGCTGACCGAGCCTTCCGGTGATCGGCAGGATCAACTCTGCGTATTGTTCCTCACATCGGGGCTGCTGCATCACATCGGCCCGAATCGCCTGTATGTCGAGCTTGCGCGTAGTCTTGCCAGACAGGGTGTTGCGGGGTTGCGGTTCGACCTTTCAGGGGCCGGTGACAGCGAGCCCGGCATGCTGGGTGGAGAGCCACGCCAGCGCTCCCTGAGAGAGCTGGCCGAGGCCATGGATTATCTGCATAGCCATCATGGCTTGCAGCGTTTCGTACTGTTCGGCATGGGCTCCGGCGCCGATGATGCATTGGCCTCTGCCCGGCAGGATCCTCGAGTGGTCGGTGCGATACTTGTCGATGGGCCTTGTTATCGGGCAGGTCGATTCCGCCTGTATCGAGCTCTGAGCTACACTCTGCCGCGATTGTTGTCGGGTCATCAACTCCGCAAGCGCGGCACGAGTCTGTTGCGGGCGCTGCTGCCTTGGAAACAGGTAGCAGCAGGTGATGCGACGGATACCGACGCAGCCCGCTTCATCAGTGCCGAGGATGCGCCGATACCGGGGCAGGCTGGGAATGACCACCACCATGGACCCACGAAAGAGGAAACAGCGGAAATCCTGCAGGGATTGTGTGCGGCGGAGACGGATCTGCTGTTCGTGTACACCGGTAGCGAGCGTGACAATTACGCCTACGAGGGGCAGCTTCGCGACATGTTCCCGGCCCTGAAGGAGGCCTCCGGTGTGACAGAACGCTACCTGAAGGAGGCAGACCATACCTTCACTCTGAAGGAGGATCGTGAGAAGCTCGTTCGATGGGTCGGGGAGTGGGTCAGGCAGGCAGCTTTCACTCGCCGAAGCCTCGAGCGAGCAGCAGACTGACAACCGGTTCAGCCCTTGAACACCGGTGCCTGACGCTCACCGCTGACCAATCTGGCCGATTGCACCAGACCAACCGTGCGAACGGCATCGGCGAGTGTCAGACCATTGCACCAGGCGGCGAAACAGGCCCCAGCCAGTGCATCTCCCGCGCCGTTGACCGATACGCGAGTCGTCATGGGAGGGACGATGATGTATTGTCTGTTGTCGTCGCGCTGAACCAGTACGGGTTCGGCGGCATCGGTCAGCACGAATTGCCGAAAGCCCAGTTCGCTCAATCCATCCGCCAGTTGCTCGATCGGCACATCCAGCGCCAGGTCGGGATCGATCATGGCAATGGCTTCCCGGCGATTGACGAACAGCAGATCGATACGGGATGCGATGGGCAGCAAGCGGCGGGACTTGGCGGGAGATACGCTCATCGCGGCCAGCCTTGTTGATCGTGAAACTGCGCGCTCGGCAAGTGCCGTCAGGCAGCTCTCGGACAGATTGGCATCCATCAGCAACGCCGAGCAGGGATTCAGCTCGTCTCCCAATGGCACCAGTTCGGGGTCTAGGCGCTCGGCAAGGGCAACATCGGACAAGCCGATATGCAGTTCGCCGTCATGGTTCATGACCGCGGTATAGCGTCCGGTACTGCAATCGGGCAGGCGTTGCAGGCTGGCGTTCAGCCCGGCATCGGTCAAGGCCTTTTCCAGCTGGTCGGCGACCGCATCACAACCGGTGACGGCACAGAATCCGATCGCTACGTCGACACTGCTTACCTCTCTGGCCGAGAAGGCGGCATTGGCCGCGACGCCGCCGATATGCTGCGTCCAGGTCACAGGGTTGGACGCCTGAGCTATCAGTGGGCTGCAACTTGTGGCAATGTCGTCCACATGAAGTGCTCCGACAATCATCAGGCGATTCGGCAATTCGGTAGCTGAGTGCATGCGGTACTAAAGTGCTGATTGATGATCGGGGTGGATCGAGTGTAACCGACCAGAGTATTCTGCAGTACAGACGTAACCAGGCGAGGTCCTCATGCTAGATCAATTCGACCGTGTGATCATATCCATTCTGCAGACAGAGGGGCGCATCACGCTGACTGAGCTGGCCTCTCGCGTGGGTCTGACCAAAACGCCCTGTGCAGCGAGAGTCAAGCGCCTGGAAGCCGAGGGCTACATTCTGGGCTTCAAGGCCATCGTCGACAGCGAGAAGCTGGGTCTGGGCCATGTGGCCTTCGTGGAAGTGAAGCTCTACGACACGAAGCTCGCGGCGCTGGAGGCCTTCAACGAGGCGGCTCGAAAGATACCCGAGATAGAGCAGTTGCATCTGATTGCGGGACCGTTCGATTATCTCGTGAAGATCCGTACGGCCGACATCAACGCCTTTCGGCTGGTGTTGGGAGAGAAGCTGTCGGCACTCCCTCATGTCTCGCATACCTCCTCTTTCGTGGCAATGGCCACCATCATCGATTAGGTCGCGCTGTCTCATCGCCGCCATCTGAATGCGGTTTGTAGTATTTACGTGGTTTTTCCATCCGGGTGAGGGCCGACTACACTCCTTGCGAACAATTTCACGACAAGGCAGCAGGGAATGAACTGGATTGACTATGTAGAAGAAGTGCCAACCCTGGCGCGCGAATATGGATTGAACCTGCTCGCCGCATTGTTGATCTTCCTCGTGGGCAAGTGGTTGGCACGCCGCCTGGTCAATCTGGGTCGACGCCTGATGGATCAGCGCGATATCGATCCCACCGTGGGCGGCTTCGTCTCCAATATCCTGTACATGGTGTTGCTGATGCTCGTCATCATTGCCGCACTGTCGCAACTGGGTGTGCCTACCGCGCAGTTCATTGCGGTCATTGGTGCGGCCGGACTGGCCATCGGTCTGGCCTTGCAGGGCTCCTTGTCGAATTTTGCCTCAGGTGTTCTGTTGGTGTCGTTTCGGCCATGCAAGGTGGGTGACTATATCGAAGCCGGCGGGGTGTCAGGGACGGTCAACGAGATCACGGTGTTCAGTACAACGCTGGTCACCCCCGACCAGCGAACCATCACCGTGCCGAACTCCAGCATCATGGGCGGGCCCATCACCAATTATTCGACCTCGCCCAAACGACGTCTGGACATGGTCATCGGCATTGGCTACGAAAGCGATCTGAAGCAGGCCAAGAACCTGTTGAAGGAGATTGTCGAGAATGATGAACGGGTGCTGGATGCACACAAGCCGGTGCAGATCGGTGTTCTCGAACTGGCCGATTCGTCGGTGAACATTGCCGTTCGACCCTGGGTGGCCACCGCCGACTACTGGCCATTGCATTTCGATCTGCACGAAAGAATCAAGCAGCGTTTCGATGAGGCTGGTATCTCGATTCCGTATCCGCAAATGGATGTTCACCTGCCAGAGAGACGCGATGATGAGCAGCCTGCCGCGCTATAATCCGCTGATGCAGTCTTGAGGCTGCGCTCACTCAGCGAAAGCAGGTATACGATGTTCAAGAATATCGCAGTCATCGGCTCAGGCACCATGGGCTCGGGTATCGCAGGTCAGATCGCGAATGCCGGCCATCGGGTGCTGCTCCTGGACCTGCCGGGCGAGGCAGAACCCAACGCCATCAGTCAGGGGGCCATCAGCCGCCTGCTGAAGTCCAATCCGCCGGCCCTGATGCACCCCGATGCGGCTGATCTGATCACCGCCGGCAATACGCGAGATGATTTCGACAAGCTGGCCGATGCCGACTGGATCATCGAAGCGGTTGTCGAGCGACTGGATATCAAGCAGGCCCTGTATGAGCGCCTCGATGCCTTGATTGGCGACGAATGCATCGTGACTTCCAACACGTCGACCATTCCCATCAGCCTGCTGGTGGAAAAGATACCCGAACGTTTCCAGCAGCGGTTTGCCATCACGCATTATTTCAATCCGGTTCGATACATGCGCTTGCTGGAACTGGTGCGCGGCACTGCCACCGATGCCGCTGTCATGCAGAAGCTGGCCGATTTCAATGATCGCGAGCTGGGCAAGGGCGTGGTCAGTTGCAACGATACGCCGGGGTTTCTGGGCAATCGTGTCGGGGTATTTGCCTTGCAGGTCGGGATCGACGAGGCGGTATCACTGAACCTGCCGATCGAGCGGGCCGATGCGTTGATGGGCAGGCCCATGGGTATCCCCAAGACGGGCGTATTCGGCCTGTACGATCTGATCGGCATCGATCTCATGCGAGATGTGGTTCGCTCGCTGCGCAGCATTCTGCCCGAGGGTGATGCCTTTCATGCCGTGGGGGCCGAGAGCGAGATGATCAACGCCATGGTGGAGGCGGGTCTGACCGGGCAGAAGGGCGGCGGCGGATTCTACCGGCGTAGTGCCGACGGACAGAAGCTGGCCAGGGATCTGGTGTCGGGCGAGTATCGTCCTGTCAACGATGAATTGCCGGCGCGTGCGCAAGCGGCGGCTAAAGCCTTGGCCGATCAGCAGGAAGCCTTGCTGGATCTGGTAGCCGAGGGCGATAGCGCTGCGGACAAGGACGCACGCTTCTGCCAGAACGTTCTGGGGCGAGTGCTGGGTTACGCTGCCAGTCTGTTGGGCGAGGTGTGTGACTCGGCGCAGGATATCGATGATGCAATGAAGCTGGGTTTCAACTGGGTGCGCGGTCCCTTCGAGATGATCGATGCACTGGGTGCGGATCGGGTGGCCACGCTGTTGAAGGCCTGTGGACAGCCGGTCCCCGCAGCGCTGCAACGCGCAAAGCCGTTCTACCTGGCCGATAACGGCAGCCTGCGCGTGCAACACGCCGATGGCGAGATGCGGCCGGTCGACCTGCCTGAAGGCGTGGTCCGCTTCCATCTGCAGCGACGGGTGACACCGGTACTGAGCGAGAATCGAGCGGCCAGCGTCTACGCCATCGAGAACGACTTTCGCCTGGTCGAGTTTCATTCCAAGGCCAATGCCTTGACCGATGAATCGATGGAAATGGTGGCCTATGCAGCGCAGAACCCGGGGCGCGGCATCCTGATTCACAACGATGCCCAGCATTACTCGGCGGGTGTGGATCTGAACGCCTTTCTGGCGATGATCGATGCACGGGACTGGTCAGGTATCGATGCCTTTCTGGCGCGCTTTCAACAGGCGGTACGAGCGCTCAAATACGCATCCGTGCCCGTGGTTGGCGCTCCATCGGGCCTGGCGCTCGGTGGCGGATTCGAGGTGCTGTTGCATTGTGATCAGCGTGTGATGCACAGCAACAGTGTGGTGGGGCTCGTGGAGAGTGGCGTGGGCCTGTTGCCGGCCGGAGGCGGGGTCAAGGAAACCTATTGGCGCTGGTATCAGCAGACGGGCGACTGGCAGGAGGCTGCCTGGAAAGCCTGGATGAATCTGGGATATGGCGCCATGGCATCCTCTCCCGAGCTTGCCGAGAAGCTGCAGTACTACAAGCCGAGTGAAGATGTCTCTGTCATGAATCGCGATCGTCTGTACAGCCGTTCGGTGGCGGCGCTCGAGAGCCTGAGTGATAATTACCAGCCACCAGGTGAGCCGCACTTCGAGCTTGCCGGCGGGGACATTCTGCAGCGCATGGCCGCATTCATGGATGCCGGGATCGAGCGCGGCGACTTCATGCCGCACGACAAGACTGTCGCCATGCAGATTGCGTCGGTTATCTGCCGGGGCGAGGATGAGGCTACTGCCGCCACGGAGCAGGACATGTATGACCGCGAGAGAGCGGCTTTCATCCGTCTCGCACAGACGCCGCAGACCCGCGCGCGTATTCACGCCTTGTTGCACGAAGGCGGCGTGATCAGGAATTAGCCTCGATGTGAGCGTATCCCTGCTGTCGAACGATCAGGAGGCAAGTGGCATGACCGACAAGGACATTGGTCCCGACAGGGACAGCTGGCCAGCGCAGCTGCTCAGTGCCGATCAGATGCAGGCAGTGGATGCTCGGGCGGCTGCACAGGGGCTCGATACCTATGCGCTCATGACGGCTGCCGGTGAGGCGGTGTGTGCCGCGGTCATCGATCTTATGGTTGCACGCAAGGGACGTGTCCTGGTCGTGGCCGGTCCCGGCAATAACGGGGGCGATGGAGCCGTGGCGGCCAGAGCGCTGAGTGAGCAGGGCTATCAGGTGCAGGTGTTGCGTTTTCTGTCTCGGTCGCATCGGCAGCGGCCTGCTGGCGCCAGCAAGGCCACGGATGCCGAGCGGGCGTTTGCCGAATGGGAAGGTGAGCTGCACGATTGCCTGCTTGATGCAGCGGAAGTGCCCGCAGCCGCTGCACAGCTGATAGCCCATGCGGATGTCATCGTGGACGCCCTGTTTGGCGCCGGTCTGTCACGCCCCCCGGAGGGTGTGCTGAAGACCGTGATCGAGCAGATCAATGCCGGTGATGCCAGCGTGTTGGCTGTGGATGTGCCCAGCGGTCTTGATGGCAACACCCACACGGCTGCCGGTGTCAGCATCCGGGCGGATGCCACGGTCAGCTTTTTTCTTTTCAAGCCGGCGCATTTTCTGTATCCGGGGCGGGCATTGTGTGGCCGCAAGCGGCTTGCGCAGATCGGCCTGGGTGATGCACAGCTTGACCCGGAGGAGTCCGTCTGTCTGCTCAACACGCCTTCGATCTTCGACGCAGCCTTGCCCCGCCTGAGCAGTGAAGGTCACAAATTCGATCGCGGTCATGTGCTGGTCCGGAGCGGGCCGATGACATCGACGGGGGCTGCACGTCTCAGCGCTCATGCCGCATTGTACTGCGGTGCAGGACTGGTCACGCTGGCAAGCAGGGGCGAGGCGCTGATGGTCAATGCCTCCCACCTGACGGCAGTCATGCTCAAGCGTTGCGACACGGTATCGCAGTGGGGGGAGCTTCTGCAGGATCAGCGTATCAACTGCGTGGTGGTGGGACCGGGAAACGGGGTGGATGAGCAGACCAGAGACAGTGTTCTGGCGGCGCTGAACGCCGACAGGCACTGTGTACTGGACGCCGATGCGCTGTCCTGCTGGGCAGATGCCGCACATCGTGAGCAACTGTTCGCGCAGCTGCAACAGGCATCCTGCACGGCGGTTCTGACGCCGCATGGCGGGGAGTTCCAGCGCCTGTTTGCCACGCTGTCGGAGCAGGGCGGGGAACAGACTGCGCGTTCCCGTCTGCACCTGGCCCGTGATGCAGCGGCGCAGGCTTCTGCCGTGGTCGTCTACAAGGGCGCCGATACGGTCATCGCTGCGCCCGATGGCCGGGCGGCCATCAACGCCAATGCGCCGCCGTGGCTGGCAACTGCCGGTTCCGGCGATGTGCTGGCGGGGATCATCGCCTCCCTGCTTGCGCAAGGCATGCCTGCCTTCGAGGCTGCCTGCGCAGCTGTCTGGCTGCACGGCCAGGCGGCCACGGAGCTGCAGTACCCGATCAGCGCAGAGCAACTATTGACACGGGTGCCCGATGTGCTTCGACGGATCAGTCCGGTCAATCACCGCCGTTGATCTCCGGCGCGGCAGGTCGGGGCGGCAGGTCGAAGCGGCAGGTTAGACGTCGTGACGTGAAAGGCGTTTGGTGAGCGTCGGATACGGTCTGTGTTGTGTGTTCCGGGAATACCATCAATGTGTATGCCGGGCGCTGGTATCAACCGTCCGAGCTCGGCTCTGAGCCACTGCCTTCATCCGAGTCTGTCTCGTACTGCACCTCCCCGGGTTCAGGCGGGGTACCCTCATCCGGGATGCTCTCGGCCTTGGCCTCATCGGAAGCTGCCTCATCGTCATCCGCATCGCCGGGCAGCGGGGCGACGACGCTCGGATTATTGGTCTTGAGCAAGGGCTCGAGTATGCCCACCACACGACCGAAGGCATGTCGCTGGCTGTGCAGAGCACTGCCGGCGGCCTGAACCGGCGGGGACTTTCTCAGCATGACACTGCCGGCGATGACATAGCGGCGCGGCGCTGAGTCGTCGGTGTAGTGGACGCCACTTCGAGTCAGCCAGGCGATCATCCCCAGCTCGCCTTCTTCTATTTCCTCACGAGTGAGCAGCGGGACACGCTGAGCCACATTGAGCGCATCGCCGCGGGCGAGAAGAGTCAGCCGTCTGCCATCGTCCGTGTCGCAATGGATGAGCATCCGCGAGACCTCACCGTCGAGATTGGCGTCGATGACGGTCTTGCCGGCCTGGGCATTCGAATCGATGGTCAGCAGGCAGGAACTGTCGGAATAGAAGGCTGCCGAGAGAGAGGCATCGGCAACGGTAATGGGCTCGATGGCCACCGCCGAGGCAGCAGGCAAAATCAGAAAGGCCGAGACAGACAGCAGGTGGCGTAGCACACGGAACATGTCAGAGCTTTGCCGCCGTGCGAGAACACGAGCATGCTCCGATGACTGACACCCGGCAATCGTCCCGGCGGACAGAATCGAGCAGGATGCCCCGCGGGTGTGACCAGCTCTCCTTGCAGGGTTCAGGCGCGGGCAGTGCGTTCACTGTTTCGGCGCATCGCTGAATCCCGAGGAAGCCCTCAGGTAGATCTGAAATGCCAACTGTCGGTGCCTCGACTGAGTTTGAACAAGCTGCCTAGCATAGCCGCTGGACAGGAATTAGGGTTGACTTAACGCCGCCGCCATCAATCTTTTATACTATCGAAACTCCGTCAGGCGCAAGTCCTGACGCGCGTCCCACCTGAACGGTGGTGGCACCGCGCGCGCCGAATCCGTCAACTGAACGACTTGCGGGTGGTGGCGATCAGCTCGTCCGCCTGCCCTGGTGCATAGGGTACGGCCGTACCGAAACCCCATACCGTGCCGGGCCAGGCGGGGTCGCTTTCATCGCGGGCGACAACATGGCAATGCAGTTGTGAGACCACATTGCCCAGCATGGCAACGTTCACGCTCTTGCACTGCGTTATTCGTTGCAGGACTCGGCTCACCTGATTGACATCCGCCATGAACAGATCGCGTTGCGTGTGGGTCAGATCGTGCAGCTCCTCGATGTTCTCCTGCAGCGGAATCAACAGCAGCCATGGCCAGCGACTGTCGTTCATCAGCCGCACATGGGCGCTCTCGGTCATGCACACAGGGAGGGTGTCGGCAGCGATTCTGGGATGCAGGCTCATGCTGGTTTCCGGTTGGTAGGGTGGCTCTTGTCGGGCACTGAGAGCTTAGAACATCAGATCATTGGCGTCGCAGAGGAACTTCATCAGCGGCGCGGTGTTCTTCATGTGCGACGCTATCTGCGCGGGAAAATCCTCGTCGTGAATCGTGCTGGTCGGCAGGGTCAGGACGGCGATGAAATCCTTGCGACGCAGGTCCTCTATCTCCGGATGCTCTGGCGAGAACCCCTTGGGTGCCCGTTTGAGAGAATCCCCGGACAGCGAATATGCGCCTTTGCCGAAGACCTTCTTCTTCAGCGCACGCCACTCGCGCGGGTGCTCATCGATCAGCGTGCGAATGGCCAGCAAATGGGCGCTGTCCGGCTTCCATATACCGGCACCGAAGAAGACTTCACCGGGTTCGATGTGCACGTAGTAGCCGGGGCAGTGTACGTCCTTGCCACGCACATGGCGGAACTGGATGCCGATGTTGGTCTTGTAGGGTGTCTTGTCCTTGCCGAAGCGGGTATCGCGATGCACTCGCATCAGTGCGCCGCCTACCTTCTTCGCCTGGCAGTCGATATAGGGCGACAGGCGCTTGACCGATGGTTCCATGGCCTCGATGAAGTTCAGGGCCGGGGTCCGGACTTCGTCTTCATAGCGTGTCTTGTTCAGCGCAAACCATTCGCGATTGTTGTTGCTGGACAGTTCCTTGAGAAAGCGGATGGTTTTTCTGGAAAACATGGCGGCGCTCCGTAGGTGTGGTTGCCAGTATACGGTTCGCTCGCGCCCGCCTGTGTGCCCGGATCGTTGACCCGCGTCTGCCTGCATGCCCGGATCCTTGACCTGCGCCCGCCTGCATGCACCGATCGTTCACCAGCCCCTGGTTCCTGCGCTGACACGGCGGTCGATGGCCTGTTCAGTTGGCGACACCGATCGATTTTCAGCGTGCACCAGCGATGAGCGTCGTGGTAGGGTTAGGGGCGTGACATGCATTTTTCTTCGTGCTTGCCCGGACAGCTCTCGGCTTGGCCGTCCTGACAAGCCTTCCACCATGAACACCTCTGACTGGTCAACGACTGCCTGTGTCTGCTCTCACGCTGGGCTATAGCCTGATGCTTCTTGCCTTCCTGTGCTTCGCCGGGATGGACACCTCGGCCAAGTGGCTGGTAGCAGCGGCCATTCCCGCATTGCAGGTTGCCTGGCTGCGCTACCTGGGACATCTCATCTGTACCGTTCTGGTCTATGCACCGAAACATGGCACGTCCATGATCCGTTCCAACAAGCCGGGTGTACAGGCCTTGCGGGCACTGTTTCTTCTGGCGGCAACCTGTCTGAACTTTACGGCATTGCAGTATCTGCCGCTGACCACGGCCATTGCGATTTTCTTCGTGACCCCTTTGACCGTCTGCCTGCTCAGCATTCCCATTCTGGGTGAGAAGGTGGGCATCAAGCGTCTGCTGGCCGTCATGACAGGCTTCATCGGTGTGCTGATCATTGTCGAACCCTGGAGCCAGCAGTTCGAGCCGGCAATCATTCTGTCGCTGGCTGCGATGAGCTGTGCCAGTGGGTATTTCGTCATGAGCCGTCTGGTGGCCGGCGTGGATTCGAATGCTACCGTGCAGTTCTATGTGGCAGGCATCGCCACGGTGTTGCTGGCGCCAGTTGCCGTGATGAACTGGGTATGGCCGGAGGATCCTCTGACCTGGTTCGTCATCGTTCTGATCGGCAGTCTGGGCGCCTTCGGACATTCCTGTCTGAGCAATGCGCATCGTCATGCGGAAGCCTCGGTGCTGGCACCGGTTGTCTATTCGCAGATCATCTACATTGCCGTTCTGAGCTGGCTGGTGTTCGGCCAGACGCCGGATAGCAAGACCATCATCGGTACGCTGATCATCGTGAGCAGCGGTCTGTTCATCTGGTTTCGCGAGCGTCAGGCGCTGCAGTGATTACCGGCAGCGTGAGTCAGGGTTGCAGATTTTGGCCAGACGATTACATCGATGCAGGGGAGTTCGGCATTTCCTGCTCATTGTGTTTGACGAAAGTCTGCGTTTGCGAGAGTCTGTTCATCTCCTTTTGTCGATCGGTTGCCAGTCAGCATGTCTGAATCCTATTTGCGTCTGCGAGCGGCCACAGTGCCGGAGCTGCGTCGGGCGATTCGTCGGTCCGAGTATCAGGGCCATACGGCCGGCATGGCATCCGGTTTCCTGCAAGGCAATCTGGTGATTCTCCCCGAAACCCACGCGCTGGATTTCATGCGGTTCTGTCAGCGCAATCCCAAGCCATGTCCCTTGGTAGGGGTATCGGATACGGGCAATCCCATGATGCACACCCTGGGAGCCGATATCGATATCCGCACGGATGTGCCGGTCTACTATATCTATCGCGATGGCGAGCTGGCGGAATCGGTGACCGACCTGACACCGTACTGGCAAGAGGACCATGTCGCCTTCGTGCTGGGGTGTTCCTTCACGTTCGAAAATGCCCTGATGGACGCCGGCATACCCATCTGGCATATCGACAACAACAAGACTGTACCGATGTATCGATCCAGCATCATGACCGAAGAGGCAGGCGTGTTCGGTGGCGAGATGGTGGTCACCATGCGGGCGGTGGATGCTGATCGCGTCGATGATGTCGTTCAGCTTTGTCGACGATTTCCGCTGGCGCATGGTGCACCGGTACATGTCGGCGATGCCGCCGACATCGGCATTGACGATCTGCAGAATCCGGATTGGGGGGATGCACCGCCGCCTCTGGGGACGCAGACCGCGGTTTTCTGGGCCTGTGGCGTCACCCCTCAACAGGTGCTGATGCGTGCCGGGTTACCGCTGTCCATTACGCACAAGCCCGGGCATATGCTCATTACCGATATCGATGATCAGGCCGAAGTGCCTGTCTACTCAGGGTAGGAACAGGGCCTCGCAGCGTTGCGCCAGATCCAGTAGCCCCTGATCCGAGAGCGTGGCCGCACTGAGCATGATGCCGATGGTGTGCTGTTCATGAGTGAGCGGCAGGGAGATGCTGCATCCGTTCATGACGTTCGCGATGCTGGGGTTGCGCAATGCCTGCAGGTTCAGACGCGTGTAGGTATCGTCGTCGTCCAGCTCTGACACACGTGGTGGCAGCACGGGCACGGTAGGCATCAACAACACCTTGCCCTGCATTTCGCGTTGATGTGCATCGATCAGTTGAGAACGCAGGTTCAGGGTCTGGCGGTATTCGATGGCTGAAAGTGCGTCTGCACGCGCCATTCGACTGGACACTCGCGGGTCGATTTTCGCATGCTGGTGCCGGTAGGCCTCATCGTAGTAGGCACGCGATTCGACCGCTGAGAAATGCCAGATTGCCAGTGTCTTCAGCATTTCCAGGCTTTGCAGCGAGCGCCGCTCGACAGTGTATCCTGCCTCTGTCAGCAGTGTGAGGCTGTGCTCGAAGGCCGCGGCAACTTCCGGTTGCAGATCATCCATGCCGTAGTTGTCAGGCACCACGAAACTCGGTTCCAGGTGACGCTCGATGGTCTCCGGGTGATCGCGCATGGTCTGAAAGGCCAGGCGGCAGGCCTCGACGGACCTTGCCATCGGTCCCACGCTGTCCAGACTCTGCGACAAGGGCTTGCAGCCCTGCTGCGGTATCGTCGACTGGCTGGGTTTGAATCCCACGATGCCGTTGAACGCTGCCGGGATTCTCAGGGAACCGCCGGTGTCGGTTCCGATGGCGATGTCAGCAGCGCCAGCTGCGACCGATACCGCACCACCGGCTGTCGAGCCACCCGCAATGCAGCCGGGATACAGCACACTTTCCGGCGTGCCATAGTGGGGGTTCAGGCCAAGTCCTGAATACGCCAGTTCCGTCATGTTGGTGTGACCGATGAGTACGGCGCCGGCTTCGGCAAGTCGCCTGATGGCGGCGGCATCGTGCTCGGCCGGCGCATCATCGGCCATGAACCGCGTTCCGGCGTGCGTGACAAAGCCTGCGACATCGAACAGATCCTTCACCGAAACCAGCGCGCCGCTGAGCGGATGGCTGGTGTGGGCGGTCGGTCCGCTGGACTGCTCCAGAGCCAGGGTCTCGAACATCCGGGTGAAGGCGTGCCTCAGTACCGGTTCATCGGCGTTGACGCGAGACAGGACCTCGGCAACGCGCGCTTGTGCACTGTCAAAGGACCACGGGAGTGATGGCGTCATGTGTCGTTCTCCGGTTCAGCTGTTGAGATAGGCCTGCGCAACCGTTCTGGCCTGCTCGGCAGCTTCTCTGCACAGTTCGTTCAAGGGGTCTCCGACAAAGGAGGCCGTGAATTTCAGGGGTTGTAGTTTCCAGCCCGGGTCGAACTCGCGAATACTGCCCTGACGAATCAGCGCATCGCCGAGGCGGCGGGGAAACATGCCGACACCAATACCGGACGCTACCATCTCCAGGCCTGCATGGATGGAGTTTGATGGAAAGATCTTGGTGTCATCACCATAGCGGGTGGTCAGTTGACGCTTCAATTCGCGATACGGACGTGAGTGACGATTATAGGAAACTATCGGGGTGCGGTGTAGATCGGGCGTTGGCCTGTCATTGGCCGTGAACCAGGCCAGTTCGACTGCTGGCAGATCGATATTGTCGACGGAATATTCGGACACTGGCCCCATCAGCAAGGCAAGATCCAGCGACCGTTCCAGCAGCTGCTGTCGCAGATTCACGGTCAGGTCTACCGTGATCTCGACATTCAAGTTCGGGTAGCGATCGTACAGGGCGGACAGAAAGGCGGGCAGCCATGTCTGCACGATGGTTTCTGCAACACCGATACGCATCAGACTGTTGACGCTTTCCTCGGGCACCACGTGGAATCTGATGCGCTCCACCAGGTCGGCGATCTTCTCTGCATACTCGCGTAACAGCACGCCTTGCTTGGTCAGCGATACGCCGCGAGAGGTCCGCTCGAACAGCGTGGTTCCCAGCGACTCCTCCAGCGCAGCGATACGCCCGGACACGGCAGGTTGGGTGATGTTCATTTCCTGGGCGGCCTTGCGTACACCGCCCAGACGGGAAACCCAGAGGAAAGTCCTGAGCTGCTCTAATGTCACGTCACCGCCCGTCGAGGGAGTCTTTCATCAGTTGATGATGGGTAGGGTGGATACCTGGTAGCTCATCTCGATACGGCGATCGAGAATCGGGTCGTGCAGACTCATGCGGTAAGACGCAGCGGGGCGCACACCGCCGATGGCACCCAGCGTGCCGCACAGCATGGCAGAGCCGGGCGTCAGCGCGTGCGAGTCCATCAATTCCTTCAGTGGCCGGATGCTGGCCAGGCTGCCTTGCTGGTAGTTGACCCATTGACCGTTCTCCTGGATATCACAGGACAGGATCAGCTCATCGCTGTGGTCCTTGACCTCGTCATAGCGCCACAGTTCAGTGGCACAGGGTTTGGCGCAGGCCTGCTTGGAAGCTGCCACGGAATGCGCTTCCAGATCTCTGTCGGTATGGTCTGATGCCAGGCCCAGCCACAACTGATCATCCACGTTGACCAGCAGGGGCTCTACTTCACCGGAGCTTGCGTCGCCCAGCACCGTGATATGGCTCTCTTGCGTCAGCAATGCCGGTGAGACCCGGTAGTAGAGCGGTACCTGTGAAGGGGGCGCAATGCCCAGAGCCTTGAGCTCATCGATGTGATGCTGGACGGCGTCCAGGTTTCTGCCGGTCCAGCCGGCAACCGTCAGGGCCTGCGCCTGCAGGGTGATTGTCTGCTTGTCGCATGAAAAATTCACAGCGAGTGTCCTCAAAGGTGAGTCGGTAGATAGAGTGCTATGGCTGGAAAGATGACCAGCAGAGCGGCCATGACGAGCATGGCGATGGCATAGGGAATGACCCCGATCATGACGTCGCTGAAGCTGCCGGAATCGCGTGCTGCCTGCACCACGTACAGATTGAGCCCTACCGGCGGGGTGATCAATGCCATCTCGACAAGCATGATCATCAGAATGCCGAACCACAGGGGGTCATAGCCAAGCTGCACGATGATGGGCACGACAATGGGAATGGTTGCAACCATCAGTGACAGGGTCTCGATGAAGAAGCCCAGCACGATGTACATGAGTATGATCACCAGCAGGGTTTCCAGCGGACCGAGCCCGAGACCTTGCAGAAAATTCTGCAGGGCGCTGCTGACACCGGCGGCGGTGAGCACGAAGTTCAGCACATAGGCGCCGATAACCACCAGCATGATCATGGCGGTGGTGCGAACGGTGCCCCTGAGGCTGTCCAGTATCATGCGAAACGACAAGGCGCGTTGCAGCAGTGCGATCAGAAAGGCCATGGCAACACCCACGGCTGCCGCTTCCGTGGGAGTCGCCCAACCCGCGTAGATGGAGCCGACGATCGCACCAAACAAGCCAAGCAATGGCACCAGATCCTTCAGCCCACTCAGTCGTCGCGACCAGTCTGCCGGAATGCCTGGGCCACCGAGTGTGGGTCGGACACTGCAGATCAGGGCCGTGACCGCCATGAACAGGAGTGCGAGCAGCAAGCCTGGAATGAGTCCTGCGAGAAACAGTTTGGGGATGGAGGTTTCTGTCAGAAAACCGTAGACAATCAGATTGATGGACGGGGGAATCATGATGCCCAAGGTTCCGCCTGCCGCGATGGCTCCGGAAAACAGGCGCGGATCGTAGCCGAGCCGTTCTGCCTGTGGCATGGCAACAGAGGCCACCGTTGCTGCAGTTGCCACCGAAGAGCCCGATGTCGCTGAAAACAGGGTGGCGGTGGCAATATTGGCATGAATCAAACCACCGGGCAGCCACGAGACCCAGGCATCCAGCGCGGCATAGGTGCGTTTGGCGATGCCACTTCTGACCAGTATTTCACCGAGTAGCACGAAAAACGGAATGGCAATCAGAGTGGCACTGTTGGAAGAGGACCATACGACCTGACCCAGGCCGCGCATCAAGGGAAACGGGCTGAAGAAGGTGTCGATGCCGAACGCCAGCAGAAAGAGAACGATGCCCACGGGAATGGACAGGGCCAGCAGTACAAGCAGCCCGGTGGATGTGAAGAGAATCATGATTCGTCTCGCAAGCCAGCAACGTCGCCGATTTCAGAAAGCTGACCGCGCAGTATCAGCGATACCACGCACAGACTGACGAACAGCGCCGACACGGCAAACCAGACCCAACCTGCCATCCAGAGCGATTGTGGAATCCAGAGTGGTGTCTCCAGGGTTGTATTGGCGGTGGAACCGTTCTGAATGGATTTCGACAGCACTGGCCAGACCCGGTAGGCAATGACAAGTGCTGTTCCTGTCAGAGACAGAATGGCCACTAGGTCGAACAGGGCTTGCCCCAGTGTCCTGCATCGGCTGCGCAGCAGATCGATACGCACATGGGCCAGATGCGTCAGTGCGTAACTCATGCCCCAGCTGGTCGAGATAGCCATCGCATAGCCGGATAGCTCGTCCGTACCGCCCAGGGACATATGGAAGGGGCGGGCTATCACGTCATAAACCGTGACCACGACGCTGGTCAGCAGTAGCAGACCAGCTGCTACTGCCATGCCATCGTTGATGCGTCGCAGCGTATCGAGTGCCTTGAGCATGTCAGTGCCTGAATGTCAGGGCGTTTCGACAGTGATTCCGACAGTCTTGCCAACGCTCTCGTTCCAGCGTTGTGTCCAGTCTTCACCGGCGCGTTCGGCCCAATCAGGCAGCACCGTATTGACAAGGGCATCGCGTGCGGTCTGCATATCGGCCTCTGTGGCTTCAACCAGAACCATGTCGCGTGTTTCACCGGAGCATTCTCCGTTACCTGTCAGGCAGGCTATGTCGGTGGTCAAGGCTGTCTGGGCTGATTCCCAGGCGGGTGCTTCCAGTTCGCTGGCAATCTGTTCCTCGATGAGTGTCTGTTCTGCCGAGCTCAGCGAGTTCCACTTGTCCATGTTCATGGCAGTGACGACCGGATCCCAGCCACCCAGCGGGATGGGTAGGAGATGCGTCGATACTTCCCACCAGCCTGCGCTGTAGCCTGAACCGGCACCGGTGACGGCGCAATCAACGACACCCCGTTGCAGGGCACCGGGGACTTCACCAAAGCTGACGTTGACCGCTTCTGCGCCCAGTGCTTCCAGCAATTTCCCGGTCATGCGTCCCGATGCACGAATCTTCTTGCCCTCCAGGTCTGCCAGGCTTGCAATATCAGCATTGCAGAACACCACCTGAGGAGGATAGGGCGCGATACCCAGCACCTTGGCGTTGAACACATCGGCGTAGATGTCATCTACCATGGGTCTGGCAGCATCGACCATCGCCTTTGCCGACGTGGCATCGTTGGCGATCATGGGAACGTCCAGGCTCTCCAGGGCGGGGGAGTCGGATACCGCGTAATCGGCGACTGTCATGCCGACATCGAATACGCCGGTTCCCAGCATGCGGTAGACATCGCTGCCTTGAATGCCCATCTGGTCGTGGGTGGTCAGATTGGCGGTGATCCTGCCTTCACTGGCCGCTGGCAGGGTCTCGTTCCAGAAGGGTGCCTCGTATTGCTTGTGAAGCGGCAATCCACTCCAGCTTCCAACAACGGACAGTTCCTGATCGGCAATTGCGGCCGTACCAAGCAGCGCGGAACCGATAATGACGAGTTGTCTCTTCATGCGTTATATCTCCGTTCTGAGTTCGAGGCTGACAGTTCTGGGCAGGCTTCGCGCTTGCAGTCAGCCTGTGTCTTGCAAGCAACGCTGCCCTAGCATGCTAGGTCATGGATATAAAGGCAAATCGTATTATTCTGTATCAAGTGATCAGGATTGTTTATCACCGGGTTTGTCGTGCCCACTTGCGCACATTGAACAGATCGAAGTAGATCGAGATCAGTGACGGGAAGACCAGGGTGACCATCAGCATCGATGCCAGCAGGCCGAAGGCGACCGAGACCACCAGGGGCACCATGGTCTGCACCTGCGGGCTGGTCTCGGCAATGATGGGTATCAGCCCGGCGAAGGTTGTTGCGGTGGAGAGAATCACGGGCTGGAAGCGGGCGCGAACCGCGTCCAGTGATGCGCTGACGTAATCATCGCCCTGCAGATGTGTTTCAAAGAAGGTCAGAAACAGGATGGCGTTGTTGACCACGATGCCGGCCAGAGAGGCAAAGCCGATCAGGCTCGGCATCGAGATATTCAGTCCCAGTACCCAGTGCCCCAGAATCGTGCCCACCAGAGCGAAGGGTATGGCGAACATGATGACCACGGGCAGGGTGTATGAACGGAACTGGAATGCCAGCACCAGATAGACCCCGATCAGTCCCATCAGCATGAGTTTCATCAGAGAAGATTGACTCTCGTTTTGCGCCTCGGTGGCACCGCCGATACCGATCTGGATACCGGGAAACTCCTGTTGCATGACCGGGGCAAGCTCATCGATGACTACCGCCGAGATCAGTGCCGAGGTGGTGACCGAGGTATCGATCTTGCCCTGGATGCGCGCCATGGCCAGACCATTCTTGCGAATGATGGTCGGGTAGCCTGTGGTCAGCGTCGTGTCAGTCACTTCCGACAATGCCAGTTGCCGGCCATTGCCTGTAGTGACCGGAAAGGACTCGATATCGGTCAGGCTCGACAGTGTGTCCCCGAGTTGCACACGAACGCTTACATCAGACAAGTCCGTGGTGAAACTGTCGGTTTCGGACCCTTCGAAGGCATTGCGCAACTGATCGGCCAGTGAGCGCGGGGTCAGGCCCAGGGAATAGCCATAGGGGGTCAGAGCAAAGCGCAGTTCTTCACGCCCGCCATAGAAATCCTGAAAGGCTTCCGTGACATCATTGCGTTCCAGCAGTCGGTTCAGCAGCGTCTCGGATGCGCTTTCCAGCACTGCGAGGTCGCGACCGCGTAATTCCACATCGAGATCCAGGCCACCGGGTCCCTGCTCGGCCTGGGAAAAGCTGCTCTGCACCAGGTCGGGAATCGGTCCAGCCGCTTCGCGCCAGGCTTGTAGAAAATCATCGGCCCTGACGTTTCTCAATGAACTTTCCAGCAGGTCCACCGTGATGGTGGCCGTGTTCGAGCCATTGTCATTGACCTCACTGTTGACCCCGTATTGCACCAGAACACGTTCCACCAAGGGTGCCGCATCATGGGTCAATGGCGTCAGTTCGGTATCGACCTTGTCGAGTGCCGCGAGCAGCGTATCCACAGTCTGTACGGTACGATCCCGGTTGATGCCGGACGTCAGCGAGAGTCGTATCTGCACGGTATCGCTCTCCGAGGCAGGGAAGCCGATGACCTTGATGGCACCCGATGCAATCAGACCGATGCTCAGCATGAACAGGGCGATGACAGTACCGACCGTCAGGTAACGCCACTCGGTCAGTTTCGTGGCCAGTGGCAGCAGGGCGCCTTCCTTGAAGCGGTTCAGCAGTCGCTCAGCCGGCCGAGTCTTGCCGGCTTTACCATCGCTGCGGCTGAGGTGGTGCGGCAGTATCAGAAAGCCCTCTATCAGAGACAGGCTCAACGTGATCAGCAGCACCATCGGGATGATGCGCAGTATCTGCCCCATGTCGCCACTGAGGAACATCAGTGGCCCGAAGACGCAGGCGGTGGTCAGAAACGAGGAGAAGACACTGGGTAGTACTTCCAGCGTGCCACGTGTGGCTGCCTCCAGCGCGTTCGTCTTTCTGCGCCACTTGGCGATATTCTCGGCAATGACGATGCTGTCGTCCATGATCAGACCGACGGCCATCAGCAGGGCGACCAGACTGATCATGTTGATGGTGATACCCAGCACGCTCATCACGAACAGACTTCCGAGGAAGGACACGGGCAGTGACGCGGAAATCCAGAGCGCATCGCGCAAGGAGAAGAACAGCCACATGGTGGAGAAGACCAGTACGAGTCCCAGCACGATGTTCTGAAGAATCAGTTCCAGGCGTTCCTTGACCACATCGGACAGATTGTTGATGACCGTCAACTGAAACGGGTCGGGATAGGCGCTGCGTTCGGCGTCCAGAAGCTGGCTCACTGCATTGAACACGCGAATACTGTCATCATCGGCGCTCTTGCTGATGGAGATGATGGCCGCCTGTTGACCATCGATGTAGGACTCCACGTTTTCATCAGAGTCAACGATGATTACTTCGGCCATGTCGCGCAGTCTGACGATACCGCCCGTACTGTTCTGCAGCACGATGAGGTCTTCCAGCTGCGAAACCGAGCGTCTGGCGTCGGCATAACGCAGAACGATGCTGCTGTCGTCCAGATCGGCATTACCCAATGGCTGCGAGAAGCTGCGCGCATTGATGGCATCAACCAGACTACTGGCAGACAGGCCGTGGCTTCGAAGGCTTTCCTCATCGAACACGATGCGGATCTCGCGGTCGCTGATACCTGACACGGTAGCGCTGGCAACGCCATCCAGTCGCAACAGGCGGTCGGCCAGTTCGTCGCTGTAGGCCACCAGGCCCTGTTTCCCGGCCACACCCGACACGGCCACCAGGGCAACCAGATCGGCACGGGATTGCACCTGCACTGCGGGAGATTCGGCATCGGCAGGAAAGTCGTTGATGGTGGAGACAGCCGAGAAGATGTCATTGAAGAACAGGATGATGTCGCCACCGTCACTCATTTCAGCCGTGGCCGATCCCCTGCCATCCACGGACAGGCATTGCAGATCGCTCAGGCCGTCGATGCCGGTGAGTGCATCCTCGATCGGCCGGCAGATCTCTTCATCCACATCACGGGCCGATGCCCCGGGGTAGGCGACCGATACGTTCACGGCGGAGGCCGAGAATTCTGGGAAGGTCTCGCGTTCGATATCCGAGAGGAAGGCTGCGCCCAGCAGGCACACCAGAAACATCAGCAGGTTGGCGGCCACCGGGTGGCGAACGAAGTAGCGGATCATGTCAGCGATCCTGCCGTGAAGCGCTGCTCGTCACCGGCGCCAGCTGGATACCCGGTACGGATGGGCGCGGGTCACTGAGCACCAGTGAATCGCCCGGTTCAAGTCCGGCAAGAATCACGACATCGGCACCGATGATCGGGCCGGTCTGCACCGGGGACACGGCCAGACGGTTCTGTTCATCGGCCAGATAGACGAAGGTGCTGCCGTTGTCAGCATGGCGCAAGGCATCGCGCGGGATACTGATCAGCCCATGCAGAGGAGGGCTGGAGAAGGTGACGGCGACGAAGGCACCGGCGTTGAGCGGTGGTCGCCGCTGCTCCGGCGACGCCAATAAAGGATCAGGGACTCGTACGACAAAGCCCATCGCACCGGTCTCGCTGTCCATCGTGCCACGCATGCGCACGATCTCCGCTTGCCAGAGTGCGTTGCCGTTGAAATCGGGCATGCTCACCGTGGCGGTGATGTTCGCCCGTTCTAGAATCTGCACTGCCTGACTGGTGTCGACCAGTTCGTTCATTGCGAATTCCTTGCCCAGCGCGGTGGCCACCAGCGGCTCGAAGCTGCGTGGTTGTACCTCGGCAACGATCTCCACGGCATCGGTGCTGTCGAGCGTGATCAGCGTATCGCCGGTGCGAACAAATTGTCCGACCTCCACGCTGACCGAAGACACGCGAGCCCGGAAGGGGGCCGTGAGACGAGTCTTTTCCAGCGATCGCTCTGCCTCTGCCAGTTCGGCTTCGCGCACCGCCAGGGTAGCTTGTGCCGATGCTTGTTGAGAGGGGTAGAGTGCCAGTGAATTCTCCAGCGTGGTCACATTCGCCTGCTGGCTGAGCAGTGTCTTGCGCGCAGCATCCAGGGCGGCTGCCGAGTCGCTGCCCTTGCTCACGACTGATTCAACACGTTTGAATTCAGCCTGAGCCACTGCAAGGATGCGTTGCTGCACGGCCAGTGAATCGCGAGCATTGGCCTCACCGCGTTCAAGCTCGCTCAGTTGCGCATTGGCGGTAGCGATGTTTGCCAGCGCCTTCTGCCGACTCAGTTCGTAGTCCGTACGATTGATTTCCAGCAGTGTGTCACCGGCCTCGACAATACTGCCCTGGGCCAGACCTTCGCTCAGCATATCGATACGCCCCTGAACCTCGGCGATGCCGGACCAGCTACGCTCGGCTTCGACTCTGCCATAGCCAACGGCGGTGACCAGGACCGGAGTGGCAGCGATGGTCTGTGTTCTTACTGCAACCACCAGAGGTTCGGGGTCTTCTTCAGGTGCGTCACTGCCGGAGCTCATCCAGATGAACCCGGCAATGCCCAGTGCGATTGGGGGAAGAAAGAGCAGTTTGCGAATGTCCATGCAATCGGTACCGTGGGTGTCGCCGATCGGCGAGTCAGTATCTGATTGTCTGAACGTAGCAGGTGTGAGTGGGAGGGTTATTGATCCTGAGCAGCAAAGTGGCTTGACGCATCGAGCGAGATCAGTTTCAAGGTGCTTGAAACTGATCCAGACCCGCCTTTCAGTGCCATCCCACCCGTGGCGAAACCGGTATCTGATCCGCCGGGCGGGAACGGATCATGTCCATGTGTTCCTTTCTGATGGCTGCGTAGCCCTGATCGTCGAACAGGTTGACCATTTCATCCGGGTCTTCCTGCATGTCATAGAGCTCTCCGGTATCGGTCTTCAAGTCCGTGGACATCCGGTAGCGACGGCTGCGCACGGTCATCAGATCCATGTCCACGGCACTGCGGATGGCATCCACTTCGTATTCTGATAGTGCGAAGTCGCGGCTCTGGGTCTGTTCCCAGAGGTGCCGCCACGATTGGCCATGGTTGCCGGCTGTCTCGATACCGCACAGATCGGCTGCGGTGGCCAGGATATCGATGCTGCCTACCGGGTCATCGATCACTCGGTTTGCCGGTACGCCGGGTCCCTGGATCAGGCAGGGAACACGTAATAGCCCGTCATACAGCATTGGCCCTTTCAGCAGCAGTCCGTGATCACCAAGCCATTCACCGTGATCGCTGACATAGACGATATAGGTATTGTCCAGCTCACCGGCTGCCGACAGTGCGTCGAGAATACGCGTGAGCTGTGCATCAACGGCGGAGATCATGCCGAAGTAGATGGCAGTCAGGTCTTGCAATGCGGCACGGTTCAGCTCGCCTTTCTGTCCCCAGTCAATGCCTCCGGCATTGTGTTGGGCACCCTGTTTGATCGGTTTTGCCCGATCTTCAACGAATGCCTTGTGCCACCAGGGGCGGCGTTCCAGATCGAGCGCGCAATGCCTGGCGATGGTGACCTCGTCGCGCTGGTACATGTCACACCAGGGGAGAGGAGCGAGAAAGGGTGGGTGCGGATCGGGAAAGGAGACCCAGGCCATCAACGGTGCCTCACCCTTGCTCTCGATCATGTCGATCGCGCGATCGCCGATCCATGAGGTGGAGTGCCAGGGTTCTTCCAGGGCCGAACGCCAGGCCTGAAAGTGTGCTGTTTCCGGGGGGAGATGCTGCTTTGCCAGATCCCAGCGTTGTCCCCCTTTGCCATCGGCATCCAGCCAGTATTCGTAATGCAGGGCCTCGGGCGGCTCGGACCAGCGAGTGTGATGATGCGGTCGCAGCATCATCTGGACATTGTCGAAGCCCATGTAGCTTCCACGCCAGTCGCGCGGATAATCGCTGGCGCTGGCATAGCATTCCGGTCGTCCGGTTGGTTCGAAGGTTTGCTGACTGGATAGATGCGCCTTGCCGATGAAGTGCGTGTCGTAGCCAGCGCGGGCAAAGCTGCCTCCGAGTCCTTGAGCGCCCAGTGACTCATCAAGATCACGACCATTGTCCCGAACACCGTGGCTGTAGGGGAGTTTGCCTGTGAGTATCGAGGCGCGGGCTGCCTGACACATGGGGTGGGGCGTTATGCAGCGCGAGAATCTGACACCCGATGCACCCATGCGGTCCAGCCCGGGTGTGCGCACGCCGCGACCTTCAGCGCCAATGCAGTCTGCTCGCTGTTGGTCGGAACTGATGAGTATGAAGTTTGGCTTTCGAGACATGGCTGAGCTTCGCGGGTTGAGGATGGAAAGGGGGCTTGGGCATACCACGGAACAGTATGACGAGTGTTCGTTGAGAACTGTAGATAATGTACAATAATTTAAAATAATGTACAATTTATGAAAATAATGTGTAATCTAGTGATGCACTCTGGAGGAGAAGATCATGGTTCGTACTCTTTTGTTGGGCTCATCTCTGCTTTTCACCACGGCAGCCTTATCCCAGACGACGCTTGATGTCGTCGCCTGGAAGGGCAATGAAGCAGAACCGGCTGGCTTGCCGGAGTTGATTGAAGCCTTTGAAGCCGCCAACCCGGATATCACGGTGGAACTCAGCTACGTCGCTCGCAAAGACGTGGACAAGGTGATCCCGCCGCGCCTGCAATCGGGCAATCCCCCCGATGTCACCATGGTGGACAGCGCGCTGGTGGATCTGTGGGGAGGTGCAGGTTTTCTGACAGATCTGGGCACCGACAGCGAGTGGTATGGACGAATACAGCCCGCTGTATCGGATATCCTGACCTCGGACGGTAGCATTCTTGTATTTCCGCTTGAAGTCATCGGCATGGGCAATTTCGTGAACATGGCGCTACTGGAGCAGGCAGGGATCGACAAGGCTCCGCTGACACTGGGTGAATTGAAAGACGCCTGTCAGGCTCTGGCCGCCGAGGGTATTGCACCCATGATCTTTGCAGGCGGATTCCCGGCGATGTTGTTCGTCGGGGCAAACGGCCTGGATCCGAACAACAACCTTGCCGCCAGCTATGGCTCGGGTGAGCGTACATTCGTGGGTGACGAGAATTTCAATGCATCTCTGGATGCGGTGCGGGATCTGGTCGATGCGAACTGCTTTGATCCGGCGTTGCAAGCCGGTCTGGATCCCTGGGCCACCGCGCCACAGGAGTTTCGTGCCGGCAACGTGGCCATCCTGCCTCAAGGTGCCTGGAATATCGGCAACTTCTCATCGGTGGAGGGCCTTGACTATGAATTCGCTCCCATGCCGTCGCAGTTCAGTGATCAGGGCTTGGCGCTGGATCTGATCGGTCCGGGCTGGGCCATTCCCACCGATGCAAGGAACAAGGAGGCAGCGGCCAGGTGGGTCGATTTCTTCAGCGTCGAGGATAATCTGAACATCTTTCTGGAGGCCGAGGGTGCCTACAGCCCGTTCACCGGAGGCCGTTCAACCATGCCGGATCTTGCCGCCCCCTATACCCGCGCACGCGAGCAGGGCAGCCTGATCCTCTGGCCGTTCTCCACACTGGAATTTCCCAAGCCACTGCAGTCGGAATGGGAAGACAGTATTACCGGCTTCCTGCTGGATATCGATGGCGCCAACAGCGAAACACTACAACGCTGGGACGACACGATAGAAGACAATCTCTGATTGACCAGCGTCCGGTGAGTCTCTGACTCGCCGGACACAACCCGAAGCCAGACAGGGGAGTCCGATGCGTGCTCGCTATTCACTGTATCTGTTTACATTGCCGGCGTTAGCCGTTCTGTTTCTTTTCTTCATTCACCCGATCATCCTGACGGCAGACATGAGCTTCACGAGCTTCAAGGGAATCGGTGAATCGAAAGACATCGGTTGGCGGAACTATGAGCGTATCGTGTCACGTGATCGCTATCTGGATGCCATCTGGATCACGCTGTTCTACACCGTGATTGTCGTGCCGGCCTTGACGGTCACCGGGCTTTTCTTTGCTGCCATACTTCACCGCTTGCCGGCCATACGCAATTTCAGTCGTGCTGCGCTCTATACACCGGCGATGATGAGCTTTGTGGTCATTGGCTATGTATGGCAATTTCTCTACTCACCGCTCAATGGCGGGATCAATGTCGCGCTTCGCGATCTCGGGTTGGGAGCGTTCGAGCAGAACTGGCTGGGTAATCCGGATATTGCCCTGTTCTCGGTGGCCTTCGTGCAGGTGTGGATGTTCACGGGCTTTACCTGCGCAATCTTCCTGGCAGGCTTTGCCGGCATACCCGAAGAGATTGGTGAGGCGGGGCGGCTGGAAGGGGCAACGTCATGGCAGCGGTTCCGCTACCTCGAGCTGCCACTGTTGGGCCCATCGATCACCGTATCAGTCATATTGACCACCATCGGTACGTTGAAGACTTTCGAGCTGCCTTTCATACTGACCAACGGCGGACCTGATGGTGCCACGCGCATGCTGTCGATCGAGATCATCGACAACCTTTTCGGACAATACAAGTTTGGTTTCGCCAGTGCGCTTTCGATCATCATGCTGATCATCGTCCTTGCGGTGGCCTTCGTGCAGAACAAGGTGCTTCGCGACCGGGAGCTGTCCTCATGAATTCGGTCAGTCAGGGAGTCTCACAGGGGCGGCGCCGCACCGTCATCAACCGGGAATATCTGCAGAAGCGTGTCAGATCCCTGCTGGCTCACGGCAGCGTTCTGACTCTGGTGCTCATCATGCTGCTGCCGCTGTTCTACCTCGTGATGATGTCATTCAAGACTTCCACCGAGATTGCATCAGATCCCCTTGGCCTGCCATCGAGTCTCTACTGGGGCAATTACATGAAGGCGCTGTCTTCCATGGGCTATGTCCGGTCGGTACTCAATTCCCTGGGTATCACGCTCTCGGTCATCGTACTGGTTGTGCTGGCTGGCGCCATGGCGGCCTATCCATTGGCGCGATTGCACAACCGGATCAGTCGCACCATTGTCATGATCATGGCGTTGGGTCTGGCGACACCGAATTTCGTGACCATCACACCCATCTACGTGATCTTTCGCGATCTTGGATTGCTCGACAGCTATCTCGGGATCGTGCTGGCGTTCACCGCCTTGAAACTGCCTCTGGCCGTGTTCTTCTATACCAGCTTCATCGCGGCCATTCCAATGGAACTGGAAGAAGCTGCCCGTCTGGATGATTGCTCCAACTGGCAGATCTTCTGGCACATCATCCGGCCACTGCTCACCCCGGTGACGGCCACGTTGAGCCTGTTTGTCATGATCATGGTGTGGAACGACTTTGTCTATCCCTTGCTGCTGCTGACTGACAAGGACAAGTTGACCGTCATGATTGCCGTGTACAAGTTCGTCGGCAATACCGGTATCGATCCGACGAAACTGTTTCCGGCGGCTGTGCTTGGCTCCTTGCCATTGCTGCTGTTGTTTGCGGCATTCCAGCGTCAGATACTCTCGGGCGCCACTGCCGGAGCCGTGAAGTGAACCTGTCGCAACGGCACATCATCGTGACAGGCGCGGGGGCGGGGATCGGTCTGGGGATAGCGCGGCAGGCACGAGCAGCTGGTGCGCAGGTCACGGGCCTGGATGTCAGTGATGACGGCAAGCACCGGCTGGAGAGCATCGGAGCGCACTTCACACAGGTCGATGTGCGCAATGTCGAGGCATTCGTGGAGGCCATCGAGGCTGCCTCCGAGCGGGTAGGGCGACTCGACGGTCTGGTCAACAACGCGGGTGTGACCATCAAGGTGGCGTTTCTGGACATGACGCTCGAACAGATGGAAACCCTGTGGCAGGTGAACCATCGCTCCGTTCTGGTCGGCTGTCAGTGCGCAGGTCGTATCCTGTCCGCCTCTGGCCGCGGAGGTGCCATCGTGAACATAGCCTCGAATCATGCGCGCGCGACCAACCCGGGGCATGAAGGCTATGCCGGAACCAAGGGGGCCATCGTGGCCATGACGCGAGCCATGGCCTGGTCCCTTGGGCCCTGCGGTGTCAGGGTCAATGCCTTGATGCCCGGCATGACACAGACCGAAATCGTCATCGAGGCGATGAACGATCCCGCCAATGCCGAGAACTTCCGGTCCTGGGCTGCGGACCACGAAGTCAGCACGGTTGAGGAAATCGGTGATGCCGCGGTCTTTCTTTTGTCCGATGCGTCAAGTGCGCTCAACGGTGCCGACATCATGGCCGATCGCGCGATGTCGGCGTTACTCGGTGTCAACGATTCGAGAAGGAGAAGTCATGTCTGAGCTTGCGTTGAAGGGTGTCGTCAAGGAATTCGGTCAGGTCGAAGTCATTCACGGTGTCGATCTGACGGTCGATGATGGCGATTTCTGTGTTTTCGTGGGGCCATCCGGTTGTGGTAAGTCGACCCTGCTGCGCATGATTGCCGGTCTGGAAGAGACCACGGCCGGGCAGATGACCATCGGTGAGCGTGACGTCACGCACTCGGATCCGGCCAGGCGCGGGGTCGCGATGGTCTTTCAGACCTATGCACTCTATCCGCATATGTCGGTGCGCGAGAACATGAGCTTCGGCCTGAAGATCAGTAGGGCCGCAGCTGCAGAAATCAGCAGCAAGGTGGACAAGGCTGCACGGATTCTGAAGCTTGAAGACTACATGGAGCGCAAACCCAGAGCGCTCTCGGGTGGCCAACGACAACGCGTGGCGATCGGGCGTGCCATCGTGCGAGAACCGGATGTCTTTCTCTTCGATGAGCCTTTGTCCAATCTCGATGCGGAGCTGCGTGTACAGATGCGGCTGGAGATTGCCAAGCTGCACAAGAAGCTGGGTGCCACGATGATCTACGTGACTCATGATCAGGTGGAGGCGATGACCATGGCGGACAAGATTGTCGTGCTTCGTGATGGCCGGATCGAACAGGCCGGAGAGCCGGTGACCTTGTACGAGGACCCGGACAATGTCTTCGTGGCGGGGTTCATCGGTTCGCCGCGCATGAACTTTCTGGCGGGTACGGTAATGCGCGTCGAGGGCGGCCGTGCGTATGTCAGCCTGTCTCGTGTGGGCGACGTGGAGGTGCCCGTGGAGGTAGCGGCGCTACCGAGCCAGGGGCAGCGTGTCACCCTGGGTCTTCGACCGGAGCATTTCGAAGAGGCAGGCTCCGTGCAGTTCGATCTACAGATCGATGTGATCGAGAATCTGGGTGGTGTGTCCTACGCCTATGCCACAATCGAAGGGGAAGAGTTGCCGCTGATCATCGAATTGCGTGGCAAGGCACGTCCCCGTGAAGGCGGGCCAATGAAGGTGTCATTCGACCCGAGCTCGGCGCTATTGTTCGACCATGCCTCGGGCCGACGCATTCGCTGACCAGCTCGGGCCCTCATCGCTTGCCGGCATGTGCATGATCGATATATTCGAGGGGAGTCGTGGTCATGACCCGGACCCTTTGTGTATGATTGTAGCCACATCATGTGTGAACATGCGGCATGCCGGATTTCATGGCGAATCAATGATCTAGATGGTCCCGACACTCTCTCTGACAGCACAACCTGACGCCGAACCGTCATCGAACGCAATCTACGAGCGCATTCGGCATGACATCCTGTCGGGGGTGCTCGAGGCCAACGAGCGCCTGAAGGTGTCGGCTCTGGCCAAGCAGCTTGATTCGTCCACCAATCCGGTTCGAGAGGCCTTGCAGCAGTTGCGCGGCGAGGGCCTGGTGCTCTTCACACCGAATCAGGGTGCTCGCGTGCGCCCGATCGACATGGAATTCGTGCGAGACGTGGCGGAGGTGGGCTATCTGCTGGAACCCTACCTGCTGGAGCTGTTCGTCGAGACAGTCAGTGATGAGGACATTGCCGAGCTGGAACGCATACAGGATGAAATTGAAGCACTCAATTTCAAGGACAAGGCAGAACATACACGTCTCAACAATATCTTTCACGAGAGCATGTATGAACGTCACTACAACCGGGTTGCCTTCAATGTCTGGAAGCAGCATCGTGAGGTGATGGGGTCGATCAGCACGCGCATTCCCATTGCCATCGGCCGTCAGGAATCGATTCTCAAGGAGCATCGGGCGTTGATCGAGGCCATTCGCAAACAGGATGTGGCGACGGCTGTATCGGTGCTCAAGCAGCATATCGGTGATGCCGGGCGACATCTTGTTGATCAGTTGCGTATCAAGCAGACGCGTGCGACGCGTGGGGCCAATGAATAAGCGCTCTTGCTGTACGCCTTCGCGCGACGGTACAGAGATCAGCCCCGCATCCACAACGCCGGTTGATCGGCACTCTGCCACGCACGCACGCAATTGTGTGGCGGTGCCGGGTGGGCGGGCTCTGGTTGGCACGAAGAAGCCATTGCTTGCGGCCGATGGCGAAGGACCGCTGGTCACGCAGCGAGTGCGTGATCTGTGGTGGGAGCGCGGTGCGACCAGCATCGGTCAGTTCCGCCGGTTTGTCGATGCCACCGGGTATGTCACGCTGGCCGAGCGTTACGGTTGGTCCTTCGTATTTCATACGCATGTGCCGGGTGGCGCGGAAGGAACGCTGGGTATCGAAGGTCTGGAATGGTGGCGGCGCATCGACGGTGCAACCTGGCAGTACCCTGTCGGACCGGATGGTCCGCGCGGTGAGAACGACATGCCCGCTACTCACATTGCCCATGCGGATGCGGAGGCCTTCGCCAGGTGGGCGGGTGGACGCTTGCCGAGTGAGGCCGAGTGGGAACACGCGGCGCGAGGCGGTCTGGGTGATGTACGCTACCCGTGGGGCGATGAAGAGCCGGATGACAACAACTTCTTTCCCTGCAACATCTGGCAAGGGCGTTTCCCGGATGAGGATACCGCCATGGATGGTTTTGATGGGCCGGCGCCTGTCACGAGTCTGTCGGCCAACGGTTATGGACTTCACCACATGGTGGGCAATGTCTGGGAGTGGACGGCAGCTCCCTTTCGCCTGCGTTCATCCACTGCGGCCGCTCGCAAGCGCAATGTGCAGATGAAGGGGCAGCGATTGTTGAAAGGGGGCTCGTTCCTGTGCCATCGCAGCTATTGTCATCGCTACCGTATTGCCGCACGCACCGGCAATACCGCTGACAGCACCAGTGAGCACACCGGCTTTCGTGTGGTCTACGATCAACCGCCTCAATCCGGGTGACAATGCTGCTCTTCACGGCTGCGCCCGTCGACATAGCTTCCCACCGGTGGGTGGTGTCCGGGACCTGACAGAGGATCCTCCTCACGTCTCATCCAGTCGAACAGGCGCTGCCTGAGCCGCGCTCGTGTAGTGGCATGTGCCGGATCCTCGGCCAGGTTGATGCGCTCGCCCGGGTCGTTGTGCAGATCGTAGAGTTCCTCGATATCGTGTGGGCTCCAGGCATATTTGAAGCGTGATTCACGAATGCCTCGAAAACGGAATTGCCTCCCTTGATAGGCATCGTAGACGTAGAAGGCTGCGTCGTTTTCGCAACGAAACCAGGAATTCTCGGCATCCATCGTGCCACCGGCGCGTTCGATCAACGTGGGAAGCAGATGGTGGAGGCTCACGAAATTGTCTCGCGTCGTGCCGCCGGCATTCGCGGGAGTCCGTATCAGCATCGGTATGCGCATCACCTCCTCGTAGAAAAAGGGACCCTTGTCGAACCAGCCATGAGCGCCAAGCATCTCGCCGTGGTCCGATGTGAATGCCAACACGGTGTTGTTGTCCAGTTCCGCGGCGCTCACTGCCTGACGAAAGCTGCCGAACAGATCATCGATGTAGGAGCAGAAGCCCCAGTAGTGTTGTGCAGTACGTCGCCAGTCTTTCTGGCTCATGTGCGAGGTATCGTGTACCGGATGCCAGGGGCGTGACTGTGCCAGTGGCTTGTGGGTTTCACTGAATTGTTCGCACCAGTTGTCAGGCTTGTAGTCGCAGGGCAGGTCATCGTAGAGCGCAACGAATCGCGCCGGCACGTGATGCGGAAAGTGCGGTGCATGCAGTGACACGACCAGGCAGAAGGGTTTGTCAGCGGCAGCCAGTGCCGGGAGCAACTTGATGGCTTCCTGCACGCGAATGCCGTCCAGAGGTTCACCATCGGTGATCGTGCCGTACCAGGGAGATTTGCGGGGTTCGCCGATCCTGACATCCCCTTGCTCGGTCAAGGGTGTGCTGGCACCGTCGGAAAGGGTCACATCCTCGATGCCACGATCCAGCAGGGTGCCATCGCCCAGGTGCCACTTGCCAATGAAGGCAAGGTGATAGCCATCGTCTTGCAGACGTTCCAGATAAGTCTTTTGATCCGGATGCAGCTTGCCGTGTGGGTAGAAGGCCTTGCCCTGTACATTGTCGAGGGTGCCGTTCTGATGTGGCAGTCGCCCTGTGAACAGGCTGCCCCTGGCTGGTGTGCATAGCGGCACGGTCGTGAAGGCATTGCGGAAACCGACAGCCTCTTCGCGAAATGCCTGCAGGTTGGGCAGTTTCGCCGGGTTGCCCGGATCGTTCAGGGTATCCCAACGCCATTGGTCGGTCATGAACAGGATGATGTTGTCTTTCCTGCTCGTGGTGCGTGTGCTCATAAGCCGTCGTCACTCGTCTGATAAAACGAATATGCCTGTATGGTGTACCAATTCGATAATATAATGTACTATTTGATTCAAGTTGTCGATAATGACGAGTGCGCACTCTGACCGGTAGGTGCCGCGATAAACGAACGGTCATCTGACGCGTCCGTGCTGAACAACCACACAGCCATGAAAGAATCCCTGATGCCCACATTCGAAAAGAAGATGTACATTGCGGGTCAGTTGACCGACGGAGAAGGTCGGGTCGACGTACTGAACCCGGCTAACGTTACTCGTATTGCAACTGTGCCTACGGCAGGCATCTCCGATGCCGACAAGGCCCTGTTGGCCGCACAAGCCGCTTTCCCGGAATGGTCGCGTACCTCCATCGCCGAGCGACAGACATGGATGCTCAAGCTGCGCGATGCCGTCATCGCCAATGAGGATCATCTTCGCGACTGTATCCACCACGAGATGGGCAAACCCTGGGCAGGGACTCAGGAGGATGTGGACAGCCTGAAGAACTCACTGGCCTTCTATGCCGAAGAGATCACGCGTGTACACGACATCATGCTGCCTGATCGCGCCGGCACGCATACGCACCGCCTGGTGCATGAACCGGCCGGTGTGGCACTTGCCTACCTTGCCTGGAACTTTCCCTTGCTCAACCTTGCCTTCAAACTGGGGCCGGCGATGGCCGCCGGTTGCCCGATCATCATTCGCCCCTCGGAACAGACGCCCATTTCGGCGTATGCCGTGGGTGAGCTCTGTCAGCAGATCGGACTGCCCGATGGGGTCGTGCAGATACTGTGTACCGATGGATACGATGTGGCTGATCATCTGTCATCGTCTCCGATTCCGGCGCTCATCACACTGATCGGTTCGAGCAGAACCGGCAGACACATCATGCAAACCGGATCCAGCACGATCAAGCGTTATTCGATGGAGCTGGGTGGCAATGCACCGGTGCTGATATTTCCGGATGCCGATCTGGATCTGGCCGCAGATGTCGTCTGCGGGGTCAAGTTCAGCAATGCCGGTCAGATCTGTGTCTCTCCCAACCGCGTCTTCGTCCACGAAGCAGTACGCGAGGCCTTTACCGAGCGGGTTGTCGACAAGGCGCTCAGCGCCGGCGTGGGGTGGGACAAGACGGCCGACATCCTGACAGGACCCGTGATCGATCAACGCGCATGGACGCGGCTGAAACGACTGATCGACGACGCTGTGGATGATGGGGCCAGACTGCTGGCCGGAGGCGACAGACCGCCGGGTCTGGAAAGAGGGCATTTTCTGTCGCCGACCGTCCTTGGCGATGTGCGAGAAGAGATGGATGTCTACCGCCAGGAGACATTCGGCCCCATTGTCAGCCTGGTGTCCTTCGATGATACGAGTGAACTTGAACGCATGGCCAACGATTGCGATGAGGGCGGGCTTACCGCCTATGTCTTCACCGCCGATCTTGCCCGGGCCGAGCGTTGGGCCAACAGGCTTCGCTACGGTGAGATACAGATCAATGGCGTCAAATACGATATCGATTTACCTCACGGTGGCATCGGTCAATCGGGTATCGGCCATGATTGTTCCTATCTGGCATTGCAGGACTATCTGGTGCTCAAGCGCATCACGCGCGCGGTAGCTGTGGCATGAGTGAACACTGGGTGGGTGTTGATTGGGGAACGAGCAATCTGCGTGCGTGGATCTTTGATGAGAATGACGCTCCCTGTGCAAGCCTTGCATCCGATCAGGGGGCAGGCTCGCTATCCAGTGAGCAGTTCGAAGCGGTGCTGCTGTCACTGATTGAAGACCAGCTTCCTGCGGGAAAACAGATCGATGTCTTCTGTTGTGGCATGGCGGGATCCAGGCAGGGTTGGGTCGAGGCAGACTATCGGATGGTGCCCACCCGAGTGCTGCCGGAACCGTCGGAGATGAAGATTTTCGATGCGGCCGCGGGCCGCCTCAAGGTACATATCGTGCCCGGTGTTGCGCAGCTGTCTCCCTCGGATGTCATGCGCGGTGAAGAGACACAGATCGCGGGTTTTCTTGCGGCGAGACAGGACGCGGATAGTGCATTGTGTCTGCCCGGCACTCACTCGAAGTGGGTGCGTGCTGATCGTGAAGGTTTCAGACATTTCAAGACCTACCCCACGGGGGAGCTGTTTGCATTGTTGTCAAAACAGTCAATTCTGAGGCACTCCATGCAAGACGGGCCCACCGACCAGAAGGCATTTTCCGAGGCGGTGATCGAGAGTGTGGATTCACCGGGGCGGTTCCTGTCTGCTCTCTTTCCGATCAGAGCGGAAGATCTTCTGGGCGCCACGGAAGGCCACTCTGCCCGCGATCGACTGTCAGGTCTTCTGATCGGTCTCGAGCTGGCCAATGCGAGGGAATTCATGGACAGAAGAGCGATTACTGTCATAGGTGCAGATGCCTTGTCCGAGCGGTACCTGTCCGCCTTGTCGATCATCGGCATTTCCGCTGAACTGATGGACGGTGCCGAGATGGTCAGGGCAGGTCTGATTGCAACCCGAAAACAATGCCAAGGTGAGTCAACATGAGCAGATCACTCGTCGCCATTTTAAGAGGTATCACGCCGGATGTTGCTGCATCTGCCGGCACGGTGCTGGTAGACGCCGGAATCTCCATGATCGAGGTTCCGCTGAACTCGCCTCAGCCCTTCGAGAGCATCCGCCGACTTGTCGACGCCTGTGGGCCGGATATCACCATCGGGGCCGGTACCGTGCTGTCCGCGGATGATGTTGATCGGGTAGCGCAGGCTGGTGGTCGACTGATCGTGTCGCCCGATTGCAACGTGGATGTGATTCGAAGAACGAAGTCCCTGGGCATGCTCTCATACCCTGGCGTATTCACCCCCACCGAATGCTTCCGAGCATTGCGAGAAGGGGCGGATGTGCTCAAGTTCTTCCCCGGCTCATTGTTGACACCGGAAGGGCTCAAGGCTGTCAGGGTTGTATTGCCGGAGTCCACTCGTGTATTTGCAGTCGGAGGGGCCGGTGCTGAGAACTTCGGTGAGTGGCTGGCTGCAGGCGCCGACGGTTTCGGTCTGGGTAGTGCACTGTATCGTGCTGGCGATAGCATCGATACGCTTGCTGAGAATGCAGGGCATATCGTGGCGGCATATGATGAGGCGTTGCGCAATCGGTGAGCCGACGGTTGATCTGTGGCGCATCATGCCTTGTCGACTCTGGTGATGAGCCGGGTTGCGACGCCGGCCGAGAAATGCTCGGCTTGAGGGTGATCGCATCCATTTCACCGTGCCGGAGATGACCGGCCATCAGATGGTGGAGGTGATTTACACGAATTGATCGTCAGCAATCGCTGAAAACCCGCTCGTCCGCTGTATTCTGGAACTGTCCGTTCATTGGAATTGCAGCAGGCCATGATCACTTACCCCGACATCCGCGATCTGCAGGTGCTGTTGGCCTTGGCGCGTCGCAAGCACTTCACTCAGGCGGCTTCTGATTGCGGCATATCGCAGCCAGCCTTCTCGGCCAGAATCAGGCACCTCGAAGAGGATCTGGGTGTGCCGTTGGTCAGGCGCGGGAATCGTTTTCTGGGGTTTACCCGGGAGGGCGAGCGGGTCATTCGCTGGGCCAGCCGCCTGCTGGCCGATGCCGAGGGGCTGCGTCAGGATATGGACGTGGCACGAGGCGAGTTGCGCGGACGTCTGGTGCTGGGTGTCGTGCCCACGGCGCTGCCGTATGCCGCGGACATCTCCACTCGATTGCGCAAGGCGCATCCGGGTCTTGCCATCGAGATCGCCTCGCAGACTTCCGCTCAGATCGTGCGGGCACTGTCCGACTATTCAGTGGATGCAGGTATCGTCTACCGCGCGTACATGGAAGACACCTCGCTGCGCTTCGAACCCGTTTATGAAGAGCGCTATGTGCTGTTGCTGAGTCGCGAACTGGCACCGCGCAGCAAGGGCACGGTCACCTGGGCAGAGGCCGCCAGCTTGCCCCTGTGCCTGCTTGGCAAGGACATGCACTTTCGGCGAGTGGTGGATGATGCCTTCAATGAGGCAGGCGTGAACCCAGAGCCTGTCATGGAGACCAATGCCTTTACGGCAGTGCTGGCGCAGGTGGCCATTGGTGCCGCGGCAACCATTGCGCCACAATCACTGGCTGACAGCCTGCTGCTGTCCGGGAAAACGGTCAGTCTGGCGCTGGTCGGACCACGCGTGTCGCAGGAAATAGGCATTGCAGTGCAGGATCACGAACTGACGCTGCCAGCGATCACGGCACTGTACGAAGCCATTCGAACTCATGATAAGCAAAACGGATTGCACAATCGAAAAATATGATTTGTAATTATTGACGATATGCATTTCCATGGCACAAATTCATCGGAGTGGGGACATGGCGTCGTCCAGCAGTGCAGCAGGTATCTGGAAATCGGGTAAGGGGAAAGGGCGTCACACGCCCAAGGGTCGGCAGGTCGATGACGCAGCCCTGAGCGAGATCAGGCAGTTGCTCGGTAGTCGAGAACGGCGAGCGGACCTGTTGATCGAACACTTGCATCTGATTCAGGATGCCTACGGCCATCTGTCCGCTGCCCATCTGCGCGCACTTGCAGAAGAGATGCGTCTGTCACAGGCAGAGGTGCATGAAGTGGCCACTTTCTATGCCCACTTCGATGTGGTTCATGACGATGAAACGCCTCCGCCACCGCTGACCATCCGTGTCTGTGATTCCCTGGCCTGTGAGCTGGCTGGAGCCCGGCAGTTGTTGAGTCAACTGAAGCAGGGTATGGATCCGCAACAGGTACGTGTGCTCAGGGCACCGTGCATGGGGCGCTGCGACACGGCTCCCGTACTGGAACTGGGTCATCACCATATCGACCATGCCACACCCGACTGTGTGGCGGCTGCGATCGCCGCTGACAACACGCATGCACACATGCCGGACTATCAGGCTTACGAGGCGTATTGCAAGGACGGTGGGTATGAACGTCTTCAGGCGTTTCGTCAGGGCGAGCAAACACCGGATGAGGTCCAGGACAGGGTGCTTGCCGCCGGCTTGAGAGGGATGGGAGGAGCCGGTTTCCCGTCGGGCAGGAAATGGTCGTTTGTCCGGGCCGAAGATGGGCCGCGCTATCTGGCCGTCAATGGTGATGAAGGTGAGCCAGGCACTTTCAAGGACCGCTTTCATCTGGAGCGAGAGCCGCATCTGTTTCTGGAAGGCATGTTGATAGCAGCGTGGGCCATAGAGGCCGATACCTGTTTCATCTATATGCGTGACGAGTACCCTGCGGTGCTGCAGATTCTGCGCAACGAGATTCAGGCGCTGGAGCGTGAAGGCCTGGTGCCTCCGGGCTACATCGACTTGCGGCGCGGTGCCGGCGCCTATATCTGCGGCGAGGAGAGCGCCATGATCGAATCGATTGAAGGCAAGCGTGGCATTCCACGGCACCGCCCACCCTTTGTGGCGCAGAAAGGCATCTTTGATCGACCGACGCTGGTTCACAACATTGAAACGCTGCACTGGATAGCGCGCATCTGCCGCGAGGGGCCGGAAATCCTGTCAGGTGTCGAGAAAAACGGTCGCACCGGACTGCGCTCGTTCTCGATTTCCGGGCGGGTGAAGAATCCCGGCGTGCATCTGCTCCCGGCAGGCTCCACCATCACCGATCTGATCGAGGCGGCAGGGGGCATGCTGGACGGGCATGTGTTCAAGGCCTATCAACCGGGTGGCCCTTCCGCGGGGCTGCTGCCGGCGAGTATCAGTGATGTACCCATGGATTTCGACACCTTGCAGCCCTTCGGCACGTTTATCGGATCGGCCGCTGTGGTCATACTCTCGGACCAGGACAGCGTCCGGGAAGCGGCGCTGAACATGCTGCGTTTTTTCGAAGACGAAAGCTGCGGGCAATGCACGCCGTGCCGGGTGGGTTGCGGCAAGGCCGTGCAGTTGATGGAACAGGAACGCTGGGACAAACCTCTGCTGGAGGATCTGTGTACGGTCATGGTGGATGCCTCCATCTGCGGTCTGGGGCAGGCCGCGCCCAATCCGATACGACTGACCATGAAACACTTCGCGGACGAGGTATAGAGGATGACTGATTCAGGCAACACGGAAACCGTCACGTTCACACTCGATGGGCAGAGCGTCACGGCACGTATCGATGAATCCCTGTGGGAGATTGCCAGGCGCGAGGGCACCCTGATACCGCATCTGTGTCACAAGGACGCATCGGGTTATCGGGCCGATGGCAACTGTCGGGCCTGCATGGTCGAGATCGACGGCGAACGTACGCTGGCGGCATCCTGTATTCGCACGCCAGTCGAGGGCATGGTCGTCCACACGCAGAGTGAACGGGCCAGCCAGGCCCGGCGCATGGTGGTGGAGATGCTGATGGCCGATCAGCCTGCCAGAGACCAGGCACACGATCAGTCATCACACTTCTGGAACATGGCGGCCATGCAGAACATCTCGGTCAGTCGCTTTCCTCCGATCGAATCGTCAAGAGTGCCATTGCAGGATGCATCGCATCTGGCCATGAGTGTCAATCTGGACGCCTGCATCCACTGCAATCTGTGTGTTCGTGCCTGTCGTGAAGTGCAGGTCAATGATGTCATCGGCATGTCGGGTCGTGGTCATGATGCGAAGATCACCTTCGACTTTGACGATCCCATGGGGCAATCCACCTGTGTGGCCTGCGGCGAATGCGTTCAGGCCTGTCCCACCGGCGCGCTGATGCCGGCTGCTGTGCTCGACGAGCAGGGCGTGGGCGATAGTGAGTCCTTCGATCGAGAAGTGAACAGTGTCTGTCCGTACTGTGGGGTGGGGTGTCAGTTGTCGTTCAAGGTCAGGGAAGAGAAGATTGTCTGGGTTGAAGGTGTGGGTGGACCCTCCAACGAAAACAGGCTGTGCGTGAAGGGACGATTCGGCTTCGACTATATCGATCATCCGCATCGGCTTGTCACACCCCTGATCCGTCGCGATGATGCTCCGCCCAAGGGGCTGAACGTGGACCCGGCCAATCCGCTGACGCATTTTCGGGAAGCATCATGGGATGAGGCACTGGCAGTCGCGGCCGATGGCCTGGCAAGACTGCGGGATGATTCCGGCAAACGCGTGGCAGGCTTCGGTTCGGCCAAGTGCTCCAACGAAGAAGCCTATCTCTTCCAGAAACTGATTCGTCAGGGTTTTGGTCACAACAACGTGGATCACTGCACGCGCCTCTGTCATGCCTCATCGGTAGCCGCCTTGCTGGAGAATGTTGGCGGCGGTGGTGTCACCGCGACGTTCAACGAGATTGAAAACGCGGATGTGGCGATCGTCATCGGAGCCAATCCGATCGAGAACCACCCGGTTGCGGCGACCTACCTGAAGCAGTTTGCCAAGCGTGGCGGCAAGCTCATCGTCATGGACCCGCGCGGCCATGGGCTGAAGCGGCATGCCTCGCACATGTTGCAATTCAGGCCGGGTACCGACGTCGCCATGCTCAATGCCATCATGAACGTGATTGTCGAGGAAGAGCTGTACGACCGGCAGTACATCGCCGGCTTCACCGAGAACTGGGACGCCATGAAGGCACATCTGGAAGGGTTTCCGGTGGCGAAGATGTCCGAACTCTGTGGCATCGAAGAGTCGGTGCTGCGTGATGTCGCACGCACCTTCGCCGGGGCAAAGGCTGGTCTCATTTTCTGGGGCATGGGCATATCCCAGCACATACACGGCACCGACAATTCGCGCTGCCTCATATCGCTGGCATTGATGACCGGTCAGATCGGGCGGCCGGGGGCAGGCCTGCATCCTCTGCGAGGGCAGAACAATGTACAGGGTGCCTCCGATGCCGGATTGATTCCGATGTTTCTGCCCGACTATCAGTCGGTCACGGATGAAGGTGTGCGGTCGGCCTTCCATGAAATCTGGGGTTCAGGCAATATCGATGATCAGAAGGGCCTGACGGTGGTGGAGATCATGGACGCCATTCATGACGGACAGGTTCGAGGCATGTATGTGCTGGGTGAGAATCCGGCCATGTCGGATCCGGATGTCACCCATGCGCGAGACGCGCTGGCACGACTGGAACATCTGGTCGTTCAGGATATCTTCCTGACAGAGACTGCCAACTATGCCGACGTCATACTGCCGTCATCAGCATGGCCCGAGAAAACCGGAACGGCCACCAATACCAATCGCCAGGTGCAGATGGGGCGTCCTGCCGTAGCGCCACCGGGAGATGCGCGGGAGGATTGGTGGATCACCGTGGAGCTGGCCAGGCGCCTGGGTCTGGATTGGACCTACACCCATCCCTCACAGGTGTTCAACGAGATGAAGCGCTCGATGCCTTCTCTGAACAATATCACCTGGGAAAGGCTGGAGAAAACGGCAGTGACCTATCCGTCTCTGTCGCCTGAAGATCCGGGTCAGCCCATCCTGTTTGCCGATGGTTATCCGATGCCGGAGGGGCGAGCGAGGTTCACACCGGCCGAGGTCACCTCGCCGGCAGAGGTGCCGGATGAGCAGTACCCGATGATTCTCACCACGGGCCGTCAGCTGGAACATTGGCACACCGGATCCATGACGCGACGGGCTTCCGTTCTGGACTGGGCTGAGCCGGAAGCCAACGCGTCGCTGCACCCGAAGACCTTGCGCCGTCTTGGCATCGAACCCGGAGGCATGATGACGCTGGAGACGCGGCGGGGCAGCATTCTCATCATGGCGCGAGCAGACAGGGCCGTGTCCGAAGACATGGTTTTCCTGCCGTTTGCCTATGTGGAGGCGGCGGCCAATATACTGACCAACCCGCAACTGGACCCTTACGGCAAGATTCCCGAGTTCAAATTCTCGGCCTGCAGGGTATCGGCTGGCGAGTCCAGAGTCACAGAACCGGCAGCCTGATCGTGACGCAAGCCAGAATAGCGCTCGTGCGAGCGCTGTTCTGAGCGGAGCTGGAAGGATTCGTGCTGTTTGGCTGGCTGTCCCGCAGTCTCTGACGACTCTGCGGGCGCACAGTGCCATTCGGTGTCAGCCTAACAATACCAGTCAACATGATCACTCCATCGACAATGGCAGCAGTCAGTCTGCTTCTGGGCCTGAGCCTGTCGTTTCAGGTTCTCGCGGACAAGACGCTGCCGATGCCGTCCGGCGATGCTGCAGAGATTGTCTGCAGCCACGCTGTGGACCAGCCGGCAGGCTGCAAGGCTTTCGATCCAGGGTCTTCCGCCACTGCCAGGCTCGACAAGATCCCGGGGCGGATGGATAACCTCTATCGCTATAACGTGAATTCCGATAGTGATCTGGTGACCTACTTCAACCGCTCGGAACAACGTCTGCAGCAGGTTCTGACCTTCTACAACGACGAGCGTCGTCTATCGATTGTGCAGCGTGATTTTCCGAACGGCCGTTGGAGCGAGGCTGTGGATATTCACGAGCATATCGGCAATGATCCCCTGGAGTATGACAGCCACAACTCTACCGCCTTCGGAGTCGCGGCGGACGGTACCTTCTTTGCCACGGCCAATCATCATGTCGATCCGCTGCGCATGGCGGTCTCGTCCCGGCCATACGATATTCATTCCTTCAGGCAACTTCCCGGCAGTGCGATCAATCCGCGGGACGACGACCGGGTGACCTATCCCTCCTTCAGTTATCTGGGGGATGAATTGTTCTTCTCCTACCGGGAGCAGGAAGCCGGTGGAGGAAAACCCGCCTTCCGATGGCTGTTGAAACGATGGAATACCACCTCTCGCTATTGGGAGGATGCAGCGCAGCTCAATACAGGAACACATCTGCGCCTTTACGTGAGCAATGTTGCCTGGAATGCTGACGGGTCTGAATTGCACTTGTCGGCCTGTTGGCGTGACGATCGACCTGAAGTGCTGTCCAGAAGCACGGCACAACAACATGATCTGTTTCACCTGTACAGCCGGGATGGTCTTCAGTGGATGCAGTATGAGGAGCCGAAGGTGAGCCTGCCTCTGTCATGGAGCGGGGCAGGCCAGAGCACGGTACCTGAATTGATCTGGAACACCGGCAAGGGCGATCCGATACCCGGCAATGCAGGTTCCATCGCCGTGGACAAATCCTCGCATCCGCATATTCTGAACAAGGCCAGAAACGGGCAATTGTATTATCACCGCTACGATGGTGAACGCTGGATATCCATTGGTGATGTTTTTCCATCAAGAACAGACGATGTCTTCCAGCTGCCCGATGGCATGGGTGCGGTCTCGGCCAGAGGTGACTCAATCTACTTTCATCGCCTCACGCCTGAGCTGGACCGGAGTGGGGTGCTGCTGGCGAAGGGGTATGTCACGAAGGACTATCACGCCAGTGTGGACAAGACCGCAATACAGCACGGCTGGTTGTCCATGATGCTCACCTTGAATCAGCACCATGCGGTTGGTAGTAATCGGGGGAAATACGCAACCGACGCCTACGTCATGAGCATTCCATTGTCGGCACTGGACGGTTTTGCAGAACCTTTTCTGAAGTAAGTCGGGCATCCTGTCTGTCTGTCTGTCTGTCTGTCTGTCTGTCTGTCTGTCTGTCTGTCTGTCTGTCTGTCTGTCTGTCTGTCTGTCTGCGTGCCCGAGTGCCTGATTGTTTGCTCAACCCAGCTCAGCCCAGCTCAGTCCAGCTCAGTCCAGCTCAGTCCAGTCCAGCCTAACTCAGCTATAACAGCTCAGGCCACGCCAAGGCCCGACCTTTCGACGATATCCAGTGCCTGTCCGCGAGTAACACTGGTGGCATGTTTAGGGCTTGCATTACCATCCTGGATATGCCGTTCAAGTGGCAATAGGTTAGCTGCTGTTACATGCATTTTCAGCGACAACTGTTCATTGGTACAGGTTAGCTGGCAGCGCTTGCCTGTCGATGATATGACAGCCTTCGAACAGGCGACAAATGCGCGCGTCAAGAATGGTTGCCACCGCCGGGCCCTTCGGGTTTGTTGATCCGGTGTCTACAGCCGGAAAATTTAATCAACGAAATCAGCTGTCTATGCAAGTGTGGCGTCATTTCCATCCGTCCGTGGAAAACCTGCGTCTGGTCTGATTTCTGACGCACGGTGCAATTGCTGTCAAAACATCAGCGTCCATCTCATCGGCTGAATCTGCTTGATCCGGCATAAGACTTTTCATTAAAATAACCATACTTGTATTATTGGAATTGCCGTTTTTCAGGCTTGCTGGATAATTGCGTTATCACTCCGGCGCTATATGATCGGCTCGGTCGTTCTCGAGCGAAAACACCTATAAAAATAGGGGGCGACTTAATTTGAACTGATGGAAAAATTGCTAACCTGGAAACCGATCAATGAGACTTATTGCCGCCTCTCTGTTGTTCCTTGCATGTACCACATCTTCCCATGCTGCCAATCAACACTACAAGTCTGGTGATTTGATATCGGTTCACTGGGATAGCAGCTATGATTATGACGATCTGCAATCGATGCCGGCCACCCGTGAGATATTCGATGCGTTTTCGGGTATTGACTATCTCGCGATCAACGGTACCAAGAGCTACAAGAACGATGGCATCATCAAGGGCAGTTCCGACATCATGCGCATGGTCTTTCCCGACGGGCTTGATGCATTCAATGACACGAGCAATGCCGTGCACCAGACTGCAGATCGCTGGCAGGCGGTATTGCGAAGAGGTGCCACCGTGCACGTCGCAGAGAGCGGGCCCAGTGACTTTACTGCCGATGTGATTCGCGAGCTCAAGGCCCGCAATGTCAGCGGTTTGAAGAACATCCGTATCGTGCAGCACTCGACGTGGAACGAGAACCACACAAGAAACAGCAATCTGGCACTGGTCAAGTCCGCTGTCAGTTACATAAAGATCGATGATGGTAACCGCACCAACAAGACCGCCTGGCTCAGAACCAGCAAGAAGGATGCAGACGACTTCGTCGATCTGACGCAGAGCAGTCGCTATGCGCATGTGTGGGATACCGCCTTCCAGGCTGTTACCAACCCGGACAGGGTTGTCGATTTTTCCGACGTGGTGGAGATTCTGGAAATACTGGATGTGCCGCTGAATCGCGTTGCCGATGCCTTCGAATTCGGGGAGCGATACTTCGGGGCAGCGATCAAGCAAGAGCCTGAACCGGCTGTGCCCACTGAACCCTCCTCGCCGTCAGAGCCTTCGGATTCGGGCCAGCAGGACAGCGATCGCGTCGCCGTGTATGGCAGTTCCCTGGCGCAGGCAAGGGCGCTTTATGCCCGCACGACATCGCTCGCTCGTGTGGACTGTGATCCCGCCGGAGGTGGCTATGTCTGCGCAAGCTTCCAGAACCCCACGCTGGCCGATACCAGCAACGACTCGGCACCCGACCCGGTCAGTCCTGATGAGCCGTCGGAACCAAGCGTGCCTGCGCAACCCGAAGTGCCCGTGACCAGCGAGACTCGGGTAGCTGTCTATGCCGGTAGTCTGTCTGCCGCAAGGAAAGCCTATGCGAAGGCCACCAGCTTGCCACGGGTGGATTGCGATCCGAGCGGTAGTGGTTATATCTGTGCAAGTTTCAACAACCCCACGCTGGCTGATATCAACATCCAGAGTGCGGAGACTCCCGATGCCGAGATTCCGGATGCGGTGCCTCCTGCCGACACTGCCGAGCCCGAGGTGCCGGTCAGTGATACCGGAGGGAATAGCCTTCGTTTCGAAGTGGAGAACTACAAGCTGGGTGCCGGCTGGGTCAAGGATACGAATCGTTCAGGCTATTCCGGCAATGGCTATATCCGTTGGGCCAGCTCCAATCAGTACAACATCCGTCAGGCGGGCAAGGGGATCATGAGCTTTGCCGTGAAACCTGAAACCACAGGCAACTACACGCTGAAGCTGCGCAGTCGCGCTCTGGATCCGGCGGCCAGTGATCTGAACAACGATGTCTGGTTGCGCATTGATGGATCTTCGTGGGTGAAGATCTTCAACAAGGGCAAGGACGAATGGATTGTGGGAGGCAAGGTCGATGCCGGTGGCAAACGTTATGTTCTGAAGCAGAACCTGAAGGCCGGGCAGACGTATCAGCTGGAAATCTCGGGGCGCAGCAATGGCTTTGCCATCGATTACATCGAGTTGTCGAAGAACTGACGAAGTCGCTGCCGGCCATCAGGACGATGGCCGGTAGCAGAAGATCAAGGCAGGGCCGAGCTGGCCCCGCCTGCGAAAAAAGCTTCAGCCGATGGCCTGAAGCAGTGCTTCACCCAGCTTGGCTGGCGAGCGTGATACGACAATGCCGGCACTTTCCATGGCGGCAATCTTGTCTTCAGCACCACCCTTGCCACCGGAGATGACCGCACCGGCGTGACCCATGGTGCGTCCCGGAGGCGCTGTGCGACCCGCGATGAAACCGGCCATGGGCTTCTTGCGACCTTGCTTGGCCTGTTCGATCAGCCACTCTGCCGCTTCTTCCTCGGCAGATCCACCGATCTCACCGATCATGATGATGGATTTGGTTTCCTCGTCGTCAAGGAACAGGTCCAGAACGTCGATGAATTCGGTGCCCTTGACCGGGTCACCACCGATACCAACCGCCGTCGTCTGGCCGAGGCCCGCCTGTGTGGTCTGATAAACCGCTTCATAGGTCAGCGTACCCGAGCGAGAGACAACGCCGACGCTGCCCTTCATGAAGATGCTGCCGGGCATGATGCCGATCTTGCAGGCGTTCGGTGTCAGGATGCCCGGGCAGTTGGGACCTACCAGACGAGAGTTGGAATCCTGCAGCCGAGCCTTGACTTCCACCATGTCGCGTACCGGTACACCTTCCGTGATGCAGATGATCAGTTCGATCTCGGCATCGATGGCTTCGGTGATGGCAGCTGCTGCACCTGCGGGTGGCACATAGACCACGGAGGCGGTTGCGCCGGTTTCTGCCTTGCCTTCCTTGACAGTGGCAAAGATGGGCAGTTCCTGACCTTGAGCGTCGCCGGCACCGCAAGTCCAGACGCTACCGCCTTTCTTGGGGTGGATGCCGCCAACCATCTTGGTACCGTGATAGGCCAGCGCCTGTTCGGTATGGAAGGTACCGGTTTTTCCGGTCAAGCCCTGAACGAGGACCTTGGTGTTTTCGTTGATCAATATTGACATGTCTGCTTATCCCTTGACCGCGTTGACAACTTTCTGGGCGGCATCGTCCAGATCGTCGGCGGCAATTACATTAAGGCCGCTTGAATTGATGATGGCCTTGCCTTCTTCGACCTTGGTGCCTTCGAGGCGGACAACCAGAGGTACCTTCAAGCCGACTTCCTTGACTGCCGTGACCACACCTTCGGCAATGACGTCACAACGCATGATGCCACCGAAGATGTTGACCAGAATGCCCTTCACGTTCGGGTCGGAGGTGATGATCTTGAATGCTGCCGTGACCTTCTCGGCTGTTGCACCGCCCCCGACATCCAGGAAGTTGGCAGGAGAGGCGCCGTACAGCTTGATGATGTCCATGGTGGCCATGGCCAGACCTGCACCGTTGACCATGCAGCCGATGTCGCCGTCCAGAGCGATGTAGGCCAGGTCGTACTTGGAGGCTTCGATCTCCTTGTCGTCTTCTTCGGTCTTGTCGCGCAGTTCGACGATCTCCGGGTGACGGAACAGGGCATTGCCGTCGAACGAGACCTTGGCGTCCAGAACACGCAGATGACCGTCCTTGAGCACGACCAGCGGGTTGATTTCCAGCAGGCTCATGTCGGTATCGACAAATGCCTTGTAGAGCAGGGGAAACAGGGTCTTGCCATCTTCGGCTGCAGCACCGTCAAGTTCGAATGCGGCGTTCAGTGCATCGATGTCGGCATCGACGATGCCTTTCAGGCTATCGATGGCAACGGTATGGATCTTCTCGGGAGTGTCATGGGCGACGGTCTCGATATCCATGCCACCTTCAGTGGACGCCACGAAGGAGACCTTGCTGTTGTCACGGTCCACCAGAATGGACAGATACAGTTCACGGGCGATATCGGCGCCGTCTTCCAGGTAGAGGCGGTTGACCTGCTTGCCGGCAGGGCCTGTCTGGGCCGTGACCAGCGTCTTGCCGAACATCTCCTGGGCATTGCTGCGTGCTTCGTCTGCCGAAAAGCAGACGCGAACGCCACCCTTGGCATCGCTAGAGAGCTCCTTGAAGGTACCTTTGCCGCGTCCACCTGCGTGAATCTGGCTCTTGACCACGTAGACGGGACCAGGCAAGGAGGATACCGCGGTATCGATATCGTCGAGTGACAGAATGGGCACTCCTTCTGATACGGGGGCGCCGAATGATTTCAGCAGCGCCTTTGCCTGATATTCATGAATATTCATAGAAGCAAGGTCTCATGGATGGACTGTTACAAGGGGCGGGAGCCGCAGCATTGCTGCCGGTGGCGACCGGATAAACGGTGACAGGGCGTTTCATAGGAAGAAATGCCTCCGCCAGAGAAGTGATCGTGGGAGGTCGGACAGGGAATCCAGGGGCGGAAGGCAGCTCTGCAAGGCGGGTGCAAGTACTTGCTGCCCGTCGTCATTGACTAGCACTGAAGCAATTGGCCGTCTGAGCACCTGTCTCTCCGTGGGTCTTTTCCGATCAGGATCCGACTCTGTTGCCGCGTCTGGCGGCTCTTAATCGGACACTGCGCTGGAAATAGTGGCGGCTGAATGGCCACCAGAATGTAATTGACGCCCCAAAAATCAGCTATATGGTATACCACCAAGGGCCAACTGTGACGAAATCGCGAATGTTGGTGGGCTGACGGCCTAGCGGGACAGCACGCGATCCAGCCACCGTGTGCTCAGAATGCGCTTGAGCACGCCCGCGATGCGAGTCGGTGTCGTCACGTAGTAACGGGGGCGCGCCTGGCGGCTTTCCAGCGCATGAATCAGCTTGTCGCTCACTGCGCTGCACGGTAGCTCGAAGCGGTCCTTCTTCAGTTTCGGCTCGTACAGTCGCGGGCGCAGCAGGGTTTCATAGGCCTCTCGTTGCGCAGAGGATTGCCAGTCTATCCAGCGCTCGAAATGAGGAATGGAATTTTCTCGTATGCGCGTGCCGATCGGACCCGGCTCTATCAGTACGATCTGAATTCCGGTATGACGCAATTCCAGGCGTAGCGTATCGGTCAGACCTTCCATTGCGAACTTGCTGGCCACATATGCACCACGAAAGGGCATTGCTGCAAAGCCCAGCACCGACGAGCAATTGACGATCCTGCCATGGCCCTGCGCCCGCATGGCAGGCAGCAGCGCGTTGATCAGCTCGAATTGGCCGAACAGATTGGTTTCGAACAGTGTTCTGAGGGCATCCCGCGGCAGATCCTCCACCAGGCCCGGTATGGCGAAGGCGCCATTGTTGAACAGGGCGTCCAGTTGGCCATGGGTCAGTGCCAGCGCCTGCCGGGCACCCGCCTGCACGCTCTCACTGCTGGCGTAATCCAGCACAAAGGACTCCAGACCTTCTGCGACAAGGCGTTCACAGTCCTCGGCCTGTCTGCAGGTGGCCAGCACACGCCAACCCCGCTTTTGCAGCGTGCGGGCAGCGTCTAGTCCGATGCCCGATGAGCAACCGGTAATCAGAATGGAACGTTGCTTCATGCGGTAGGCCACAGTGATGGAGGGGAAGAGGTCGGGGACTCTGGCAGTATTGCATCACACCGGCAGATCGATGGATTCTACCCGCTTGTCAACGTCAGTGTGTCGAGCTCCTGCCAGGCCGAGTCTTCGCGGACCACGGCTGTCGGCTCCATTGGCAAGCCGATCAATGGCAACAGGGACTGCGCGTAGTCACGCAGTTGGTGGTGTGCCCGGATACACGCTTGCCGCTGGCCGGATTTTTCGGGCGAATCGGTGTAAACGGCCGCCTGCAGGGCCTTGTCGATGGCATCAATATTGTCGATATCCGCCTGAAGCAGCAGGGACAGCAAGGGTGCATCGAATCCGGTAGCGCCTTCATGGATCACCACCGGTTTGCCCAGACTCGTGGCCTGCAGGGCATCGCGGGGGTAGGGGTCCATGCGGGATGAGACGTACAGCGCATCGGCTGCTGTCAGCCAGGAGTCTGTGTATCGGGCACGGTCAAGCAGGTGAAGTCGCCCCTTCAGCGTGTGCCGAGGCAAGCTGCGCAGCCACTGCTTCATGTCCCGAGAACGATTGCCGATCCAGCAGAAATGCAGATCATCGTGTCTGGCACACAGGCGTTGCGCGGCCAGCACGAAGTGGTCGAAGCCTCGGCGGCGGCTGCCGCGGCCGGTGCCGATGATCAGTCGGTCTTCCTTGCGCAGGCCGAGTTGGCGACGCAGGACGTCGCTGTTGTTCTTCATCCGGCTGTCTATCGGCTCCAGTCCCGGGGCGCTGACCTGCACCGAGCCGCTGATGAAGGGTTCGTGGTAGCCGAATTCTGTTCGCACGGTTGCCGAGGAAAAGACCAGGTGTCTGGCCAGGTGAGCGATTTCGTTGACTTCCGGTTGCAGGCAATCGGCCTGAATAACGGCCGAGGTCTCATGCAGCAGAGCAACGCAGCTCACCCCCGCCTGCTGCGCAGCCTCCAGCAGGTCTCCCGTATGGCTGCCGTTGAAGATGGCATGCCGACAGCCGCAGTCCTGAAACGGGTTCTGTAGTCTTGGGTCAGAATCGGCCTTCATCACGATCGTCTCGGCGATATCCATGAAGCGGGGTAGAAGGCTGCCTCCGTGCTTGAGCAGAACCCGCACATCGATGTCGTATTCCCGTGAAAGCACGCGTGCCAGTGACAGCAGCAATCGGCTGGCGTCTGTGGCCTTGGCATTCTGGCCAACCAGCAGGACCGATCTTGCGGTACCGGGGCTGAAGCCAGGGTTGCGGACAGTTGCCGATCTCGTCTGTCGATGCAGTGCCTGTTGTTGACGACAGAGGCGCCACCGATGAGCCATCGCGCCTCTCACCCGTTGCCACCGTTGGCGACAGTGTTGCCACAGCATTTCTCTGGGGTTCGTCACAGGGGCTTTTGCTCGGTACTTGTTCATGACAGGGAACCGCATGTCCGGCAACCGTGGAATTTCCGGCGGATAGGCGAGATAGCGGTGAATGAAACAGGTAACTTGAGCGATTGTGTTGTCATCGGATCAGGAAGGTGGTCAGCTGAAGAGCAATGACGGGATAAACAGGGAGATGCCCGGTACATAGGTGATGATCATCAGGACCACGAGATTGGCCAATACAAAGGGCCAGACGCCGCTGATGATGGTTGCAACCGGCTTGTTCAGGGTGGAGGAGGCGACAAAGATGTCCAGGCCGAAGGGCGGCGTGATCATGCCAAGGCCTATGTTGAGAGAGACGATCATGCCGAAATGCACCGGGTCCACGCCAAGGGAGGTGGCCACCGGAAACAACGGAGGGACCAGTATCAGCAGCGCCGAATTCGGGTCGATGAACATGCCGGCGATCAGGAAGCACAGATTGACTGCGAGCAGGAAGGTAACCGGGCCGGCGTCGATGGCAACCAGAAATTCGCTGATATGCTGCGGCACCTGGGCCAGGGTCACGAAGAAGGAGAGCATGCCGCCCATGGCCAGCAAGACGAAGATGATGGCGGTGGACAGAGCACTGGCTTCGACGATATCTGCCAGCTGTCGCAGGCTCAGATTCCTGTAGACGAGCATTTCCACCACGATGGCATAGACCACGCTCACGGCTGCTGCCTCGGTGGGGGTGAAGATGCCGGAATAGATGCCGCCGAGAATGATCACCGGCATGCCGAGCGCCCAGGTGGCTGATCGCAGCGCGGCGAATCGTTCGGCTGCCGAGGTTCGTGCCGCGGCCAGCAAGCCCTGACGGCGAGCTTCCCAGGAGACCAGCAGCGCAAAGGCGATGCCCAGCACCAGACCGATGGCCAGTCCACCGGCAAACAGCCTGGCAATGGAAGTGCCGGTCATCCAGCCATAGATGATGAAGGTGATGGACGGTGGTATGAGCAGAGCGGTTTCGGCGCTGGCGACCAGCAGGCCGAGACTGAATCGCTCGGAGAATCCACTGCTGCGCATCTCCGGATAGACCATGCGTCCCATCGCGGCCACGGTGGCAGGTGCAGATCCCGATACCGAGCCGAATGCCATGGAGCCGCCAATAACGGTATGTCCCATGCCGCCGCGCGAATGACCCAGCAGACTCTTGACCAGATGCGTCAGACGGTTGGCAATCTGCCCCGAACCCATGAGTTCGGCGGCCAGTATGAAGAAAGGGACCGCCAGCAGTGTGGAATGGTTGATACCGCCCACCATCTTCTGGATCAGGGAGACGTCCGGCAGATTGGCGTAGAAAACGGTCTTGGTGGCCAGCGCGGGTATCAGCAGCACCAGAAACATCTCGAAGCCCAGCACCAGCAAGGCCAGGGCGATCAGTACGATGAGCGCGATCATTGGGCGGCAGGGGGCGAGGTGGGTGAGGAGTCCGCCTGTGCACCTTGCGGGCGGCGATCGATACGGCCGGTGAGACTCAGACCATAACGCAGGGCCAGCAGGCAGAAGCCACCCAGCGGCGCGGCGTAGATCCAGCCCATGGGAATATCCAGTGTCGGGCTGCGTTGACCGGTTGCCAGCACGAAACGCACGAGTTTGAAGGACAGCCAGGCCATGTACAGCGAGGCCAGAAGTCCGATTGCGTCGATACACCGGTATAGCGCGAGACGCAGCGCGGGTCTCAGTTTCTCGCGCAGACTGTCAATGCTGACATGGCGCCCGCGTTCAAGCGCCAGACCGAGACCGCCGAAGACCAGAAAGATGTTCAGCAGGCGCACGGCCTCTTCGGTCCACGCCAGATCACTGGCATGCTGAGGTGCGAAGGTGCGTACCAGAACATTGGCGAAGAACAACACGACCATGCTCAGAAAGATCGTGATCAGCCAGACGCGCTCCATGCGTCTGATCAGCGCGAGGCCAGTCACAGCCGGAGAAACGCGGTGACTACAGCGCGTTATAGGCTTCGTCGTAGACCTGCATCAGTGCGTCACCTTCATCACCGGCGCGTTCCAGATAGGCATCGCGTGCCTTGTCGAACACCAGCGCTCGCATGGTCGTGCGTTCTTCATCGCTGATTTCACGAATGTCGATATCGCTCTGACTGATGATATCCAGCGCCGCTTTCACGGCATCGGCCTTGTGACTGCCGAGTTCGGGAATGACGGCATGAAAGGCCTCGGTGATGATGCTCTGGTTTTCTTCACCGATACTCTGCCACCAGCCGGGATTGAACAGCACGACATCTTCCATGGCACCGTGATTGGACAGCACCAGGTACTTCTGGACTTCGTGGAATTTCATGCGCTGGATCGTATCCAGCGGATTTTCCTGGCCATCGACGACACCGGTTTGCAGAGAGGTGTAGAGCTCGCCGAAGGGCAGGGCAATGGCGCTGGCATCCAGGGCATCGAACTGTTCGATCAGGATCTTCGAGTCCATGACCCGAAACTTCTGGCCATTGAAGGCATCGATGCTGTCCAGCGGCTTGTTGGATGTGAAATTCTTGCGCCCGTTCGGCCAGAGTGCGATGGCCTTGACGCCTTTCGCATCGAAGGAGTCGAGCAGGGCTTGCCCGAAGGAACCGTCACGCAGCGTCTGCGCGTCGGATTCATCGGCCGGCAGCAGAAAGGGGATATCCAGAATCGACACCGCGGCATTGAATCCGCCGAGGAAAGCCGCCGGTGATACGGTCGCTTCCAGAGTGCCCAGCTGCACGCTCTCCGTCATTTCGCGTTGTCCGCCCAGCTGACCTTGCGGAAAGATCTGGAACTCCACGGCCCCACCACTGCGTTCTGCAACCAGGTCTGCGACTTTCTGCAGATGCACATGACGTGACTGCTGGTCCGATTCGAGATGGCCAATGCGAGCCGTGAATTCAGCCGCGAGGGCGCTGCCACCGCTTATCAGGCTGGCTGCAAGAATGCCGGCGATGGAGAAGATTCCCTTGGCTGCCAGTGGCCTGGACAAAAGCATCCGTCGTGTGGTCATGAGTTGCTGTTCCGGAGAGGGGGTGTCGGGCAATGACTGAAGATTGCCCGACGGGAGTCATGTTACTTTCCCCACTACCATACCAGCGCATCCGACTATTTCAAGCGAAATATGTCAGGGATATGACTGTCAGTTCAGTTCGTCACAGACGAATGGCGTGTCCGATTCGACGCACTGATCCAGTGCGCCGAATCGCTGTGGCGTCGTCAGACGGCGTGTCCGACGGTGGCCTTGCTTCGGTTGACTTGCTGCAGCTCTTCGGTCAGCTCGCGATTCGCCGCACCCTTGGATGTCGAGAACCCGGCCAGCAGACGATAGGCCACGGGGGTCAGGAACAGGGTGAAGAAGGTGGCGATACCCAGTCCTCCGACAATGACCCAACCCAGAGCCGTTCTGGCTTCCGCGCCGGCACCCGATGCCAGTACCAGTGGCACACCACCCAGTACGGTCGAGAACAGCGTCATGGCGACGGGTCGCAAGCGTATCGTGGCGGCCTGCAGTGATGCCTCGGCCACGCTCATGCCTTCATCACGCAGCTGATTGGCGAATTCGACAATCAGAATGCCGTTCTTGGCCATGATGCCTACCAGCAGTACCAGGCCGATCTGACTGTAGACGTTCAGACTGGTGCCGGTCAGGTACAGGGCGAAGACCGCGCTGGCCAGGCCGAAGGGCACCGTGAACATGATGATAAGAGCGCTGACAAAACTCTCGAACTGCGCCGCGAGCACCAGAAACACGATGACAATGGCAAAGCCGAAGGTCAGTGCCAGGCCACTGGAGGTTTCGTTCAGGGAAGCCGCTTCAGCCAGTGGAATCAGTCGCATGTCGCTCTCCAGCAGAGGCGTTGCAATGCCCTCGAACTCCTGCATCGCGGTACGCAGTGCCATCTCCGGCGTCAGGCTTGCGGTGATGGTCACGGCTCGCGATCGTTCTTCGCGCGGCAGGGAAGGGGCTATGGCCGATTCGGTGAGCGAGGCGATGGTGGACATCGGCACGATGCGGCCATCAGATGTGCGCAGGAACAGATTGGCCAGATCGGTGGGGTCGTTTACCGGCTGGGTGGTGGACAGCAACTTCACGGCCACGGCACGATCCTCGATGAACACATCGCCGATGTCACGCCCATCGAGCACCGATTGCATGGCCGCTGCCAGTCCGGTGATATCGATGCCCAGGTCTGCAGCCCGTTCCCGATCGATGCTGATGGAGAGCTGTGCCTGATTGGTCTCGTAGCCCAGCTCCACCCGTCCGAAGCGCGGATCCTGTTCCAGCTGCTCGACGATGCTGTCGGCCGTTGATGCCAGTGTCTGGTAACTGCTGCCTGCGATTGCCACTTTCAGGCCCGAGCCGGCACCACGAATGCCCAGACTGTTCGGCTGGATGGCGAAGGCACGTACGCCGGGAATGGTGCGCAGACCCGCGTTGATGTCATCCACGATATCCTGCTGAGAGCGGTCTCTGTCTTCCCAGGGTTTGAGTGTCACCACCATGAAGCCGCTGTTGCTGCTGCCGCCTCGGCCGGCCAGTGAGAACACGTTTTCCGCCTCGCCTTTTTCCACCAGGGGCTGCACGATGTCCTCGATCTTGCGCAACTGGGCAGCGGTGTAGTCCAGGCTGACCCCCTGCGGTGCAGAGATGCGCAGCAGAGCCACGGAGCGATCTTCGCGTGGAATGAGTTCCTCGGGAACCGATGCCAGGGTAAACCATGCCAGCGCTGCCATCAGCAGGCTGCCACCCACCACAAGCCAGGGTACACGCAGGCAACCCTTGAGAACGCTGGCATACAGGTCGGCGCACAGATTGCCAAAGCGCCTGACCGGGTTGCGCGACGCCCTTTCCTGATTGCGCTGTGCTGTCTCTGCGTCGGCTGAGTTCGGGGCGTCCTTGAGCAGGCGGGAGGCCAGCATGGGACACAGCGTCAGGGCGACCATGGACGAGATCGTTACTGCAATGGCGAGTACAAAGCCGAATTCGCGAAACAGACCACCGGCCTTGCCCGGCAGGAACGACAATGGTACGAACACCGCAGCCAGGACAGCTGTTGTGGTGATGACGGCGAAGAACACCTGACGGGTGCCGATGACAGCCGCCGCCTTGGGGCCGGCACCGTCGTTGCGTCGATTGACGATGTTTTCCAATACCACGATGGCGTCATCGACCACCATGCCGGTTGCGAGCAGCAGGGCCAGCAAGGTCAGGATGTTGATGGAAAAACCGGCAAGCCAGATACCTGCCACAGTGCCGATCAGGGCAACAGGCAGGGTGATTGCCGGAATCAGCGTGGCGCGCCAGTTGAGCAGAAAGACGTAGATGATCGAGATGACGATGGCGATGGCCAGCGAGATCGACAGCAGAACCTCCTTGATGGAGCCACGAATGAACACGGCATCATCGCTGGTGACACGGACTTCCATGCCTTCGGGCAGACTCTGGTTGAGGCGGTCGGTGACGGCGCGCACATCGTCGGAGATCTCGAGCGTGTTGGAACCGGCCTGCCGAATGATGCCCATGCCGATTCCGGTGCGGCCATTGGCGCGCAGGGAGCTGGAACCGATGTCGGCACCCAGGGTTACCGTGGCGATATCGCCGATACGGGTGCGTTCGTCGATCAGCAGTGTCTCGAATTCTTCGGCTGAATTGACGGTAGCCGTGGCGCGCACGGAAAGATCCTGAGTGTCGCTGGAGAGCGAACCCGCTGGCGTATCGAAGGCGGCATCCTCCAGCGCGCCTGCCAGGTCAGCGATGCTCAGACCACGACTGGCCAGTTTCGTCTGGTCCACATCCACTCGAAACACCTGCTCACGATCGCCATAGACCTGGACATCGGCGACGCCGTTGACAGCCGTGTAGTTGTCGACGATCTGGTTCTCGACAATGATGGTCATCTCCTCGGCACTCAGCCTGTCCGAGGTGACGGCCAGGCGCATGACCGCCTCGGCGTCACTGTCTGCCTTGACGATCCGCGGATCATCGACATCCTCTGGCAGATCGCGTGACACGCGCGCTATGGCATCGCGCATGTCGGAGGCGGCAACGTCCAGATCGGTTGATTCCTTGAAGTCCACGGTCACCCGGCTACTGCCGAACGAGGAGGAGGAGGATATCGATTGCACGCCCGGTACCCGCCCCGCGGCGGACTCGATCACCGCAGTTACCTCGCGATCGATGGTTTCCGGTGACGCACCGGAGTAGGTGGTGGTCACGCTGATGACCGGGCTGTCGACCGCAGGCAGTTCACGGATTTCCACACCGACGATGGCGGCGAGGCCGGCGACAATGACCAGCAGGCTCAGTACCGTGGACAGCACCGGTCGGCGTACGAACAGGGAGGTGAAATCATTCTTGCTGGATGACAGTGAACTGTCATCTGGTGGCGTCAAATGCCCTTGCGTGTCGTTGCTCATGGTTGGGCGGCCTGTGTCGTGGCAGCGTTGGCTGCAGCCGTATTCTCACCCGGTGCCGGCCGGTTGCCGGAGCCTTGCCCACCGGGTGCATTGCGCGGGGCACCCTGTATGCGTATCTGGGAACCGGGGCGCAAGGTCAGCAGACCTTCTGTAATCACTTCATCGCCTGCGGCCAGTTCACTGGCCACCAGGACCGACTCGGGGTTGCGTTGAATGATCTTCACCGGAATGCGCTCGGCCTTGTCGCCGTTGGCTCGCCACACGAAGGAGCCTGTGGAATCCCACTGGATGGCCAGGGGGTCGACGGCCGGGTAGGTTTCTCCGTTGAACGCCAGAGACAGGTTGAATGACATGCCGGGTCGCAGCGTGTCGCTCTGGTTGTCCAGCTGTGCCTCGACCGGCAGGGTTCGGCTGTCACTCTCGACACGACTGCTGATACCGGTGATGAGGCCCTGATGAACGCGTGAGGGATTGGCTTGGGCTGTGGCCTCGAGCGCCTGGCCGACCTTGATCTGATTGGCGAATCGTTCGGGCACCCAGAATTCGAGCACGATGGTTTCACGGTTGTCGATCGTGACGATCTCGGTCTGGGTCGTGACATAATTGCCTGAATCCACAGCCACCAGTCCCACGATGCCATCAATGGGTGCGGTGATCTTTCGGCGGGCCAGGGCCAGCTCTGCTTCACGTAGCGCCAGATTGGCATCGGCCAGATCGGCGCGGCTTCTGATCAGTTCTGCCTCGGTCGTGGTGCGGGTACGATAGAGTTGTGCCAGTCGCGCTTCATCCACAGCTGCATTTTCGGCAGTACGGGCAGCACGGTCGCGGGCGAGACTTTGCTCGTCGTCATCAAGCAGGGCCAGCACATCACCCTTGCTGACTTGCTGGCCGGACTTGACCAGTACGTCGGTCAGCAGACCGCTGGATAATGGCACGACACTGACCGAGGCAAGCGCCTTGCCGCTGCCAACCGCCTTCAGCCGATCGTTGATGACAGCGTCCACCACCGGTTTCACAACGACCAGTGCTGCTGATGGTCCTCTGCCACCCGGGCCACCTTCACCGCCTCGCCCACCTGAACCTGCCTGCGCTGTTTGTGCCCCATCGGAGGGCGTCGTGCCCTGAGACTGGGACCACCAGTAGGCCGTCGCTGCCACAACGACGATAGCGGCAAGGCCGCCTGATTTCCAGGATTTCATGCTTGTGAGAATCTCATGCACTTTTTGAAGATCATGACAAAACCTGCACCTGTAAATGTAACAAGTTGTATTTGACACGAAAGGAGCCGCTCCCCGCGGCTTTGACACTCGGTTGTCATGATGGTTTCATCCGGGATCAGTAGATTCCGCGCACACCCAGTCAACATCGCCATCATGAAAAGCAGAATATCACTGGCTACGAGCATCGGCACCCTGGCCACCGCGCTGATATGTTCCACACAGGCCAATGCTCAGGCCGTACCCGCGGGGCAGGCCAACAGTGCCTGGTTCACCGACGCCCAGACCGTGCAATTGGAACGTCTGCAGCGGCAATCCAACGGCACTGCCAGGAACGTGATCCTGTTCGTCGGTGACGGTATGGGCGTATCGACGCTGACGGCTGCCAGGATTCTGGCTGGACAACGTGCCGGGCAGCCAGGTGAAGAGGGCTATCTGAGTTTCGAGCGATTCCCCTATACGTCGCTGGTCAAGACCTATAACGTCGATGCTCAGACACCCGATTCCGCCGGCACCATGACCGCGATGATTTCCGGTATCAAGACCGATGTGGGCGTCATCGGCGTGGATGAGGACATCGTGCGCGGAGATTGCTCGACAGTATCTGGCAATGAGGTCGTGACGGCTCTCGAACTCGCCGAGCTCAAGGGGCTTGCCACCGGCATCATCAGTACGGCGCGCATTACGCACGCCACACCTGCAGCCACCTATGCCAAGTCGGCTGATCGGAACTGGGAAGATATCTCGGACATGCCTGAAGAGGCCATTGCAGCGGGGTGTGAGGATATCGCTTCGCAGCTGATCAACTTCGAAGCGAATCTGGAAGCCCGTTTCACCGCTGCCGATGTCGATGGTCTGGACGTCGTCTTCGGCGGTGGCCGTCGTCATTTTCTGCCCAAGGATGCAGCGGCCAACAGTGCGGATGCTGCCAGTGAGGTGGAAGGTGATCGTAGCGATGAGCGCAATCTGATCGATGAATGGGCGGCGCAGTACCCGGCGGGCAGCTACGTTTTCGACCAGGCCGGCTTTGATGCTCTCGATGATTCTGCAACTCCGGTACTGGGCTTGTTCAATGAATCCCATATGCAGTACGAGGCGGACCGCGGCAACGATATTGCTGGCGAGCCTTCGCTGAGTCAGATGACCGATAAGGCTATCAGCCTGCTCAAGCAGAATGAGGCAGGCTTCTTCCTCACTGTTGAGTCAGGTCGGATCGATCATGCTCACCACGCCGGCAATGCCTACAACGCGCTGAACGACACGATCGAACTGTCCAATGCGGTACGGGCGGCCTACGAGGCCACTGATCCGAACGACACGTTGATTCTGGTAACGGCGGATCATGGTCATGTCTTCACCATCGCCGGTTACCCGAAGCGCGGTAATCCGATTCTGGGCAAGGTGGTCGCGGTAGGCGAGACCGAGCCAACGCTGGCAGATGATGGTTTCCCCTATACCACGCTGGGATACAGCAATGGGCTGGGTTTTCGTGATCTGGGGGCCGAGACCGATGCGGATGCCGGTTACAGCCTGGACGGCGCTGCCGGTCGGCAGGATATCAGTGCGGTGGACACCCTGACACCGGGTTTTCATCAGGAGGCTCTGATTCCTCTGGGTTCGGAAACCCATGCCGGTGAAGATGTCGCTCTGCATGCGACAGGGCCGGGTGCATTTCGCGTCAATGGGGTAATCGAGCAGAACCTTGTTTTCCACATCATTGACCAGGCTCTGGAACTGACGTCGCAGAGCTTTGCGGCCAGCGCCAACAACTGAACCGATACACAGGATAGAGACGATAATGAATATTCGATTGATCACCCTGTCACTGTTGGCAGCAATGACTCTGGCGGCCTGCAGCGATGACGATGACTCATCTCCACAGGATGATGACTCCACGGGGGCCGAGGCTGCACTGTTGAGCAATACCACCAGCAATGACTGGTTCGTGCAGGCGGCAGCCAGCGTTGCCGATGCGCAGGACTACGCAGAAACTCGTGGTGCCGCGAAGAACGTCATTCTGTTCGTGGGTGACGGCATGGGTATTTCCACCGTGACCGCCGCACGCATTCTGGAAGGGCAACAGCGTGGTGAGCAGGGCGAGGAGAATACGCTCAGCTTCGGCAACATGCCGTTTGTCGGACTTGCCAAGACGTACAACGTGGATGCTCAGACACCGGATTCAGCCGGTACCATGTCGGCACTGATGAGTGGCGTGAAGACGGATGTCGGCGTCATTGGTGTCGGTGAAGACATCGTTCGCGGCGATTGCTCCAGCGTGGCCGGCAATGAACTGGTCACGGCCCTGGAGCTGGCCGAGATGGCCGGAATGTCCACCGGTGTGGTGTCCACGGCGCGCATAACGCACGCCACACCTGCTGCCACCTATGCCAAGTCGGCTGATCGCAATTGGGAAGATGTCTCCGACATGCCGGAAGAGGCGGTAGCTGCCGGGTGTGAAGACATTGCCTCGCAGCTGGTCAACTTCGAGGCCCGTCTGGAAGCACGTTATGAGGGTCTGGATGTCGATGGCATGGAAGTCATGTTCGGTGGCGGCCGACGGCACTTCCTGCCCAAGGACGCCAGTTTCAACAGCCCGGATGCCAGCAGTGATGTCGAAGGTGACCGTACGGATGAACGAGACCTGACAGCTGAGTGGAAAGGCCTGTACACCGATGGCAACTATGTCATGGATCAGGCAGGTTTCGATGCCCTGGATCCGGAGGTGACCTCGCATGTACTGGGATTGTTCAATGAATCGCACATGCAGTACGAAGCGGATCGCGGCAATGATATCGCCGGAGAGCCGAGCCTGTCGGCAATGACCGAAAAGGCCATTGCCATACTGGACAACAACGACGAGGGCTTTTTTCTCAGTGTCGAATCGGGCCGTATCGATCACGCCCACCATGCGGGCAATGCCTCCGGAGCCTTGACCGATACGATTGAATTCGCCGCCGCCGTCCAGGCTGCCATGGACGCTACCGACCCGGCCGAGACGCTGATCATCGTGACCGCGGATCACAGTCATGTGTTCACCATTGCCGGTTACCCGAAGCGTGGTAATCCGATTCTGGGCAAGGTGGTATCGGTGGGATCCGATGAACCGGCTCTGGCCGCTGATAATCTGCCGTACACCACACTGGGATATACCAACGGACTCGGTTTCCGGGATCTGCAATCTGAAACCGATGCGGACGCAGGCTACGGCTTGCCCGCCGCCAATGGTCGTCAGGATCTGACACTGGTGGATACCACGTCTCCCGGATTTCATCAGGAGGCCCTGATCCCGCTGGGCTCGGAAACTCATGCCGGTGAAGATGTCGGTATCTACTCGCAAGGTCCGGCCGCTTCACTGCTCACCGGTACGCTGGAGCAGAACCAGATCTTTCATGCCATGGACTTCGCAGCAGATCTGATCGGCAAGGCCAATACCGCTCTGGGTGTCGTCAATTGAGTGCCGTGATTCATCCGGGGGCTCTCGCCACTCTGGCGAGAAGGGCAGCGCTGCTGCTGGGGCTGATTGCACCGGGTCTCGCGATGTCCGACGATACCGGGGCATCCTGTGAAGAGCTTCGCGAGATCCTGGGGGCCAGCTACACGATCTCTTCCAATGGTCGGCAGGACGTGAAGCTGGATTTCTGGCGAGCGGGCAATCAGGTGATGTACCACTATCCCGACAGGAACGTGGCTGATCAGTGGACACGTACCCGCAATGGTTTTCTGAAGCCGGTGCGTTATTTTACCGCTGACGAAAGAGCCATCGAATACGATGCCTTTGATATCAACGGTGGCAAGGGGTCAAAGGATTGGGAGTCTCGTTCGCGCTGGATCAGCCAGGATCGCCTGGAGTCGATGCAGTTGACGGGGTCTGAAGGGGAGGGTTGCCTGAGAACCGAAACCTATGACTTCGCCCCGACAGACAGGATGGGCAAGCCTGTGCCGTTCTCCGGGGCGAGCCTGACATGGCTCCCGGAATTGCAGCTGGTTGAACGCTATCTGGTTCGCAACACCGATTCTCTGGGGCAGCGACGCATCACCCAGTGGCGCATGGATGAGCTGAAGACCGATGCAACGCTGGTGGAGCGCTCGTTGCAAGCCTTCGATGATTTTGCCGCCACGGACTATGCCGATGTCGGTGACAATGAGTCGGACCCCTTTCTGATGAAGATGATCAGGTTGGGATTCGTGCAGCATGGCGCATCCGGCTTCTACAATGCCGATGGCTCCCCCCTCTCTGGCGGACACGTCCACTGATTCCACCCGGTCGCTGGTGCATCGAGGCAAGGATGCGCCGGCGACTCTGACGTACTATTCTCTATTCTCTATTCTCTATTCTCTATTCTCTGTTCTCTGTTCTCTGTTCTCTGTTCTCTGTTCTCTGTTCTCTGTTCTCTGTTCTCTGTTCTCTGTCTGAGTTGTTTCAGTACTGTGACAGTTGCGGACAGTGCTGTGTGCCCGGTACAAAACTGGGTACACTGGCAGCGTGCGCTTTTTATCTGGCCGCTGCACACAGTCGGGGTGCCAACACCATCTGTCCCCCTGCAACGTCTGACAGCGTCTGATTCCTGATCATCCGACGATAGTGGGAGAGGCCGTCATTCGCAGAAGATTCCACGGATTTGCCTGTCTGGCAGCACTCAGCCTGAGCCTGTACTGCCTCACTTCACCGCTGCGCGCAGCGCCGCTGCAAGTCAGTGTGGGAGAGCTGGGCGAGGCCATCGACCGGCTGGACGGTGAGCCCGATGCCGTGCAGAGGCTGGTATTGCAGAAGATCCGTGACGAGTTGTCCGCCGCAGATCTGACACTGCGTGAAGGTGAGTTGCTGTTCAGCGAAGTCGCCACGGATCTGCAAGGTAGCAACAGTTGCAACCGTACCGAGGTGCGTACGCTGAACACGAATGTGACGCTGGCCTCGGATACGCGTCTGTTTATGTCGCTGGAGTCCATCGATCAGCCGATCACGATCGGGTTGGAACTGGATGCACGAATCGTGGCGCAAGGGCGGGCCAAGCAGATCTTCGGTTTTCGCCTGGATGGCTGTCAGGAACTGGCCAGTGACAGTTTCAGTTTCGATGCCAGTGGTACCGCTGCCTTGTCGCTGGAATTGGAATTGCAGCTCAATCCGGTGCTGGAGACCGACAGGCAGCGCCTGATCCTGCGCCCCGACATCAACCTGAGCGGCAGCCTTGTCCGGCATGATATCCGCGCCGATGTCGATGATTCACTGCTGCGCGATGTGCTGGAGAGCCTGCTGGAAGACGAAATCGATGATGCGCTGGATCCCGGGGAGATCAGGCGCATGGTGGATCAGTTGCAACAGGATCTGCTCTCGGCGCTCGATGCCGAGCTGGACAACGGCTTGTTGATTGTCGATCTGCCGGATCCGTCCGATGAACAGATCGATCGCCTGTACAGTCTGTTGTCACCGGAAGGAGATTTTTCTCTGTCGTTGGGCTATCTGCGAACGCATCGGCTGGAGTTGCTCGCAGCGTTGGTACTCGGTGATGATGACCGCCTGGAAGAGCTCTTCGGCGGTGCTGCCCAGTGTGAGGCCGCTGGCATTCTGCAAACCTCGTTATTGCATCAGCCCTTGTATACCCTCGATGGGGCGGGGTGCTCGGCGGTACAGATTCCCGACACTGCAGGCCCTGATGAAGAATTGCTGGTCGAGCAGATCAACGCCACCACCTGGTATGCCGACGATTCCTGCCAGCTGGCGGTGGATTTCGAGGCCAGCAGCACGGTGGACTATTGCCGGGCAGTGCTCGATTCCCGACGTCTGGGCAATGCCGCCTCATTCAGTGACGAGCTCGATCGTTGGACCTTGTCCCCCGGTACGCGCTTCGACATCGGTGCCGTGCCGCTTGACGGCCGATTGCAGCCCTTCACCCAGCGTGTGAACTACAAGCGTGTCAGCACGGACATGGGCCAGTGCGAACTGGAGATGCGCATTCATGCGCCACATCCCGGCGCCATTGACCCGGCTGTCCAGACCTCGGAATTGCGCCCCCTGGTCGCGTTCCACGGTGGCAGCTGGCAACGGCGTTCATCCGGCGCGCTGGGAATCGAGTCGTTTGCCACGCAGCTGGTCAACCAGGGATTCGTGGTGTTCGCACCGTTCTATCGGCTTATTGGTGATGCAGAAGGCACGATGGAATGCAACAACGCCACGCTCGAACAGGTACTGCAGGATGCCAGCGACGCGTTGACCTGGGTGTTGCAGAACGGCTCGACCTACGGTGTCAGTGGCAAACCGGTGCTGTTCGGCCAATCGGCCGGTGGCCATCTGGCAGGCGTTCTGGCCGTGGAACGTGCCGCAGAGATTGCCAGTGCTGTCCTGTTCTATGCACCGGTGGATTTCAGTGACTTCGTAAGGCAACTGCTCGAAGGAGAAGTCGATACCCGGACGGGGCAGCGTATTCTGGAAGCCGTTGTCGGGCAGACGATGGAGAACGTGGATGTGACGGCACCCCTGATTCAACGCAATACGCTGCCGGATCGTGTGCTTATCGATTCGGCTGCCAGCCCACCCAAACCCCTGCCACCGTTCTTTTTGCTGCATGGTGAGCAGGATACGGTGTTGCCCTATCAGCAGTCTGTTCGCCTGTGCAATGCACTGGCGGATATCGCTCTGGATACACCGGTCGTGCTGCCGTCGGCCACTGGCGAGCTGCGCCGCATCTTCCAGTGCGGCACATCGGGCAGTCAGTTCCATCTGATTGCCGAAGGCGAACATGCGCTGGATCTGTGTATTGCAGACGAACTGTGTCTGGCCGGCAGCCCTGCCAGCGCAGAGCTGACCCGGGATTCGATCGAACAGATGCTCGACTGGATCACGACAGTGCCCGAAACCTCTGTCACCGACGAGGTTCCTGCGGATGATGATCCGCTTGTTGCCGGAGGCACAATGGGTGTATCCAGTGGTGGAGGGAGCCTGTCTACCTGGCTATCCGGTCTGTTGCTGTTGTTGCTTGCCCGTCGACGCCGGGTTCGGCGCGTCGTCAGATACCCCGAATACGAGTTGCATTGAACGGCTGACTTTCAGGCATTTGCGCTTACGCTGGCTCGCTGGCTCGCTGGCTCGCTCGTTCGCCGCTTCGCCGCTTCGCCGCTTCGCCGCTTCGCCGCTTCGCCGCTTCTCCGGTTCTCCGGTTCTCCGGTTCTCCGGCACTGGCTCTCGCGAAAGACCCCGCCGCTGCTATTTGACGGTAAGGCCGCCGGGCGTCGTACAGAGGCATTCCACACCGGTATCGGTAATGAGAATCGGCTCGGTCATTTCGATGCCGCCATCGTCCAGCCACATCGCAGGCATGAAATGGAAGGTCATGCCCGCCTGCAGTACGGTGCGGTCGCCGCGACGGAATGACATGGTGCGCTCTCCCCAATCCGGTGGATAGGACAGGCCGATCGAGTAGCCACAGCGGCTGTCCTTCTCGAAGCCGAGCCGGTTGAGCGTGTCATTGAAGGCGTTGGCGATGTCCTCGCAGTGGTTACCGGGGCGAGCGACCGCCAGTCCGGCACTGACTGCTTCCTGCACGGCATTTTCGGCAGCGCGGTATTTTGCGGGTGGCTCGCCGAAGAACAGGGTGCGCGACTGCGGACAGTGGTAGCGACGGTAGACCCCGGCGATTTCGAAAAAGGTACATTCATCGGCCTTCAGGGGGCTGTCGTCCCAGGTCATGTGAGGTGCCGTTGCGTCCATGCCCGATGGCGTCAGCGGAACAATGGCCGGGTAGTCCCCCCAGCAATCATCGACACCCTCGATGGCGGCGGCATAGATGGAGGCGACCAGTTCGTTCTTGCGCAGGCCGGGTTCAGCCCGTTCCACGATGGTCTGGTGCATATGCTCGACAATTCGCGCGGCCTTGCGCATGCAGTCGATCTCTGCCTCGCTCTTGACGGCGCGTTGCCAGTTGACCAGCCCGGTGGCGTCCACGAAGTGGTGGTCCTTCAGCGATTCGCTCAGGCAGATATGAGCTGCTGCCGAGTAATAATAGTTGTCCAGCTCGACACCGATGGTAGAGGCTTTCCAGTCGCGTTCGAGAATCAGGGAGGCCAGGGTTACCATGGGGTGTTTGTCGGGATTCTGCACATAGGAATCTTCGTATCCCACGACGTTCTCTTCACCCATGATGACGGTACGCCAGGCACCCAGTGCGTCCATGGAGCGGCCCCACCAGACAGGTTCCTCCGACGGCCCGATCAACACGGCCTGATGCACATAGAATGACCAGCCGTCATAGCCGGTCAGCCAGGCCATGTTGGACGGGTCGCTGATCACCAGCAGGTCGATACCACGCGCCTGCATGGCGCTGCGGGTGGCGGTCAGACGAGCGGCGTATTCTTCGGGAGTGAAGTAGGCCATGATGCAATCTCCTGATCAGCCGCTGTTTGTCTTCAGATACTCAGCTGGGACTGAGCCCACGCAGTCGTTCGGATCGGCGCCGTAGCATTTCAAGCACGCTCAACAACACGATGGAGATGGCAACCATGATGGTGGCCACTGCCAGTATGGTCGGTGATATCTGTTCACGAAGCCCGGTGAACATCTGCCAGGGCAGGGTTTTCTGACCCGCCGAGCCCAGAAACAGCACGACCACCACTTCATCGAAAGAGGTAATGAAGGCGAACAGGGCGCCGGAGACGACACCGGGAATGATCAACGGCATCTGCACCTTGAAGAAGGTCGTGACAGGGTCTGCTCCCATGCTGGCAGCGGCTCGTGTCAGCGAGCGATCGAAGCCGACCATGGTTGCGGTGACCGTGATGATGACAAAGGGCGTGCCCAAGGCTGCGTGTGCCAGCACGACGCCCCAGTAGGTGCCTTGCAATCCGATGCGGGAATAGAAGAAGTACATGCCGGCGGCAGAAATGATCAGTGGCACGATCATCGGCGAGATGAGGATGGCCATGATCGCTCGACGAAAGGGCACATGACTCTGTGACAGGCCGATCGCCGCCAGGGTACCCAGCGCCGTGGACAGGACTGTGGCAGCCGGGGCAATCAGAAACGAATTCTTCAGCGCCTGTTGCCAGTCACCGTTGGTGAAGAAGTCGTGATAGTGCTTCAGCGAATAGCCTTCAGGGCTCAGTGACAGCATGGCCGGGGTGAAGGTAAAGAAGTCCTCGGCGTTGAATGACAGCGGAATGATCGTCAGGATCGGCGCAATCAGGAAGAACAGGATGAAGCCGCAGATGACGTATCGAAACGTGTAATGCCAGATACGTTGACCGGTGGAGGCGTAGGCAGGAAGTGCGCTCATGGATTACCCCAGCTTCACGTTGTCGATGCCCACGATACGATCGTAGGTCCAGTACAGTGCCAGTACCAGAATCAGAAGGATGGAGCCCAGGGCGGCCGCCAATCCCCAGTTGAGTGATGAACTGATGTGGTAGGCGATGCGGTTCGAGATGAACACGCCCGTGGTGCCACCGACCAGTTCGGGGGTGATGTAGTAGCCGATGGACAGGATGAAGACCAGAATGGAGCCGGCACCGATGCCGGGTACGGTGTTGGGGAAGTAGACTCGCCAGAAGGCCAGGGAGTCACTGGCACCCATGGATTTCGCCGCCCTCATGTAGGTGGGTGAGATCGTCTTCATGACCGAGAACAGTGGCAGGATCATGAACGGAAGCAGTATGTGAGTCATGGCGATGATGGTGCCCGTCATGTTGTTGATCATGACCAGTCTGCCTGCCTCGTTGATGACGCCTGCCCAGACAAGCAGATCGTTGATGACACCTTGTTGTTGCAACAGCACTTTCCAGGCACTGGTTCGCACCAGCAATGAGGTCCAGAAAGGCAGCAGGACCAGAATCAATACCATGTTCGATGCGCGCACCGACAGATTTGCCAGCAGATAGGCAACCGGGTAGCCCAGCAATATGCAGCTTCCGGTGATGATCAGGCTCATGAATATCGTCCTGACAAACAGCTTCAGATAGAGACGTTCATTGTCGGGTTTCTGTTCGATGCCTTCCGAGGTTCGCTCGGCATCGATGGCGGCCAGGAAATAGCTGTCGACGATTCGCGGGGACAGCCTTTGTATGGCTTGCCAGTTGTCGATATCGGCCCAGCCCTTGTCGATATCGGCGAACTGCGCCTTGAAATCGTCATTGCCAATGGTGTCGATCTTGCCGGCCAGTTGCTTGAAAAGCGCCACTGCGGTGGTGTTCTTGCTGTTGGCCAGGGCGGTTATATCGCTCGCGGGCATGCTGGCCAGGTCGTGATACAGCGCCGCGTAGGTAAATCCGTGCGGCACGGTGGTAGTCGGGTCCAGGGCTTCCTTTTCCTCCGACAGATACCAGGCTTCCCAGTTCTTCCAGGATTGTGCGGTGGCTGCAAACTTGCCGGGCCACGCGGCCATGGAGCGTAGCGCTGTCCAGGCGTCCGGCGTATCCCAGGCAGGGTCGATGGCTATGAAGCCTGCCTGGGCCGTTTCGTTATCCAGCGCCTTGATCTTGCGACCACTCTTGCGAAATACGCTGGAGATACCCGGTTGATCGTAGTTGAGACGGCTACCGAGCCGTGTGTGAATCTTGACTTCCTGCGCCAGCATCATGTCATCGGCAAGTGCGGCAAAAACTGCCTCGTCGGGTAGTTCGCCACTATCGGCGTCCCAACTGGCGAGTGCGCGAACGGTGCCGGGAAGTGTGTCTTCCACGATCTTGTTCTCGACCGAACGGAACAGCATGTCACCGATCGGGAGTACAAAGCTGATGAGTATGAAGATCAGCAGCGGGGCGATGAGGAACAAGGCCCGAAGCTTTTCGCGACGCAGGGCGCGGGCGAGGCTGCGTTTGAGGGGTTGTCCATCCTTGGTCAAGGGATCGGCGGATCCGCTGATACTGGAATTGGATGATGCCGTGGTAGATGCGCTCAAGGCCGGGTTTTCCTCATTCCGCTTTCAGTAAAGAGTCCGATCGTGAAGGTTCTTGACCGATCGCAACGCAGCAGCGCGTTGCGATCGGTTCTGGTCCGGAAATGCGGCGTGGAGCGGACACATTTTCCGGGTCCTTCAACCAGCGGGTCGGGTCTTATTGAGCCAACCAGGATTGGAACTTGGCATCCAGATCATCACGATTGTCTGCCCACCATTCGTAGTTGTACAGAAAGGTGTTGGTTGCATTGGCCGGGTCGGTTGGCATATGCGGCGCCATATCAATACCCAGTTCGGCATGCTGACCTACCAGTGGTGCAGAGGACTTTCGTGCGGGCCCGTAGGAGATGTACTTGGACTGATCTGCCAGACGCTGAGTGTCCGTGGCAAACTTGATGTAGTGCAGGGCGCGGTTCTTGCGCTCCTCACTCAGGCCTTCGGGAATGATCCAGCCGTCGAGGTCGAACACCTGAGCGTCCCACAGCATGGCAACGGGTTGCTTCTGCTCTTCGATGACAGAGAACAGACGGCCGTTATAGGTAGAGCCGATGACCGCCTCACCGTCTGCCAACAGCTGCGGTGTTTCAGCACCGGCGGACCACCAGATGACGTCGTCCTTGATGGTGGCAAGCTTGTCCAGTGCCTGAGTGACACCTTCGTCGGTAGAGAGCACATCGTAGACATCGTCCTTGGCAACGCCGTCACAGATCAGAGCCCATTCCATGTTGTTGATGGGACGCTTTTCCAGCGCACGCTTGCCGGGAAAGGTTGCTGTATCGAATACGGCACAGACATCTTCAGGCGTGTTGTCACCCCAGGCTTCGACATCGGTTCGATAGCCGAACGTGGTTGAATAGACGATCTGCGGGATGAAGCAATCGGATACCAGCAGGTCGCCGAAATCTTCTGACGCAGGTGTGCCGTCGGGGGCTGCGGCCAGCTGCTCGTCCGCATCGATTTCCATTGCCAGACCTTCGTCGCACAGACGAATGGCATCGGAGGCGACCACGTCAACGACGTCCCAGGTGACGTTGTTGGCTTCATTCATGGCGCGCAGTTTGGGCACGGCTTCGTTCGATGATTCATCATTGATTATTTCGACGCCGGTCAAAGCCGAATAAGGCTTGCTGTACGCCTCGATCTGGGAGTTCGAGTACGCGCCACCCCAGGAAACGATGGTCAGCTCGTCGACGCAATTCTCACAAGCGGGGAGTTCATCGGCAGCCGATGCTGCCAGGGCGACCGCACTCAGTGCGAAGGCACCGGTGAGTCCGTAAATGATCTTCATGCTGGAATTCCTCTTTGAAATCATACGAAAGACTAACATATGCAAGCACAACTCTCATGAACGAAACGCACCAATTGAGGGCGTTTCGACGCAACATGCACTTGTCTTGTGTGCCTGTTTGGTGCAAACGACCACAGAAACAGGATATTCATAGCTGTTGTTCTATGAAGATGACTGCATCCCCTGAAATTGCGCTGCCAGGGGCTTTTACAGCACGGCTTCAGGTGACCGGATCCAGCGCCTTGGCGTCAATGGCGCTCCAGCCCAGTTTGTAGACTTCGCCCTCTACCGGGACTGTGTTGCGACCTCCGTTGGGCACCTTGACGATGAATTCATCGTTGCCCGCGACACTCATGACAATACGCAGGTGATCACCCAGATAGAGCACCTCCTTGACCACACCATCCACGACATTGTCGCGACTCTCGCTCGGTTGCAGCTCGATGCGCTCCGGTCTGAGGGAAATGGTGGATCGGGTGCCCGGTTCGCCGATATTGACGGCTTCGGCCTCGACCTGCGTTCCGTCATCGAGCGTCAGGCTGCACAGGTTGCCATTTCTCGCGGTGACCTTGCCGGACAGCTTGTTGTTCTCACCGATGAATTGTGCAACGAAGGAATTCTGCGGGCTTTCATACAAGGCATCGGGCGAGGACAACTGCTGGATGACACCGTCCTGGAAGACAGCAACTCTGTCCGACATGGTCAGGGCTTCGGTCTGATCGTGGGTGACGTAGACCACGCTGACACCCAGGCTTTCATGGATATGCTTGATCTCGTACTGCATCTGCTCACGCAGTTGCTTGTCCAGAGCACCCAGCGGTTCGTCCATCAGTACCAGGTCGGGATCGAAGACCAGTGCACGTGCGACCGCAACCCGTTGCTGCTGCCCGCCTGAGAGCTGGGCAGGGCGGCGGTTGCCGAAGGCGCCCAGTTCAACCATATCCAGTGCACGCTTGACCTTGGCATCACGTTCACTCTTGCCCAGTTTCCGTATTTCCAGTGGGAATGCCAGATTTTCGGCCACACTCATGTGCGGAAACAGTGCGTAGTTCTGGAACACCATGCCGATGCCGCGCTTGCGCGGTGGCACGTTGTTGATGGGTTTGTCGTTCAGGAAGATCTCGCCGTGGGTGGCCGGCTCGAAGCCTGCCAGCATCATGAGGCAGGTGGTCTTGCCCGAGCCGGAGGGGCCCAGCATCGTGACGAATTCACCCGGTGCGATATCCAGGTTCAGATCCTTGACGACGAGTGTGATCCCATCGTAGCTTTTTTGCACGTGGTCGAAGCGCACCGCCGCGCCGCGTACCTCTGTGGAGGTCTGGGCTGTTGCATTCATGGTATCTGTCAGTCTGCTTTTTCGGGGAATCAGGAAACGACAGAAGCTACCATACCGGCTTCCGGCTGGAAATACATGCCTTGCGTGGTATCCCGTGCCGGTGGAAAGGCCATATTGATGATGCAGTGCACACAGGCACTACCGGGGTGCGCCCGTCATGCAGGTTCAGGACAATGGGCGGTGACATGAGTCGACCGATGATGCGCCGTCATTGCTGGTGGCTTGCCGACTGGGGACGTAGTAGTCTTGTTACTCGTCGGTGGTGCTTGCGCTGATCTCTCTTTCGGGGGGCTTGGCGCTGTTGATCAGGTAGTCAAGCAGTTCCAGCAGATCGTCGTTGCTTACCGGCTTCTGCAACAGCAACACGTCGGGGTAGTCTCTGGCAAGCTCACCCTCGGCCAGAGATTCCCCGGTCACGATGGCAATCGGCAGGTCGGGCTTTTCCGTGACGACCCAGTCGACCACTTTCAATCCCGAGTCGTGGTTCTGCAGTCGCAGGTCGATCAGCATGGCGTCGGGAGTCTGTTGTTTCAGAAACGTCAGGGTGGAGGCCGAGGTTGCCGTGCAGGTCACCTTGCAGCCGACCGACTGGAGGAAGATCTCGACGCTCTTCTGCACGGCTTCTTCATCCTCGACCATATGCACCCAGACACCTTCGGGCAATGTGATGGACGGGCCGGGGCCTGGCGTGGCGGCAACGGCTGCCTCCACCTGGCTCTGCGTGCAGCGTTTCAGGCAGATCGTGACATCGGTACCCTGCCCAACGCGTGAAGTCAGTTTTATCGTGTGGCCCAGATTGCGAATCAGTCGCTCGACGATGGACAGGCCAAGCCCCATACCTCGTCCCTTGTCCCGCCCCGGGTTGGATACCTGATAGAACTCCTCGAATACCTTGTCGCAGTCGGCATCCTCGATTCCGATGCCGGTATCGCAGATGGAGAGGGTGACCGTGGAAGCTGTGGCCGTGGCCTGGATCCTGACGTACCCGGAAAAGGTGTACTTGATGGCGTTGCCGCACAGATTGCGGATGATCTGCGAGAGCATGGCAGGATCGGTTCTGACGTAGAGATCTGCCGGCAGATCGCAAATGAGTTCGATACGCTTGTCCGAGGCCAGTTGCTGCATTTCCAGTTTCAGCTTGTCGGCCAGCGTGGACAGATTGACCGAACGAATCGCCGGTTTCACGGAACCGGAGTCGAGTTCAGAGATATCCAGCAGTGCATTGAGCTGTGACGAGAGCGAGGTAACGGCAATGTTCATGTTCTCGACGATCTCGTTGGCGCGTGGCGTCAGACTCTCTCTGGCAATGGCGGCGCCGAGCATGTTGAGCACATGCACCGGTTGGCGCAGGTCGTGACTGGCTGCCGCGATGAAACGGGTCTTCGACTGACTGCTGGCTTCGGCCTCGCGTTTTGCCTGTTCTGCGATCTGCAGAGCATCGGACAGACGGCGTGATTGCTCCTCGAGCTTGATGGATGACTCGATGGACAAGGCAAAGGCGTCGAACATGAACTTGCCATTGACCAGCATCGTGAGGCCGACGATCAGTACCGATACCCCTACGGCTACGGCCAGGGCGGGGTGCATGAGGCGATCGATATTGGCTATCCACAGGATGCCGAGAGTGCCCAGCAAGGGGCCTATGTATGCGAGCAGAAGAGGGCGATAGCCGAAGTTGGTGCTGTGGGATATGGTGCAGAGCCCCAGCAGTATGGCTGTCAGCATGGCCCGTTCGAAAGTCCCCACCTGCGTGTAGAAATACAATACAGACCCTATCGTGCAGCCAAGCATGAGGGTGAGCAGTATGGCGATGAGACGCCTCTTCTCCTCGCTCAGGCTTGCGTGGCGCGTGGCGATTCGCAGCACGATGACGCGTATCAGGATGACACTGCAGCTGGCCAGAACCCAGAGTTGCAGAAGCAGGTTGTCGACCTTGTTGGTCAGCACCAGGGAGGTAAACAGTATGGCGAGCATCAGGGGGATTGCAGCTCGGGCACTGTTACGACTGCATATCCGCATTAGCTGTTCGCTGACTCGATCGGATATCCTGAAATGGAAAATCATTGCGACACCGTGCGTATGCTGGCCAGCATCAGTATTGCACAGGGCAGGGCGACTTTGGGCGGATGCCAGAGCTCAGCTGGCCGATTGTGCAGGTGAACGGTGTGCCAGCGATGCCCGTTGCCAGGGTTTCGGGCCGCAGTACCGGTCTACATGAACAGGTTCATGACCAGCAGGCTGACCACCAGATACAGAACCGTCATGATGCCGCCTACGCGCATGAAGTCTGCCACGCTGTAGCCACCCGGGCCCATGATCAGGGCATTGACCTGATTGGTCGGAATCAGAAAGGCATTGGAGGTCGAGATGGCCACTGTCAGGGCGAACATGGCCGGATCGGCACCGATGGTCACTGCAATGTTGACAGCCAGGGGGACCAACAGAACCGTGGCACCGATATTCGACATGACCAATGTGAAAAAGGTGGCCAGGCCTGCGATAACCGTTTGCATGACCCAGATGGGGACGTCACCGATCACGGTCAGCAGGTGATTGGCAATCCACAAGGCGGCGCCGGAGTGATCGACCGCTATCCCCAGCGGTATCAGGCAGGCAAGCAGAAAGACCGTTTGCAGACTGACCGCATCATAGGCCTCATCAATGGTCAGTACGCCGGACAGGATCATGCCCAGAGCACCGGCCAGCAGGGAGATGGAGAGCGTGTCGGTGAGCAGGAACAGGGCCAGCGACAGAACGAAGAAGATGATGGCCGGTCGCAGTTTGTTGGTGCGGATGTCCTCGTATTTGACATCGGTGGCCACCACCACATCACGGTTACTCTTGAGCTTGTTCAGGTCTTTCCAGCTGGAATGCACCACCAGCGTGTCTCCGGCCTGCAACACCTGATCTCGAAACCCACTCTTGATGACGTGATCGGCCCGGTAGATCTGCAGGATGTTGGCGCCAAAGTTCCGTCGTGGCTTGATGTCACCGATTGCCTTGCCCACCAGTGTCGAGGCGGGGGGAATGACCACCTCACCGATGCCGCTGTACTGCTGATTGAGAACCTTGGCAAAGCGGTCAGGCTCGCCGCGCAGATTCCAGTGGTATTCCTTGCAGAAGGCCGCCACTTCTTCCGGATCGCCCAGCAGACCCAGTCGGGTGTTGACCCACACGGTTTCTTCTCTGTCGGGCGGGATCTTCACCACGTCACCGCTGTACAGGGCCAGGATGAAGGGGGTGTTCTCGTAGGTCTCCTCGATCTGGTGGATGCTCAGGCCCACCATGGGGCTGTCGACCGTGACCTGTGCTTCCAGCAGGTCCCCACTGATGCCGTAGATGCTCTGGAAATAATCATCGGTTCGTGAGGTGCGATTGGAGTCCGGATCGTCCTTGGGAAGAACGAAGCGACCGGCCAGTACGAAATAAAGTACACCGGTGATGCTCAGAGCGATGCCGACCGGTAGCACGGAAAACAGTCCGAAGCTCTGCATCTGCTGATCGGCCGGCAGCTGCCTGTTGGACGAGAGCAGGAGGTCATTGAGCAGTATCAGCGGGCTGGAGCCGATCATGGTGGCTGTACCACCCAGAATGATGCAGAAGCCTACCGGCATCAGCAGGCGGCTCATGGGGATGCCGGTGCGGGTGGAGACGCGGCTGACAACGGGCAGGAAGAGGGCAGCGACCCCGATGTTCTGCATGAAGCTGGACGCCAGCGCGGCAATACCCGACATCAGGGGGCTGATACGGCTTTCGGTCTTGCCACCGATGGACAGAATCAGCTGGGCCAGTTTCCCCATGAGACCGGTCTTGTCCAGCCCCTTGCCGATGATCATGACCGCGATGATGGATATCACCGCGTTACTCGAAAAACCCGAGAACAGTTCAGTCAGGTTGAGGATGGGTTCCAGGCCGGGCACGCGCGAAACCAGTCCGAGCGTTACCATGATGATCAAGGCGGCGACATCGACTCGCACGACCGAGAATGCAAACAGGTAGACCGTCGCGGCAAGCAAGAACAGCACAATTGCCATTTCTGCCGTTAGGACTACCGTTTCGGTCATAGTGGATACAAATTCCCAGGTACTGCGGTTGGCAGAATACAGCGGAAGCTGTGGTGAACAACCGGAAGAGCATCAATGCCATTGACTGATCAGGGCAAAAAACACGCCATCCGGCAAGCCGCGAACACTGTGACAATGCCGGGACTGGTCTATAGTCTAGTCAGGGTATTCAGCACGCCACCGTGATCAGAGCCATACAGCGCGCCCATCTGAAGTGTACCAGCAGGAACAGGCGGTTTGGCTAGTGCCAAGTGTCAGCATTCTGTTAATTCTCATTATTGAGGTGACATATCCTGTTTTCTTCATCGCTGGAACACAATTGATCAGAATTCGAACTATATTCATCCCTCAGTCCGGCCCGCAACTGTCGTTCAATGACGGTAACGAACAGTCCTCTTTCGAATCGTACACATGAAAATACAACTCTCCAGCACGCTCCCGTTTACACCTGTGCAACTCGACTCTCGTCATGAAGCACCACGCCGGGCGGTAGGCCAGCTGTACGGATTCGACGGAACACGAGAATTCCGCACCGCCGTCTACGAGTTCAGTCACGGTGACGACGATTGCATTCAGTACCAGATCGACCCACGAGAACGGCTCTATCTGGACGATGTGGCTGCCAACGATGCCGATGCGCCAACCCTGTCGCTCGACGACTCGGCCAATGGAACCGACGGCGCTCTGGAATGGGTCACGCACGATGACTCGCTCACCTACAAGCCCTACGCGTTTCTGGTCATGAATGCCATGACGAAGCTGGTCGGGGATTGGGATGGTGTGATCTACCAGGCTCCCAGCGGCGAACGTCTGCGGGATTCCGTCTGGAATGCCACCTTGCAGGTGGTGGACGCCTGTGTCTGCAACAAGCTGGGACTGTGGGTCAAGGTGGATATGGCGGCGGACAAGAACACCGCGAATGACACCGTACAGGCAGCAACCCGTTCACTGGGCTGGGTGCCCTTGCAGGCAACTGCCAGCTGATATTCATGCAGCGCGCCGCACAGCGTGTGCGGCGACGCTTTCGCGACCTATTTTGCCGCGACGACCATCATTTCCACCCTGAACTCGGCGGTGGCCAGTCGAGGGGATTCCACACAGGCACGAGCAGGCGGGTTGGCTGGATCGATCCAGGCGTCCCAGACTTCATTGAGCTCGGCAAAATCGTCCATGCTGCACAACCAGATGGTGGTGGTGAGAATCTTCGATTTGTCCGTGCCGGCCTTGGCCAGCAAGGCATCCACCTGGGCCAGAATGCCGGCTGATTGTTCGGCGACTGTCTCGCCCGAGGCAACCTGACCTGCCAGGTAAACCGTGTCGCCGTGTACCACGACCTGCGCCATACGCTGGTTGGCGTCCATCCGGGTAATGCTCATTGTCTTGTCCCTGTTTTGTTGTTGATGGTGTTTCCGAGCGGCCGATGATACACCGGGTCATGCAGCTGTCACTGCATCGGCGTAGGCTGATGGCGCTGAATTGGGCATCATGTAACTTCCGGACCGGGGTCCGGCAAGCTACGAGGGGAAAACGGATGAGACAGTACTACGTTCCGACGTCATTTCTGCTGCTGGTTGCAGCGGCCTGCATGCCAACCTTGCGCGCGGCAGGCCAGTGCAGTGAGGGCACGGCGATCTTCGAGATTCAGGGGGCTTCACATGTCTCCGCGTTGGAGGGCCAGACGGTGGATACCTGCGGTGTGGTCACTGCCACCGCTTTCAACGGCTACTATCTGCAGGATGCGATCGGTGATGGCGATGACGCCACATCGGATGGCATCTTCGTATCGAACAGTGGTGAGCAACCACCCGTCGGCAGCGTGCTGACACTGCGGGCCACGGTTGCGGAAATCATTGCCGGTGGCCTGGCGACCGGCAATCTGTCCACGACCACTCTGGTTGATGTCGAGTCGGTGAGCACTCAGGGTGAAGCCGAATTGCCTGCACCGGTGCTACTGGGTCTGGACGGACGGCATCCGTCGTCGACGGTCGTGATCAGTGACAGCGAAACGCTCAGCGACATCAATCTGCAGCTGGCCACCGATGCGGCAGAGACGCCTTTCAATCCGGATATCGATGCCATCGACTTCATGGAGTCGCTTGAGGGCATGCTGGTCAGCGTGTCGAATCCGGTAGCTGTCTCCGCTGTGCGTCAGTTTGGACGATTCAGTGCCGAGGTGGTGGTCGTGGCCGACGGTGGCGCTCTGGTGGAGCCGGTCGAAGCACTGGGCGAGCGCGGCGCACTGTTTCTGCAAGCCGATGTTGAGAACAGAGGCGATCAGAACCCGGAGCGCATCCAGATCCAGTTCGACGGTACGCTGTACGGCAGTACCGACTACCCGGCCATCCAGGTGGGCGATAGGCTGGACACCATCACCGGTGTCATGGGGTACAGTTTCGGCAATTATGAAATCAATGCGCTTGGACCGGTGAGCTACCGTGATGGTGGGCTGCAGGCCGAGCGCAGCATGCTGTCGGGCAGCGAGTCCGATCTGTTGCTGGCAAGCTACAACGTGCTCAACCTCAGCGCCGTGGAGGCCGATGACGAGCAGCGGCAGGCCATCGCCAGGCAGTTGGTCGACTCGCTCAACGGGCCGGATATCATCGCCCTGCAGGAAGTGCAGGACAACAATGGAGACATCGGCGATTGCAGCAGCGACGAGACTGCCGATTGTGCCGGTGTGCTCGATGCCTCCGACACCTTGCAGGCACTGGCTGATGCCATCGAGGAGCAGGGCGGGCCCACCTACGCCTTCGTCAACGTCGATCCGCTGGTGGAGACCACGGACGACAACCGTGATGACATCGATACCTTCGGCGGCGCTTCGCTGGGCAATATCCGCAATGCCTTCCTGTACAACCCCGAACGCGTGTCCCTGCTGGATCATCAGGGTATTACCCGTGAGGAGCTTGCCGAACGCGGCTCGAGCGTGCCCGATGCCTTCGATACTTCGCGTGATCCGTTGGAAGCCGTGTTCGAGTTCAATGGTCGGCGTATCACGCTGCTCAACAACCACTTTTCATCGCGTTTCGGATCCAGCCCGATCTTCGGTGGTCCGCAACCCTTCGTGCAGGCCGGTGAAGAGGCGCGAGCCGCACAGGCCCTGGCCATGCATGAACTGGTTGCTGCGCAGCTCGATGCCGATCCGGATGCCAGGGTCGTGGTGCTCGGCGATCTGAACACGTTTGAGTTCACGGATGAGCTCAGTGAGGTTCTGCCCGCTGGCAGTGGCTCACGGTTGTTGCACAACCTTATCGAAACGGTGCCCGGTGGTCAGGCCTATTCCTTCAATTTCGAAGGCAATGCGCAGGCCCTGGATCATGTCTTCGTGACCGACTCTCTGCTGCCGGGCGCGCAGGCGGATTACGTCAACGTCAATGTGGATTTTGCGCGATTGTTCGATTCCGTGGTGGCCAGTGACCATGAGCCGGTGCTTGTGCGTGTCGATATGGGCAGTGCCGGGCCAGGCGAGACACTGGCCTTGACCGGTGCGGTGTACTCCAGTACTGCACTGGAGCTGTTCTGGAACTACGACGAGCTGCAGACCCGGCCGGTCGGTGTCGACATCCTGCGGGACGGGGTTCGGATCGCGGGTAATGATGGGCGCAGTTTCTTTGAGGAGGGGCTGAACCCCGGCACGGTGTATCACTACGAGGTTGCAGCCTACGATGCCAGCGGGGAGCCCGTGGCTACCGGCAGCATCAGCCTGCAGACCGCCGACGGCTATCCCGTATCATCTGCCGTGCAGGTGGCCAGTCTCACCGGTCTGGTGTATTCCTCTTCTGCGCTGGAACTGTTCTGGCAGCCCCCGGCGGACAGCAGTGAGTACTACCAGTACCAGGTGGTGCGGGATGGTCACTTGCTGGAGACCAACGACGGTCGCAGTTTCTTCGATTCCGGGTTGCAGCCGAGTACCGACTACACCTATGAGGTGCTCACGGTGGATCGGCAAGGCATGGCCGGTCCGGCGGTTTCCTTGTCACTGAAGACCAATCCCTGACTCTGATAGCCGAGCCACCTGCTCGCAGGTGGTTCGGCGCTCAGGCTACCGTCGAGAAGACGGTTCCCGGTTGGGCCCTGATATCCAGGGTCTTGAACTCCAGGCCTGCCTGAAAGCTGTCGCCGTGAATGCCGGGCTTGCAATACCGTACCTGACAGATGGCAGTCAGTAGATTGGTCTCCAACAGAACCATCGTATTGCCTGTGAGCGCCTGTGCGCAGCCGATGGCGCAGCCCGCCAGTGACAGGTCCTGCAGATTGCCCTCCATGGCAGCCTCCTTCGGCCAGCTTGTCCAGAGCGTGACCGCATCCCTGACATCGTGCCGGTAGATGCGTCTGAGCTCATCGGACAGGGTTTGCGGAAGCTCTTCAATCGGCAAGGCAGGTGCGGAACAGCGCAAACAGTATTTCGTGGCGCCATAGGGCTGCCGCAGGGTCGTTGCATTGGCACGGGTTGCGCCACAGAACAGGCAGTGTGGTCGGGCCGGCAGGCTACTGAACGTTGTTGCAGTTCGGTATTCGCCAGCAGGCTGTCGCGGCCTTTTCGTCTGCCGGGAATGCGGCTGTTCCGAATGTGAGCTGTTCGGCGAGTCACCCGATGTGCCAGCCCGTGATCCCGGGTCTCCGGATGCTGCACCCGGTGATGAGGTTGCTGCCTCGTCGTCAGGCGCATCACCCGAGGCATCCTCCGCGGGGCGTGAGCTGTGCTGCTGCGCTGTCTGTGGCCGCGGAGTTCCGCCTGCGTTCTGCGTGGACGGGCGAGCCCTGGTGGACGGTGACGCGGACTGAGCCGCTGCGCGTCTGGCCGCGTCGCGCAATTGCTCGTCATATCGGGCACGACGGACCGGATCACACAGGGTGTCGGCCGCCAAATTGAGCAACTGGGCCAGTGACGGATCCCCACCGAGATCCGGGTGATGTTTCAGCTTCTGCATCATTGCGCGGTAGCTGGCCTTGATGACCGGCGCAGGGGCATCTGGCAGCACGTGCAGCAGCTGATAGTAGTCTTGCTTGGTATCCACACCTCTCTAGCGGCGAATGGGGGAGTCTACTGAAGGGCTTCTGCCGGGCAGTACGGCATCATGATGCCGGGATCCCGATAGTGGCTATACCCCGCAGGCCAGCGTTTGTTAATCTGAGCAGGTTGCTTTTTCGGAGGAACCAGCATGCCTGCACTCAATGCTCAAGCGTCCATCGATATCTCGGCACCCCTGAAGGATGTCCATGACGTTCTCGTGGATTTCCATACCTGGCTGGTGTGGTCTCCGTGGCTGTATCTCGAGCCGGATACACAGGTGAGCTATCGAGGAGTAGCCGGTCAGACGGGACATGGTTATGACTGGGTGGGCAACAAGGTGGGAGCCGGCGGCATGACTCTGACATCGAGCACAGAGCACAGGATCGAGTGCGACCTGCAGTTCCTGAAACCCTTCAAGTCCTTTGCGCGAGTGACCTTCGAGCTGCAGGAAACGGCCCCGTCCAGCACTCGACTGGTCTGGCTGATGGACAGCCGCCTGCCATTTTTCATGTTCTTCATGAAGAACACCATGAACGGCATGATCCGCTCGGATTACCGTCGTGGGCTGGCCCTGCTGAAGGACCATGTCGAATCGGGACAGGTGCCGTCACACAGTGAATTCGTGGGTACCGTCTCGGTTGATGGTTGTGATTACATCGGTTGCCGGGCCACGACCGACATGACGAGCATCGCCGAGTCCGTGGAACACAGTTTTGAGCGTCTGTATGGGTCGGAGGCCGGCAGAAAGTTTCACAGCGGTGGCAGACCGTTCTGCTTCTACGAGCGGATGGACTACAAGCGCGACGCCTGTGCGTATACTGCCGCGCTGCCTACGCAGGGCCGGGTGGAGGTGGAGAGCCCGCTGGTGTCGGGCAAGCGACCCGCCTGCAACGCGCTGAAGGTCGTGCATACCGGTCCTTACCATCATCTTGGAAACGCCTGGGCCGTTCTGATCAGTGAGTCACGTCATCAGAAGCTCAAGGCATCCCGAGTCGTGTCCCCGTTCGAATGCTATCTGAACGATGCCGACACCACGGCACCGGAGAAACTGCTTACCGAGTTGTTTCTGCCGTTGCAGGAATGACGGCTTCCGCTTCGATCTCCACTCGGTATTCACCGACCAGCCGGCTGACCTCGATCAGCGTGTTGGCCGGCATGCACTGGCCCAGATAACGACCATGCACGCGTGACACCGTTTCCCAGTCATCGGCATCGCTCAGATAGATGCGAGTACGAACCACATCGTCCAGGCTGGCGCCCAGCGATGAAAGACTGGCCGAGATCTTGTCCATGACGTACGTGGTCTGCGCACGCAGGTCGTCAGCTCCGATGACTCGATCACTGTGATGCGTGGCGGTAGTGCCGCTGACGAGCACGCGATGACCATCGCGTACTGCACGGCTGTACCCGCAGATGGGCTCGAATTCGCTGCCGCTGGAAATGCGCCAGCGATCGGGTCGACCGGCAACGGCTGTTTTCTCGAACACCGGGGGCAGGGAATCCAGATGGTCGCTCAGATCACCCGAGGCGGTGAGAAAAGGGGGACGCCGGTATTCGGTGCCGCAATCACCGGCGATGGGAATCAACCGAGTCTGCACTTCGTCGATTCGTGCAAGCTCCTCATCGGAGAGCTTCAGGGACAGCAGCCGGCGGTTATCTTCCCGGTGCTGACTGTCCGTCAAGCGAGCGCCGACGATCACCCCGGTGACGGCCGGCTGTTGCATGACCCAACGCGTGGCGATGTTCGAGATCGAGACCTTGCGTTCGGCTGCAATGTCAGCCAGCACCTGCAGCGTTTGCTGATAGGTCTGCCAGCCGCCCACCGCCCGAATGAAGCGCTGATACTTCATCTTGCTCCAATCGGAAACGGCCGCAGGTTCCTCGGCACCGAGCCAGCGATCGGACAGAAATCCGCCGGCCAGCGTGCCATAGGCCAGCAGTCGCACACCGCTTTGCATGCACAACCGGCTCATGTCGCCCAGTGCTCTGGGGTCCAGCACCGACAGGCAAACCTGGTTGGAGACGATTTCATGACCACAGCTGAGCAGCACGCTGAGATGGTCGGTGTCGAAGTTGGTCAGACCCAGATGCCGAATCACGCCTTCCTGGCGAAGCTCCATCAGATGATCCATGACGTCGATATAGCCAGGATGTTCGAAACTCCACCAGTGCAGTTGCAACAGGTCGATGGTCTCGACCCCCAGTCGCTCTCGACGTTCCTCGATCCCGGAGCGAACTGCCGCGCGCGTGCTTTGATGAGGCTGTGGGCACCATTTGGTGAACAGCTGCAAGGAGGATTCGCCTGTGGGTGAGGCGGCGATCATTTTCTTGCGGGCAGTACCGGCAATCAGTTCGGCACTGCCGTAGTGATCGGCCATGTCGAAGTGGGAGAAGCCCGCCCGCGCATAGTCCATGATATCGTCCGCCGCCGCATCACGATCCAGATCCTGTCCACCCCGTTCAAGGTCGGCTACCTGCCACAGACCGGTGATGAGTGGTGTGTCCTGCAGGCCCAGGTCATGCAGGGCCTGCGTCTTGATCGGATCTGTCATGAGGTGTCGTTGCTACCTTTGGCTTGACGTTTGCGCGAACGGGTGAGAGGAGGCTATCGGGTCAGCGTAGCGATGAAGGCATCGACATCAGCCAGGGGGTAGTAGGCGGCTTCTTCGACGCCGGTCTCGCTGAACGTCCAGGCCACGGCGGGCGCGGATACGTCACCATTGGCATCGAACACCACTGCACCTGTCGCCCCCTGATAGGAAATGTTCTCACCTGCCGCGAGCAGTTCACGGGCCTGCTTCAGTCCGGCTACATCGGGGAAGATGGGTGTACCGGCAGGGTCGGTGATGCGGGGAACGCTCGCGGCGATGGTGGTGCCATCAAGCTCATCGGCGGCATCCATGGCCAGCAGGGAGATCATGACAGCGTCAAAGCTGTTCGGCAGTCCCGGGCCGTTGGGCTCGGAACTGAATTTGGCCGTGTACATGTCAACGAAGGTCGTGGCCGAGTCGGTGCGTGGAGGCGCCGAGTCGTGGCCGATGAGTTTTTCCAGGTATTGCATGCCGACACCGTCGCGAAACTCGTCCGACTTCAGCGAGTTGGCTGCCACGAATTCCTGTGTGCCGCCCAGTGACAGCCATTCGCGAACCAGCGATATGCCTTCGGTTGGGTACAGAGCCAGGTAGATGGCCTCGGGTTTGGTCTTCAGTACGGAGGTGACCTCGGCCCGGTAGGAAGGTTGTGAGTCATTGATCGCAGCCGAGGTAGTGACCTCGATGCCGAGTGTTTCCAGGTCCGCGGCGACCAGCTTGCCGATGTCCTGTCCCCAGTCATCGTTCTTGTAGAAGATCCCGACGCTCTTGTAGCCGCGATCCTTGATCAGCTTTGCCGCAATCGCTGCCTGGTTGCGCGTGGTGGCGAAGGTTCTGAACCACAGACCCTTGGTCTTGCCTTCCTTGGCGACATCGGTAAAGGCCGTGGATGATGAACAGCAGGACATCTGCATGACGCCGGAAGGCGCTGTGACCGATGTCAGGATGGGCATGGACACGCCGCTGGACACGGCACCAATGAGAACTGGCACCTTGTCGAGATCAACCAGTGCCTTGGCAGCGTCGACCCCGATCTTGGGATCGGTCTGGGTGTCTCGCAGAACCATTTCCACATCGCAACCCTTGACGCCGCCGGACTCGTTGTAGAGCTCGACGGCAAACTGGGCTGTCGCTGCAATGGGGCGCCCCCAATCCACGGAAGTGGGCAGGACTGCGCCGATCCTGGTGGTGCAATCAGCGGCCTGTGCCGATGATGGCGGTGCGAGCAGAAACAGGCCTGCCAGGAAGAGCAGGCAGGATGAATACAGACGGGTTCGGGATTCGTTGCGTATGTTCACTGAGTGTTCTCGGCAGGTTGATTTGGGGAGTTGGCGGGTTGTGACTCTGATCCCTGACCGGGGCTTCCAGGGTCAGGCGGTGGCAAAGCATGAATGCTGAGTTTCTCCGGCAGCAGGCCTCGGGGTCTCCATAACAGGGAGGACACGATGATGGCGCCCACCAGAATGTACTGAATGGAGCCGGTGTACAACTGCAGATGCGTTGGCGCCAGTGCCGTGAGAAGCCAGCCGCTGCCAACCCAGGCTCCCCACACTACCAGCGTACCCAGAACCGCACCGAGATTGTTGCCGCTTCCGCCCACGATGAGCATGGCCCAGATCTGGAAGGTGAGAATGGGGGCGAGGTCCTGTGGGCTGATGAAGGCGTAGAAGGTGGCGTACAGTGCGCCCGAAAGCCCCATGATCATCGCGCCGATGACAAAGGCTGTCAGCCGCACGGACGAAGGCGACTTGCCCAGCGAACGCGCAGCGCGCTCGTTCTCCCGTACCGCCCTGAGCAAACGTCCGAAAGGGGAGCGCACCAGTATCTCCAGAAACAGAAAGACAAGGCTGACACAGACAAGCACGAAGAACAGGAACAGCAGATTGTAGGCGAAGCTGTTGCCGACGATGGCCTCGAGAGGGCGCTCGAATCCGCGCAGGCCGGTGGCCCCGCCTGTGAGCCAGCTGGCGTTTCGCATGACGGATTCCATGGCGATTGCCACACCGAAAGTGGCAATGGCAAGATAGTCGTGGCGCAATCTCGTGGTTGCCAGGCCCACCATGAGAGCCAGCACGCCAGACAAGGCAATGCCACCGAGCAAGGCAAGCGGATACGGCAGGGAAAAGCCGCCGAATCCGTCGATTCTTTCCGGCCCGCCCAGCAGGATGATGCCGTAGGCGCCAGCGCCAAAGAAGGCCACGATGCCGCCATTGAACAGGCCGGTGTAGCCCCATTGCAGATTGAGGCCGAGTACGGCAATGGCCAGTATCAGGGCAATGGTCAGAAAGAATGCCAGATAGGAGATGATACCGATCACCGTTCTTCTCCGAAAAGACCATTGGGGCGAAGATAGAGCACCAGAAGGATGATCAGGAACGGCACGGCAGGCTTGTACCCGGCCGGGATGATCAGCAGGGCCAGACTGGATGCCAGGCCGACAATCAGTCCACCCAGAGCAGCGCCGTAGATGCTGCCGATACCGCCGACGATGGCGGCGGCGAACAATGACAGCACCAGGTCTCGACCCATGACCGGACTGAGCTGGTTGTTCAGTGCGTAGCAGACACCGGCGATGGCGGCCAGAGCGCCACCCAGCAACCAGGCCAGACGCACCATGGAGGCAAGGTTGATCCCGTTGATCTGCGCCAGTACCGGATTCTCGGAAATGGCCTTGAGCGCGAAGCCGACCGAGGTTCTGCTCATGAACAGGTGCAGCGACACCATGACCAGCAGAGTCAGCGCAAGGATGAACAACTGATCGGCCTTGATCAGCAGCAGGGGATCGCTGCTGATCACCATCGCAAAGGCGATATCGCTACTGTAGTGCATGGACTTCAGGCCGTAGACCAGCCCGATGACATTGCGAATGATCAGGCCGATACCGAAGGAGGCAAAAACCATGGTCAGGGGACCCGCCTGTTCTCGCAGGCGTTTGAACACGAGCTTGTCGATGATGGCGGCAAGAATCCCGGTAATCAGCAAGGCGACCAGCATGGCAAGCATCAGTGACACGGATACGCTCAGCATCGGTAGCTTGCTGGCCAATGCCCGGGAGAAGGCCGTGAAAACCGCGTCGAGTGTCAGCGTGAAATAGGCTCCCATGGATATCAGCTCGGCGTGGGAGAAATTGGCGAACCGCAGGATATGCATGATCAGCGTCAGACCTATCGCGCCGAGCGACAGGATGGAGCCGACCAGAATTCCGTCAAACAGACTTTGCAGCATGTGCCTCCGCGCGTCGTACGCCCATGTAGATTTCACCCAGTACCGGGTCGTTCATCAACGCTTTCGCATCGCCGTCATGCTGGTTGCGTCCTTCGGCCAGCACATAGGCTCGGTCGGCGACGCTCAGCGCCGCCTTGACGTTCTGTTCAACCATCAGGATGGCGACGCGAGTCCGGGCAATACCGGGCAACATGCCCAGCACTTCCTGCGCGGCTTTCGGTGAGAGGCCGGCGCTGGGTTCGTCCAGCAACAGCAGTGAAGGGGACGCCACCAGGGCCATGGCAATGGCCAGGAACTGTCTTTGTCCGCCAGACAGCGAGCCGGCCTTCGAGCTGTAGCGCTCGGCCAGTACCGGGAACAGCTCGAGCATGTCATCGATGGCTTCGCGGGGTGACTCCTTGCAGCGGCGTGCTGCCAGACGAAGATTCTGCTCGACGCTCATGGTGCGAAAGATATTGTCCAGCTGCGGGACGAGCGCGACGCCCGATTGCGCCAATCTGTCGGGGCTGATGCCGGTGATGAGCCTGTCGTCGAGAGAGACGTTGCCCGATTCGACATCGAGCAATCCGGCAATGGCCTTCAACAGGGTGGATTTTCCCGCCCCGTTGGGCCCGATGATGCAGGCGATCTCGCCATGCTTCATCGCCAGGCTGACCTCTGAAATGATCGGCATGCCGCGGACGTAGCCCGCAGTGAGCTGGTCAACCTTCAGGCCGGTGCTCAGTTGTGTGGCCATCATGACGGGATCATGCTCATGTCGCCCAGGTAGCTCTCCAGCAGTTCGTTGCAATCCATGGCCTCGGCTGCGGTGCCCGTGAAGATGACGCGTCCATTGGCCATGGCGATGATTGGCTGGCAATGGTGCATGACCAGATCCATGTTGTGTTCGATGATCAGAAAGGTGATGCCTTGATCGTTCAGTGCATGGATCCTGTCCATCAACAGGTTCGTCAATGCAGGATTGACCCCTGCCGCAGGTTCGTCAAGCATGATCAGTTCCGGCTTGCCCATCAGTACACGCGACAGCTCGAGCAGCTTCTGCTGACCGCCCGAGAGATTTCTTGCCGCCAGACCGGCAACCCGAGACAGGGTCGTGAATTCCAGTATCTCCTGAGCTCTCTGCAGATGCTCTTCTTCCTGACGGCGAATGGCCAGCGGACGAATCACGGGAGCCCAGAAGGTCTCGCCCAATTGCCCCGGCGCCGCCAGCAGCAGGTTGTCCAGCACGGTCATTTCCGGAAAGGGCTGAGGAATCTGGAAGGTTCGTGCCAGTCCTGCACGGTAGACCTGATCGGCGGACAGTGCCTCGATGGCCTTGCCATTGAACAGGATACTGCCGGCATCTGCCCGCGCCTCGCCGACAATGGTCTCGAACAAGGTGGATTTTCCAGCACCATTGGGTCCGATGAGGCCGGTGATGGAACCGCGCTCTATGCTCAACGACACATTGTCGACAGCGGTGAGTTCGGCAAAGTGCTTGCTCAGATTGCGAACTTCCAGATGGGCTGCGTCCACTGAATGTGGGGCTGTCATTGCGGTGCGTTCAGGTTGTATTTCATGATGCGCCCGTGCGGGCCCTTGCGATCCTTCTCCAGTGCATAGACATTGCCCAGCGGCCCTGTGCGTTGTGAGGTCACGGCCTCGATGGCGGCCTTGTCGGCATCTGCAAGACTGACGGTGGCGCTGGCGAGCGTGTTTTCGATATTGGCAGCCGTACGCGCACCGATGATGGTAGCGGCAACCTGCGGCTGCGCCATCATATAGCTGGTAGCCACCGCTGACAGTGGAACGCCCTGTTGCCTGCCGATGTCGTCGAGGGTCCGCAGAAGCGTCTGGAACAGATCCCATCCGCCGAAGTCTTCGATGATCAGGCGGTACTTGATTAGTGAGCGATTCTCGAAAGCGAAGCCGGGATCGGGCTGACCCAACCATTTGTCGGTGAGAAAGCCGCCAGCCAATACGCCATAACACAGAATGCGAATGTCGTTGTCGGAGCACCATTGGCTGAAGGCGCCGGCGGGTCGATTGTCGAGTAATGAGTACTGCACTTGCGCCGAGACCATATCGAAATCGTTGTCGACAAAGCCCTGCATGGCCACTTGATCCCAATTGGTGCAACCCAGGTAGCGGATCTTGCCCTTGGCCTTCAGAGTTTTCAGGACGTCCAGACTGGCGAGCGGGTCGCCCAGTGACAGATCCCACCAGTAGAACTGCACCAGATGCAGTTGTTCCAGATTCAGACGCTTCAGTGAGCGATCGATGATGGCCTCGATATCCTGGTGAGTCAGGCTACTCAAGCTATCCAGGTCCGGCACCAGCTTCGTATGTACCTGAATGCGATCTTCCACGGGACCGCCGTCGCGTTGGCGCAGTTGCGTGACAGCATCGCCTATCATTTCCTCGACACCGGTATAGATGTCGGCGCAGTCGAAGGTGGTGATCCCGTTATCGACAAAGCGCAGCATGTCATCAACGGCCTGTTGCCGATCGAAACTGCCGTGCCCGCCGGCAAGCTGCCAACCGCCCTTGATGATGCGGCTGATGGAATAGCCGGGACGCAATTCGGTACGCGAAACGCTCATGATCGATTACTGGCTTGAAGGCGTTGCCCAGTGCGGCGTGCCGCGCTGATCCGGGAGACCGGTGGTACCGGCGTGAGTGAAACGGCGTTTGCCGGTTCGTGTGATGCGGAAGCGTCCGCCACAGTGAGGATCCGGGCAGGCGATGACCGAGTCGGTGCTCATCCAGTCGTGTTCACTGGTTTCCCGCTGTCTGGCCGGCAGCAGGGGAAGCAGGGCGGCCAGGGGGTAGAGTGGAAATTTTCCTTCAGGCCCGAAAACCAGGTTCTCTCCCTGCATCAGGAAATACTGCCCCAGCTGATGGTCACAGACCATGGGTGTGTCGGAACCGATCACCTCGATCTTGAGGTCGTACAACCAGAATTCTCTAGAGTCACTCATGGGTGATGTCAAGACGCGGGAGGTGGGTGTGGGGCTTGATGTGATAATAATCTACCACGAACCCGAAGCGTCCCGCGACCGGTCTGACCAGTGTTGGCTGCATCAGACAATTGGCCGAGGGAAGTATGCGTCAGTTCACAGTCTTGCAGTTACAGGCAATCAGCGGCTCCCGGCAGGAGTCCGTCGAGAAGGAAGGTGGTGACCAGGTTGTCCACGCAGCTACTCTCCTGGTTGTAGACGCTGGTGTGTCCGTCATGCGATGAGGCAAGATAGTGTCCGCCGATGGCGGTAGCCATCAGTTCGGACCACACCAGCGGTGTCTGCGCATCGGAGCTGCCGCCAATGACCAGAGCCGTGGGTGCGACGCCTGTCGTGATCAGCGGCAATGGCTCGATGCTCTCGGGCCAACCCGCACAGTTGCCTGCCATCCCGATGTAGGCTTCAGCAAACAGCTCAGAGAGTTCGTTGAAGGCCGGCAGCAGGCTGGCAAGCTCTTCCGCGCTCGGTCGATGGCCATCATCGCTGCACATGATGGCTCTCTCCACCATCGAGCCTTCATCGTCACCCGCATCATCCTCGGTCAGCAGCAGCTGGGCCAACAGCTCCAGACCCGAACGATCATCGCGCAGCAGATAGCTGCTCAGTGACGCGATCACCAGGTCGGCCACTGCGGGATCCTGTGTGGCATCGATGATCAGTTCACCCAACAGGGCGAGTTCGATCTCTCGATCTTCAGAGAGAAGCAGATCGACCTTCTCGATCAGCAGACGTTGCAACTGTGCCGGATCGCAGTCCGGTTCGGTGACGACGCAGTCACTCAGCATGTCCTCCAGATTCTGTTGCATTGCCGGTAGCGCGCCTTCTGCCAGGGTGACGACCGAGCTGTCGGGAGGCAGGCTGCCGTCCAGGATGATGGCTCCGCTGGTGTCAGGGTAGGTTTGCAGATAGAGGGCGGCCAGTCGTGTGCCATAGGAATAGCCGATGAAATCCAGCTTGGCGACAGCAAGTGCCTGTCTGATCGACTCCATGTCTCGTACCACGTTCATCGATCCCAGTTGCAGCAGGTAGTCGCCTTCCTGTTCCAGGCAGCGCGCGGCCAGTTCGGTGCTCTGCTCGACGAATGCCTCGATGGCCACGACATCCACCAGATAATCACCGAGAAGCTCGACGTCGGCGGTGTCACAGTCAACGGGTGTGCTGTCGCCGACCCCCCGTGGATCAAAACCGATCAGGTCGTAGTGTTGCCGGATGGCGTCGGGCACGGTATCGAAGTCCTCCAGTATCCCCAGGACTTCGATGCCGGAAGCACCCGGACCTCCGGGGTTGAACAACAGTGACCCGGCGGACGGTTGCTGTCTGGCCGGCAGTCGATTCAATGCAATGTCGATCATGCCGGCGCGATCATCACTGTAGTTCATCGGCACACTGAGTGTGGCGCAGTCGAGACTGTCGTCCGCAGGGCAACTGCGCCAGGTCAGGGTACCGCCGGTTTCCACGTCGGGGTCATCGGATGAACAGGAGGCGAGCAGTGCGCCACAGACGGCCAGCGGTAGCAGCTTGTATCGTGCAATCATGGGGACTCCATTGAAGGTGTGTTGTCGGGAGTCCAACGATAGTCAGGCGCAGCCATGAAACGCGTAACGGTTTGTACGACGCGATGCGGCTGCGCCAGAATGTCCAGCCCGGAGTCCTCTGCAGACGATGCCTGTTACGCAGCGTTACAATGCTCAAGCGGGCGATATGGGTCAATGAGGGCCTGCTTATCACCACACGGTTTTCAACATGGAATATGTCATGCGAGCTGTACTGGCGATGCTGGCCGTGGCCACACTCGGACAGAGCCACTCTGTCTGGTCGGCCGCTTCAGCATCTGTACAGGCACCATCGGAACAGGAATCTGCGCGGGAGAACGGTGGCTTTCTGGAAGTGGGTCTGACGGTACAGCTGGATCGTCAGGCACTGGCCCAGCGGAACCCCGACGATGACGGTGATGGTGATTTCTCGATCGGTCTGATGCTCAGTGCCGGGTATCAGTACGATCGCTATTTTGTGGAAGCCACCGACAGCTGGTTCGGAGGCGTGAATCTGGGTGCCAATCTGTTGCAGACCCCGGGTGTGAGTGTCGATCTGTTGCTGGCGAATATTGCCGGACACATATCAATCGAGTCCGATGAGCCACCTGCACCGGTCACAGAGCAAGAACGCAATGATGCCATTCTGGACAGGGACAGCTTGTATATCGCGGCCGGCACACGCATCACGGCCTATCATGGCGACAGTCTGCTGCAGTTGAGACTTCTGTCGGATTGGTATGATGACAACGGGCTGCAAGGTAGTGCAAGGCTGGGTCATCGGTGGCAGGTCGGCAACTGGAACTTTCAGGGCATTGTCGGTGCGCGCTACTACTCGTCCAGATTCAGCAACTATCTGTATGGGGTCACCGATGAAGAGGCCTCACAGCGCTTCCCCACCTACACGACGGGAAATGCATGGATCCCGGAAGTGGAGCTGGGCGCCAGTTATCCCTTGGGCAGGGATTGGGTTTACACATCGCGTCTGCGCTTCAAGCAATTGCCGGCGTCGGTCTCGGACAGCCCCCTGGTGACGGATGATCAGGAAGTATTCCTGACGACGGGAATTCACTATGTATTCTGATGAGGCAGACAGTAGAGGTTGCGTCTCGTGCAGCAAGAGCAGGGGCCTGCGGCGCAGTTCGGGCATTGCCCCACGAGTCTCCCTGGCGGTGTTCGGTGTGTTGATCTGTCTGCAGCTGCCAGGTTTTCCGGGAACAGGCTTGCGTCAAGCCCACGCCGAAGCGGGCAGCGACGAACGCGCGCAGGCGGCAAAGGTTCAACTGCAAGTCACCCCCTCGAGCTGCGTGGCGCTGCATCGTGGGCAAGTCTGCTTTCAGCGATTGCAGCTTCGCTGGAACAACCCTGCAGGTCGTCGTCTGTGCCTGTTTCTTCAGCCATTGGAAGAGGCTCTGCATTGTTCCACGGTATCGCCTGCGGTTTATCGGCATGAGTATCGCTCGGCGGAGTCGGAAGTCTTCATCCTGCGTGAAGCGGTCTCGGGCGAGGTACTGTCCACGGCTACCGTGACTACGGCCTGGGTGTATCGCACGGGTAAACGCAGCTCCAGTGGCTGGAGGTTGTTCTGAGCCATGCACAATGAGACGACACAGCATGTCATGGTGGTGGAAGATGATGAATCGCTTGCCCGCTGGATAGCCGATTATCTGGTTTCCCACGGCTATCTGGTGTCGATTGCAACCCGGGGTGACCTGGCTCTGCAGATGTTGCGAAACGACATGCCGGATGCACTGATTCTCGATCTCAATCTGCCGGTAATGGATGGTATCGAGGTGTGCCGCCAGGCACGTGAGTTCTTTGCCCGGCCCATCATCATGATGACTGCGCGCGATACCGAGGCCGATGAAGTGAACGGCCTGGAGAGCGGGGCTGATGACTATCTGGCCAAGCCGGTCAGGCCCGGCATTCTGCTGGCTCGACTGCGCGCCTTGTTGCGTCGATCCAATCAGGAGCTGGCACCTGCTTTGATACGTATTGGTGGTCTGAGTATCGACGTCGAATCGCGTAGTGCCAGCCTCAACGACGAGGCAGTAGCCCTGTCGACGCTGGAGTTCGATGTACTGCAACTGCTGGCAGCCAATGTCGGACAGTGCATGCGACGCGAGGATCTGATTGCCGAGATCAGAGGCATCGAATACGACGGATTTGATCGCTCGGTGGATGTCTGCATCTCCCGGCTGCGTCGGAAGCTGCAGGACGATGCGCAGGAACCTCGGCGCATCAAGACGCTGCGAGGGGTCGGCTATCTGCTGGCTGCGGATGCCTGGTGATCTCCCCACGACGATATCCATCATGCGACGCCTGAGTCTGTCACTGCTCCTGGTGGTGATCGTCGCGATCATCGGTGCTGGCTGGGCAATGGATCGGCTGTTCGCCAGACTGGATCACGGCGACCATGACGACTTGCAGATCGCCGAGCAACTTGGCTATCGCATGGTCGCCTGGCTCGATGGCATCGACACCCTGCCGGCCGAGCCGGTCTTGCCGGTATCGGATGAGGCCTACGATGTCTACCTGATTGCCCGAGACGGCATCGCCTTGCCCGAACCGCTGGGTGCACAACTGGCTGAGGGGCGGGTCGTGATGCTCGAATCCCCCAGGGGTGTTGCCTTGCATTTCCTGTTGCCACAGTCGCAGGGTATTCTGGTGCTGACGGTTCCGCAGCCTTCGTCCGGCGGCACTGCTATGCGCCTGCTGCTGACCATCATCTTCTACAGTTGCATTGTCCTGCTGATGCTGGTCTGGTTGTATCCGTTGATACGGCGACTGCAGAAGCTGGCTACTGCCGCCAGGCTGTTCGGTCAGGGAGATCTGTCGCAACGAATCGAGACACGTCCAGCCAGCCAGTTGCACGATATCGAGTCCGAGTTCAACGCGATGGCGCAGCGAATCCAGGTGTTGATGGATGACAACCGGATGCTCAGCAGTGCCGTCTCCCATGATTTGCGAACGCCTCTGGCACGTCTGCGCTTTGGTGTGGATGCACTGGATGAAACATCACTGGATGCCAGACAAGGCGATTACGTGGCCAGAATCAGCAAGGATCTGGACAGTATGGAGCAGCTGGTGAATGTGCTGCTGGAATTTGCCCGGCTGGAGCAGCGACTGGATGAGCTGCCGCGTCGTGCGGTGTCTCTGCTACCCATCGTTCAACAAGCCATCGACTCGCAAAGCCCCGATGCGTCGATGCGTGTTGAGACCAAGGTGATCGGGGATATCCCGAAGGTCATGGCCGATGAGCGTTATACGGTGATGTTGATCAACAATCTGATGCAGAATGCCGTGAAATATGCGCACAGCAGAGTCCGGGTATCCATCTCCTTGCAGGAAGGGCGCGTCAAGCTGCAGATCGAGGATGACGGCCCCGGGTTTGCCGAGCTGGAGGTCGAACGGCTGTTCAAGCCTTTCCAGAAGGGGAGTCTGCCGAATGTGGCCGACCCTGCCATCGGCGGCTACGGACTCGGCCTGGCCATTGTCGAGCGAATTGCACGCTGGCTGGGTGCCAGCGTGTCACTTGACGGAAGTACGGATCTCAAGGGGGCCAGTGTTGCGGTCGCTTTCAGTCCACAGCCACCATCACATCGGACGCCTTGACGATGGCGTAGGCCGTCGCGCCTTCCGTCAGTCCAAGATCGGCCACGGCGGCGTTGGTGATCATCGACGTGATGACGGCGCCATTGCCGACGTCAATGCGTACCGTGCTGTTGACAGCACCTTTTTCGATGGCGATGACAGTGCCCTTGAGTTGATTGCGTGCGCTGAGTTTCATGTCTGATGACTCCGAATTGTCTGCAAGAGGGAAATTCCGGGCGAACTTTTACCATGCCAGAGATGGATTCGGCAAGATTTTGCCTGATCTGCCTGTCGGTTGTCACCAGACTCAACGCTCTCACCCACGTTCTTGCAAGTCATTCATCTGCTCGCCAGGTGCTGGCAACTGTGTCTTATCGCAGATTTCGGCATCTGCGTGGGAAGTGAAGAAAAGTCTGGACAAGCCAAACATCTGATGTTTGAATAAGGCATGTCTGAATTACTCTATTACGATCTGAAAGGTGCCTCGGGCGTTGCCCCCGGGTTGGCGACGCAGATCTGTCGCGAGATAGGTCGACGAATCGTGGCCGGCTCTCCACCGGCAGGTGAGCTGATCAGTGACGAAACCACTTTTGCCGAGCGCTTCGGCGTCAGCAAGTCCGTCATACGTGAAGCCATCAAGTTGCTGGTTGGCAAGGGGCTGGTTGAAGTCAAGCGGGGAAGTGGTACGCGAGTCAGGGATCGCTCCAACTGGATGTTGTTCGATGACGATGTACTAGCCTGGCACCAATCGGCCAAGCCGAGTCCGGATTTTCTGCGTCAATTGATGGATATTCGCCTGGTGATCGAACCCAAGGCGGCATCCTGGGCGGCTACTGTGGGAACGCCGGAGAGCCATGCCGCGGTCGAAGCCGCGCAGCAGAGAATGGAGCAGGAAAAGCGCGCCGTCGAGGACTTCGTGATGGCCGATGCCTTTTTTCATAGGGCCATCCTGCATGCCGCAAACAATGAGTTTCTGCGCTCGATGGAAGGTGTCATCTTTTCCGCACTGCTCACGTCCATTCGGCTGACCAACAATGATCCTCGCAAGAACGAGGATTCCATCCCTTTTCATCGAGAGGTATGCGATGCCATTCTTGCCCGCGATGCCGCTAAGGCGGAACAGAAGATGTCCATCTTGCTGACAGATGCCCATGAACGAATGACGCGTGCAGTAAGCGACTATGGCAAATCAGAATGACTGAATGAAAGCCGGCATCGATCGGCGACAGCGGTAATGCCTCTGCATTAGCCGTCTTCTTAGTACTACCCGGACTCGACTGGTGGGTGAGCCCGGTCCACAAGCAACCCTGGATTTTCGGCCTGGGCCTCCCTGCGCCTGCAGAAAAGTACTTTGAGTTGTTACCACCAACACCGCGACGCAGTGTTGCGTCACCATTATCATGAGGAGCGAAACAGATGATTTTCAATGAATGCAGACGTGCTGTGACTATCGCCATGGCATCGCTGATGCTTTCCGGAGCAGGTGCCGCCAACGCTGAAGACATGGTAGCCCTGTTGTTGCCCGAGAACGTGAATCCACGCTGGGAAAGTCAGGATGCCATGTTCTTCAAGGAATCCATGGAGAAGCTGGCCCCAAGTATCAGGGTTGAGGTATTCAACGCCAATAACGATACCACCGCGCAACAGCGACAGGCTGAACAGGCCTTGACACAGGGTGCAAAGGTGCTCGTCGTCATTTCGATCGACGGAGAAAGTTCGGCAATCATTGCGGACAGTGCCGCCGAGGCGGGCGTACCGACCATTGCCTATGATCGCTTGATCAACTCGGAAAACAACGCAGTCTGGATCCAGGCTGATCTTGTCGGTATGGGCTACGACCAGGCCATGCATGTCATCGATAATACGGAGGATGGAGACACACTTGTCATGTTGAAAGGCTCTCCAACCGACCCGGGTGCTCACGATATCTACAAGGGCCAGGTCAAGGCGCTGCAACCGTTGTACGACAGTGGCAAACGAGTGCTTGGCTATGAGAACTGGACACAGGGTTGGGATCCTGCCATCGCCCGTCGTTCAATGGATCAGGCTCTGACTCAACTGAACAACGATGTTCAAGGTGTCGTGTCTTCCAATGATGGTAATGCCGGTGCAGCGATCGCATCCATGGAAGAGCAGGGAATGGCTGGCACAGTGCCGGTATCCGGGCTTGATTGCACCGTGCAGGCACTGCAGCTGATGTTGCTGGGCAAGCAGACCCAGTGCGGCTGGAGACCTCTGTCCGAGATGGCACACGCCGCCGCCGAAGTCACCATACGCATGCTGGAAGGCAAGGAATTCTCGGACCTGGCGACGGAGACCGTGACCGTTGGGATGGGGGCCGAGGTGCCATTCGTACCTGTCGGTTCCTATTCGGCGGTGGGTGAAGAAGGTGTTGCCTACGTGATCGAGCATGATTCTTCGGTCAGCAAGGAAATGGTCTGCGAAGGTGTTGCCGCAGAAACAGACTTCTGCGCGAGCTGAAATGAGTTCTACAGCAGCAGTGGTGGGGCATCAGTCCCCACCGGCTCACCTGCAGGTGACGGGAATCGGCAAGAGCTTTGGCGGTGTGGAAGCGCTGCGTGAAGTCGATTTCGAAGTAGCTCGGGGTGAGGTCATGGCCTTGGTCGGCGACAACGGCGCTGGCAAGTCCACCTTGATGAAGGTACTTGCCGGAGCCATTGCTGCTGATCAGGGCAGTTTTCGGATGGATGGCGAACCGGTGAGTGTCGCTACGCCACTGGACGCAACAGCGCTGGGTATCCAGATTGTCTATCAGGATCTTGCGCTTTGCGAGAACCTGGATGTGTCAGCCAATCTGTCTCTGGGAGCAGAACCCTTGAAACCGGGGTGGACGTTTCTGCCGCGGTTCCTGCGTCCAATCGATGAAATAGAGATGGAAGTCAAGGCGAAGGCTGCCATCGACAGACTACAAGTGCGGACCTTACGCTCGGTCAGGGCGAAGGTAGGAGGCCTCTCTGGTGGACAGCGACAAGCCATTGCCATTGCTCGGGCTGTGGGGGCAGAGAGTTCGGTCGTGCTGCTTGATGAACCAACCGCCGCTCTGGGTGTTGCACAGACCCGACAAGTACTGGATGTGGTCAAGCGTCTGCGTGATACCGGTCATGCGGTTGTCTACATTTCCCATAATCTGCGTGACATCTTCGAGGTGGCAGACCGAATTTGCGTACTCAGGCATGGCGCGAATGTCGCCACCTGGCGTACCTCGGACACCACGCCAGATGAAATCGTGGTGGCCATGACACGTGGTCTGGAGGAGGGGTCCGATGATGCGATCTGATTCAGGATTATCCGTCGGACAACGATTCAGACAATTACGTGAGACGCGTTTCGGCGCTTTCGTCCCTGTCATGCTGGCGCTGATTGCCATATGGATCTACTTCGGCATCGCGGAACCGGCCTTTCTGAGTCCTCGTAATTTCTATTTTCTGTTCATGCAGTCTGCCGTGGTAGGTACGCTGGCTGTCGGTATAACTCTGGTGCTGCTGCTGGGTGATATCGATCTGTCCGCAGCGGCGACCGCTGGTGTCTGTGCGGCCGTTCTGGCGGTACTGATCGTCATGGGCATTCCGGGGCCGCTTGCCTGTCTCGCGGCCATGCTCACCGGCATCATTCTGGGTTTCGTGCAGGGTTGGCTCGTGGCCTATGTCGGTATTCCCTCATTTGTCGTGACGCTGGCCGGATTGCTGGGTTTTCAGGGGTTGATGCTGAAGATTCTGGGGGCGCAGGGTGCCGTGAACATGCGAGACCCTTTTGTGCGATCTCTGACCACCGTCAGTCTGCCTCCCATGCTTGGTTGGGCTGTGGCCATTGTGTGCATCGTCGTTTTTGCGGTGGTAGTCCTGCGGCGGCAGTCACAACGCAGGCAGCGCGGTGTCGAGTTGGAATCGGCTCTGGCGCTGTGGGGGCAGATCGGATTCTTTGCCCTCATTCTGCTGGCAGTGGTCATGACACTCAACAGCTACAAGGGTGTGCCGCTACTGGTGATCCTGCTGGTGGGGCTGACCGCCTTGCTGGGCTGGATCACGACGTCGACCCCCTTCGGTCGTTCGCTGTATGCCGTTGGTGGCAATGCCGAGAGTGCCCGGCGAGTCGGCATGAACGTCAATTACATACGAATCGCTGCGTTCGCGATTGTCGGCCTCATGGCAGCCGTTGCCGGGATTCTCGGCGCTTCGCGTTACGCCTCGGTGTCCTTCAATGCTTTCGCCGGCGGTCCCTTGCTGCTGGAGGCGATAGGTGCTGCGGTCATTGGTGGCACGTCTCTGTTTGGCGGGCGTGGATCGGTCTGGAACGCGATTCTTGGCGCGTTGGTGATCGGTTCGCTTGGCAACGGTCTGGATCTGTCGGGTGCCAGTGCAGCGGACAAGCTGATGTTCTCGGGCGCCATACTGCTGTTGGCGGTCGCCATCGATGCGCTGTCCAGAGCCGGCAGTACGCAGCAACGCTAGCAACAGGCGAGGAGACGATCATGGGACACCAGTTGAGCAGTGAACTTGTCAACGTGCTCGAGCAAACTCTCGAGCTGTTGATTCCAGGCAATGTGACGGCGGCAATCGAGTCCGGAAATTCGCCGGGCGTCATGGCATTCCTGCAGCAATCGCTGCAGGACGATGATGTACTGTACGAGCGGATTCGGACGTTGCTGACCGAGGTATCCGAATCCACGACGACCGCTGCCAGCGCATCGCAAGCTGTCATCACTGCCGAGCGGTTGCATCTGCTCGAGTCCGATCACCCGCAGGAGTTTGCCAGTCTGTTGCGGTTGACTTATATGGCGTATTACAGCCGCGCTGTTGCACGCAGACAATTGGGTCTGGGACCTTGGCCGGTACATCCGCAAGGTTACACGGTACCTGAGGAGTCCGCGGGGTTGCTGCAGACCCTGACCGCCCCGGTCAGGGCTCGTGGCCCATTCTATCGGCCTTGCTGAACTATCAAGCCGCACGAGGTATACGATCATGTCCACAGAGCCGGTCGACGTTCTGATCATTGGCGCCGGCGCGTCGGGCGCCGCCATTGCCTGGTCGCTGCTCGAGACACGCATGCAGATAGTCTGTCTTGAGCAGGGCGGACACGCTCATGACAAGGACTTCCCCAGTCGTCGTGAGGATTACGAACTGGCCCGCTATGCAGAGTTCTCCTGTGACCCCAATGTGCGGGGCTTGCCGGAGGATTACCCGATCAATGTGGATGACAGTTGCATAGCGCCGGTCAACTTCAACGGGGTCGGCGGTTCAACGATCAATTTTCTCGGTCACTGGCCGCGCATGAAACCATCAGATTTCAAGGCTTTCACGCTCGACGGAGTGGCTTCCGACTGGCCCATCGACTATGCAACGCTGGACCCCTTCTATGCGATGAATGATCGCAATACGGGGGTGTCGGGTCTTGCTGGCAATCCTGCCTATCCGCCCTACGCCCCCCCGCATCCGCCTATCCCGATCGGCAAACTCGGTCAGACTCTGGCACAGGGGTTCAATGAGTTGGGCTGGCACTGGTGGCCATCGGACGTGGCCATTCTGAGTGAGGATGTCGACGGACGACAGAAATGCGTGAACGCCGGAACCTGCGACCTTGGTTGCGCTGCCGGGGCCAAGGGTGGCAGTAACTTCACCTACTGGCCAGTTCTGGAGCAGGCCGGAGTGGAACTCAGAACCCGGAGTCGGGTCCGTGAGATTCTGGTGAATGAGCATAGTGGGCTGGCGTCCGGCGTGCTGTATCACGATGCCGACGGTCAGCTGCAGCGACAGGATGCCGAATTGGTGATAGTGGCCTGCAATGGCATCGGCACACCGCGGCTGTTGCTCAATTCCACCTCGCGATTGTTCCCGGATGGCTTGGCCAATCGTTCCGGCATGGTGGGCAGGAATCTGATGTTCCACCCGCTGAAGGGGGTCTCCGGTGTGTTCGATGAGCCGATGGAGGGGCACAAGGGTCCCATGGCCTGTTCGATTCTCAGCCAGCAATTCTACGAGACTGATCCGTCGCGTGATTTCGTGCGTGGTTACGGCTTGCATTCCGGACGCTCGACCACTCCGATGACCTTCGCCCTTGGAGGTTATGGCATCGATCGGCCCATACCCTGGGGGCAAGCGCATCGCCAGGTCATGGATGATATCTATCCCTATCTCGCCAGCCTGACCATCGTGACTGAGGACCTGCCCGAGGAACACAACTGCGTGACTCTGGATTCAGAATTGACCGACAGCGATGGTATTCCGGCTCCGAAGATTCATTACCGGCTCAGCGACAATACCCGCCGTATGCTCGCGCATGGCGAGGCAAGGGCCACGGAGGTTCTCCTGGCGGCAGGAGCCAGAGAGGTGTTGGCGAAGCCCGATGGTGAGGTCTGGTGGCGAGCTGGTTGGCACCAGTTGGGTACTTGTCGCATGGGAGACGATCCCGAGTCATCGGTCGTCAACGGCTGGGGGCGCAGTCATGATGTCAGGAATCTGTTCATCGTCGATGGTTCCATATTCGTCACGGCCGGTGCCGTCAATCCGACCTCGACCATTCAGGCCCTGGCGTTGTATATCGGCGACAGCATCAAGCGCAAGTTGGCAACTCTGTTCGACTGAGAAGCCGGCGCGCATCATTTGAAATCGCTGCCTGTGAGCGGCATCGAATACGGCACCGATCTGCCACACGGTGGATACGGATAATCAGGTATGGGTCACGACCGTTGTTATCGTGCCATGGGGGGGATCCTGCCAGGCGCATCGGGTGTGACCGGAACAGGAGCGTTGCATGAAGATTACCGCCATCAAGAGCCATGTATTGCAGTACGATATGCCCGAGGAGCTGGGTTATTCGCAGCAGTATTACGCGAAGCGTTCGGCTCATCTGGTTGAGGTGCAGACCAGCGAGGGCATTACCGGTTGGGGTGAGTGTTTCGGTCCCGGCAATGTGGCCCTGGCCAACAAATGCATTGTCGAGAAAGTGATACAACCCCTGGTGCTGGGTCATGACCCTCTGGACCGGGATGTGATCTGGCACAAGGTGTACAACCTGCTGCGCGACCATGGGCAGAAGGGCATGCCGATGCAGGCCTTGTCCGGTGTCGATATTGCCTTGTGGGATATCGCCGGCAAGCTGGTCGGTCTGCCGATACACAAGCTGATTGGCGGCACTCATCGAAGCAGCGTTCAGGCATACGGTTACGGCATGATGCTCAAGCGAGAGAGCGTCGATGAGCATGTCGCGCGTTTCACCGATGAAGCGGCGCGCATTCGTGAGCTGGGCTTCGTCGCCACCAAGATGAAAACCGGGCTGGGTGCACGTGATGATGTGCGCCTGTGCGAGGCGGTTCGACAAGGGGTCGGGGAAGACTTCCGCTTCATGGTGGATGCCAATCATTGCTACACGACATCGGATGCCTTTTACGTCGGACGTGCTCTGGAAGAACTGGATGCCTACTGGTTCGAGGAACCGGTGGCCCCCGAGGACCATGATGGCTATCGAGAACTGCGAGCGGGTCTGAAAATCAATATTTCCGGTGGAGAGGCCGAATTCGGTCGCTGGGGCTGGCGAGCCATTCTGGAGAACCGCGGCCTGGATATCGCGCAGCCGGAAGTCTGTGCGCTCGGAGGTATCAGTGAATACCTGAAGATCATGGCCCTGTGCCATGCGCACTTCACACCTGTCATCAATCATGTCTGGGGATCAGCTATCGCGGTGGCGACCAATCTGCAATTGCTGGCAGCCATGCCCCCGATGCCCGGTGGTTTGCATCCCTGGGAACCCATGCTGGAATTCGATACCACGGACAACCGTTTTCGTGATGAGCTGTTGGTCGAGTCACTCGACATACAGGAACAGGTCAGGCGTCAGGATGGTCATGTCAGCATTCCCGATGGTCCCGGTCTGGGCGTGGAGCCGGATGCCGACTTCATTCGACACTACGAGATCGATCTCTGATCTTGCAGCTGACTTGCGCAACCGTTATGTTGAGCCACTGAATCTGCCGGTTGCCTGTCTTCAGCTTCTCGTTGCAGACCTTATCCACCAACACGCAAGGGGAGCGCTGCAATCATGAGTGAGCAGTTCAGCAAGATGGGAAATGATCTGTCTTCGGATTTCGACGGCAAGGTCATTGTCGTCACCGGTGCGGCCATGGGGATCGGGCTGGCCTGTGCCGAAGGCTTCGTCGAGCGTGGCGGTTCGGTGATCGTTGCGGATCTGGATGCAGAAGCCGGCGCTGCGACGGCTCAGGAGCTGGGCGAGCGTGCCTTGTTCATTCATACCGACATTGCGGATATGCAGTCGGTCACGAATATGGCCGAGCAATGCGTGGCACGGTTCGGCGGTATCGATGTGCTGGTCAACAATGCCGGTCAGGCCATCAAGGGCGTGGTGGACGAGATGAGCGAGGAGCAGTTCGAGCGCACCATCAATATCAATCTGATGGGCTTCTGGCGCACGATGCGGGTGTGCATTCCGGAAATGAAGAAGCGCGGCGGTGGTGCCATCGTCAACATGTCATCGGTGCAGGGTGCACTCGGCTTCGACGGCTACGCGGCCTATGCGCCGGCCAAGGGCGGGATAAACGCCTTGACGTGGCAATCAGCCGTGGAAATGGCGCCCCACGGCATTCGCATCAATGCCGTGGCACCGGGCACCATCATGACGCCGTTGAACGAGAAGTTGTTCGCCTCGATGGACGACCCCAGCGAATTGATCGAGAGCTGGAACAAGGCACATCCGCTGGGCCGATTCGGCTACCCACCCGAAGTGGCCGAAGCGGTTCTGTTTCTGGCCAGCGAGCGCGCCAGTTTCATAACCGGCGATGTGCTGCGGGTGGACGGCGGCTTGTCGGTACGCGGGGCCTGAAGTCAATTGGTCGTTCCCGAGGCGACCCGCCGGATCAGCGGTGATATTCGCCAGCTCGTTCCGGTTGCCAGGTGATTTCCTTGATTTTCACGGTCATCTTGCCGCCGCCGGGTTTCGGCCATTCGATCTGCTCGCCAACGGACAGACCCAGCAGGGCGCTACCGACCGGCGCCAGAATCGATACCTTGTCGGCACTACCGTCGGAGTCTCTGGGGTAGACCAGTGTCAGATTGAATTCCTCGCCGGATTCCATGGCAAATCGCACCGTGCTGTTCATTGACACCACATCGGGCGGCACATCCCGGGGTTCCACGACCTCAGCGCGGTCAAGCTCTTCCTGCAGGCCTGCGTGCTGCTGGCGTTCCTCACGGGACAGGGAGCCGAGCAGGCTCTCGAGACGGTCCACGTCCAGTGATGAGAGGACGATGCCGGTTTTTACAGTCATTGCTTTCTCCAGACTCTTGTTATTCTCAGCCGTGAATCTCACGTGAGGGCATACCTGCCGCGTGTCAAGCATGACAGTCGGCGGACGGTGGAAAAGGGGGGTTGTCAGCGTCGGTTTTTCGGCAGCCCGCGCCAGGTACGGCAGCGGTTCTGCAAACGGCGCAGGCGCGTAGGTGAGGTGTTCAGCCTGCCCGTTTTGTGAAGTATAACGCTCTGTACGGGTTCCTGCCGTTGATCATCTTGTCTGGTTGCGACAGTTCAGCCCTTTGCCGTGGAGCAATCTGACTCGGAATTGGCGCTGTATCAGCTGTCCTCGAAACACTCTCACCAAATAATTGTCAGTCCGGGTTGACCTAGAGCATCTAATTCGTCATCGTTTGCCGGCTGATTCAGGCAAAATTGAATAAATTCTAGGGAATAAGGGAAAGATCGATGTCTAACAAGTCGAAAGCAGTGGTATTCGACAACAACCCCGGCCGCAACGCGCAGACCTATGGGGTCGCTCGTCTGCTGAATACCGATCCGGAGCTGATTCACGAACCGTCGGTTGGCGTGATGGGTACCAAGGGCGACAGCCAGTGTTATGTGGGAGTGCAGCGCAAGGTCGAAGCCATTCACGAGCGACTGCGCCAGGCGCTGGGCCGTGAAGAGGGCAAGATGCACATGCGCCTGGTGCAGCCTGAGTACACGGTGGCCACATCCGACGGCATGCGCAACGGCACCCGCGAGATGCGTTATTCCCTGATCGGACGCGAAGTCACTCATGACACCGTGTGCGAACACTTGTCGGCCAGCGGACTGGAAGGCACCATTGCCGTGGTGGCCTGCGACAAGCCTCCGGTTGGAACCCTGGCAGCACTGCTCGAGCACAATCGCCCGGCCATCATCATGTCCGATGGACCGATCCGCCCGGGTCGGGACTCAGTCACCGAACAGCCTATCGATATCGTGTCGGCTTTCCAGGTTGCCGGTGATTCCGATGCCGAATTCAAGAAGCGCATTGCCAAGGAAGCCTGCCCGGGTTACGGCAGCTGTGGTGGCATGTTCACCTACAACACCATGCAGACCTTCATCGGTGTGGTCGGCATGCAGCCTCTGCACATGGTGGCGCCACCGTCTGACGACCCGCGCCGCCTGAACGATTTCCCCGAAGAGTTGGTTGGCTATCTGAAAGGCATGATCGAGCGCGGTGACACGCCTCGCGATATTGTCACGCGTGATGCCATTCGCAATGCCGTCATCGTCTCCATGGCGGTCGGTGGTTCCACCAACGTTCTGCTGCACGCTCCCGAGATTGCCCGTGCTGCCGGCTTCAAGAGCTTCGCCGAGGACATCATGTCACCGGAGGAATTCAACCACCTGTCGAAGAACGTGGTGCCGGTGCTCACCGATGCCCGACCGTACGGCAAGTATTCCATGGTCGATATCGACGAGAAGGGCGGTGTGCAGGTCATCGTCAAGGCCTTGATGGATGCCGGTCTGCTCAACGGCGACACACTGACTTGCACCGGTGAAACTCTGGCCGAGCAGGTCGCTCGACTCAACACACCCGAGCCCGATGGCGTCGTGGTCTATCCCGTTGAAAAGCCTTACAAGCCGACTGGCGGCTTGCGTGTTCTCGGTGGCAACCTGTCACCCGAATTCAGTGCTGTGCTGAAACTGGCCGGTGTGGAAGGCGGATTGGAAGACAATCGCTTTACTGGACGTGCACGTATCTTCAATGGCGAGCAGGATCTGCTGAACGCTCTGGAATCAGCCCCTGACAGTTTCCAGAATCACGATATGGTCATCGTGCGTTACGAAGGCCCCAGCGGTGCGCCGGGCATGCCCGAGATGCTTGACTCAACGTCACGCATCACCACACTGTGCCGCGAACGCGACATCGTGGTCGGCCTGATGACCGATGCGCGCTTCTCTGGCGGTTCTGTCGGTCTGGTTATCGGACATGTGGGTCCGGAAGCGGCTCTGGGCGGCCCGATTGCCTTTGTCGAAGATGGCGATGAAATCATCGTTGATCTGGACACCAATGAGCTCAACTGCCCCGCGCTGGATGACCCCGCCATTCTGGCGGCACGCAAGGCAGCCTGGGAGAAAGTGGTGGCCGACAACGGCGGCATGCACCCCTTGTGTGGCGAGGTGGATACCCGCTTGTTGAACCGCATGCGACTGTCTGCCGTGTCCGCAGTCTATGGTGCCGGCATGCACCCGGATCGTGTGCTGTGGGTGCCACAGCCACGTGACGCTGAACGAACCGGTTTCGTACCGCACAACAAGTACCGCGAAGGGTCGAAGCGGGAGTTCTGATTCGGTTCTGCCAGTTGTGTGGTGAAAGCCATTCCCGCCCGTGACGCGCTGGTCACGGGCGGGAAATTCTGGTTCGGGTTATCCGAACTTCTTGCTCAGATAGGCCAGATAGGGCGCCGCATCGTTTGCCTCGAGCCCTAGCAATTGCAGTATTTCGGCACGTGTTTTCTGCCGCCCCCAACGCCAGACACTATTGCCCAGCGCACGGTTCAGCGGTGCGGTATTCGCCGCATTCAGGGCTTGGCGAACCTCGGGGGTCTCTCTGTCCAGATATGCCATCAGCTGAGCGGCCGTGGCATTGCCGATGGTATAGGTCGGAAAGGAACCCAGGTAGCCAGACGACCAGTGCACATCCTGCAGGCAGCCATTGGCATCATCATCGACCTTGACGCCCAGGTCGTTCTGCATCGCCTCCCGCCAGAGCGCGGGAATATCGGCCACCGCCACTGAACCATCCATCAGACCCATCTCGATCCTGACGCGCAACATGATGTGCAGATCGTAGCTCAGTTCATCGGCCTCCACTCGAATGGGGCCGGGCTCGACCCGATTGACGGCCGCCAGAAATTCCTCGACGCTGACGTCGCGCAATTGCTCGGGAAAGGTATCTCGCAGCCGCGCATAGTGCGTCTCCCAGAACGCCGCGCTTCGCCCAACGTGATTTTCATAGAGCCGTGACTGGCTTTCGTGCATGCCGAAACTCGTGCCACCGACCGCGTACAGGCCGATCATGTCGGTGGTGAAAGCGCTGCGCGTCAGTTCCGGGGCAATACCCTGTTCGTACAAGGCGTGTCCCACTTCATGGATGCTGCCGAAAATCGACATGGGCAGGTAGTTCTGTGGCCAGCGTGAGGTGATACGCACATCGTTGCGGGTGAAGCTGACTTCGAACGGGTGCACCGTGGTATCCAGTCGACCTCGTTCGAAATCGAATCCCAGAGAACGCGCTGTCTCTGCGGCGAATGCCTGCTGGCTGGCTGGCGGGTAGTCGCGATACAGGAAGTCGGTGCGCGGTACAGCTCGGCCACGCGCCGTGTCCAGCAAGGGAAGAATGCCATCGCGCAGTTCGCCGAAGAACCGGCTCAGACTGGCCGCTGTTTCGCCGGGTTCGTATATCTGCACCATCGGGTCGTAGGGGTGCTCTTCGTAACCGAGAGCCTCGGCTGATTGCCGGGCCAGATCCACGACCTTTTCCAGATGCGGTTGAAACACGGAAAAATCGGCTGTTGCGCGTGCCCTGGCCCAGGCGGCTCCAGCAACGGTTGCGCTTTCGGATTGTGCCTTGAGCAGAGCGGCAGGCAGTCGGCGGTGATAATCGATCGCTTCCTGCACCGCTATGGCTGCCGGGTCTTCACCCGCGTCCTCAACCGCAGTCTGCATGGCAGGGTCCACGAGCATGTCGCGAGCCATGCCCATCAGTGTGGCAATCTGCTGTCCGCGCGTGGTGGCACCGCCGGCGGGCATCTGTGTGCGTGCATCCCAGTTGAGAGTGTTCACGGCGCACAGCAAGTCGTTTACGCGTGCAATTCTCTCACTCAGTTCCTCCATGCCTTGATCCTTGTTCATGCCACGCCACCATCATTCAGATGGCACGCCACGGTGCGCAGTTCATCAGCCTGTGCCAGCCGTGGGACCTCGCGTCGACAGCGAGGACCCGCCTGTGGGCAACGCGGGTGAAAGGCGCAGCCCGGTGGCGGATTGATGGGGGAGGGAATCTCGCCCTGGATGGCTTCGAACACGCGTTTGCCGGTGCCGACCGTCGGCACGGAGGCAAACAGCGCCGAGGTGTATGGGTGCAGAGGACGCTCGTAAAGATCCTTCGCGGGTGCCAGCTCGACCAGGCGTCCCAGGTACATGATGGCCACTCGGTCGCAGACATGACGCACCACCGAGAGGTCATGACTGATGAACAGTGCCGTCAGTCCGAGGTTGCGCTGCAGGTCCATGAACAGGTTCAGCACCTGAGCCTGAATGGAAACATCCAGGGACGCCACGGCCTCATCCAGCACCAGTAGTTCGGGCTCCATGGCCAGCGCTCGCGCAATGGCGATACGCTGGCGCTGGCCTCCGGAGAACTGGTGTGGCAAGCGATCGGCATAGGCGGCTTCCAGCCCGACCTGTTCCAGCAGACTGCCCACACGCTCGGATACCGCATCGGCCGGAATGATCTTGTGGTAGCGAGGACCTTCCGCGATGGTCTCACCGACTTTCATGCGCGGGTTGAGGCTGGCAAACGGATCCTGGTGGATCATCTGTACTTGGGTGGTCAGCTTCTCCGCCGTACCGCGCTGATCCCGTGTAATGGGTTTGCCATCGAGCATGACCGTGCCATCACTGGGTGCGTGGATGCCGGCAACCACTCTCCCCAGCGTGGACTTGCCGCAGCCGGACTCACCGACCACTCCCAGCACTTCACCTCGGGCGACCTCCAGCGTGACATCGGTCAGGGCATGGACCACAACAGGTTCGCCTCCACCGGTCAGTCTTCCCGCCAGGCGTTCTGCCAGTCCGGGTTTGCGGGTGAAGCGTTTTGACACCTGATCGATGGTCAGAAGTGGTTTGCTCATGAGCCCTCCAGAGGATGGTGGCACAGTACAATCTGACCGTCTCTGCTGTCGATGGGTGGTTCACTCTTGCATTGTTCGGTGGCGCGGCTGCAGCGTGGCCGGAACGGACAACCGGATGGCAGTCGTGACAGTTGTGGCGTGGAGCCGGGTATCTGTGGTAGATGTCCGCCAGGCTCTTGCCGGGCCGGGATCGAGTCCAGCAGGCCCTGGGTATAGGGATGTCGCGGATTGCCGATGACCTGTTCGGCGGTACCCCGTTCGACGATACGGCCTGCGTACATGACACAGATATCGTCAGCCAGACTGGATACGACGGCCAGATCATGGGTGACCCAGACGATGGCTGTGCCGATATCATCGGCAAGCCGTCGTACCTCGGCCAGTATCTGCCCCTGAATGGAGACGTCCAGCGCTGTCGTGGGTTCGTCGGCAATGATCACACTGGGCCGGTGCAGCAATGCCATGGCAATCGCCACGCGTTGGCGCATGCCCCCGGAGAGTTGATGCGGATAGGCTTTCAGGCGCTCTGCAGGCGAGGGGATGCCGACGATTTCCAATGCCTTGCGCGACTCTTCCAGGGCATCACGCCTGGGCATCTTGCGGTGCACGCGCACGGCCATCGCCATCTGGTCGCCTATGCGCAGTACCGGGTTCAGCGTCATCATGGGATCCTGAAAGACCATGGCCAGGCGGCTGCCACGCATCTTGCGCATGTCATCATCTGACAGGCTGCGCAGGTCGACCCCGTCCACGGTAACCGAGCCGGCCACCACTTGTCCCGGCTCATCAACCAGACCCATGATGGAGAAACCGGTGACGCTCTTGCCGGAGCCGCTTTCACCCACCAGGCCGAGAATACGCCCCGATTCGACCGAAAAACTGACGTCGTTCACGGCCGTGACACTGCCGCCCCGGGTGTCAAAACGAGTGGTCAGGCCGCTGACATCCAGTGCGGCGCTCATCGACTGTTCCTCGGGTCCAGCACAGTGCGGACCTGGTCACCGACAAGGTTGATGGCGACAACCGTGATCATCAGAAAGATTCCCGGATAGATGGATAGCCAGTAGCGACCGGCATGTATGTACTTGAAGCCATTGGAGATCAGTGATCCCAATGAGGGTTCGGTCAAGGGCAGGCCGACACCCAGAAACGACAGCGTGGCCTCCAGCGAGATCGCGCTGGCGACCTGGACGGTGGCCACGACGATCAATGGCGGCAGCACATTGGGTAACAGGTGCCGGAACATGATGCGTCGCGTAGGCAGCGGTGTGGAACGCGCCGCTTCGATATAGTCCTTGCGCCGTTCTACTGATGCTGCCCCATGAGTGGTCCGCGCGAAGTAGGCGTATTGCGCCACCACCAGTGCCAGAATGATCTGCGGAACCCCCTGTCCCAGCATGGCCACCAGCACCAGTGCCAGCAGGATGGCCGGCATGGACAGTTGCAGGTCCACGATGCGCATGAGCAAGGCTTCGAGCCTGCCACCAAAGTAGGCGGCACTGAGTCCCACGATGATGCCGACTGTCAGCGCCAGCACACCTGCGGACAAACCGATCACGAAGCTGGTGCGCAGGCCATACAGAATGGCAGAGAGCATGTCGCGTCCGGCATTGTCGGTGCCCAACAGCAAGGTGTAGCCACCAGAGCCAACCTCGCCAGGCGGCAGGAATGCGTCTGACCACTCCAGCAGGGACAGGTCATAGGGATCCTGAGGAACCAGCCAGGGTGCACCGAAAGCGCCGATAGTCAGTACGACGATGATAAAAAGAGCGATCAGGGCCACTCTGGACTCGCAGTAGTCCGACCAGAAATTGCGCAGGCGTGTCGCGGTGGTCTCCCGAGCGATGACCGGCAACGAATCTGCCACGTTGCTGTTGTCTGGTGAGGTGTTGTTCATCACGCGCCTCCCTTGAGTCGAACACGCGGATCCAGACGTGCATAGACCAGGTCGACGATCAGATTGATCATGACAAACAGCACTACCACCATGACCAGGTAGGACACCATGACGGGGCGGTCCAGTTGCAGAATGCTGTCGATGATCAGCTTGCCCACGCCCGGCCAGTTGAAGACCGTTTCGGTGACGACGGCAAAGGCCAGTGTCGAGCCCAGCTCCAGTCCGAATACCGTGACAATGGGAATCGAGATATTACGCAGAATGTGACTAAAGACGATCTGTCGGTCCGGCAGACCCTGGGCGCGGGCGAAGCGCACGTACTCGGCGCCCATGGCCTCGACCATGCCGGCGCGCGTCAGTCGAATCAGCAGTCCCATCTTGAACAGGGATAGATTGATGGCGGGCATGATGACATGCGACCAGCCATTGGATGTGGCCAGTGAGGTGTCGAACCAGAGGAATCTGGCGACCTCGCCGCGGCCTCCCGATGGCAGCCAGCCCAGTTCAACGGCGAAACCCATGATCAACAGCATGCCGATCCAGAAGGTGGGTACCGAAAAACCGAGCACGGACAACGCCATGATCAGCTTGGCACCCGGGCTCTTGGGTTTGTAGCCGGCATACAGTCCGGCGGGAATGCCGATGAGTGTGGCGATGACAACCGACACCAGGACCAGCTCGACCGTGGCCGGCAATCGCGAGAATACAAGGCTGGTTACCGATATGTTGTACACCATGGATCGCCCGAAGTCCCCTTGGAAGATATTGCTCACAAAGGTGAAATACTGACGCCAGAGAGGTTGATCCAGTCCGTACTGACGGATCAGGTTCTCGCGTATTTCCTGGGTGGCGCCCGGATCGATCATGACATCGATCGGGTTGCCAATGGCATAGACGCCGACGAACACGATGATCGACATGGCGAACACCACGACGACAGCTTGCGCGAGTCGTCCGATCAGATATCCGAACATGGAAACCTCGGGCTCTTGGCGGTGTTAGTAGAGCTTGGCATTGTGCAGCTGGAATCAGAGTCAGGCGCTACGTGTGTCGAGGAACAGACGAGTGCAAGGATGGAGGGACAGGGCAGATAGGGCGGGCACCCGGATGAATGCCCGCTCTCGGCTTGTTACTCGGGCGTGATTTCGTAGGCGCGTGTTTCCTGATCAACCCGGGGTGGGAAGTCCAGCTCACCGGCCTTGGAAGCCCAGACGGTCTGCAGGATGACCGTGGGTATCAACGCACGATCTTCCATCGCGATGTACGAAGCTTCTTCATAGAGCTTGCGGCGCGGTTCGGCCTCGAGAGTCTGTGAGCCTTCTCCGAATACCTTGTCAAACTCCGGGTTGGTATAACCGCTACGGTTGAAGTTGCCGAAGCCTTTTTCGGCATCCTTGGTGTGGACCAGTGCGCCGTAGGTATACGCCGCTTCGCCGGTCAGGGTGCCCCAGGCGGACATGGTCATCGTGTATTCCTCGCGAGCCGCAGCAGGGAAGTACACCGTGCCGTTGAGTGCCTGAGCATTGACCGTCAAGCCCAGCTTCGACCACATCTGAGCCAGCGCTTCACAGACAACCGCATCGCCGGGCACGCGGTTGTTAGTACAGGTGAAATCGATTTCGAAACCATCCGGGTAGCCCGCTTCAGCCAGAAGGGACTTGGCTTGTTCGATATCGTATTCACGCTCGCCCAGCTTGTCGGAATACCCGAAGAAGCCTTCAGGCATCAGCTGATTGGCAGGAGTTCCGAGGCCTTCCAGAACAACACGTACCAGTGTCTTGCGGTCAATGGCGTAGTCCAGTGCCTTGCGCACTCTGAGATCCTGAAGCGGATTGACATCGATCTCCTTGCCGTTGACCTTGATGGGTTGAGGTACTTCATCCTTCACGGAAGGCGCGATGTTCAGGATATAGATGGAGTCAGAGACAGAAGTCTCCAGGCTTGAATCGTTCTGCATGGCCACATAGTCCGTGGCCGGAACATAGTTGATCAGGTCAACCTGCCCGGACTTGAGCGCGGCGACGCGAGCAGCATCATCGGGTATTTCCCGACGGGTGACGTTTTCCCAGGCGGGTGCATCTCCCCAATAGTCATCGTTTCGTGTCAGCACCATGTCGCCTTTGGGCTGCCAGCTGACGAATTTGTACGGACCGGTGCCGATGGCCTTCTCGCCCGAATTGAATTCCTCGTTACGCGCTTCCATGCCGGTTTCCGATGGCACGACAAACAGACGAGTGAAATCGTTGGGCAGGGAGGGTGCGCGTCCCTTGGTTTTCACGCGCAGTGTGTAGTCGTCCACCACCTCTACCGAGTCGACGTATTTCGTGTATAGCGTCATCGGCATGGGGCCGGTGACTTCCGGAATTCTCTCGATGGAAAACTTCACATCTTCGGCAGTGAAAGGGCTGCCATCATGAAAGGTCACCCCTTCGCGCAGGGTGAAATCCCAGGTGGTGTCGTCAATCGCTTCCCAGCTCAGTGCCAGCCCGGGCTTGAGTTGCAGTTTGTCATCGACGTCGACAACGGTATCGAACACATGGCGCAGCGCTTCTGCCTGGCTGCCGAGCGTCGACCAGTGGGGATCAATGGAATCAGGGCCGGCGCGCAGACCGATCATCAGGTCTTGCGCCATGACACCGGGGGCGGCGGTAAGCAGGGCGAGGGCTGCAATGCCGGGTCTGAGGGTGGTCTTCAACATCATGCATCTCCGATTGTTATTGACGGCTGTAACACTAAACGCAGTTTGCGGAAATGGTCAAGGCATTATTTTCCATTGTTCACTAGCGAACTTCCAATTTCACTGAAGGTAGTGCTAAATGCTCGCAGGCATTCCTTCGATAGGCTCTTGTTGGAATCAAAATTGTTATGCTACATTGATACGATAATGACTCAAAATGAATCAAACTGCATAGGCGATGCACTAAAAAGGATCACGGACGCGATCGATGTTGATTCGTCCGTGTCCGTTTCGGTGCAGCTGCGAGGCGCGCTGGAATACGGCATAGCTACCGGAGAATTGCCAGCCAACTCTCGTCTGCCACCGGTTCGACGATTGGCGGCCTACCTGAAACTGTCACCGGTCACGGTCAGTAACGTCTATGCGGTGCTGCAGGAGCGGGGGCATATCGAAGGGCGCGTGGGTTCCGGCACCTTCGTGGTGGATCGTGGAAGGCCATCCGCGTCTGAAACACTGCAGATGGCTGCGTTCGACAAACAGCTGGATGAGCTTGTCCGGATGGGGGAGACGCTGGGACTGTCACGCCAGGACATCGCCTTTCGGGTGGTGGTGGCATCAGCACGCAGAACGATCAAGCCGCTGCGCATTCTCATGCTGGCAACCTTTCGCGATACAACCGAAGCCTATGCCGAGGACTTGCGCGGTTTTGTTGATAGTGCTGACGAGGTGATTGCATGGAGTGTCGACAGGCTCGATGATGAAGTGCCTCCTGAAGCCGATCTGGTGTGTTGTCCACATACCATGATCAGCGAGGCCAGGCGTCTGTTTCCCGAGACACCCGTGGTCGGTCTGACCCTGATTCCCAATGGCGCTACCCGAGTTGCATTGGCAACCATGCCGCCGGAAGCCACTGTACTGGTCGTGTCGTTCTTCGACGATTTTCTTGCCTTGATGAAAAGCGGCGTCTCGCGCTTCGCACCGCATGTCGATGACATCGTCGCAGTGCCGCGTAGTGATACGGATCTGGATGCCTTGCTTTCCAAAGCCGATGTGCTGATCCATTCCAGTGGTGCCGGCTATTTGAGGGACCAGCTGCGAGCGGATCAGATCGCCATTGAATACAAACATACCCCGGACAGCAACTCGGTGAAACAGGAGTTGCTACCGGCAATCGAAGCTGCACGAACCAGTGCAGTGTCCAAGGAGATAGATCGTGAAGATTAGTGATAGCAACTGGTTCGACGTGGAACGCTGGCTGGAAACTGATGACCGCTGTGTATTGCCGTTGGGCAGCACCGAACAGCATGCCTATCTGAGCCTGTCAGTCGACTCCATTCTGTCAGAGAAGATGGCAGGCGATGCGGCAGAGCCGCTGGGTGTGCCTGTCTTTCCGACCATCCCGTATGGCCTGACGCCGTATTTCATGGCGTTTCCAGGCACCGTGTCGCTGAGTCTGAGTACCTATGCCACGGTGGTCCGTGAAGTGCTCGACAGCCTCTATAAAACCGGTTTCAGGCGTATTCTCATCGTCAACGGACATGGCGGAAACAGCCCCGTGCAGACAGCCTGTGCCGAATGGATGCAGGCAAACGAGGGGGCACGTTGTCGCTTTCATGACTGGTGGCGAGCGCCCAGAACCTGGGAGGCTGTGCAGTCCGTCGATCCCATCGCCTCGCATGCTTCGTGGATGGAGAACTTCCCCTGGACCCGGCTGGAAGGTCGGGAGATGCCGGGTGAGCAGAAGCCCTATGTCGACTTCGATCGTCTGCGCGATCGCAATGCCCAGGGGGTTCGCGAACTGATTGGCGATGGAAACTATGGTGGCTACTATCAACGTTCGGATGAGGATACTCAGAAGATCTGGGATGTTGCCGTCAGCGAAACGCGTGAACTGCTGGAAGGCGATTGGCGATGAAGACCGGTGCCGAGAACGATCCGATACTCATCTGGGGAGCCGGTGCCATAGGTGGCATTCTGGGGGCTTATTTCGCTCGCGCCGGCCAGGCGGTTCAGATGGTCGATATCGTGGAAGAACACGTGGACGCCATGCGCGGCGAGGGTCTGCTGATCGAGGGGCCGGTGGAAGAATTCAGACAGCAACTTCCCGCGGCTACACCGGCTGAATTGCGCGGCAGATACCGACGCGTGATTCTGGCCGTGAAGGCGCATCATACGGAAACCGCGCTCGATATGCTGATGCCGCATCTGAGCGATGACGGTTATATCGTCTCTGCACAGAATGGCCTGAACGAGCGTCTGATCGCTGCACGTGTGGGGGCACAACGAACGCTGGGTTGTTTCGTGAATTTCAGTGCCGACTGGCTGGAAGCCGGACGCATACTCTATGGCAATCGCGCCGCCGTGGCTCTGGGTGAGCTGGATGGCAGCATGAGTGATCGGCTGCGGGAGATGCATTCGCTGTTCAGTCTGGTCGAGCCCGATGCCGTGATGACAGATAACATCTGGGGCTATCTATGGGGAAAGATGGGTTATGGCTCTCTGCTGTTTGCTACAGCTCTGACCCCGGATTCCATGTCCGATGCCATGGATACACCCCGACATCGCCGTGTCTACGCTGCGCTTGGAGAAGAGGTCATGAAGCTGGCCGAGGCCCAGGCAGTGGAACCGCTGGGATTCAATGGATTCGATCCCGAGGCTTTCAGAACAGCCGATGCCTGCCGGATAGACGAATCCATCAATGCCATGGTTGCTCACAACCGCAAGACGGCAAAGACACATTCTGGCATCTACCGGGATCTGGCCGTTCGCAAGCGCAAGACCGAGGTGGATGCCCAGATTGGCACACTGGTCGAGATCGGTGCCCAGCATGGTATCCAGACGCCAGCCCTCGCACGGCTTTACCAGCTCATTCTCGATATCGAATCGGGCCAGCGCGAGCAGTCCAGTGAGTTACTCGATGTGATGGTGGCCTCATGCAGCTGAACCTGGAGGGACGCGTATTTGCCGTTACCGGCGCTGCACAGGGTATCGGAGCTGCCATCGTCGCCTCGCTGGTGGCTGAAGGTGCCGAGGTTGCGGCAATGGATCTGGATGCCTCCGGTCTCGAGAGGCTGCACGAGCTTGAGAATGTGACCTGCCATACGGGAGATCTTGGGGAACAGGCGTCAGCTCATGATCTGTGCAAGCAGGTTCTGAGTGTCCACGGCCGGGTCGATGGACTGGTGACCGCCGCCGGTGGAGTGCGCGGGCAGGTCGGGCAGCCTCTGGAGCAGATCAGTCTGGCTCAATGGCAAGCGGTCTTTGCTGCCAACGTCGATGCTGCCATGTGGTGTGCACAGTCGTTCGCACCCGGCATGAGAGCACAGGGGCAAGGCAGGATCATCACCATCTCCTCAGGTGCGGGTCTCAAGCCCAGTCTTACCGGCATACAGGCCTATGCGTCGGCAAAACATGCACTTGTGGGGCTGACACGTCAACTGGCACTGGAACTTGGTCCTGCTGGTATCACGGTAAATTCGGTGGCTCCGGGTTTTGTCCTCTCCAATCCCTCTACACAGAAACAGTGGGAGGCTTTCGGAGCCGAGCGGCAGAAGCAGATCATCAACAGCATCCACATGCGCAGACTTGGCCAGGCCGAGGACATCGCTGATGCGGTGACCTTCCTCTGTTCTGCCCGGGCTGCGTGGATCACCGGTCAGGTACTACAGGTGGACGGCGGGCATGCCTGAATTCATGACCGGTGGAAGCTGGTACGTTTTTCTGGAGACAAGCGATGAGTGAACCCCATGAATGGGACGAGCAGACCTGGCGTGCCAGGGTCAATGCGGTACGGGCGGGACGCAGCCTCTTGCCAGATCGCTGGCCGGGAGGCGCACGCTGCGCTGTCGCATTATCCTTTGACAGCGATCATGAGACCAACGAACTGCGCGACGGCGGCGAATCGGTTGCCAGGCTCAGCTGGGGGGAATTCGGTTCAAGGCGCGGTATACCTCGCATCCGTCGCGTATTGGACAAACACGGTGTGAAAGCCAGTTTCTTCGTGCCGGCTGTCTCGGCGATGTTGCACCCGGATGAGCAGCGCGAGCTCAGTGATGATGGGCACGAGATAGGTCTGCACGGCTGGATTCATGAGTTGAATACCCGGCTTGACGGCGCCACGGAGCGAGAACTCATGTTGCGTGCCGCCGACACGCTGGAATCGATATCCGGTAAACGACCCGTCGGCATGCGTACTCCCTCCTGGGACTACAGCCCCAACACCCTGGCAATAGCCCAAGAGATGGGACTGCTGTATGACAGTTCGCTGTTCTCTGATGATGATCCGTATGAAATTCTTGCCGATGGCGAGCCGACGGGAATGGTTGAATTGCCGGTGGAGTGGATTCGCGATGATGCGGTCTATTTCATGATGAACCGTTTCGGTGCACAGCGACCCTACACGCCACCGGCGGATGTGCTGGATATCTTCCTGCGAGAGTTCGAAGGTGCCAGAGAGGAAGGCGGATTGTTCCTGCTGACCATGCATCCGCATGTCACCGGTTATCGCAGCCGTATCTTCATCCTCGATGAGTTGCTGAACCGCATCAGCGAAGCGGGAGATTGCTGGGTCGCCACACACGAACAGATAGCCCGATATTGCGCTGACCAGGCCAACCTGAAACGGAATACTGAATCATGAATCGCTACGCTCTAGCCGTGCACGGTGGTGCCGGAACCATCAACAGGAACAGTCTCACCCCCGAGATGGAAGATCGTTACCACCAGGGCCTGCAAGCTGCTCTGCAGGCCGGGCAGGGGGTGCTGGCTCAGGGAGGCAGTGCGGTTGACGCGGTGACGGCCTCGGTCTGTGCGCTGGAGGATGAGCCCTTGTTCAATGCCGGGCGCGGTGCCGTATTCACCAGCGGCGGCTTGCAGGAAATGGATGCAGCCATCATGGACGGGGCCACACGTGCCGCAGGCGCGGTGGGTGGCATCTTCGGTCCACGCAATCCGATACTGACCGCCAGAGCTGTCATGCTGAGAACCGAGCACGTGATGCTGATCGGCCCCAATGCGCTGAGGCTGGCAAAGGACGAAGGCCTGCCTTTCGAAGACGAATCCTACTTCTTCACGCAGGCGCGCTGGGATGCGCTTCAATCTACCCTTGCCATGCGTGCAGCGGGGCAGGAGGATGATGACCCGGCGCGTCGCCACGGCACGGTTGGTGCGGTCGCCTGTGATGCACAGGGCAATGTGGCCGCGGCCACGTCAACCGGCGGCATGACTGCCAAGGCGCCCGGGCGCATCGGTGATACGCCGATCATTGGCGCCGGGACGTTTGCCGACAATGCCACCTGCGCGGTCTCGGGTACCGGTCATGGAGAAGTTTTCATTCGCTACAACGCGGCAGGCGAGGTCGCGGCCCGTATGCGGCACGCGGGTGAAACACTGGCCGATGCTGCGCACCACGTCGTCATGGAAGACCTGGCAAAGCACGATGGCTCCGGTGGTCTGATTGCGGTGGATGCTGCGGGCAATGTCACCCTGCCATTCAACTGTGAAGGCATGTACCGGGGGTGGGTGAATCAGGACGGCACGCTCGAGACCTCCATCCATCAGGAGAGCCGCCGAGTGGAATGCTCCTGAGATTTCGTTGGGCTGCCGAGTGAATCGCCATGAGATGTCGTTGGGCTGCCGCTGTAATCTGCCAGTGAGCCAGTGAGCCAGTGAGCCAGTGAGCCAATGAGCCAGTGAGCCAGTGAGCCAGTGAGCCAGTGCGTCAGTGCGTCAGTGCGTCAGTGCGTCAGTGCGTCAGTGCGTCAGTGCGTCAGTGCGTCAGTGCGTCAGTGCGTCAGTG
>CANLNQ010000010.1 GCA_947492525.1 uncultured Granulosicoccus sp.
GTCGCTGTTGTAGTGGCAATCTGAAATTGCATATCGTTTGCATTCAATAACTTACGTCGTTTGCTGTCGAACTCGGGTGTCTGTGTTCCTGTATTCATAGCCCTGAAATCTATGTTATCCCATACGACGACTGTATGGCATCAGGTTGACACGTAGGGTGTTGTTCGGTGGCAGCAGCTTCTTCAGCACCGCCTCTCTACGTTCCGCGGGATATCCCATGGTTGATCTCTGTCTCACCCTCTCTCATTATAAGAATCTCTCAAGGAGAGGCTGCAACTATTCTGACCGAGGGGGCTGTTGACCGATCCGCATTACTGCGGCACACGCAACTATGCTGACGTAAGGGGGGGGGTACACCTCTGAACACTTTATGAGACTTGATGAAGTCATTTTAAAGATCAAAAACATGTAAACGACCACCGGCTAAAGCCGGTGGTCGTTTACTATTGATTTTGAGACATCATGTGGCGGTTTCAAAAATATGCAACGCGGCCTCGATGCGTGACTTCTCCGCTTCATTGAAATTATCGAGAGCGTCAGCTTGCCTTGAGAGCTGATAAGATGCCCGGCCCGCTAAACTTTTGGTGGTGCAATGTTGACGCACGCAAGGGAAATCAAGCCAAAATTTGGGCAAAAGATGGATAATGTCTATAATATTTCTCAAACGCTTCTAGTTGGCCTTCCTCCAGATCAAAACCCAAACTTTGCACTATAGACCTTGTCAGTCCAGTATTGCAGGGAAGCTTGCTCTGTAGCGCAGATGCCTCTCTTGCCGTTAGTAGCGGAGCCACAATTGGTTTGTTAGGCATGCAGGGCCAGTCTTGATTCTGGATTACTACATTTGCGTATTCTGTGGTTTCTTCGGCTGCAAGAAACCCACCTACCGTAACCATTGGAGAGCCGTCGCGGTAAGGCATGTTAAATGCCTCAATGAAATTTCCTGGTCTTCCGACATCTATCGACTTTGCAGTCATAAAGTCGAGAGCTAGTTTGGCAAGCGTAGTCTGCATTTTTTCCCCCTTGCACGACTTTTTTGACAAATCATCTGGTACAGATGAACCAAACAAGTCTTTTAAGCGGTCTGGTCGGTCTGATGCGTTCCCCCCATAATTTCTTTCGTGAGCGTTAAATGTGGCTATCAAAATACTGTTTTCGGGAGATTTTTCAATCAGTGAGGATATATCGCTACGAGATGATTCATCAAATTCAGAGTCATAGTCGAGCCACACTAGCCAAGGTCTGTCACGGATAATGTCGTCTCTGTAAAGTGACGGCAGCAACGTACTGATATCATCATGAAAAACTCGCACTGTCGAAAATGGTGCGTTGAATCGAGCTCGTTTAAACCCAATGTCGTCTTTCTCGATGGAAACCATATCTTCTATGCGGAGCATTCGATGAGCCAGGTTAAAGTCTGTAAACCATACAGACCCGAGACCAATATACGCTTGTCGGCTTAGATCAATGTTTTCACAAGCTCTTAGTCTTGCAACACTCTCAAAGACAAGTTGGCGCTCTATTGTCTTGCTTGGACGAAGGCTATAGTTGACTGTGTCAAAAGACGCCATCAATCCTCTCCAACCAAATCGTCGTAGGTGTAGTCAAACGACTTTATACCCACATCCCGATACGTCATGTTTATATCGCCAAGTTCATTAGCCAGTTTCTTCAAGCGTTTTTGGTCAACTGAGTAAAGTACATTTGCCTGTTTTACCTTAGGCGTAGACTTCAGAGGGGGGAGTTTTACCTCACTGTCCTGGTCATTAGCCAAATCTCTAAAATTTACCGGTTTCGCAGCTTTTTCTAAAGACTTCGCTTCCACTATGTCGAGTTTGCGGCGATTTGTATAGTCAATCCATTCTCTAGCGATCTTGTTCATGTGTACACGGGCACGACGATAAACTTCGCTCGACTCATCAATGTTACGTTTCGTCGTAGTCATTGGTAAAGCAGCAGGTTCTGAAGCATAGAATAAAACGATCCCAATGAAGCCAGCATATTGATAGTGCCAGCGAGGTAAGCTATCGCCACCCCAGCCAGAAGTTTTTGATTTGTCGGCCGCCAATATTATTCGTGAATTACAGGCAACATACCAACCGTCTTTGCGGTCGCCGTCATTGCTTTGGCTTTCGCTGTCACCTGGATTTTCTGGCGGCGATGCTGCCATGCCAGCAATAATTTCGACCCTGACGATGCTTGCACCTTCCTTGTCGTCGTACGTAACTTTGGCTGGCTTGTATACATCGCTGCTTTTAAGCTCTAATGACCATCCTTCAACATGCTTTTCATTTAAAAATATTGAAAGCCCTTGTTGTATGTGCAGTGAGTAGTCTCTGGAGATAGTCCTACGAAGATCTTCCAGGAATGCTGGATTTTTGAGCGATGACGCTGTTCCTTTGGCAAGTTTCTCTACGGTGATCTGAAGGCCAGCTTCAGCTAAATCTTCCGCTTCTTCGATGTCAAAATCCCAAACAGGATCATTTCTGGATACCCAGTCATCTACATCAATAGGGACTAAGAAGGAATAAGTTTCATCGTCTTCTACTACAGTGCTTTGAATTCTGATGCAACTGCCAAGCTTGAACACGGCTCGCTTCATCCCAATGCCGTAGACACCAATGCTATACTCGTGAGTGCGAGAGTCTTCGTTTCGTCCAAAACTGAAAGCATACTCAGTCGCATCAGTTAGTGACATTCCACCACAATTGTCTCTTATTGAAAAGACATCCTTTGTTGTATTGATATGAATATTATACGACTCTAATTTAATTTCGCTTGATAGTTCAGATGGCTGGCTTCCCTCCTGAGCCCATGCGCTGTCAACAGCGTTGTCTATTAAATCAAGTATGCAGTCATCCAGCCCAATATCACGTGTGATCATTCGAACGAAAAAATTCTTCGTTGGGTTGGCTTTGACTTTTTTGTCCTTCAAGTCCATGGGAAGTCCTTTGCTTTATTGCTATCAGAGTAGCCATTGTCAACGGCAATTAGGGAGGCATTGATGATGTAAATGGCTTCGTTCAGGGCGAGAAAATTCTGGTGAGTTGGGCAATCTGATTGTCGTGGTTCTCACAACCGCTCAACACTATGAGTTTGGTTATGCAAGGATATAAGAACTGACTCAGTAGCGATAGCAAATACTCACAAGCTGCCTGTATACAACAACCTCGATCTATAACCTGCCCTGATGCCTGCCAAGCCACAACTCTTTAACCAAATACTAGACTAATGAGCGTCCAGCAATTCATCAAGAACTTTCAGAATAAAATTTTCCAAAGATTTAAACCTCATAGCAAGCGGCTTACCGTCAACTGTGTAGTATGTTGTGTCATGTTTGTCTAGGTTCCCCTCTTCTGCTATATCACCAATAATTTTCTTAAACTTTTTTTTCTGTTCTTTATCGTTGTACCAAGTGTTTATTTTAGAGTTGAAAAACGACTCAAACGATGTACCCTGTGTAGCTCCAGAAAGCCTGGCAAGGGTTTCAAAAAAGGACCAAGCACCAACAGACATTAGCGCCGGATGTTCTGTCAAGGAAATTTTGCAGAGAGAGTAATATAGAAGATCGAGTTTGTGCGATCCGAGTTTATGTAGTCGTTCAGAAATGGCAGCAGAACTTTCTATTTTTGTTCTTAATTTTGCTTTTTTTCTTGCTTCCGCATCCAACTTTGGCGGGGTAGCAGCGTCACCATTAGATGAATTCACGGCGCCACTATCAGATTCATTAGAATCAATTTCAGGCTGACCTCCATCTCCAGCGCGATTGCTATGAGTGCCTATATTTGAGTCTGCACTTTCTTGGTCAAGCAGTCCCATTTGCCCTTTACCACTTGGGTTAACCCCATAACCAGAGTCCTTATTCTTTTTCAAGTTGCGGTTTCTACGTCGGTAGTTATCGGCATATTCCTTTAAGTGGCTTTTTACCGCACTAAACACTTCTGAATTAGGATCGATATCGGTTTTTTTTGTATTCCAAGGAAGCTGTTTTACAGCTCCAGTAAAGCAAACCCAACCAACAAAGCCATAATATTCGGGATGCCACTTTTTGGCCCAACCAAATTCATGATCAGTACAGGCAATCTTAATCACTCTGTCATTACATACGAAATACCATCCGAATTCTTCCGTCAACTTCGAATTGTTAGTTGTGTCGTAGTCATCTTCACCTGTGTATCGATACCGCTCGTGTATCCCAGCTTTGATTCTAACTTTAACTCCGTGAGGTAGGTCATCAAGAAACTCTTCCTCGACCTTGTTAGATTTGTAACTTCTTAGGCCAGGGCATGATGGACTAATTATTACATTGTTATATTTTATTACTAAGCCTTTGCTTATAAATATGCTGTAACGAATACTAATTTCTCGAACTATATCTGGCCGCCAGCTTGCTGAATCAAATATTTCGCGTTCCGCTGCAGTGCTAACATCGGAAATATGAATTTTGGTGTAGGTAGGCGGCCCCAGCGCATCTATTTGCTTAGCCACCACATTTTCAGAGTCTTTAGCCAAGTCATTCGCTGAACAGGATATGAAATAAGCAGAGCCATCGTGTTTAGTCTCAATATCATATGTGCTGCCTAGTTTTAAAAAAGCCCGCTTAAGACCTACACCGAAATGACCAATAGCTAGAGGTTCGTTTGAAGCCTCTCCTGTAACAAGAAGCCTCTCTCGCATTGCCTTTGGATGAATTCCAGAGCAATTATCCTCTATGTATATTCTTTGGTTTTTGCTGTCCGTGCCAACATTGATTTCAAACCCCATGTAGTCAAGTGGAAGACCTTGGGAGTCAACTTCTACGTTATCGCATAGGATGGCTGTTCTTGCTGCATCAATACTGTTGTCGATTAGATCTAAAACACTGTCTTTGCAGTTAATATCTCTAACTAAAATGCTATGAGCATACTCAACAGTTAACCCCGTTCTAATTTTTATTTCTTTGCTACTCATAAACTGACTGCCTTTTAAGCTTTCTTATCCGATAGCAATATTTCCACATTTACTTCAGAACAGTTTCTCGCGGAAGACTCCTAGTATAGATTGAGATAATACAGGAGATACGCTGTTTCCGATCATTCTGAAGCTATGGTGCTTTGTTGGATGGAACAGAAACCAATCAGGAAATCCTTGTAATCTAGCTGCCTCGCGAACAGTAATGACTCTAGGCTTGCTAGGGTGTATGGGTCGCATGGCTTGGAAATTGCCACGATCACTGCCTGTACCTGCCCTTAAGGTTGGACATAGGCCTTGCCAGTCTAGCCTTGGGTATCGACTTATAGGTTCAACATCACCTGGAGCAGTGTTTTTGAATCGTGATTCAACACGTGGAGTGTGAATCGTTTCAAATCCACCTGAGACAAAACCATTTTTTTGCATTTCACTTGCCCGCTGATGTCCGAGTCCTTGGGAGGGAGGTTTGCGCATTTTTTGGGCATACTTACTGGCGCTTCCCGGCCCGTACTTCATCCATCCAAAATCCGTTTCACCTTTGGTAGCTGATATTATATTGGGGATATCTCCAATAGCTTGACGCACGTTAGTCTTGATGTTCTGCTGGGGTTGCAACTCCTCAGCACTAATTTCATCCATCCTACTAGGATCATACCCGACGACAATAACTCTCTTTCTCTTTGTGGGAGCGCCATATTTTGAAGCGTCTACAATGATGGGGGACAGGGTTTTATAGGTTGACTTAAGGGTACTGAGTGCGTCATATAAGTCGGATGCATTCCCCGGATCCAAAAGCCCCTCAACGTTCTCCATAATAAAAAACTTTGGAGAGATAATATTAACGGTTCGAAAATAATGAAAAATAAGAGACCTTCTAGGATCTTTCTTATCATTCTTACCCATACGGCTAAAGCCTTGGCAGGGAGGTCCTCCAATAACCCCGTCAATTTCGTTACTTCCAATAAGAAATTCCCATGCATCTGATCCCATTTCTGAAACATCACCGAGGTGTGTCTTACTGTAGGGAAAGTTTAGTTTGTAGGCGAATTGTAATTTTGGCTCTATGTCAACAGCTACGCTCACGTTAAAACCAGCTAATTCGGCGCCGAGACCAAATCCGCCACACCCTGAGAAGAGGTCCACTACTATCGGTTTTTTATCCACATGTATCTCTTAATTCCGTTTTGTAGCAGCCTATATTGTTAGGATCGATTTGTCGATCGAGGTGTCACAAAAAGGAGGCTTTTCGGGTAACTATATCACAGCCCCTTTAACACTTAGGGTGCGTAGTTAACTACGTAGAACGCTCAAGATGATAACTCGGTAGCTGGACTTCCCCCGGGTTTCGTGTATACCCTCTGAGAGCGATAATGGAGAGTAGAGGTATCCGTAAAGCGCCCAATTCTTCTCCCGTGGTAACCACGCCATTATTGGGCTTATGGGCAGCATCCTCTGCAGCACCACCCACAGGTTCTGCTTCAAACGCCACCGCCACACCATTGCCATTATCCAGCGCAGACTTCAGCCGCTCATTGATCCGCTCTCTAACGAAATCCTTCAGCGCTCGAGACACCAGCACTTCAAACTGGCTCTTCACCTGCGTGGTGAACCGTCCATTGTAGATTCGCGAAGTCAGCAACTTCACCAGGTCTTCGGAGGGGCTTTCAAATTCCGAGGCTATCTCTGCCACCAGGGCATTGTGGTATTTCAGGTTCGCTGCCGTATCAAGGATGTTCTGCAAGTCGAACGTCTGCCGTGCGAACTTCTTCAGTTCATCCACATCCCTGTCGCGATACTCCAGTACGTGGAATTCGAAGAACGGGCGTTCGTCCATCCGGTTCTCCTTTTCCAGATCGGTGTAGAAGACGTAGCGAATTCCATCGGTCAGCACGGCAAACCGCGCATCGGTCACTGAGAAATAGCGATACAACTGCCCGGCGTGCTTCGCTTCCAGGCTGGCACCGATGGGTTTGCATTCAATGAGGATGATCATCTGGCCATCCTGCAGAATGGCGTAGTCCACCTTCTCGCCCTTCTTCACCCCATGGTCTGCCGTGAACTCAGGCACCACTTCCATCGGGTTGAATATGTCGTAGCCCAGTGACTGCAGGAAGGGCAATACGAATGCAGTCTTGGTGGCTTCCTCTGTCATCACAGAGGTTTTCTGCCTTTCAATGCGGGTCTTCAATTCCGCAATCTTGTCTGCGAGATCCATGGTGACTCCTTGCCGTTGTTTTCACTGGCCTCTACCAGCCGCAGCATTTCTCTCTGAAAAGCTGCTTGCTTTCCCGTCATCACGATTTCCGTGAATCTGTTCAACTTTTTACCGCTATCTGCATGTTAATGCCAAGTGAATATTACCGCCAGCGATTTCGTGTTAACCGGAAGAAGTTTTTCACAGCCACGGGAATCACGAGCAAACCACTTCAATCAACGACACCAGACCGCTCGCACACCCATGAATACCGGCAGCTCTCTGGATAAGAGCGTCGTTATCACCCATCTCAATCGACAAGCCCAGCGGCCCTGTGCATAGCCACTGACCCACAAAATTTCACAAACGGCTATTGGTTTCATGCAACACAATGGATTTTCAACTCCAGCACCTGAATCCTCCGGTGTCAAAAAACCCAGGAAGCCGAAACCCATGCCTCACTCGCTATTGAAACGCCTGCTGATATCCCTGCCATTGCTGGCCACGCCAATGTTTGCTGCGGGGCAGTCGACTGTCGACTACTCATTCAGTTCAGCGCAACTGTGTACGCTCGATGATGCGGGTGACGTGGCCTGTTCCCTGGCAGCCGGCTACGAACGATTGCAACCCCCGACCAGTCTTCCCGCGTTGACAGCGTTGACAGTCGGTGAGGCGCATGCCTGCGGTATTACGCTTGACGGACAACTCGTTTGCTGGGGCGGCAACTTCTATGGTCAGTTGAACATGCCTGATGTTGACGGGGTTTTCACACAGATCGACGCCGGTGCAAACCATACTTGCGCTCTGAATTCGAACGGAGAGGCAATCTGCTGGGGCCTGAACTCCAACCTTCAGCTTGACCCACCGGCTGGGGCAACCTTCTCGCAGGTTGATGCAGCAGGCATCAAGTCCTGTGGCCTGCTGACGGAGGGAGACATCGTTTGCTGGTCTGATGATGCGCGTCGTTCACCACAGGATCTGGTGGGCCCCTTTGTCAAGATGGACATTCGCTCGGGAGACGTGTGTGGGTTGACCGAGGACGGTGACATACAGTGTTCCGATGGTTCAGTCATTGACTTGCCCATCAGGCCGATCACGCCCTTCATCACACCACCGGACAACGGCCCCTACATCGATATCGCTGCCTCATACAATGCCGTGTGCGGTCTGAAAACCGATGGCACGCTGGACTGCTCACTGTTGAATCCGGAAGATGCAGACAAGTATCCCCTCGGCGAACAGTTCTCGTCCATCCAGTCCAATGAAACAGACATTCTCATCAGTACGCGTCAGTTCGTGGATGGCAACTACGCCTATGTGGCATCGGGTACTACCATGTGCGGCGAGCAAGCTGATGGCACGTTGCAATGCTGGGATGAAGGTGCGATCTTTCCCGGCCCCAATGGGCCGGCTGTGTCGAACGCAGAGTTTGTCGCTACGTTCGAACTTGAACTCGACGCACGAGTCTATGCTTCGAATGCGGTGGAAATATTCTGGACACCACTGCCCTTCAACTCCGTCGGCACCAACGAAATCGTGCAACCGGTCGTGGAAGTCTTTCGCAATGGGGAATCCATTGCCACGCAGCTCGCGCGATTCAGCTTTTTCGATAACCGTGCCGTTGCCGATTCAGAGTATCAAATCAGATTGATCGATGAAGCGGGCAACCCCGGCCCTTTGTCGGGCACCCTGTCAGTCGACACCCGCTCAGGCTCGGTGCTGTACAACGGTGAACCCACGCTAACGGTTTCCCCGTTGGGAGATCTCCCTGACGTTTTCACGAACACCAGCACTGGAAGCCTGCCTGTGGGGATCGTGATTGCCTGGAACGTCAATCCAGATATAGAGAGCATGATTGACGGCTACGAAATCCGCGTAAACGGTGCCCAGGTAGGCTTCACACGGTCTCGCTTGTTCGTGGATACCAAAACTCCACAATCTGGCCGATGCCTTGAGATTGTCGCGGTTGGTTTTGACGAATCACGCCTTGGCGCCAGAGCATTCGGATCGGGTTGCAATTGAACCGACCACCCGAGTTCGACAGCCAACCTCGCAGACCATAGAATGAAAAACCAACGCGCTTACCGGTTTCGGTAAGTGGCGGAGGTTGGTACTTTTGATATTCTAGAGTTCATGAACTATCAATTGGCGCGCCCTACTCGCGGGCAATTGCAGGAATTGATCGATATCAGGCTGGCAGCGATGCGCCCCAGCCTGGTGGCAATTGACCGCTACGATCCGCAACTGGCTGCGACCAGATTCAGCAAGGAATACGACCCGGAAATCACCACCTGCATCCTGCTCTCAGGCAAGACCGTCGGCTTCTATGTGCTTGCGCCGCTGCACGATCACCTGCTGCTTGATCACCTGTACCTACGGCCGGAGAACCAGGGCCAGGGGATTGGCGGCTCAGTCATCAGCTCCATCAAGGCCCTGGCCCGAACCCGTCACCTCCCGGTGAAGCTGGGCGCGCTGCGTGGCAGTGAGTCCAATGACTTCTACCAACGTCATGGCTTCGTGAAAACGCATGAATCGGAGTTTGATATCTACTACCAATTCACACCCTGACAATCGTCCCGACTGGATGAAGTCCCTCGCTGACAATCAGCCGTGGGCGCTCGGTGAACAGTGTCATTACCGCCGGCAAAACCCGTGATGAAATACCGGGCAAAATTACCCTGGCACAGGGTAGCGTTTGCTCATGCAAAGGAGTAGAAATCTCGTCTGTGAACAAGACGGCAATGCCTGTCTCTTCACGCAAGCCGTCATGTTTTGAACGGTTCAAACCTAGAGATTCTCCGGAGACATCGCAATCATGATCATTCGCAAGAAGATGGACAGACGCGTGAGCGGTCAGTGTGTTTTGAGAGCCCGGGTAAACCCTGTCGCCTTGGCTGTCGCCGCCCTGCTGGCAGCCCCTTTGGTGCAGGCACAGCCGGTCGTCACAGGGTCTGAGATATCCTGGCCCGACGATGGCTGGTATCAGGTACAGACCGCCGATGGCCTGACCAACATCTGTGAGGGCACTCGATCCTGTGTGGTCGAGCCAGGTCGCTATATCGTGATCAACCACACCACCGGCGAGCGCTTCACCCGGGTCACGGTGCCGGCGTCATCGGCCACGGACAGTGTTGAGGTCAATGACAACACCATCAGCTGGCCGAATGATGGCTGGTATCAGGTGCAAACCGCTGATGGCCTGACCAACCTCTGCGAAGGCACCCGTTTCTGTGTTGTCGAGCCGGGCAGCTACATCGTGATCAACCACACCTCCGGTGAGCGCTTTACCCCTGTCACGGTTCCATCCTCCCACACCAGCGACCACATTCTGGTCAATGGCCATACCATCAGCTGGCCGGATGATGGCTGGTATCAGGTGCAGTCAGCCACCACCTACGAGTCCTTCTGCGAAGGGGGCAGCTCGTGCATCGTGCCTGCCGGGACGTACAACGTCATCAACCTGAGCACCGGTCAACGCCACGAGAACGTCCTGGTGCAAGGCGACGACGGCGCGGACTCGCAGCTGGCACTGGACACACTGTCGAATGCGCTTCTCGAAGAGCTGGCCGGTTACCGGCTCGACGAAGCCGCCGCCCTCGCGCCCGAAGTCGCCGAAGAGATCATTGCCGGCAATATCGGAGTCACGGTACTGGAAGGCGGTCAGTACGAGGTTGATGAAATCGCACAAGCCACGGAACGCACGCAGTATGCCTGTGCGAACGGTGGCACCATGACACTGGAGACTGGACGTACCCCTATCCGTGAATTGAACTATTCCCACGATACCAGCTACCAGGTGTGGGAATTCGACAGCTGCCAGACTGAGCTCGACGCAGCTGTCCCTGTCGCTGGCGCCTACGAGATCATTGGCAAGCTGGCAGTGCGGAAAGATTTCGTCTCCGGCGCCAGTTTCTATACCAGCGAGAATACGATTGACTTCACGGGGTTCGATATACGGACAGACGTATTCGCGTTGACCGTCAATGCCAGCGTGCTGACCAGCAATGAAACCTCTGGCAGAGGTAGCCAGTGGCTGCGAAGTGTCTCGATTCCGCAATATGTGCTGCAGGAAAGCGGTGTGCCGTTCTCCGAACCTTCACTGACCATTGCCTATGTGGACTTCGTTCAGGCGTATACGAATACAGCCAACGGTGCATTGCAGCGTTATTCCCTGGATGTGGAAGGTTCAATATCGGGCGAGCTGACTGACCACACCACGATCAGCGTCAGCACCCCTGCTTCCTTTAACCGAGTTCTGGGTGTCGGGCCATTGGAAGACGAGAATGTCCCCTTCAACGGTCAATTGCAAATGGAGACCTCCGACGATTCAGTGTTGAGCATCACTGCCAATCCGGAAGCCGGTGAAGGCCAGAGTCTGCTGGTTGACTACCATTTGCTGAGTGCCGATGGCGAGCAACGGGAAACGATTGGTGCGGCATTTGTCGATCTGCCGTTTACCGTAACTGACAGTCTGGATTGGCTGGATGAGTAGCGAGTTGGGCTGAAGCCTTTTTGTTGGTTATACCAAGGGTGGGATTCACAGAGGCAGTGTGTGTTGGCGCTGCCTCAGCAATACCCATGACCAAAAACCAGAAAGATTATCCCTGCACGGGAAGGCGTTTGATCACTCTCGGAGCACACCACTCACTCATCACCATACCTTCAGTTAGTACCCTGTTTCTTGGTATAGGAAACGCCTGAGCGACGGTTGAAACGCGTCCATAGATTGGTAGCCTCTTGCTTCACCTACAAGCAAGGAGTTATCGATGTACCCAAAAAACAAGAAGACCAACGCGATAAAATTAGCAGTTGCGCTAGCGTTCGGTCTCTCGGCTGGCGCTGCTCAAGCTCAGACGACAGTTACCGGTCAGGACATTTACAGCGGCACATCCTCAGCGTTGTTCCGCTCGATGATGGCGGTGGATGATCATGTCTTCTTTACAGCGGACGACGGTACCCACGGGCGTGAACCCTGGATCGTGGAGCCAGGAAATAGAGGTGCACGTCTGGTGGAGAACATCAGAAGCAACTGGCAGGGGTCGAATCCGTATGGGTACACCGGTGTAGGTGATAACGTCTTCTTTTCAGCGGTAGGTGACATCACTGGTCGTGAACTGTACAGATACGAGCTATATTCCGGCGGCGTCAAGCTGGTAAAGGACATCAATCCCGGCTCCGCCAGCTCCGGGCCAACCTGGTTTGCATCGCTCGGACACACACTGGTTTTTGTAGCGGATGATGGTACGTCCGGAGAACAGCTATGGGTCAGTGACGGCACCGATCGCGGGACGTATTCGATAAGCAGCGATGCAAGGGATCCGGAAGCGCTGACACGTATTGGCGACAAGGTTTACTTCTGGGCTCACACAAGTCGAACCGGATACGAACCGTGGGTAACTGATGGCACAGAGAGTGGGACCCATATCGTCAGGGATATTGCACCGGGTATAAACAGCTCACGCGTATCGGTATCGATTACAAGTGGAATTTTTCGACTGGCAAGCGAGTTTCATGATATCGATGGCAAGGCCTGGTTTCTGGCTAATGACCACACTTCATCGACGGGCGCAGAACCCTGGTCCAGTGACGGTACTTACGCAGGCACCGAGCTTGTCGCTGACCTGAATCGAGGCCCTCTAGGGTCGTATGCCGTGAATCTTGCGTGGTCCGAGGCCACTCGTACCGTAGTGTTGTCAGCAGAGACATACGCTACCGGACGCGAACCCTGGCTACTGCCGCTTGATATAAACGGTAAAGTCCGTCGTGCCAATTATTTTGACCTTCGACCAAGAGCACAGGGTTCGGTGCCTTCGGAAATAACCGAAGTCAACGACCGCTTTGTGTTCGCAGCCAACAACGGTGTACAGGGACGGGAGCTATGGGGTATCGATCCTTTCAGGGGAGGGAGCCCGAGTCTATTAAAGAACATATGGGCTGGCGGCGGGGATAGTAATCCCAGTGGATTCCAGAACGTGGACGGTGGCGTGGTGTTTACTGCTCGAAACCGACGCCATGGTAGCGAACTGTGGTTCAGCAACGGATACAAGACCTCACTACTGGCTGATGTAGTTCCAGGCTCTACCGGTTCTGGTCCGGCACTGATAACAGGTACCAGCAATAGCGCGGTCTTTCAGGCAGTACTGCCGGGCTTGGGTCGCGAGTTGTATGTTGTCGACTGGTAGGCTCGTCGTGAAAACCGGTAAGCAAACTCTAGCTCGGCAGAGTTTGCTCATCGTTCCAAGGGGCGCTGAGCGGGTATGTTCAGCGTGTACTTGCATCAAATGCATGGAGAGCGGAGGCCATCAGAGGTGAATAGACCAAATCGGTGTCTCCCCACCCACCTACCCGTGCTGGACCTGCCACTCAGCGCCGCACTGGATTTTTTTCGTGCTCGGGTATACCGTTCCAGTGGCATTTCCACTACTAGCAACTGCCCTGGTCGCAACGTGACCCTGGTGTGGTCTCTGTGAGCTGCTCTGACACGCACTGCGGCAAACCAGCCGCCGAGCAGGTCGTTAGTGCCTGCTCGCCACTCAATGTATTGCCAGGCATTGTTCTCTACTTTCTGGGCAATGATAGCGAGCGCTGGCTGAAAGCTGAAGAAAGCCGTTTGATGAAATTCGGGTATCAGTTACCACGAACATGGCAATGACTTGACTGAAGCCCTCTGTACCGTAGGCAGAGGGCTACTTGGCTCAGCCCGGCTTAAACAACTGAGGTAGACCCAGGCGCCACAGTCCTGGTTTGGTGCTTGAACATCGCAGGCAAACGATCAAACGTATCTGAATCCAGATCCGGTTTCAGCACACTTATCACATCTTCCAATTTCTCAAGCTGTCGAATCATTTGCTCCAACTGGTCACCCGCTTGCACCTGCAACCAGATGCGGCTCTGCTCACTACCGGATATCGGCAAGCAGACAATACCTTCCACGTTAAAAGCACGCCGTGCAAACAGGCCGCAAACATGCGACATGACACCGGGATGGTTACGTACTATCAGTTCGAGTACGGGAAATTGATTCTGCATGGCTATTCTCCGAGCATGTGTGTGTTGGCAGCGCCAGCAGGCACCATCGGATACACCTTTTCTTCAGGATTGGTGAAGATATGAATCAAGCATGGCCCTGGCTTGTCAATGGCTGCCTTCAATGCCGTTTCAGGATCTTCAGCAGCATTCAGGTCACAGGTGTCCAGGCCAAAACCTGCCGCGATAGCCAGAAAGTCGGTTTTCTGCAGATACGTCGCGCCGTATACATTTTCTCGGTAGAACATGCTCTGCTGCTGATGCACCAGGCCCAGCGCTCGGTTGTTCATGAGAATGATCTTGACATCCAGATCATTTTCAGCGGCTGTGGCCATCTCCTGAATGTTCATCATCAAACTGCCATCACCGGAAAAGCACAAGACTTTGCGTGACGGCTCGGCTAACGCCGCACCAACGGCCGCTGGCAGACCAAAGCCCATGGTGCCCAAACCACCTGACGTCAACCATTGACCCGGACGATTGAAGGGGTAGGACTGTGCTACCCACATTTGATGCTGGCCCACATCGGTCGTGATGATTTCGCTGCCATCGACGCATTTTGCTACGGCGCGAATCACACCAAAGTGAGTCAACGGGTCTTCGATGCCCGGTCGGTGATCGGGAAACTGTGTTTGCATGTCGCTCACCGCTGCCAGCCACTCTTCACGACCATCCGAGGTAATCCGTGGCAGCAAACGCGTCAGCACCTCGCCTACATCACCCTGAATGGCGATATGTGGCTGGCGGATTTTGCCAATTTCAGCGCGATCGATATCCACATGGATGATGCTGGCATTCGGGCAAAATTTCTCAGCCAAGCCAATAGCACGATCGTCGAAACGTGCACCCAGCACAACCAGCAAATCTGCCTCGTTCATGATCAGATTGGTACTACGCGCCCCGTGCATGCCCAGCATACCCAGAGACCGAGGATGGTCCGCTGGCAATATGCCCAAACCGTTCAGCGTCATGGTGGCAGGTAAATGGCCGTGTTCTGCCAGCTCTCGAACTTGCTCTACCGCATTCGTGGCACCGCCACCCACATACAGGATGGGACGCTCGGCAGCATTGATCATCGCCGCCGCATCGAGAATGCTCTGCGAGCTGATCTCCGGCAAGGCGGGCCTCTCGATGAGATAAGCGACGTCGTCATAGTCCAGCTCAGCCGACTGTACATCCTTGGGGACATCAATCCAGACCGGCCCTGGCCGGCCCAATTCTGCAATCGAGAAGGCTTCGTCAATCACACGGGGTAAATCCGCAATTTCACGCACCAGATAGTTGTGCTTGGTAACAGGAATGGACAAACCGTAGGTATCCACTTCCTGAAAGGCATCCGTACCGATCATGGCGCGAGGTACTTGACCGGTAATACACACCAGGGGCACGGAATCCATGCGCGCATCAGCAATTGCCGTAACCAGATTCGTCGCACCTGGACCACTACAGGCAACACAGACCGCTGCTTTGCCGCTGGTACGAGCCATGCCTTGCGCGATAAAGCCAGCGCCTTGCTCATGACGAGCCAGCACGTGACGAATACTGCTTTCGCTCAGTGCATCGTAGAGTGGTAGCACCGTACCACCGGGGATACCAGAGATCATGGTGATGCCCTGACGCTCCAGCAAATGCACAATAAGCTGCGCACCAGAGATTCGTCGGGTTTGAGGTAATACGGTGGCCGAGGTTGCCATGCTTCAGTCCTGTATGAGTCTGAGTCAGCGCAACTTTAAGGCGGGGTACACAAAAAACCCCGCCCGGTTTGCGCCGGCGGGGTTTTGAAATCAGTGTGTTGACTCAACCCCTACGGCACGAAACCGACGAGCACGACAAGCACCACCACCACGACATCAAGCGCAGCTTTCAGCAGGTTTACTTGTGTGAACGACAAAGCCATTAGGGGAAAATTTGGATCAACAGTTATTTGGTGGTATGGAGTATAAGCAGATTTCCATACGTTGTGCAATAGACACGGAAGTTGGGGTGGGCCCCAGGCTTCGAGACTCTGGATTGGCGCGTTCTGACCCTGACCGGCATCTGCGCAGTGGCTGTCTTTGTCTGGCATTGGTCAATCCTGAAGGCGCTACTCATGGCGGCGGCGCCAGGCCTGTTGACGTCGGGTGTCTCAACAATCATTTGAATGGAGAATGGACACCCTATAAATTCAGCAGATCCCCATACTCATCCACCAGGGTCACACGACGCACCGCTGGGAATTGCCTGACCTTTTTAACCAGCCTCATGTCCGCCCAGACCAGGCCCGTGGACAAGGCATCGGCAAGCGTCGCCGTCTCCGCTTCAACCGATACGGTGGACCAAGGGCGACGACCATCACTGGCCTGCCCTGTCGGCAGGAAGATATGGCCGTGATCACCGATGGGTGTCGCCATCGGGCTGGAGGTGGCCACGGCGGAATCTTCAAAGGTATGCGTGTCAACCAGCCCGTGGCTCGGGTCTGCCAGGCCCAGCGTCCAGGGGCCGCCTACGCCTCTATACTCACCGATATTCACCAGCGACTGCGTGAAGCCTAGCGCCCTGAGCCGCTCTGACACCAGGTCTGTTGCATACCCCTGGGCGATGCCGTTGAACGTCAATGCCTGTCCCGGTGCCAAAGCCACGCGGGCAGCATTGGACTGAACCTTGTCCCAGCCCACCAGATGCATGACGTCTGCCGGGTCGCCTCCCTGTGTGGCACTGCTCCACAGCGGCTGAACACTGGGGTCGAACAGGCCTTCGCTGAGGCGATAGGCCAGGTCGGCAGACTTCATGAGCTGCAGGAAATGCACAGAGGGGCGAAGCACACCGGTCCGGTTGAGCTGCACCAGCGCCGATTCAGGATCGTAGAGATTGAACTGTTTTTCTGCTTGCCGGATCAACAAGCGCGCTTCGCTGATCGCCTCGTTAGCCGCTTTTTCAGGTCCGCGAATGCTCAGGCTGACATCGCTGCCGAAGGCACGGCCATGCCAACGCTGGGTCTCTGCTGCGGTAGCGAATGTGGCGGTGAACGAGGCGCTGATTGACAGGAATCGTCGACGACTGATCTTCATTCCACCGCCACCCTGATCTGGCTCACTTTCGATTGACGCCCCTTCGCCTCGAGAATCAGGGGAACGCATTTGCTTGCGTCATCATGGATGGTGACGCAATCCAGGCATTGGAAACACTCCGAGTATTCTATTTCACCGGTCTTCCGTATTGCACCGTAGTTGCATTTCACCCGACACAACTGACACGGCGATCCACACTCGACGCGCCGCTCTATCCAGTCACGGGCACGCAGAAGACCTCCTATGGCCATCACCGCTCCCAGGGGGCACAGGTAACGGCAAAAGCCCTTGAACAGAACCATCGACAGAAGCAGCAAGGACACAGCATAGGCCACGTAGTACCACTCGCGGATAAAGAAGGTGGTGATGGCTGTCTTGAAAGGCTCTACTTCAATCGCCTTGTCCAGCGCAGACGGGAGCGTGAAGATCAGTGCGATCAACCCTGCCAGCACCACGTACTTGAGGTATTTCAGCCGCGCATCCCAGACAGCGCTGGGCTTGATCTGGGGCAGTCCGATCAACCGGCCCAGATGATGCGCGAATTCCTGCAAGGCACCAAAGGGGCACAGCCAGCCGCAGAAGAGCCCACGCCCCCACAGCACGAAGCCGACGATGCTCACAACCCAGATCACCAGAGAGAAGGGATCGTAGAGAAGAAACGCAAAGCTGCCCCCTTCGATGGCGGTTCGCACGATGGCAAGCGGGGTGGCAATCGAAAGCTGGCCCTGCCCCCACCAACCCACGAAGCCCACGACAAAGGCCAGAATTCCCAGGCGTAGCGGCGTGAAGTAGCGATAGGAGGCAAGCGTGTTCTTTGACGATAGCAGCAAGCCTGTGAGGCCCACGAGAAACACGCCCAGAATGATCAGATCGGTCTGTCGATTGCGCAATGCATCCACCCACGGTGGTGCGGGTTTGATCACTTCAGGGCGCGTATAGAATCGTTCGGGCGCGACGTAATCGATCTCCAGCGTCTGCGAGCCGATCTCCGGTTTGAACGAGCCATGGGCACGAACCGCCTCGATCTGCAGCGTCCATTCCGAAGTAGGGTCAAAACCAAGCCGGCGATCGGTGCGAATGACCAGCATGGCCCCATCATTCAGTTCGTCCGGTACGGCATCATTCAGCTCCACAAAGATATCGCTGTCGCGAAAGGCGATGGGGAACCCGCCCTGCTCGGCACTGATCAGGTCCGGTGCGGTATTGCGAACAAAATCTTCCGTCACCAATCCGTGCCGCGCCGCATCAATGAGCAGAACAGGCTCAGTGGTGTCCTTGATCTCCAGAAAGTCCTGCAGCTCCGCATAGCTCTCGTCACTCAGAACGGCTTTCGCTATCGAGGGTGCCCCCACATCCACCACCCACAGATCAAGATAGAGCCCGTCAGGATCACTACTGGCTTCCGGGTCATCGTCTTCCCACAGCGTGCCGGCGAACGCGGCATCGATCTCGGCATTGCTGACGCTCTTGCGCCTTACGATGCCTTGCTCGACCAGCTCATCCCAGGACAGTTCTTCCACGTAATCGGCTTTGGGGAACGCAGGTGCACCGGTGCTGATACCACTCATTTTCTCGCGCGCAACCTGCAGCGATGCGGCCAGGATGCTCTCATGTGCGATGCGTACGGAAGCGGTGCCTTTCGTTACCCCGTCCAGATACACCAGAGCCGACCCCTCAGTGGCGGACCCGTATGGCGTGCCCACCACCAGGGATTCGGAAATGGAATGACCACGGTATTGCTTGAAATAATCGTAGAAGAGATGTTCAGGCAGGCCTGAGACGAAGATGGGCTCGTTATGCGAAATCAGCTGTACGTCGATAAAGCGCCCTTCCAGATCGAGTACCACCAGCAGGTTGATGGCCGCACCGGAAAAGCCGGGTAAGGGTGCCAGGGGTTCCGTCTCGAAAACATAGCCGGCCTCCCCGCCACCGCTGTTGAGCAGTTGCCATACGCCCTTGTCATTGACGGCTTCCCCCAGGCTCATGGGGGGCGTGATATAGGATTCGAGCGCCTCCCGGCTCAGGGCTTCCGCAGCCGCTGTTGCGCTCAGTGAGGCATTGACCAGCAGGACCAGGGCGCACAGGGCGTATTGAAGGCAGCTTCTCAGACGCAAGGAAGGCATCCGAGTGGTGTGCTTGCACGTCCGTTCTGTCCGGGGCGGGTCATGAATACGGGTTCGTCATCGAGTGGGGATCGTGATGGAGACCATGCACGACTGCAGGCTTGCCCGATGATTTCAACGCACTGAACAAGGTGCGTCAATGCTACCTTCGGGCACCGCTCGCTCGGCTGCCCGAACCCACGCTTCCGACACCTCTCATACCTGACGAAAGTCTGCCTTTCGTATACCGTATGCAGGAACTTGAATGCAGCTTCTCGAACCATGTCCCTAGCCTTCGGTCGTGACCATCTGGCCATCCCCGGCCCTTCCGTGATTCCGGATCGCGTGCTGCGCGCCATGCATCGCAGCGCGCCGAATATCTACGCCGGCCCCCTGGTGGATCTCACCAAGGGCCTGCTGAGCGATCTGAAGCGCGTGGCCGGCTGTGAGGGACATGCCGTGTTCTACATCGGCAACGGCCATGCCGGCTGGGAGGCCAGCCTGTGCAATACGCTGAGCCCCGGGGATTGCGTGCTGGCACTGGTCACCGGGCGCTTTTCACTCGGCTGGGCGCAGATGGCCAGACAGCTGGGCGTCGAGGTGGAGACCCTGGAATTCGGGGTGACAGAACCTGCCGATCCGGCGCGTGTCCAGGCCGCTCTGGAGGCCGATACCGACAAGCGCTACAAGGCCATTCTCACGGTACAGACCGATACTTCAACCTCCACCAGCAATGACATTCAGGCCCTGCGCAAGGCACTGGATGCCGCCGATCATCCGGCGCTGCTGATGGTGGATGCCATTGCCTCCTTCGGCTGCGAACCCATGCACATGAACGACTGGGGGGTGGACGTACTGCTCACGGCCAGCCAGAAGGGTCTGATGACACCACCGGGGCTTGCCATCGTCTTCATTGGCGAGAAAGTCTGGCCACTGCACGAAGTGGCATCGCTGAATACGCCGTACTGGAACTGGCAATCCCGTGCCAGGCCGACTGTCTTCCCGGATCATTTCGGTGGCACACCCCCCACGCACCATCTCTTCGGCTTGCGCGAAGCGGTGGACATGTTGCTGGAGGAGAGCATGGAGCATGTCTGGGAACGTCATCGCACACTGGCAGGCTGCGTGTGGACGGCCGTGGACGCCTGGAGTGCCGGCGGGCACATTCGCTGCCATGTGCCGAACCCGCTGCACCGCTCCACCGCGGTTACCGCTGTGGATACCACCGACGGGGATTCCAGTCGCTTGCGGGACTGGTGCGAAACACAGCTGGGCGTCGTGCTCGGTGTCGGGCTCAAGCCCACACCCACGGCCACGGTGGTCGATACCGGCTTTCGCATCGGACACATGGGCCATCTGAACCCTGCCATGCTGTTCGGCACACTGACCAGCATCGATGCCGGCCTGAAAGCACTGGATATCCCGCATGGCAGCGGCGCACTGGAAGCGGCCAGTCGCTGGATTGCAGAGGGTTTGCGTCCGTCGGAGCGCTAGTGCGCTAGTGAGTGAGTGAGTGCGTGAGTGCGTGAGTGCGTGAGGATCGTGCTCACGGAGCCTGCGCCCGCCAAGACGCTGGAGCGTCACTGACGGGTGTATGCACGCTAGTGTTCTCGCTCAGCGCGGCGCGTATAGCACGCGCTTGAAGGGCCAGACGTCCGACAGCCACGTCGAGACTGCCTCCCAGAGTACGACATCCAGTTGAGCATGGCTCGCCCTCACCCATGACGCAGCTTCCACATCAAAACCATCCTGCTTCGCCGGGTACAGATAGACGCAGCCAATGACGTTGTCACCATCCAGTACCGAGTAGGTGAATCCTTGGCGGGCAGCGAAATCATCTGCGTGCATTTCCAGATCGGCCAGGTTCTTCTCCAGTGGCATCGCTGAAGGCCAGTCGCTCTTGCCCCGAGGAAACCCCGGCGTGGTCCGGATGTGCTCGATACTCGACATCCAGGCGTCGTGGTCACGCTCGTTGTGTTGCGGACCCAGCGGCTCCAACCGAAAGTGGTCGGTGTTCAATCCGGGTGGCACGGCGAACTCATCGGGCACGAAGGGTGTTGACATGGTAGCGACTCTATCGTTGAGCGGTTTGGTGATTATCTGATCGGACTTTGTACCGGGAATTGTACAACCGGCCCTATCAACCCTGCTTTGATCAAAACGTCGATGCTATCGACCCTCAACGATCGGCTCTTATCGAAACGTCGGTGCTACCAGCACCTTGCCCGCCGATGGTCGCTTTCGCAGCCTGTCCACGTACGCAACCAGTCGCGGTCGATCGACCAGGAATCCTTCTGCCGCTGGCAGCCCGGACAGATAATCGAGCATCGGCGCAGCAATCGCATCGGCGATACCGAAGGTGTCACCCACCAGGTAATCGCCTTCGGCAAGCTGCTCGTCCAGAAGCGTCAGTACACGAGTCATCTCCGGCTTGGCAGCATCGACCACCTCCTGACGTACAGCACCCGCCTCGCCCTTGGGGAATACGAATTCCAGTAGATAACGGCGGACAATCGCATGGTCGATATACAGTGCAAGCATGGCGGTCCACTGGTCCACCTGGGCTCGCAGCCAGGGGTCCTCCGGTTGCAGTGCCGGCCCTGCAAACGCAGCATCCAGATAGCGGCAGATGCTCGGTGTCTCGATCAGGTGCCTGTCGCCATGCACCAGCACCGGTATCTTGCCGAAGGGGTGAAGAGTGAGGAGCTCGGTCGACCCCGGGTTCATGAGCTGGCCATTGACCTCGGGCCCGATGGTATAGGCAATACCCTTCTCTTCACAGCACAGCTGCACGCTGCGCACGAAAGAACTGAATTGCATCCCGACGATATGCACGCTCTGGGTGGTCATGCGAGAAATCCTGTTGTATGAGGTCTGCTGCCAGCGTAACGGGCCTCACCATATGTTCAAGAACATATAGTGTATTCGTGACACCCTGATCTCGACATTCACCGGAGAGCCGACAATGCCCTGGAATGAAGACCACAAATCCCTGACGCGCCAGCGTATTCTGGAGTCCGCCGCCGTGCTGTTCAGCCAACAGGGTTTCGATGCCACCAGCATCGACAATGTGATGGAACATGCGGGTCTGACGCGAGGCGCCTTTTACACGCACTTCGCGTCCAAGAGCGAGCTTTATGCTGAAGCCCTGAGCACTGCGGCTCGGAAGAATATCGTACGCTTGGAGGGCGCCTGCCCGAACGATCGCGTGTTCGACTATCTGAGTGATGCGCACCGCAAGGGAGAGACGATCAATTGCCCTCTGGCCTGTCTGGTCAGTGACGTGGCCCAGCAGGATAAAAGCGTTCGCGATACCTACACACGTCTGTTTGCCGGTTTTGTTCGTCATTGCCAGAGCACTGACGCCGATCCGAATGATCGGAAACAGGCCATGCAACAAGCGGTTCTGCTGATCGGCGGTATTGCGATTTCTCGCAATCTGACCGACGAACCCCTGGCGAAGGAGTTGCTGGATGTGTGTCGCTCGCTTGCCCTGGACCTGATACCCGCGCAGGGCTGAGCCACCTGCATCATGCTGGGCTCGGCAGTCGTGAACACTTGCGGCCTTCCCTCACCAGAGAGCACTGACGACATTCCCTCCTATGCCGTGTCCACCGTCGCCCATGCAGCACTGACCGAGACCGTTGATGAGATGCAGGCGATGATCGATGACGACTTCGACAATCGGATGTATTAGGTTTCCCGCTTCCAGACGGAGACTTGACTGACGTTCGTTCATCACAGCTGCGAACAGACGAGGCGGCAAATCGGCCGTGTGACACTCATGTTTACATTCTCGCCGCCGATACCACTCAAGTCGAGGCAGTTGTCATCGGCAACACTCGCTCGGTCGGCATCGGATTCCGACTGATGGCAATCAGAGTCCGGTTTTCTCTCAAGCCCACTGTACGGAGCCCACATGACTGACGCGCCACAGACCTACAGCGCTGACTGGTTCGAGGAGATCCTCGATGCCATGTCTGACATGGTGCTGGTCAAGGGCCCGAAGTCGCGCCTGTTGTGGGCCAATCGAGAATTTCGCGAATACTATGGCCTGAGCAACGACCAGTTGCGCCAGCTGATTGATGGTGAGCACAGTGACCCTGACGACACCTTGCAATACGTCAGGGATGATCACAAGGTCTTCCAGACTGGCAAGAACCTCGATATACCGGCAGAGGCGGTCACCGATGCCAAGGGAATCGTGCGTTACATGCACACGATCAAGAGTCCGATTTTCGAAGACGGCAAGGTGGTGAGGCAGGTCGGCGTCAGCCGCCCCGTGACCGACCCGGATCTGATTGCGCAAGTATCGAAGAACCGGGCGGAGCACAAGGAGTCCACCGAGTCATTACGCACGCTGATCAGGGCCATGCCAAGCGCGCTGGTCATGCTCGACGCGTCTCATCGTATTCTGGCCTGTAGTGAAGCGTTCGCGCAGCTGCAGACCACGCTGTTCTCGCAACCCATCAGCATCGAAGACCTGCTGCAGGAAGACTATGCCGATCGGCTGGAGGCGAGACTGCCTCTGCTGGACGATATCGATGCCACCATGGCAGGCCATCAGCCCCCCAGACGGGTTGAATCCGTCTCGCCAGCAGGTAGCGCGGAGAGCTGGATCGAGATCGAATGCCGAGCCTGGCGTGACGCCACGGGCGCCATCGCGGGAAGCGCGGCTGTGCTCTACGACGTAACCCGCCAGCATCTTGATCAGAAAAGCCTGATGCAGGCCAACGATGAGCTCGCCCAGTTCAACTACCATGTGTCACACGATCTGGTTGCACCGATTACTACCACGCGTGGCTTGCTGACCACCATCGCCGAAGACATCAGCGATGGCCAGTACGAGCAATTGCCCGAGATGATGGACATGGCACAGGGGCAGCTGATGAAGCTGAACAACCTGGTCTCTGACTTGATGACCCTTGCCCGAGCCGATACTGCCTCGGTCAACGCCACCGCGTTCGATCTGGCCGCCGTGATCGATGAAATCAGCACGACACAACGGTTGGACGGCACGCAGGAGTCTGCCGACGATGTGAAACTGAAACTGGATGTGGCAACACTGCATTCGGACAGGACACGCATCACGCAGGTGATGACCAATCTGTTGTCGAATGCACGCAAGTTCCGCGATGAATCCGAAGAAAATTCGACCATCTCGGTCAATTCCTTCAGACAGGGTGATCACGTCGTCGTGGAGGTCAGCGACAACGGCCAGGGCATTGACAGTGAACTGAGCGACAACGTCTTCACAATGTTTACCCGGGGCACTTCAGGTCACCCGGGCCATGGACTGGGCTTGTATATCGTCAAGAAGCATGTCGACAAAGTGGGCGGTCAGGTACGGATCTCCAGTCTTCGCAAGCCCACGGTCTTCAGTATTCGCCTGCCGGATCAGGCAAGACCATCGACATGACCGGGTGCTGCGTACTGATCGTCGATGACAATGCGATCGATCTCATGGTGCATCGTCGTGCGCTGCTACGCAGTGGCCGATTCGATACGGTGGAAACCGCGCAGTCCGGCAAGGAAGCGCTGCCCCTGATCGAGGCTCATGCGGCCAAGCGCCTGCAGGATCCGCAGCAGTTCCCGGCCATGCTCATGCTGCTGGACATCAATATGCCGGTCATGAACGGGTTCGATTTCATCGAACGACTGACGGAAATGGGTCTGACCGAGGATCCGCAATTCATCATGATGCTGACGTCCTCCAGTGCGGCTACCGACAGACAGCAGGCACTGAAGAACACGCGTATTGTCGACTACCTGGTCAAACCCTTCTCCACGGCGGATGCGCATGCCGTTGCGGACAGACTCGACAGCCGTGAAGACAAGGCCTCAGGTATCTGAGGCACCTGTCTGCTGTAAAGGCCGGCCTGCACGCGCTGCCAGAGACTGTTACCCCAGCGGAGGCATCAGCGCACACTGCTCCCGATCCAGGTTGTCCTGCCAGTAGGTGTTGACCAGTTCGCAGCCGTTGACATCCCAGCGCCGTATTTCGGAGACCGTCACGCCATCCACGGTGGATACCAACTGATAGGTCTCCGGGTTGCCGGTACCGGCCAGCACTTCAAGCGAGTTGCCCGCTTCATCGACAATGCGCAGGCTGCCACTGTCGAACCAGGGGGCCGCTTCACCATTGCCATCGAACACGGCATTGACTGCCAGCGACTGCCCATCAGTCCAGCTTGCACTGACGGTGAATGCGGCGTTCAGCCGATTGAAGGCATGCTGCCCCGTGTTGCCATCAAAGCGATTGAACCGGAAATCCCAGTCGCGCACCGACACTTCGAGTTCACCGTCGCTGTATTCGTATTCACCGTTCTCGATGCGCAGGTAGCGGCGCACATTGTAGCGATCGCTGTCGCCGATCTGGTTCCGCATCGTGTGATCGTTGATTGACGAGGCCGTCATGGTCTCCCGGATATCGCCCTGTTCAACAACCAGCGCATCGTATGCACCCGCGTAGCCGGTCCAGGTGTTGCGGCCATAGACGAATCCATCGTAGCGGTTGGTGTAGCTGCCGAGGCCCGATACGAAGCGATAGCCCGGAATCCGGCAATCCGCCATGTCGAAGTCGTGCTGGTAATAGGTGTGATAACGAAGGATCACACGGTGCTCGACACTGCCACCGCCGCCACATTCGCGCAGGTACAGGATGTTCGAATCGTAGAATTCACTCTCTCCTTCGAGCACCTCTTCGGAGGTGTAGTTATCCTCGTAGGAGCTGTTCAGAAAACGCAGGCTGCTTTGATGCTCGGTCAGGCCATTGCTGCGCATCAGCTCGGTAAGCTGCTGAAGCAGATCACTGGCGCGATCAAGCGAGAGCAAGGCATCGTCGGTGTCCGGATCGGTGTCAGGATCCGTATCGGGCGGATCGATCTCGTCTCCACCGCTGCCCATGTCATCGCCGCCAGCGGCCAGCGTCAAGGTGGTTTGCGCCGATTGTGCACCGGCTGCGTCGCGCGCCACCAGCGCCACCGCCAGCTCACCCGAGCCATCATGAAAGGGCGTCTCGTCACCGATGAAGAAACTGGTGCCATCGGTGCTGCCAGCGACCTCGCCATTGATGGACACGTCATACTGGTAGGCCTGCCCCTCGACACGGTCCCAGAAGAGTTCGAAGGCGTGCGTGGAATAGCGGCTGCTGCTCAAGCCCGTGGGGGCCGCGAAATCGGAAGTCTCGTCGGAAGACTCGAATGGCGGGGTGCCCGAACCGGTATCAATGCTCACACTCACCGGATCCGAGCGCTCCCCGGTACTGCTGATGGCCGTGACGGTGAAGACATTCTCGACACCGGCCTGAAGGTCTGCCATGAACAGACTCAGCCCATCGCGCGTGTCCACGATCACGCCATCCCGGCTGATTTCGTAGGCGCTCACATAGCCGCTGTCTGTGCTTGCCCGATTCCAGAAGAGTTCGGCGGCAGTCTGCGAATAGACGGCATAGCGGAGGTTTGCCGGCGATGTGGTGTCCGCCAGGGTGTGGGTCGAGAGGAGGATTGCCGTGGCAGAAACAAGGCCGCGAACTGCGAATCCGGTTGTTTTCATTCTTGTACGCTCGCTCTGTGGTGAAAAGAAATCCTTTGGCCAGAGAGTAACGCAAGAAGCATGATAATTCCGCGTCAGAAAACACATTGGCGACTTGCCCGCGGTGGGTCGGCAGACACCCGCGAAAGGGAAATCAGATTGACGTAGGGGTTTGAAAACAAAGGGGGATTTCCTGCCCGAGCCTTGTTGGCATCAGCGGATCTGATGGGCGGCGGCGAGCGCTGCGGGTATTTTTACCAGAGTTGTCATATGCCAGGTGGACGCGCCTGAGCGCTGTCGATGCAGGGCCTGGATGGACAGTGCCAAGGCACGGCGAGTGGTTTGGGTGCGCTGCCCACTGGATGACCCGAGTCAGCTCTCACGGGGCCGTGCCAGGGTCGCTTTCGAGCGCATGTCTTGTGAATGTGGGCACACTCCCCTGTCGCCATGCGGTATTCAGTGCCTCCTGTGCGCTGCGTAGCGCCCCGAAGCTACGCCTGCACCGGCCTGATACGGTAAGCTTCGCAGCCTGCCAATACGCAATTTGTTATCACGTGATCAGTCCGGAACAACGTGTGCGCGCCATCATGAGCGACGCCTTCACCCAAGTGGCCAGAAATATCGGCTCCGACCCGGCCGCCGCGCCCGTCGATCCGGTGCTGCAGGCCAGTCGTCACGCCGACTTTCAGGCCAATGCCGCCATGGCCATGGCCAAGGCACTGAAGAAGAACCCGCGTGAGATCGCGGCCGATGTCATGGACGTAGTGCAGACCGATGAGTTGATCGACAAGCTCGACGTCGCCGGCCCCGGCTTCATCAACATCACGCTGGCCCCCGGTGCGCTGGGCGGCATGCTGGAAGAACAGCGCGCCGATGCCCTGCTGGGGTACGAACCACCGGCAAAGCAGACCATCGTCATCGATTACTCGGCCCCCAATGTGGCCAAGGAGATGCACGTGGGACATCTGCGCTCCACCATCATCGGTGATGCCTGTGTGCGTCTGCTGGAATGGCAGGGCCATGAGGTACTGCGCCGCAACCATCTGGGCGACTGGGGCACACCGTTCGGCATGCTCATCGAGCACCTGCTGGATTTGGGAGAAACCGAAGCCACGCAGGAGCTCTCGCAAGGGGACCTGAACGGCTTCTACCGCGCCGCCCGGCAGAAGTTCGAGGCATCCGAGGAATTCCAGACCCGCGCCCGCAATCGCGTGGTCTCCCTGCAATCGGGTGATGCCGAAACCCTGCGCCTGTGGAAGCTGCTGATCGAGCAATCCCAGAAGTACTTCATGCAGGTGTACGGACAGCTGGAAGTGCGCCTCGATGGCTCGGAATTCGTGGGCGAGAGTGCCTACAACGATGAACTGGCCCCCACCCTGGAAGAGCTGCGTCAGCTGGGCCTGATCCAGACCAGCGATGGCGCCGAGTGTCTGTTCCCGCCCGGCTTCAGTAATCGTGATGGCGAGCCCCTGCCCCTGATCGTGCGCAAGCGCGATGGGGGCTATGGCTACGCTGCAACCGATCTGGCCGCCCTGCGCCAACGCACCCAGGCGCTGCACGCCGATCGCCTGCTGTACGTCGTGGGCTCTCCCCAGTCACAACACCTGGAGATGGTGTACGAGGCCGGACGCATGGCCGGTTGGTTGAAGCCGCCCGCCACCGCCGAGCACATTGCCTTCGGCTCGGTACTGGGCGCTGATGGCAAGATGTTCAAGAGCCGCACCGGCGACACCATTCGTCTGTCGGACCTGGTGAACGAAGCCATCGAGCGCGCCGCGGCAACCATCGACGAAAAGAACCCGGAGCTCTCCACCGAGGAACGTGCGCAAGTGGCGCAGATGGTCGGTATCGGGGCGGTCAAGTACGCGGATCTGTCCAGTGAACGCACCCGCGACTATGTTTTCGATTTCGATCGCATGCTGGCGCTGGAAGGCAACACCGCCCCGTATATGCAGTATGCACATGCCCGGGTACAGTCCATCGTGCGCCGCGCCATGGCCAGCCACGGCATCACTGCCGACGAGATCGATCAGGCTGCGATGATCATCGCGGACGACGCTGAGAAGGCGCTGGCCATGCAACTGCTGCGCTTTGCCACCGTCATCGGCGATGTCAGTGATTCCCTGCTGTTCCATCGCCTGGCAAGCTATCTGTTCGATCTGGCCACCGCCTACTCCAGCTTCTACAACTCCTGCCCCGTGGTGGACGCCCCGGATGCAGAAACACGCCTGAGCCGTCTGGCCTTGTGTCGCCTCACTGCGCGTACGCTGGAGACCGGCCTGTCATTGCTGGGGATACGGGCGCCTGAGAGGATGTAGTTCGTGTTCATCGGGCCAGCCGGGCCCGATGACACCGCAGCGAAAGACGACGCGCCGCTCCTGTGCGATACGAATCTGACGAAAGACGACGCCCTGCGTTTGTGCAGGGTGTTCGACGCCCCTGCGCTACGCCCCTGCGCTACGCGCCTGTTTTCGTGATCACATGCCCCAGCAGGTGCGAACCCAGGGTATAGCGCGGCCCGGCCTTCCACTGAGACTCGGCAAGCAACGCACCCACCTGTTCGCGGCTGACATGCTTGCGGTGTGAAGGATTCGTGTGCGTGACCAGCATGACCCGCTCTTCATCGCCGGCGTGTTTCGACAACCAGACCGCCAGCTCCCGCTCGGAGGCGATGGTGATTCGCTTGAGATCAGGCATTCCCATTGGTGCGTTCTCCTCGGATGCGTTAATCGTCGACACAATGCCTGCAAAGCACAAGACGTTCGTTTTGCAGTACCTGTGCGCTAGGCATGGGTGGCCTCCTCGGTTTATCATGGCTCGATGACAGGACTGTCTCGCTACGGCAGATGGCAGCGGGCAGCGCTTCCACAAGGTATCAGTTGTTGCGCGGTTTCTCCTGCGGCAATGCGCCATTGCCAGTGCGTGCTGCGTCGCATCGCGTCAAGATGAGCAGCACATGAACAGCAACATTGCAGACATCACCGGGAGTGTTGGATGATACCGGGCGCCGCGATTCTCTATGCCGTAATTTGTACCGGGGTCATCGCTTTTCAGTTCTGTCTGATCGCCGGCGCACCCTGGGGGCGTCTGACGCAAGGTGGACAGCACGCGGGCGCCCTGCCCGCGTCCGGCAGAGTGATCGCAGCCATCTCGGTTCCATTGCTGGTGTTCATGGCAGCATCCACCCTGTCAGCGGCAGACATCGGTTTGAACTGGCCACGCTGGACGAGCTGGACCGCGCTGGGCATCCAGTCGCTTTCCACCCTGCTCAACTGGATCACGCCTTCACGCCCCGAGCGTTTGTTGTGGGCGCCCGTGACGAGCGTGATGCTGGCTCTGGTCCTTCTGGTCAACTTCGCCTGAGCTCGGACGCACTCTCCCTGAAACACGCGGCCGCAAGGGCTTGCCAGGACGACGGGCGAATACCCCGCATCAATCGAGGATCACGGCTGTGTCAGCCGTGTCAGCCGTGTCAGCCGTGTCAGCCGTGTCAGCCATTTCAGCCATTTCAGCCATTTCAGCCATTTCAGCCATTTCAGCCATTTCAGCCATTTCAGCCATTTCAGCCATCTCAGCCATCTCAGCCATCTCAGCCATTTCAGCCATTTCAGCCATCTCAGCCGTTAAAGTCTGTCATTCATACCAAGCCCGCGATCCCGCCGATGTATCTGGTAGTTTCATGATCAATATTCATCGAGTCGGGGAGGCCCTTCATGGCTGACAGCATCAAGAATGAAGACACCTATCAGGCACTGCGTGAGGACGGCGCATCGAAGCAGAAAGCGGCGGCCATCGCCAATGCGCAGGAAAACGGTTCCGTGAACCACGATTCACGCCCGTATGAGGAACGTACCGTCGACGAGTTGCATGAGCTCGCACGAGAGCGCGACATCGATGGGCGCTCCACGATGAACAAGTCCGAGTTGATCGAAGCCCTGCGCGAAGACTGATTGAACGAAGATCAATGGCGGTAAGCGTGCCTCGCAGTTCTGTCAGCGTGATCACCTCGCCATTCCGAGGATTCCTGTGACTCCTGCGCTGGCGATCCTCCGTTAGTGCGGATCCGGATGCCCCCGGTTTCACCGTGATCGTGCTACGAGCAGGCTTCTTGAGCGGTGGCACACGTTCATCCGCGCTAGCCCAGGCAGCGGCGGCGCGGAAATCCCATGCAAATGGTGCTGTCCGTGTACTGTATGACATCGCCGGGCACTGATGACTCCGTCCTCAAAGGACGCGCTGATACAGACCAGGCCGAAAAAAAGTAACAGGTTGTATTCATCCCGCTGGCTGCTTTGTCGATATATTGGTGTGCTGAACGTTGGTTCCGCCGCCTTTGTGCGTGGCTGCCATTTGGGAACAGGATACTCATGAACAGTCCGAAAGCCCTGACTACCTGTCGAGTTGCGCTGCTGAGTGCCGCGTTTTTGCTGGCAACCGGGACTATCCGGTCGGAGGCAGTTCACTCGGCCGATCGTGTTGAGCCGTACCGCATTCTGCACGTCATGAGTTACCACGGTAGCTGGCAATGGAACATCGATCAGTACCGAGGATTCCGCGATGCGCTGAAAGATCTGCCTGTGGAATATGAAGTCATGGAAATGGACACCAAACGTCGATCCACGCCACAGGCCATCGAGGATTCGGCGGGTGCCGCGCAGGCAATGATCGAAGCGTGGCAGCCGGATCTGCTCTACACCAACGATGATCATGCCCAACAGCATGTTGCCAGCCGATACGCGGGCGACGAATTGCCCATCGTGTTCAGTGGCGTGAATGCAGAGCCGGCAAACTACGGTTTTACCGGAGATAACAACGTGACCGGTATTCGAGAGGTGGAACACTCTCTGCAAACGATCAGGCTGCTGCAGGGGATCGTTCCCGACGTGAGCAAGATCGCATTGATCGTGGATGAGGGGCCCACCTGGCCCGGTACGGTTGAACGTGTTCGACAGAATCTGGCCTCCGCACCGGATATCGAGCTCATGGCCGTTCACACCATCAGTACCTTCGAGGAATACAAGCACGTCGTTGAGCACTATCAGGGCAAGATCGATGCGCTGGGCATACTCGGCGTGTTCACCTTCACCGATGCCTACGGCGACAAGGTGGCGTACGAGGATGTGCTGCGCTGGACAGCCGAAAACAGCATGATTCCCGATTTCAGTTTCTGGGGCGATCGCATCGAGCTGGGCACCCTGGTGGCCATGCGCGTTTCCGGCTACGAGCAGGGGCTCGCTGCTGGCCGACAGGCAAGAGCCATTCTGCTCGACGGCAAGCATCCGTCCGAGTTGCCGATGGAGGCCACCATGCGGGGTGATCCGACCATCAGCCTGGCTCGCGCCAGAGCGTTGGGTCTGAAGGTGCCGTCATCCTTGCTGCTCAATTCAGACGTGAAAACCAGCTATCGCTGGGAGCACGTGCAGGCCGAACGCTGATTCTGCGAAAAATCACCAGCGCCGGCCACACGCTCAGCCGGCGCACTCGCGGAATGAGCGTATTCGCTGTACTGCATCCGTCATCCAGGGATCAGGGCATGGGACTTTCACGACTGCACTCATCGGTACGCACACGTATTCTCGTGGTGGTGGGTGCTGTGGTTGTCGTGACCGTGCTGCTGGTCACCATGCTCGGCGCACGGAGCTTCGAACAGCACTACACCGCCGCGTTGCAAGCCCAGGGCACAGCCGTGGGCAGAATTCTGGCCTCGCAACTGGAACAATTGCTCAGGCTTGGCATTCCTGCCGAGGAGCTGGTCGGCTTCGACCAGCAATGCCAGGACGCGGTGGACTCCTATGACGATGTGGTCTATGCCATGGTGCTCTCAGACAATGGAGACGTGCTGTTCAAGGACAACCATGTCGAGATCGCTGCGACCGTCGAGGACCGGCTCCTGCTCGAGGCTGTCGCAAGTGGTCGGGAACACGTACTGCACGAACTGGAAGGCAAGGTCTCGACACTGGACGTGCTGGTGCCCGTCAGCTCCCATCAGGGTTCTCATGTCATCGCCGTGAGGATCGGAATCAATCACGATGCCATCACACTGAAGACGAGTCTCATCATCCGCAATTCGGCCATCACCGGTCTGATCGCTGTGATGGTCGCCGTGATGTTCCTGATGTTCTTCCTCGGCCGGGCGATCATCCGCCCGCTGAGCCAGATAGACCGCGCCATGGGGAATATTGCGCTGGACACGGCCGAGCGCATTTCACTGTCCTCGAACGATGAATTCGGAACAATAGCACGAACCTACAATCACATGCTCGATGCCTTGTCCCAATCACGCGAGGAACTGAAGGCCTACACCGCAGAGCTGGAAAGCAAGGTTGCCGAGCGCACTGCGGAACTGACGGTGGTCAATGAACGACTGAGCCAGGATATCGAGGTTCGCAAGCAAACCGAGGAACGTCTGGAGGTGCTGGTGTATACCGATACGCTCACCGGTTTGCCGAATCGTGACTATGTCACGCAACTGATCGACAGGAAGTCGCGCACAGACGATCCCTTTGCCGTCGTGTTCGTGGATGTCGATCGATTCAAGTACGTGAACGACACATTCGGCCATGCCGCTGGAGACGAACTACTGATCGAGATCGCCAGTCGTCTTACAGGCGTAACTCGAAACAGCGATGTGGTGGCCCGACTCGGCGGTGATGAGTTCGTCTTCGTACTCGATGGGATCGATATCCAGGAAACCGCCAACGCGGTTGCCGACAAGATCATTGCGCAACTGTCCCGGCCGATTCTGCTGAACGATCTGGAACTGATAGTGACCAGTAGCCTCGGTATTGCCCTGTATCCTGTTCACGGGGACAACGGTGAGGCGCTGCTGCAGCACGCCGATTCGGCGATGTATCGTGCGAAGTCCCTCGGTCGAAATCGGGCAGCCGTCTACACCCCGGACCTGACAGAGGAGTCCGAAATCCGATTGACGCTGGAGAGTGAACTGCGCCAGGCACTCGATAATGGTGGCCTGACGATCCATTATCAGCCTCGCATCTGCCTCGCCTCACACCGGATCGCCAGTGTCGAGGCGCTGATCCGCTGGCCTCATCCGAAGCTGGGAATGATTCCGCCTGATCAGTTTCTGCCGATTGCCAATGAGACCGATCTGATCGTCGACATCGGCAACTGGGTCATGCAGGAGGCCTGCGCCGCCCTGGTGCGCATCGATGAACACTGCAAGAGCCGAATCGGCCTGTCGGTCAATGTTGCCGAGCGACAGGTCAAGACCGGCAGTCTGCCCAGTCTGGTTGCCAGTGCACTGAGCACCTCCGGACTGACGCCGGAACGGCTGGAGATCGAACTGGTCGAGCAATGCGTCATGATCGATGACTTCGTCGCGAAGAACACCTTCGCGTCGCTGAGGCAGATGCGGGTGAAGCTGGCAATCGATGACTTCGGCGCCGGCTACTCCTCGCTGAACCGACTCAAGCAGGTACCGTTCGACACACTGAAAATGGACGGTGTATTCATTCGTGACCTGGACCAACCGGAACATGAGGCAGACAGGGCCGTGGTTGAAACGATCCTGACATTGGGCCGAAAACTGGGCATATCGGTCGTTGCCGAATGCATCGAGCGCGCCGAACAGGCCCACTACCTGAGCGATCTTGGCTGTGACCAGGGACAAGGCTTTCACTTTGCCAGACCGCTGACCGAGCAGCAGCTCGTGGAGTATCTGCAGTCCGTGGAAACAAGCGATGTCCATGGCAAGGAGACATCCGCGGAGCATCATGCCACGACCGCGTACCGACAGTCGACTCTCTGATTCGACCGATCAGGGGCACCCGAGGCAGGATATCCAGGCGTGCCGATCGAGCGGGACCTGCCCTGTAGCCACGACAAATGCTGGGGTGTCGGTGTCTGGGTGTTCAGGAAGGTGCAAACGTGGCTTTGCTCAGCGCCCGGTATAACGGTCTGCGCGATGATTCACGGCGATGATCAGGTTGGTTACCACGGCACCCAGCAATGAATAGAGGATCGGTGTGCCTCCGATGACGAAGAAGGCCACCAGAAACAGACAAGCATCGAAAATCAGCTGAGTCCAGCCAGCGCGAAAACCGGTCTTGTCCTGAAGATACAAGGCCAGCACCCCGATGCCGCCCAATGAGGCGCCGTGTCTGAACAATACGATCAAACCCAGCCCTGCCAGAGCACCTGCCAGCAAACCACCCGTTATCGGGGTCAATGTCTCGAAGACGATATGAGACGGCAATACGATAGACAGCAGGGACAGCAAGGCCACCGCAATGAAACTCTTGATGGTGAAACGTGGCCCCATGCGAAACCAGGCCAGCGCGTAGAACGGCAGATTGATGAGAAAGAAGATCGGCCCGAATTCCGCACCTGTGGCATAGGCGATCAGAACCGCCAGCCCTGCAGTCTGCCCCGTGATCAGCCCCATGTGTGTGAGCATGATCACCGAAAACGAGACGATGGAGGTTGACAGCAGGAATGCCTGGGCATCCTCCAGCAGACTGTGTGGAGTGGTGGAATCCGAACTCATGTGCCCGCGTAATCTGCCTGGTCATTCAAGGAGACAGGCAGTCTATCTCAGGCACTACCCTGTTCATCTGCACAAGGCCGTGGACTCCTATTCCCAAACCAATGCACTTGCGCTCATTTTCGCAACCCTACCGCAGATGGTGCCTGCTGTCGCGCAGGCCTCTGTGACCGCTGGCGAGCCTGTGCGGTCCGCTCAGGAAACCACCCGATTGTCGAGTTCCTCTTCCAGTCTGGACAATATTGCGTCTTCCTGCAGCAACAGGCTGTTCAGGTATTGCTCGGTATCGGCCGGGAGCTTCATCGCGAGCGCCTCGGCGATCGCATGCTTGATCTGCTGTTCGTGATCGATACGGTCTTCGAGAAACACCTGACGGCTATCATCGGACATCGCCGCCTTGACATGGGTGATGATCTGGTGGACTTCCTCACGGTCAGCGTACTGAGCCCGAGGCAGGGCACCTGTCCTTCTGACGGTCTCTGAAATGATATCTGCCGCTGCATTGTGTTCATCACGCAACTCCGTGAACAATGCCTGCAGCTGCGGGTCATCCAGCTGACTGGCAGCATCGGTAAAGTGATCTGCCGCTTCTCGCAGATTGACGATCAGCTCATTGAGCGCGATCTGCGTCTGGTTCAATAGCATGTCTTTTCTCCGCTTGGCCCATGGCGCCCTTCAGGAAAGGCAATACGTTTACCGTGACGGCGAAAAGCCCATGTGCAATTTCTGCTATGGGCTCTTCGTCTCGAAACTGGACAGACCGAAGCCTGCGGGCCTACTACCGCACGACGAGTCTGTCCCCGCCAGTCCAGGCCAGATCAGTCATCGTATTCCGGCAGGGATTCCAGCTCTTCCTTGCTCATGTCGGTGACCAGTCCATCTTCGCTGACTCGCAGACTATCCAGCGGCAGGACCACATCCTTCTCGCCAATGCCCAGAAAGCCACCAACATCCAGTGAGGCTGCCATGCTGGTGCCGTCGTCTCCGATCAAAATGTCGTCCACCTCGCCGATTCTTTCGCCCGAGGCGTCGTACAGATCCATATCGTCCAGGTCATCAACACTCATGTTGAAGGCAGGAATCATCATTGAGTCGTCTTCGATCTCTGTCCACTGCGCTGTTTGCGCCTGGGCGATGCCCGTTGCAGCCAGACAAGTTGCAAATACCACGTGCTTGTACATCATATCGATTACTCCATCAGATGAAGAAATGTCGGTCGCAACGGTGCGTGACATCCATCACTGCACCGATACGCCACGTGTATGAAGCATGAAGCAATCGACCGTGAAAATACGAGGGATGCAATAAGTAAAGGGCGGCAATTCGTGTTGTCGTTACTGCCGTTGTCCTCGTCGATGCAGGACAAAGATACCCAGCAACACCAGTCCGGCCCCACCGAGCCCACCACTGCCACTGCTACCGCGAGCAACAACGTCATCGGCATCACCACCCTCGCCGCCCCCGTCACCTGAGGGAGTATCGAGCTCGCTGGTTTCCACGGCAAAAGACACGGCCTCGCCAATGGCAAGAGACACCTCTTCGCGAGAGTCGTCGCTACCGGACAGGCACAGATCCGTGGCTACCAGTGTATCGACCACGCAGACATCCAGCGCATGCTGGCCTTCGCGAATCAACTGCAGCGTCGAATCCGTCCCGCAGTCACTGACGGACCGAAGCCCGGATGGCCCTTCGATCTCGACGCCAAGACCCGTCAACTCTCGCCCCGACAGGGCATCGCAGAGTCTGACCGACTGCCGGGCTTCTACCAGATTGTCCTGCATCCCATGGATCATGAATACCGGTGGGACCGACAGATCCGATTCAACGATTCGTTGCGGAAAACTGTTTTCGGGAATCGGCGAGGCACTGACGTCCGCCTCGGCAACACCCACGCCCAGCACGCGTTCGAGAATGCCCAGCCCCTGTTCATCGGTGTAGTAGCCCTGCTGGGCACGCATGACAAAATCGGCAAAGTCCGTTGGCGGATACAACAGAATGGCGGAGGACACCGACTCTGCCTCGTCTACCGCCAGAGCCGTGGCCAGGTGAGCGCCGGCAGATTGCCCGAAGACGACCGGCTTGTCGGAGCTGCCATACTCCGCTGCATGGGCCTGCACCCAGTCGAGAGCGGCCTTGGCGTCATCCACGATCTGCGCGATATCGGCCTGATTACAGGCCGCACTGCCGTCACTGTCGCCCAGCAAGCGATAGAAAGGCGCATACACCACGAAACCCTGATCGACGTAATGCGGAATGGTCAACTCCAGGCCGAAGAACCCGAACCCGCGTGAACTCCAGCTACCTCCGTGAAAGGCCAGCATGGAAGGCCGCTGGGTGCTCGTGGCATCCGGCGACGGCGAATAGACTCGCATTTCCAGTGAACACAAACCATTGGCCGTTTCAATCTCGCGATAGACCCTGCGTTGCAGATAAGGCCAGAGCACACCCTCTAGTGGTCGGGCCCCGACATCCAGCCGGCTACCGGGGGACAGCGTCCATTGCTCCTCGACCACACCCTGCCCTTCACCCAGCCCGTCGGAATCGAGCAGGGCATCGCAGTAATCCTGAACGGGCGTCTCGCTGAAGTCCACGGGCTGCTCGCAGGCGGCATCACTGAAATAGTCCAGGGACTCATCATCCGGTGTGCGCGCCACGCAGGCATCACCGTCCTGCACATACAAGGGGTTGATAGCCACATCGGCCAGTAGCGGCTGAATCAGGGTACAGGCCAGCGTGCTCTGGAATATGTCTGTCAGCTCGGTCTGCGCCTGCAGCGAAGAACTGCTCAGCGCCGCAAGGCCGATGGCAAGGATGCCCGCCAGTGTTTTCATGTGTCGTTGTCGTTTCTGCAAGAGAGTCTGGCCACAGCCGGAGCGCGCAGAATACCAAAGCGCTCTTCGCACAGTACGGTTCATGCCGCAGGCGGTCGGCCTTACAGGCGCCGGTTCACGAAAATGCCGGTCGTCCACTGCGTCCTGTCGCCTCGGCTACTGACCACAGGGCTCTCGGACAAGGTGTCGGACAGTCGACCATAGGAGGTGGTCAAGCCCACGGTCCACTCTGGACTGACCTCGTGATCCAGCACCAGACGTGTCTGGGTATCCCTGAGCCCGGCGTTGGGATTGAAGCTTGTCAGTCCGGTCGCGGCTGCATCCGCCTCACTCACGCCGAAGTAGGCTCGGTTGTAATCGGTGTCGGTACGCGTCGCGATGTACTGCAGCGTCAACGAGGTGGACTCGCCAAACTCACGGAACAGACCGACAGCCACTTCCAGCACCTGCCCCTCGTGCCCTTCCCCGACAGCATCTCTCAGATTGGCCGAGCCGATGACGAGTGTGGGGTCGTCCCAACCCAGCCAGCGCACCGGAAAACCGGACTCCACGAACAGCCCCAGTTCAGCGGTGGCCGTTACCGTGGGCAACAGCCGCACGACCTCATCGTCAAGATCATTGCCACGACCTTCGTCATAGCGAACCATCAGGCCTGCATTGATGTTGGGGGACGTCAGAAAATCGAGCAACAGGCGTTCGCCACGCAATGTGAGAACGAAGTGCGACGCATGGAATTTGAACGAGGGGAGCACGACCCATTCCTGCTCGTCCGCACCAATGTACTCAGGCTTCTCGTACAAGCCCAGACCGATCTCGTTATCCGAGGCGGCAGTGGCAGAAATACTGCTTGCGGTCAGCGCAAGAAACAGGAGCACAGGGCCCATCGGAAAACCACGCATTGTCCAGTGCTCCTGCGGTGGCTAAAGCTGATTCAGAAAATCGATCAGCACCTGATTGAGTTCATCAGCGTGTGTCGTGTTGATACCGTGAGGGCCACCCTTGATGATATGCGTTTGCGCACCCTCGATGCGCTCGGCCGTGCGCTTGCCGGAACCTTCGAACGGGACGATGGCATCGCTGTCCCCGTGAATCACCAACACCGGTCGACTGATCGCGTCCAGATCACTCCTGAAGTCGGTATGGGCCCAGGCATCCATCGTCTCTTCCACCGCACTCTGCCGGGCCTGAGCGCATAACTGAAGGGCCTTCTGTCGCTCTTCCTCACTGGTCTTGAGCTCACCATCGACGGAAAAGAAATCGGCGGAGAACTGCTTGAAAAACCCGCTGGGGTCCGAGCTGACAGCATTGCGCATCTGCTCGAAGGCATCCAGCGGCAATGGCCCGTCAGGGTTGTCATCGGATTTCATCAGGCATGGGGGTACTGCAGCGGCAAACACCACGGAGCGCAGCTTCGATTCGCCATGCCTGGCCGGGTATCGGGCCGCCTCACCGCCACCCATGGAAAAACCGACCACGGAGAACCCATCCAGATTCATCTCGTCCACCAGTGCGGCCAGATCATCGGCCAGCACGTCGTAGTCGTAGCCCGAGTCGGGTTTCCTGCTCTGACCAAAGCCGCGACGGTCGTAGGCGATGGCACGAAAGCCTGCCGAGCCGAGTGCCTCCAGCTGCGCCTCCCAGGCCGCACCGGACAATGGCCAGCCGTGTACCAATACAACCGGGTGGCCATCGCCGCCGGTGTCCCTGACGTATAAACCGCATCCGTCCAGTAGAGTTTCCTGATAAGCCATATACCCCTCCATTCCTTTCCATCAGACAGCTGAACGGTTTCACCTATCGTGCGATCGAATGATCACGCAGAACGGGTGAAACCTTGAACAGCATCAGGAGCGTAGCAACTGATCACGTGGCGGTCGGGAAAGCCTGCCTTTTTGCAGATTTTTCACGGCCATATAGGGTCTTCCAGCAGGGGCCAAGGGCCGTCATTGCATCATCAAACCTGGCAGGGAGACGCTGGAAAAGCGCTCCCTACAGGCACTTCATCAATTGAAGGTGGGCGGCGTCTCGATCAGTTTTTCCAGCGCCTCAGCCTCTTCCTGCTCCTGAAGCTTTGCCAGAAGCCCGGTATCGGCCTCTTCGGCAGCGGCGATCACCGCAGCGTCCGCGTCTGCCGAGGCGTGCGAACCATTCAGACATCCGGCGAAGGCCGTGCCTGCCATCATCGCGACCGTTCCGGCCGCGGCTACAATCAGTTTCTTCATGAGTCATCCTCACTGGCTGCTTGTGTTCGATGCGCCGACAAATTGACTATCACACGGACCTGCCGAACCATGGGTGCTGATGCAGCGCCGTGACCGGCATTCGCGCCTGTGGATGCGTCGACGTCCGTCATTCTTATCTCACTCCGGGTGCTGTACGTCAAGCGTGAAACTGCGCCGCGGCTGCTTGCTGCACGACGGCCCCGGCGGACAAGGTTTTGCGCCCGTGTGCGCTTACCGGTATCTCAAGCCACCTCTTCGTCCGCATACCACTGCGGAAACGGGTCGTCCAGTTCGGCCCATCGTTCGAATCCCAGAGCCATTTCGGCATCACTGAGCAGGCAGCTGTCCAGAACCGCTCGTGTATGCGCTGGCTCCAGATTCTGACCAATGAACACCAGTTCCTGTCGGCGGTCACCGAATTCACCGGAGAACTCGGCCTCGATGGCGGCGCGCTGCTCGGGGTCTTCCGGCCAATGTTCACGCGGTGTATCAGACCACCAGAAACCGGCAGGCCCATGCCTGACAATGCCACCCGCCTGTGACCATTCCCCCGCCATCTGTGCGCGGGAAGCCAGCCAGAAGAAGCCCTTGGAGCGCAGCACATTGCCGCGCCATTCGTTCTTCAGGGCTTCGGCAAAACGCTGCGGGTGAAATGGTCGGCGAGCACGGTAGACGAAGCTGCCGATGCCGTACTCTTCCGTTTCGGGGGTGTGCTCGCCTCTCGCCTCGGCCAGCCAGCCGGGTGAACGGGCTGCTCTGTCGAAGTCGAACCGGCCGGTATCGATGATCTTGTTCAATGGCACTTCGCTGAAACGCGCATGCACAATCTCGGCATGGCGGTTCAACTGGCGCAAGGCATGCTCCAGCCGTTCGCGTTCGGCACGGGTAATCATGTCGATCTTGTTGAGAACGATGACATCGGCGAATTCCACCTGATCGATCAGGAGATCCGCCACCGTGCGCTCGTCGTCCTCTCCCAGCGATTCACCTCTGGACTGCACACTGTCTGCCTCATCCAGATCCTTGCTGAAATTCACTGCATCAACCACCGTCACCAGGGTATCCAGCCGTGCCACATCGCACAGACTGACACCCTCTTCATCACGGAAGGTGAACGTCTCGGCCACCGGCAAGGGCTCGGAGATACCGGTGGACTCGATCACCAGGTAATCGAAACGACCCGCCTTTGCCAGCGCATTGATCTCCAGCAGCAAGTCCTCACGCAAGGTGCAGCAGATACAGCCATTGCTCATCTGTACGAGCTTTTCCTCGGCGCGATTGAGCTGCACTTCCCTGTTGACCAGCGCCGCATCAATGTTGATTTCAGACATGTCATTGACGATGACTGCTACACGCAAGCCGTCGCGATTGTTCAGTATGTGATTGAGCAGCGTTGTCTTGCCGGCACCCAGAAAACCGGAAAGCACCGTGACAGGAAGCCGGGTATTCGGGGTTGGGTTCGTCATGGGGATACACCTGTGTTTCCGGTTCGTGATGTGACCTGCGACAGGATGCCACTCAGTCTGAAGGGCACTCGATGCAAGCGCGACGCAGTTTACATCAAATGTTATAACATATCATTATTTTTCTGCGACCGACGCAGTAGATCGGCGTTGCAAGCGGTCAGTCAGTCAGTCAGTCAGTCAGTCAGGCAGGCAGGCAGGCAGGCAGGCACAGTCTGTGATCGGCTCTGACTTCGTCCAGTCCGTGTTTGTGTCAGGTGCTTTCTCGGGAGCCGACCGGGCGCCGTCGATCACTACGCTCAGTCCTGACGTTTGGCCATATCCACAAACGCCCTCAACCGGCTGCTCATGTGCCGTTTGCTTCGGTAGTTGAGCGAATAGCGCGACAGCGCTGACAGGTGTTCTGTCAGTACCTCGACCAGGCTACCGGTGTCGATAGCGGAGGCCGCAATTTCCCGATAGACGTAGGCAAGCCCCAGACCACGCTGTGCGTAGAGCATGAGCGAGCGCATGTCGTTCGCAATCATCCGGGGACGGGGTTGCACACTGTAGTGACCCTCCGCCCCCTGAAATCCCCAGGGAGCGAGTTGCCCGCTCAGACCGAAGGCATAGCAGATGGCATCGTGGCTCTGGATATCGGAAGGTTGTTCCGGTACACCCTCTCTAGCCAGATAATCGGGCGATGCAACGATGCACATGGACAGTTCCGGTCCGACAGGCACGGCGTGCGTATCGGGACCCAACAGTGTGTTCGAACGGATGACCGCATCCACGCCAGAGGACACGAGATCCACCTTCTTGTCGTCGAAGATCAGCTCGACGTGGACTTCCGGGTACTCCAACGCGAACTGTGCCACCAGGTCGTCGAGGAAAAACGGACCTGCGCTGTAGGGCGCTGACAGACGCAATGTGCCAGCCACCTTCCCCTTCTGATCGTGAAGGTCATTGATCGCCCCTTCCAGATCGTTGACCGCTGGCAGACTGCGTTCGAAGAACCGCTCCCCTATCGGTGTCAGCGCAACGGCGCGTGTGGAGCGTTCGAACAGCCTGACGCCAAGCCTGTCCTCCAGGCGTTGTACCGCCTCACTGACCGAGGCCGGTGCCAGTTGCAACTGCTCTGCCGCCGCACGAAAGCCGCCCTTGCGAGCGACTTCCACGAAGATGCGTATGTCTGCAAAATTGCTTCGACTCATTGTTCGTTTTTCCGATCACTGTGTTAGTGATTATCATGGTTTATTTAATAATAGCAAGCACTTATAGTCCTTACAAGCCATCAGGTACAGGAGCAGACAAGCAGCCTCCGGTGGCCCTTGAATCATCAACAGACGAGAACACATATGAATCAGCAACACGAAATCGAAGCCGTCATCAACACCTGGAACAAGAGTCTGGATGCAGGTGATATCGAAGCCATGGTGAGTACCTGTCACGCCGATGTGGTGACAGTCAACGAACGACAAGCCGTCACGATCGGTACGCAGGCCATCAGGGACAAGTACATTCCCCGCATCGAAGCCGCCGACATAACCTCCGGCTATGACATCGAAGACCTGCAGTTCTTCGGCGATGTCGCGGTCGTGTCTGGCCGCTTCTACGGCACCCTGAAAATGCGCGACACCGGCGAGATTCGCGAACCGGCAGGTAGGCTGGTACTGGTCTATCAGCGCGACGCAGAGGGTGCGTGGAAGATGGTCCTGGATATCGACAACAACGGACCTGCGTAACGCCCCGACATTCCACCAGCGACGAGATCACTCATGACAACCCATATTGCCCGACAGCCTCGCGACATCGCCCACTGCGTCAGCGCCTATCTGCAAGCCGGTGACCTTGATGGCATCACTACCCTGTTTCATCCTGACTGCCAGATCTTCTTCCCGCCAGATCAGCCACCCCATGTCGGGATCACCGGTGCGCGCAGCGCCTTCGAAGGCTTCATGGCGCTACGACCCGAGATACAGAGTGAGGTTTTCAGTGAAGTCATCATTGGCGACATCGCGCTGCTTCGGGCAAACTGGCGTGCTGTGGCTCGCGATGGAAGCATCCTGGCAGAAGGACAATCGACGGAGGTCGCCAAAAGACTGGACAACGGTGGCTGGGGCTATCTGATCGATTGTCCTTACGGACCGCCTGCGCTAGCCTGACACATCTGCTGTCGCACGGTATCGACCAAGGTCTGCCGTGCGTATCTTCCAGACGTCGCCCTCTGGCGACGCTCGGCCACAATAGAGATGATCCATGATGGCGCTGATTCTGGTCCCGGTATTTCTGCTGTCACTGGCATGCACCGTGTCGGCAATCCATCGAGGCATCAGACAGCGCCGCACGTGTCTGAGTGTGTTGCTCGGCCTGTTCGTCATGACAATCTCCCTTCCCGTATTCGTGATCGTGCTTGACGGCATGAGCGCGGGATTCGTTCAGGAGCATCTGAGTCTTCTCTGGCACCTCGCCAGGCGCATGACGGTGGCCGACGGTGACATCTACATGGGCGCTGGCGGTCTTCTGCTGGTGGTCTTCTCGATCATCCTGCTGGTTCTGCAGCTATTGCTGCTGCGAGGAAAGTCGCCGATGCGGTCCTCGTGATCTCGTTCAGGCCAAGTGCAGGGGTGTCGCGAGGGAAACATCTTCGCCTGGTAACAGGCTGCCGCCAGAGAGCACTCCCGCCCACTTGAGGTACGCTCTGCGGTCATATCATTGGCCGCAGAGCTCGCTCATGACATTCCGATTTATTACAACTCCGGAAACAGCGGAGGCGGCACGCGGTGCTGCGTGCGCTGTTCGTAGGCGTAGGCGTACTGAATCAGCAAACCTTCCTGGAATGGCCGTGCGAAGATCTGCAGGCCCAGCGGCAGATTGGAGCCATCAAACCCCATGGGAACGGTGATGGCCGGTTGCCCACTGTAGGGCGCCAACTGCTGACTGTTGTCTCCCACGTTCTGTGGCAGTTCATCAAGATTCTCGCCCAGAGGTTGTGGTGAGTTATCCCAGGTGGGATAGATCAGCGCATCCACGCCCTGCTCATCCATTGCCGCGATGACCGCGTTTCTGAACGCCAGCTGGCCGGGGTTGTCAGCCACAGAGCCCGGCACTCCCAGACACGGCGGTGTCTGTTCACTGGGCGCACCCTCGACGGCCAATGCGCTTCTGAACGATGCGGCATGTACGGCAGAGAACTGACCGTTTTCCAGCAAGTCCTGCAAGGATGTGACGGGCGCGTCCGGCCCGAGAGACTCGAGGTACTTGTCGAAGTAGTAGCGGAACGAGAAACAGCGCTCCACACCATCCACGAGCTCATCGAAATCCGGCATATCGAAATCATCGATTATCTGTGCACCCGCGGACGCAAGGTCCGTGATGGCATTGTCGAACTGGGCAAGCACATCAGCATCTGCCGTGTCATCGATCAGGCGACGGAACACGCCCAGCCGCGCACCTTCGAGTCCACTTTCATCCAGAAAGGCCGTGTAGTCTTCCGGAATCTGGCCGTCACTGAGCGCCGTGATCGGGTCCGCCGGATCATGGCCGACAATGACATTCATGACGCGCGCCGTATCGGCCACGGTACGGGTCAGAACGCCGGTCATGTCGCGCTCCAGAATCAGCGGAATGACACCGTCTCGACTGATGAGACCCATGGTGCTGCGTAGACCCACCAGCGCTGCATGCGACCCTGGCCCACGGATGGAATTACCGGTATCCGACGCGGTGGCAATCAGACCGAAATTGGCGGCCAGACCTGCAGCGGAACCACCACTGGATCCCGCCGGTGTGCGCTCCAGATTGTAGGCGTTGCGGGTAACACCGCCAAGTGAACTGACCGTACGGGCTGCACTGAACGCAAACTCGTCCATATTCGTCTTGGCGATGAAGATGGCATCCTCATCACGCAGGGCCTTGATCATGAAGGCATCATCCGGCGGAGTGGAATTGGCAAGACTCAGATTGCCGCCGGAGGTGGGCATGTCGACGGTGTCATAGAGATCCTTGACCAGCACCGGCACGCAATACAGGCTACCCAGGGCTTCGCCGGCGGCGATCTTCGCGTCCATTTCGTCTGCGCTTGTCAAGGCCGCATCGTTGGTCCGGATGACAGTGTTGAGCCCCGTGGACTTGTCATAGACCTCAATGCGCTCCAGATAGCCTTCCACAAGCGCACGGCAGGTAATACTACCGTCCTGCAGCGCTGCATGAACACTGTCGATATCAGCCTCCATCAACGAAAACGAATCGCTCATTGGTGCGCCCTCCAGCTCGTCATTTGAATCGGAATCATCCGAACAGGCATACAGTAATGCAGAGGCGATCAGAATGGTACCGAACACCGCGACGCCTTTTCGCTTTCCAGTCAATATCGGACTACCAGGGGTTGGCATATTGCTCTCCGCAAGAATCAATTTTGGGGTGGATGATCGAAAATCATCGTGACCCAGTTTTACGTCAAACCTGGAAGCAATTCCACACTTGGTGAAAAATAATTTAACTTGAGTGAAACCACGCACCAACAGTTTGCAGTACGCCCGATCAGGGTGCAGGGCGATCTCGTCCGAATGAGCGTTCAAGCCCCCTCTATTCGCCTTGCATTTGCCTTGCGTTTCGACCTTACGCCCGCCCCAACTTCGTCTCAGAGAAACTACAAGTCGTGAACATGACGGCTAGAACGATTGAAGCGCACGGTGCTCACGGGACTCACCCTTGAGGCTGCCCATGACAGTATGGACCGAGCAGCCGTACCGTACTGTCAGCCGATCGCGCATACGCTGCAAGCAGAGAAGCAGCCCCGGGCGATGACATCAAGACTCTTCCTCACTCAGGACTCCGGATGACGACACAACCAGACACCCACCGCCAGCATCAGCGCAGGTACCAGCATCTTCACCCACACGGTGGCCGAACTCAGCACGATGATCAAGGCGCTCAGGGACATCATCGTCACCGCGAACACCTTGGCGCGTCGCGGCACGGCGCGATGATCTCGCCATCGCTGAATGGCCGGGCCATGACGGGGATGCTGCAGCAGCCATTGTTCCAATCGTGGCCACCCCTTGCCACCGGCCCAGGCCGCCGCAATCAGAAACGGGACTGTTGGCAGGACAGGCAGAGGAATGCCGGCAATTCCCAGCACCAGACACGTCAAGGCCAGAATTCGCCAGAGAAGGATTTTCAGTGAGAGCGGCACGCTGATTAACTCCGGATGAAAGGCACCATGACGACTAGAGACCGGCAAGCGCGTTCGCTGTCAGCCCGCGCCGCTTCGCTGATATGCTAGTCGGCTCCGCCATTCGTCACAAGCGTGGATCATGTACGCCATCGCCCTGCACGCACTGATCGTCACCGGCCTTACGCTGCGCGTGCTACTGCGCAATGATCTCGTACCGTCATCTCGATTGGCCTGGGTCATGGTCATCACTACGCTGCCCGTGGCAGGCGCGTCTGCCTACTTCCTGTTCGGCGAGGCCAACCTCAGCCGAAGTGCATCCCGCCGCCGCGCACTCATCAACGCCATGCTCGCACAGAATCCGGCCATGCAGGAGTCGTCTCAGGAGTCGTCACCGGCCCTGCAGGAATCAGTAGACCCGGTCTTCCACCCTGCGTTTCGCTATGCCGCTTCCATCAACGGCTTCACCACGAGCTCGGGCAACAGCGCCGAGTTGATGGGCGATGGGCAAGAAGCACGACGACGCATGCTCGAGGACATCGATGCGGCGACGGTATCGGTCAACGTGCTGTATTACATCTGGCTGGAAGACGCCACAGGCCAGAACATGGCGCAGGCACTGATCCGGGCAGTCAGACGCGGCGTTCAATGCCGCGCCATGGTGGATGGACTGGGATCAAGACCCCTGATCCGCTCTGCGCTATGGCAGGCAATGAAAGACGCCGGGGTGAAAACCGAGATTGCCCTGCCACTGAACAGGCCTCTTCTGACCCTGTTGACCAGTCGCATCGATCTGCGAAACCACCGCAAGATCACGGTCATCGACGGTCGAATCAGCTATTGCGGCAGTCAGAACTGCGCCGACCCCGAATTTCGGGTGAAAGCCGATTTCGCCCCCTGGGTGGATATCATGCTGCGCATCCAGGGACCCGCGGTGGCACAGAACCAGTTGTTGTTTGCCAGTGACTGGATGGTGACACACAAGGAACCCTTGCGCGCCTTCGCCCTCTCGCCTCCGGCGCAGCCGAACGGATTTCCGGCATTGATCGTCGGCGATGGTCCGACCGGGCGCGCGGGTGCCAAGGCGCAGCTCTTTGCCAGCCTGATCGGCACGGCACGCAAGACGCTAACGATATCGACCCCCTACTTTGTTCCGAACACGACGGTCACCAATGCCATACAGGCCGCCGCCTATCGCGGTGTTCGCGTCACCCTCATAGTCCCGAAGCGCAACGACTCCTGGATCGTTGCCGCTGCCAGTCGAAGCTTCTATCAGACCATCCTGGCCTCCGGGGCCACGATTCATGAGTACGCGGCGGGGTTGCTGCATGCCAAGACGCTGACCATCGACAGCAGCGTGACCTTTCTGGGATCGAGCAACATCGATCTCAGAAGTTTCGATCTGAACTACGAGAATGACATCCTGTTGTACGATGCCACCACCACGCGGGCAGTCGATAGCCGTCAGCAGGATTACCTGACAGAATCCAGCGAAGTCACGATGGAGCAGGTCAGTCGATGGAGCTTGCCACGCAGGCTCTGGAACAATGCCATTGCCACTATCGGTCCTGTATTGTAACCCCGGGTCGCCAGCGTCAAAACGGCATTTTGTCGCATACCTTGCTGCCGCATTGAAGAATTTGCTCACCCGCTTTGCAAACCTCTCGATAGGTTTATACCAAGGGGCTACATGTTCCGGCCTCTGACGTGGACAGACCAACCGCCGGTTGGTTAGACTGCAGCAATACTATGCATTCGGCCAGCCGTAACCGTGCCGACTCACCAGCCTACTTCGCGATGGGTCAAGGCACCTTGAGCCGCAGTAAGAACACCCATCCCTACTGATGGCAGCCGGGGCCCGATGAACAAAGCGCCACGCCCGCAGAACGAATCAGAACGAATAGCCGCACTGGAACGTTACGGCATACTCGATTTGCCCTCCGATGCACTGCTGGACAGCCTGACTCAGGCTGCGGCAGATCTTTGCGAAACACCGATTGCATTGATATGTCTGATCGACAGCACTCGCACCCGGGTGAAATCCTGCGTCGGCATGAAGGCACCCGCCATGCCGCGCGACTTTTCATTCTGCGCCCATACCATTCTGACGCCTGACAAGGTTCTGGAAGTGCCGGATGCACGCCTGGATGAACGTTTCAGAGACAACTTTCTCGTCACCAGTGCGCTCAGCGTCCGCTTCTACGCTGGGCACCCCCTGGTGACAGAGGATGGTTTTTCACTGGGAACCATCTGTGTCGCTGACAGACGTCCACGTCAGCTCACGGAAGCGCAACGCAATGGACTGCGCCATCTATCCCTCACGATCACCCAACTGTTTCAGGAACGCCTGCAGTCCAGGTCGGTCGCGATAAACTCGATCGTCGAAAAAGCCGCACAGGATGGCGTGATGATCACCAATTCCAATTTGCCTCACAACCCCATCACGTATGTGAACCGGGCATTCGAGCTGATGACGGGATACACCAAGTCAGAAGTTCTCGGCAAGAGTTCGCGCTTTCTACAGGGCGTTGAAACCGATGCGGCCGTTGCAGCAGAGCTGGATACCGCCATCGCCCAGCGCAGGAGCTGTACGGTAACACTGAAGAATTACCGCAAGGATGGCACGGAATTCTGGAACGATCTGACGGTATCACCCGTATTGGACTCGATGGGCAGGACCACTTGTCTGGTGGGTGTCATGCGTAACGTTTCCGATCGCTTTCTGGCAGAGGATCGCTCCCTGCGCTTGTTGAAAACGCGCGAAGAGCGCGAACAGGCTCGTGCCAGCCGGAACCGTCTCGCACAGATCGTCGAGGATTCAGCCAACGAGATCTATGTGTGTGATGCAGACACTTACAAGGTCCTGAATGCCAATCGTGCGGCACGAGAGAATCTGGGGTACAGCCTGGAGGAATCAGCGCAGCTGGCGCCCTGGGATTTCGTTATCGGCATGACCTACGAAAACACGCATGAGCTCGTAAGACCCCTGAAATCCGGCGAACTGGATTCTCTGACGCTTGAGACCGTCCACAGGCGCAAGGATGGAAGCACCTACCCCGCATCCGTTCATCTGCAATACATGGCGACACAAACCCCACCGGTTTTCACCGCCATCGCTCAGGATATCAGCGAGCGCCAGCGCCAGGAGGAAGACGTACGCTTGCGTGAACGTGCCATCGAGGCGGTCGATGTGGGTGTCACCATCATCGACGCCACTCAGGAGAACAACCCGCTTGTCTACGTCAACCAGACACTCTGCCGGATGACGGGATACTCGGCAGATGAATTGATCGGCAGAGGTGCCGGCATACTGCAGAAAGACAATTACCAGCAATTGCAACACCTCAAGATCAAGGCTGCGCAGGAGAAGGGAGAGTCGGTTCAAGTACTGTTCAAGACAACACGCAAGGATGGCACCGAATTCATGAACGACCTGACGCTCTCACCGGTTCACGGCAGCGATGGGCAGCTCACTCATTACATCGGCATCAACCGCGATGTCACCTCGAAGCTCGAGGCTGAAGAATGGTCCCACCGGTCACGCAAAATCGAAGCCGTGGGGCAGCTGGCCGGCGGTATCGCTCACGATTTCAACAACCTTCTGAGCATCATTGCCGGCAATATCGAATTCCTGAGCATGGGCATAACGCAGCAGCGCCACCGCGAGTATCTGGCCAAGGCCGAGAGTGCTGCACAGATGGGCGCACGGTTGACCCGTCGACTGTTGAGCTTTGCCCGGCAAGGGCAACTGGAACCCAGGGTGCTCAATGCCAACGAGCACGTGCTGGGCGCCATCGAACTGCTTCGGTCCACCATCGGCGAGGACATCACCCTCACCGCCGATCTGTCCAGTGATCTGTGGAGCATTCTGGCCGACGCCAGCGAGATAGAAAACACGGTCGTGAATCTGGTGATCAATGCTCGCGATGCCATGCCCCATGGGGGGAGCATCACCATTGAAACGAAGAACCTGAAAATCACCGGCACCGGTCATGATGAAGTGCCGGGAGTGCCCTATGGGGACTATATCCGCCTGTCGGTATCGGATACGGGCAGCGGCATGGAAGAGGAGGTGAAAGCCCGGGTTTTCGAGCCCTTCTTCACCACCAAGGAATCCAATTCAGGTCTGGGACTGGCATCCATTCATGGCTTCGCGCAGCAATCGGGAGGCGATGTCCATATACACTCTCGCCTGGGACACGGTTCGGTCGTCCATGTCTACCTGCCCAGCTACGGTGAGATGTTCGTTGACACATCCGAGGAACAACAGCAGCCCCTGGCTGGAGAGAAGGACTCACGAAGTCGCATCCTCGTTGTGGAAGACAACCAGATGGTACGGGAGCTCACGATTGAACGATTGCAGGCGCTGGGCTATGAAACGCGACAGGCAGACAACGGTCCTTCGGCCATCGCAATACTCGAAACGGATAGCGACTTCGACCTGATACTCACCGACATCGTGATGGGTGGCGGTATGTCAGGCTTTGATGTCGCGCTGTGGGTTCAAGACAGGCTGCCGCACTGTGCTGTTCTGCTGACATCGGGATTCAATGAGCACATGGCCGAGGCCAGGGAAATGGGTGGCAGGCGACTTCGGGTACTGCAGAAGCCGTATACACTTGCCGAACTTCAGCAGCGCGTCAACGAGTCGCTGGACAGGAAGCCGGCAAATGCCTGAAAACCGGCCCTGATCGGCTCTAACCGGGCCTGACCGGTTCATCCAGTGGTCTGAACCGATTTTCCCGAGTGGTATTACCCCCCACCCGATTGCCAACTGTCCGGCATAAGGCTGTAAGCCTCTGTCAAGCGGCCTCTTGATGACGGACATCATTGAGACTTGACAGTCCTGACAATACCTCGTGCAGTGATTGCGGCGAACCTGACACGGGCCCTGAATAGCGCTCGATGCCCTTTCGGGTCAGCAGATCGACTTCTTCCTCGGTATCCACACAAGTGGAGACCAGTGCGGTACCTGCACTGTGCATGACAGCCAGAAGAGCATCCAGGGTTGCATTGTCGGATGAACCGGGACGCAACTTCTTCATCAGCTCGCGCCCGAGATGAACCTCGGAGAACGGAATGTATCTCAGCGGCGCCAGTACTTCCAGATTATCGGCGCGTATTTCATAGCCCACCCGGAAATCGCTGGCACTGAACCGTTCGCAGACTTGCCGCAGTACCGGCGAGTCGTACACCGATTCAACGCCGTGGAAAACAAAGGTGATGTGCCGGATGGGCACGCGTGACAAGGCATTGCTGCGCAACAACTCATCCACCAGTGTGGGCACGATCACGAAGGCCTTTGCCGGCACAGGCAATACGAAATGGATTCGCCCCACCTCAGCCGGACTCAGCCGCGAAGCCGCGCTCAGCGCCATGGCCATGACCCAGCGTACAAAATCAGCACCACCATCACTCCTGGCAATCGCGTCATGAATCAGTTCGCGCATGAGCATGCCGGGTGTGATCCCGTCGCCCGCGGTCTTGGGCTCGACACTGACCCAATGTCTGACGTCATGACGGCGACGCGCACCATGCTCCCGGCGGCGATCTTCGGCATTAGAAAATGCAAGGTTGGTCATCAGGCGTGCGCTGGCTTCCTGCTTGCGCCCATCTTCCGGCTCATGACTGCGCTTGCCGCGACTCACCACGTTCAATTCGGCGTTGATGCGTCGGAAGGTGGTCGCCTGGCCCGGTTCGAGGCCGGGGTCTGCGGCATAGATGGCGCCACGACCCGATTCCTTCGCCGCATACAAGGCTTCATCGGAAGCCGCAAGCAGTGTGGCCGCGTCCAGGCCTGGCTGCTTGATGTGTACCAGACCGATACTGGCTCCGACACTGAGGCGTTCACCTTCCCAGGTCAGGCGATACTTCATGACGAAACGCAGCACATCCATGGCACTCTTCTCGGCCTTGCCGCTGGATATGCCCGGCAACAGTATCGCGAATTCATCGCCACCCAGTCGCGCCACCAGATCATCGCGCCGCACCAGCCGCTTGAATCCCTGGGTAATCTCGCGCAGCAAGGCATCACCAGCGGCATGACCGTACAGATCATTGATCGGCTTGAAGCGATCGAGATCGATCATCAGCAGTGTGTGGGAAGGCGCGCTGTCCTGTAGAAGCTGGTCCAGGCAACTTTCGAACTGCCGCCGATTGCCTGCACCGGTCAGTGCATCGTGGAGGGCCGCATGGTTGTCCACACCACGAGCAGCCTCCAGTTCCTGCAGGTTCGCATTCAGCTTGTATACCCTGATACCCAGATAGACGATGATGGCGAGGGACAGATAGGCGGCAATGCCCTGAGCGTGTGTGATCGGTGGCAGCCACGCGAATCCCAGCGTGGCAATCAGGTGAGGCCAGGTTGCCAGTACACCCAACACCAGCATCGCCGTGCACAGAAAGAAAGCGGGAACTTCTGCAGCTCTGGTCAGCTTGCGGGTAGAGACATCGTTCATACGGCAGGGTCTTTCGCGGGAGTATCCTCGTTGAGACTGCTAGCGGCCGGGCCATACTCCGGATGCACGCAAGCTGCGTGGTTTTACGTGAAGCAGCGCAAGAATTGACAATCTATCTACTTTGTCACTCAGGCTGCCAGCGCGCTGTGATTCCCGGCCGACACGCCCACTGGAGACTGTGCTGCCCCACCCACCCCTTATTGTCTTTATTGTCTTTCCGGCTTCAGCTCGATGACAGTCATCTCGCAACGCGTCCCGAAGCGCAGCGTCGGCCCCCATGTGCCGGTGCCCTGCGAGACAAACAGATGGTTGAGCGCCGTTCGGAAATGCCCGGCGACATGGGCATAGCGTGTACGGACCAGATAACCGAATGGCCATATCTGCCCCTTGTGAGTATGCCCGGACAGCATCAGATCGATACCGTGATGAATGGCACTCGACCACAGGTCCGGCTGATGATAGAGCAGCACCCGGAAACCCGACGCAGACGACTGGTTGGACGCACACAAAGCATCCAGAGCCTCCTGAGCCTGCATGACGTGCTGCCGATCCTCGACGCCCAGGATGTGAATATCGTCCTTGATCGTGGCGGCATCACTGAGCACGGTAACGCCGTGATCCGCAAGTATATCCAGTGCCTTCTGATAGTCGATATAGCGTTCGTGATTGCCACTGCAATAGAAGACGGGATAGCTCAGCCCGGCAAGCGGTTCAAGTGCCTCGGGAGACACATTCTCATCAATCAGGTCGCCGGTGATCAGCAACATATCCGGTTGCTGTGCATCGACCAGAGCCACAACCTTCTCGAGATAGGAGGCGGGTCTGGAGCCGATATGCACATCACTGATCTGCACCAGACGCTGTGGTCCGGCAATCTTGGGGGTGATGATTTCCAGCGGTGTCACGTGTATGCGGTGAGCCGCATACAGAGCAAAGCCATAGAACAGCACGAACAGCAATAGCGATAACTGACCTGCCAGGGCATTATCAAGCAACAATGATGACACGGCGCCGCACAGGGCTGCCGTGAAACCGATGGCACTGACGCCCAGATACTGGAACACCCACCAGCGAAATCGGGCGCTGGAGCCACGAAATACCGCGACAATCAGTATGACGGGCAATGGGATGAAGACCAGACTAGCCAGCCAGAGACCGTAGAAGGATGCCCCCTGCAACAATGCCAGCATGGTGGCAGGCGGTGCGATGAAGGCAAGCCACAGAACGGCGCCAATGCCGAGGATTCGAAGTAATGCGTTCACGAAGGGTGCTGTGTCGGATGTGAAGGCGCAACGCTATCACGTCTGCCCCTCGCCTGAGGGCCTTCAAGGATTTTTCAGGCAACCGCGCAGCTCATGAGGTCGTGCAAGGCATCGCGCAAGTCCTCCAGCCGATAGGGCTTTTGCAGAACCTGAAGATCGACAAGCTCGGCAGAACCTTCCCCTTCGGCAGGACCACTGAACCCCGATGTCATCAGTACGCGGCACTCCGGTCGATGCTTCTGTATCCAGTCAGCCACGTCATAACCGCTGACGCCACCGGGCATGACCACATCCGACAACACGATGTCCACGTCCACAGGCGTTTCAAGCAATGCGATGGCCTCGACCCCGTTCTCCACTTCGAGCGTCTTGAAACCCAGAGCCTGCAGTTGCTGAACGGTCAGTTCACGCACCATCTCCTTGTCCTCGACAACCAGTATCCGGCAATCGGACACAAAGTCGTCGCAATCATCCTCGGGGTTCGTCACCACGCTGGTTGATGTACTCTGGGGAATGTGTCTTGGCAGATAGACACTGACACGAGTGCCCTCATCTTCTGCACTGATGACCTTCACACATCCGCCTGACTGCTTGGCGAAGCCGAACACGGACGCCAGACCCAGCCCACCACCATCGGATTTCGTGGTGAAGAACGGTTCAAATATCCGATCTTGTATTGTTTTCGGGATACCGGGGCCATTGTCCATGACACACAATCGCACATATTCACCGGGCTCCAGATCGAGCTGCTCTGCTTCGATTGTTTCCCTGTTCAGCCGCAGATTGCTGGTATAGATCGTGATATCGCCACCCTGAGACATCGCATCCCGCGCATTGATCGTCAGATTGATGACCGCAGTTTCTATCTCTCCGGGGTCTGTCAGGGTCTCCCACAGCTTTGCATCAAGCTCATCCCTGAGCGTGATGGTCTCGCCGATTGTCGGAGACAATAGCGACATGGCGTTATGCACATGATCATTCACATTGGTCACTGACGGTACCAGGCGCTGCTGACTGGCAAAGGACAACAGCCGGCGAGTCAGATGGGCCCCCATGTGTGCCGCATTCTCGGCTCCCTCTATGCGCGCTATCTGAGCCTTGTCCGCAACACTGGTCCTGAGCAGTTCCAGATTTCCCACTATCACGCTCAGCAGATTGTTGAAATCATGAGCCAGACCTCCCGAGAGCTGACCGATGGCCTTGATCTTCTGTATCTGATGCAGCTTCTCTTCGGTCAACAGGCGCTGGGTGATATCTCGATGCAAGCCGATGAAATGGGTCGTCCGCCCATCGGCGTTCAACACGGGAGAGATGGACACCTCCGTCTTGTAGCTGCTGCCATCCTTTCTTCTTGCATCCAGCACGACATTGACCCGCTCTGCCCTTCTGAGCGCATGCTCTACCGATTTCCGGTCTGGCTGATTGGCGGAATCCTGGCGCAGGTACTCGGGGCCCTTGCCGAGCAACTCCTCGGCACTGTAGCCGGACATGTCGCAAACGGCCTGATTGACATAGACAATGGCGTGACCCGGATCACCGGCATCGGCAATGATGACTCCCTCGCTCACGGCAGCCAGCGCTCTTTCGCGCAGTTGCGCGCTTTCGATCTGGCTCTGCAACTCTGTCATGTCCTGAGATATGCAGACCAGAACCGGCGGCGATTGGTGCGCCATGAGTTGCATTCGTGCCTTGACCGGGTAGCTCGAACCGTCCTTGCGGGTATGGCGGCATTCGCAATCGATATGGCTGACGCTGCCATCGAACAAGGGCCGGGTCAGCTCCATCATGCTGCCCTGGTCATGGTGGGTGACGAATACCCAGGGCATCATGCCATTGAGTTCCTCGGCTGTATACCCGAGCTTCATCTGGGCCGCCTTGTTGGTGCTCACCACCTCAAGGGTCTGCATATCACACACGATGACCTCATCCACCATGTCCTCGACCAACTGTGACAGGCGGCGACGCATGTTGTGAATCTCATCCTGCTCAAGGCAGGAAAGCGCCAGTGAATCCAGAGTGGCAGCTATCTCTCCCAGCTCGTTGCTGGCGGCGATACCCGTGCGGGCCGTGTAGTCACCAGCCGCAATGGCACGGGTTGTCGCCACGAGCTTGCGCAAGGGCACTATCACGGCCCGATGCAGCAGATACCACAGCAAACCTGCAACGCCGACCAGCAGCAGTGCAATCATCAGCGCCTGTGATATCAGGGCTGAACGAAGGATAGCGTAGGAGTCCGTCAGGTTGATGCTGATGACCACATGGCCGGAAACAGGCCCGGCGCTCCCGCTCCCGCTCTCGGTCTCGGTCTCGGTCTCCGGCAAGGCATAGGAGAACACCCCGAGCAATGTTCTGTTTTCCGGCTGATTCACCACCTGATTGACAGGGCCGCCCGCTTGTTCCATCAGCGCCGCTGCGTGACTGAGTGCACTGGCTTCCAGCGTGGTACCGCGAAGACTCACATCGCTCGAATACAGTATCGTGTTCGACTGATCCACAATGACGATCAGACCGATATCGGGCATATGGCGCATCGACTCCATTTCCGCGCCCAGCAAGCCCTCGTCTCCCAGAATCAGCATCCGCTGCGTGATGTCGGTCAGGCGCGGCCCCATGTTCTGAAGTCGTTGCTCCGACAACTGCCGGAACTGGGACTTCTGGTAGCTGTAGGAAATGGTCAGGTAGAAGGCCAGCAGAATGGACCCTGCACCCAGCACCATCAGGGGTATCAACGCTTTCAGTGACCAATTGTCTTTCACCCGCACTGCTCCTGACTCTGCCCCGTGACAGCTTTACCGATTCATGGGCATCGTGACGCAGACGAGTCTGGACAGAGGTCTCATGTATCGAGCCGATCAGACCAACCGGACGCCATGAATCTCATACCGAGAATGCCTGCCTCCAGAAGCTTGTCCACTACAGTATAACCAATTGCCGCATCGGCCCTGCCACCTTGCACAACTCCTGAGCGTGAGTCCCGTCAAAAATCAATCACCCACCTGCACAAGCACCCTGGCTTTCGACTCGGTCCGGCTTGCTGGCTGACAGCTCATGACTTCCTGCAGGGTCTTGCGCAGATCCTCCAGTCGATAGGGTTTTTGCAGGACATGTAGCCCGGCGGCCGCCATCGTACCCCGGTGATCGGTGGGTGCATTGAAACCGGATGTCAGAAGAATATGACAATGCTCGCGGTGGGTGCGCACCCATTCCGCTACATCGTATCCGCAGACGCCACCGGGCATCACGACATCCGACAGCACCACGTCCACGTGCGTCCCCCGCTCAAGCAACGCGATCGCCTCCACACCGTTCTCCGCTTCCAGGGTCGCGAAACCGAGCGCCTTCAATTGCTGAACCGTCAACTGACGGACCATGTCCTTGTCTTCGACCACCAGTATCTTCAAACCATCGAAATACAGACCCGGCTTTTCAACATGGCTTGCAACCGCTCTCGACGCGTCTTCAACCTGCACATGCCGGGGAAGATAGACACTGAAGGTTGTCCCCTTGCCTTCGGTGGAGCAGACATTGACGCAACCACCCGACTGCCTGGCAAAACCATAGACCGATGCCAGCCCCAGACCACTGCCCTCGTTGTCCGCCTTGGTCGAAACGAATGGCTCGAATATCCTTCCCTTGAGTGATTCGCTGATGCCCGGGCCATTGTCCATGACACACAACCTGACGTACTGACCGGGTGCGACGTCCAGCTGTACATTGGTGCCATTGGCGTCCAGGTCGACATTGGACGAGCGAATGATGATCGTACCGCCCTGAGGCATCGCGTCGCGAGCGTTGATGGTCAGATTGATGACAGCGGTTTCGATCTCACCCGGATCGCTCAAGGTATCCCAGAGATTCGGGGTCAGCTCCTCGGTCAATGTGATGGTCTCCCCAATGGTGGGTGCCAACAGGGCCAGTGCATTGCGTATATGGTCGTTGAGATTGGTGACAACCGGGGCAAGGCGCTGCTGGCTGGCGAAGGACAGCAGGCGTCGTGTCAGATGAGCCCCCATATGCGCGGCATTCTCCGCCCCCTCGATTCTCGCCATCTGGGATTCGTCCCGGGTACTGACTCTGAGCAACTCCAGATTACCGACTATCACGCTGAGCAGATTGTTGAAATCATGGGCCAGCCCTCCGGACAGATGTCCGATAGCCTTGATCTTCTGTGCGCGATGCAGCTTTTCCTCGGTTTCCAGCTTCTGCGTGACATCACGATGTATGCCGATGTAATGCGTCAGCTCACCAGAGGCGTTGAACACCGGCGACATGGAAACATCCGCAACGTAGGCGCTTCCGTCCTTGCGAGTTGCCTTCAGCTGAACCTGCACGGACTCGCCTCCCATCAGCGCGTTTCTGATGGCAGTCAGACCAGGCTGATCCAGGTCGTTCTTGCGAAGCATGTTGATATCGCTTCCCAGCAACTCCTCCTCGTCATAACCTGTCAGTTCCGAAATGGCCGGGTTGGCATAGACGATGATTCGCTTGTCCTTGCCCGCATCGGTGATGATGACGCCTTCACTTACTGCATCTATGGCACGCTCGCGCAGAAGCGATTGCTCTTGCTGGACTTTCAGCTCGGACAGATCCTGCGAGATCGTCAACAGAACCGGTGGTGACTGGTTCGGCATGTACTGCATTCGCGACCTGCAGGGATAGGTAGAACCATCCTTGCGGACATGTACCGACTCGCACTCTCGATGACTGACCTCACCACTGACCAGAGACGCCAACGCAGCGTTGAAGCTGTCTTTCGTGTGATGCTGCACGAAGTCCCAGGGACCCATACCTGTCAATTCCTCGGCGCTGTATCCCAGGTTGGTCTGGGCTGACTTGTTGCTGGCGATGACTTCCAGCGTTTCGGCATCGTTGACGTAGAACTCATCAACCATGTCCTGCACCAGACAGGAAAGGCGCTCATGTTCATTCTGCAACTCGGCCCGCTCCAGATAGGAGACGGCCAGAGAATCCAGTGTGGCGGAGATTTCACCCAACTCATTGCTCGAAGCCAGCCTGCTGCGTACCGTGTAGTCCCCCGCCACAAAGGCTCGCGTGGTTGTCAGGATTCTTCTGAGTGGCACCGCGAAAAACCGATGTAGCACATACCAGCTGACACCCGCGACGCTAGCCAGCAGCAAGGCGGCCATCAACCACTGCGACCTCACGTTCGCGAGCATGGAGGCATGAGCCTCGCTCAGGTCGAGTCTGACGACGATATGGCCTGACGTGGCTGTACTGCCTGCGGCACTCTCGTCCGGCAAGGCAACAGGGAAGATACCCGTGAGCTTCTGCTGATCATCGATCTGACCCGACAACCACTCGCCCTCGCTGGGCATGCGATCGATCAGCGGTACAGCCGATGCCAGCTCCGTTGCTGTCAGAGCCTGCCCTTCCAGGCTGTCGTCGCCGGCATGCAGAACCGTGTTGGAGGAATCAACGACCAGTATCTGCTCGATGTCTGTCAGCTGATACAGAGACTGGAATTCCGTCTCGAGCACCTGACTGTCATTCGCCAGCAGCATTCGCTGCGTAATGTCGCCAAGGTGGTGGCTGACGAGCGTCAGACGTTCTTGGGATACCTGTCGATACTGAGCCTTCTGATAGAACCAGGAACCGACCAGATAGACCGAAAAAAGCGTAGCGCCGATACCCAGTACCAGAGTCGGGATCAGAGCATTCAGTGACCACTTGCCTCTCACAACCAACTCCTGCGCTTGACGACTCAAACTGGAATTGGCACAGATACGGGCATGAAAACCAGCGCCCGAAGCACCCTCGATACGATCAACGTACGAGGACGATCGGCAATCCCAAGGTAATTCGATTGATTAACGACACGTCCACGATGGCAACCGCATCAAGGCTCATGCACGATAGTGATCAAGTATAACCAGACAGACAAATTATCTGTGACGCAACATGTGATAAGTGCAGCGCTGCCAGACACAAGCGTTACGTCAGCTCACGGCATTTATCTGACACTCGAGGCTGATGCCGGTAATGCTGTAGTTGGCGTTGGCGTTGGCGTTGGTGTTGCTGGCGTTGCTGGCGTTGCTGGCGTTGTAGGTGTTGTAGGTGTTGCTGAGATCAGCAACTAGTAGTCCTCCAACCTCTGCATATTGCGAACAAGCCGGCGCAGCTCTGCCTCATACTGATTGGCCAGCGACGTGAACAGTTCGCTTTCCGTACCGGCAACAGCGTGCTCGGCACGTTGCGTGAACAGCGCCTGCAGCATGTGGTGAGAGGCCAGTGTGTTATCGAGAACGTCCTGAACACTGTGCAGGGCAAGTGTGTCAGGGCTTTTCTCGAGCAGCGGCGCGTCCGGCGCGTCAACCGCCTCCTCGAACCAGGTATCCAGCACACCCTTGTGAACGCTGTCTTCTGCCAGATACTGTTCCAGCTCCGACCGCAGACTCTCTTCATGCTCTGCGACGTAGCTGAGCGACATCTTCAGCCTCTCGCCAACATCACTGGCGGCGGCCTTGGCCGTATACAGCCCCTTGAGATGAGCGTGATAGTCAGCAACCCATTGCACCAGTTCGCGCACCTGCTTGAAATGCACCATATTCACTCTCCCTTGCCCGGTCATCCGTGTGACGACACTGAACATCATCTTACGGTGCCCAGAATAAGCCGGATTGCAGGCTGCAAAGTTGATGCGGGTCAAGCGCAGGCCGAAGAGTTCATGGCGTTGTCGCTATCGCATCAGCGGTGTCGGTGCGCTACTGAACCGTACGAGACGACCCCGAACAGCAGCCACCCCGCATCGCGCGGGGCAACTGGTGATCGGAATGCGTGATGACTCAGTACTGATTGGTCACGATCAACACGGCGCTACCCTGTTGCTGGAAGGTGAACGCCACCCGCTCCACAGAAACAGTGGCTTCGAAATCGCTGCCCAGCTCTGCCTGAATATTCGCTGGCAGGGCGAAGCTGCCGTCATCAATCACGGTGCAGGAAAGACTGACGGAATCGCCGCTTGTAAAGTCGAACGAGAACGCGTCGATGGCAATGCGCGCATCCGGGTTCGAGCCGGCCTCCCAGGTGAATGCCGTGCCGGGTGTCATCGTCGCCGATCCGAAATCATCTGTTGCTACGGGACTGGTCACAACCAGCTGATCGACATCGGGTATCGCCACATTGGAAAATGCCGGGAACGTGCCGCCGGGTATATCGACAACCAGACCGCTTGGCGCAGGGCCCGGGCGATCTTCCACGGAATCCTCATAGAAGGTGAAACCGAAGGCCGTGGCCTGGTTCAACTCGGCATAGGAGCCGGCAGGGCTGGTGATCGTGATGACATCACCGGCGTCTACCGTCGTGAAGTTCAGGTCATCGAAATCCGGAAAATTGAAATCATCGTCGTCTTCATCGCGCGATACTTCGCAGAAATCTTCCGAGGGGATGGCAAACTCGAGCAAGGTCGAAGCCGGTGGCAACTGAGCGCCACTGATCTGGAAGAACCCGGCACTCAGTTCAACGATCTCTCCGCTGAAATCATTGATCTGATCCACGGACACGGTTCCCCAGACGGTCACATCGCCACTGAGGCCGCCATCCGTGCCGCCCCCATCCGTACTGCCACCATCGGTGGAGCCGCCATCACTGCCGTCAGTAGAACCGCCGTCTCCGCCGCCGGTATCCGTGTCACCCCCGTCGGTCTGATCGCCGTCGGTCTGGCCGGTGTCGGTTCCATTATCATTGTCATCGTCATCCGACGAGGAACTGCAGCCGGCCATCAGGGCCGTGGCCAGAACGATGGTCAATGGGATATGAATACGCCGTTTCATTCGGAAAACTCCTTGTTGGGCCTTGCGTGACAGGTTGAATCCGCCCCAATCCTAACGCGAAGGCAGCAGGCTTGCCAGTCGCCTGCCCGAAAGTCTGGTAGCGCGAGGCAACTTTCACCGACTCGTTCATGAACAGCGTAAATGCCCCCCGGAAAAGAGTGCTGATCCGGACATCCGGACATGCCGAACCCGCAACCCGTTCTGCCCGGCGGGCTTTCCAAGGCTGTTCAGTCACATCAAATCCGGCAGCCTTTCCAGGCTGCTCAGCCACATCAAATCCGGCAGCCTTTCCAGGCTATTCAGTCACATCAATGGCGTGACGATATCGGGCATCTCCGGTGACTCGATGATGCCCGATGAACAGCACACCTCACTCATCGACCAGCGACTGGAAGCCGCCATAGATCATTCGCTTGCCGTCGAAGGGCATCGACATGTTCTTCATGCGCGGATCCTCCATCATCTTCTTCCAGGCTTCGTCACGTGCCTCCTTCGACGGCCACTCTATCCAGGAGAACACGATTATCTCGCCCTCCTTCGCCTGCACGGCCTTGCGAAAATCCGTTACCTCTCCGTCAGGGACATCGTCGCCCCAGTTCTCCACTTGGCGAAGAGCGCCATACTCCTTGAACAGGGCTACAGCCTCTTTGCAGTGATCGATATAGTCGCTTTTTTTGTCGCTGGGTACCGACGCTATGAATCCATCAACATAGATCATGTGTTCATCTCCTGTCGTGCGAGCAACCATCAGGCAGTGCTCGATAATCCGCTGCGTAGGTCATGACCAACAAACAGGGGTCTTCCTGTCGCCGTCACGCTGCCTGCCTTCATTGTGTACGCCTGTTCTCCACCCATTGCAAGCCTGGTTCTGCATGATGAATACGCATGCGAGGCTTTGCAGAAATTACAGCTGTACGATGTGGTAATGCCAGAAGGTGATGGCGAAATTTTCAATGCGATTCCAACTGGACAAGCCCTCGATAGGATCAAGGCTCGACAAGCGTAAGACACGCTACTGATCGACGAAACGAGTACGTCATTCAAACAACGGAAAAGGAGTGAACATCATGATTCGCATACTTGCACCTACCTTGATCGCTCTGTCTGTCAGCACCGCCTCCTGGGCTCAACAGTCCACCGAGGCTCCCGAGCCCACGCTCGGCGAGATGACCACTGACAGCGCGGACAAGGTCATTGACGAAACACAATCCACCACCGAAGATCTCGCGCAGGAAGCGGAATCCATGAACGAGGATATACCCGTGGACCGCACCATGCTGCGCAGACCAGCCAACATCGACAGAGCGGGCTACATGGTTGCCGACCCGGTAGAGCTGACCGCCGAGCACCTGACAGGTGCACGTGTCTACACCACCGAAGATGAAGATATCGGTGAGGTGGATGAGTTATTGCTGAGCGAAGACGGCAGCAGCATCGAACAGGTCGTGCTGGATGTCGGCGGTTTTCTCGGCATCGGTGAGCACGAAGTGGCCGTGTCCATGGAGGAACTGCACATCATGCGCTCGGACGACGGCATGGACTTCCGTGTCTATATGGACACCACTCAGGAAGAGCTGGAAGCGCAACCCGAGTATGAAGGGTAAGAGAGAAAACCACTTGCGGCATTGCACTTGCGGCAAGGTCATGATTGACGCTGCGAACAAGCATTAGCCGGAATTTGATGAAGGGTACGGCGGGATTAGGGCCATCGCCCTTATCCCGCGTTTTCCAGGGTGGCTCCCGTCACTGATCGCTGTTTGGCCACGCGCATCTGCAGAAGAATGACGAGAAACAGGAACGCGCCACGAATCACCTGCTGCCAGTAGGCACTGAGTGAAATGGTGCCCCGCCCATTCTCGAAGTTCAGGATATTGAACACCAGGCCGAGCAGCAGTGCACCGATGACGGTCGCCGTGATCGAACCCAGACCTCCGGTGAGCAATGTACCGCCCACCACGACAGACGCAATCGCTGAGAGCTCCCAGCCAACCCCTTCCAGGGGCTGCCCGGCACCAAAGCCCGATGCCAGAAAGACGCCGGCCAGTCCCGCACAAGCCCCGCTGAACAGATAGGCAAAGGCCTTGGCTCGACCCACTTCCAGCCCCATCAGCGACGATGCTTCCTCGCCACCGCCCACCGCCAATAGCGTGCGGCCCAGCGAGCTCCGCTCGAGCACGACCCAGGCAACGATGGCGACCAGCAAGACGATCAGGATGCTCCACGGCACGATATTGAAGGCCTTCTCCATGCCCAGCCGGGTGAAGTTGCTGCCCCAGTCCACGGCGATGGTCTCGGCACCACTGAGCACCAGTGAACCACCCTTGGCACCCAGCAGGGTCGCCAGCGTGGCAATGAATGGCGGTACTCTCAAGGCCAGAATGATGAAGGCATTCAGCGCGCCGAAGGCCAGCCCGGCAAGAATTCCTGCAGGGAGTGCCACCTGCAGACCGTAGGGACTGAGATAGGCGGCACAGACCGAGCTGAAGGCCGCCACCGAACCCACCGACAGATCGATGCCTCCGGTAATGATGACCAGGCACATGCCGATGGAAATCAGGATGAACATGGCGTTGTAGTTGAGAAAGGAGGCGATGTTGTAGGCACCACCGAAGTTCTCGTAACGCATGAGCCCGAAGATGATCAGGCAGATCAGCGCCAGAAACACACCCACTGTCTGGCCACTACCCCGCAACAGGGGTCGCAGATCGAACAGGTTCTCGGTTGAGGAATTCATTCGCGTCGTCCCTGTTGCAGTGCCACCGCCGCGACGATGATGCCGGCCTTGGCAATCAAGGCCACTTCATCCTCGATACCGTTCGCCAGCAGGGTGTACTTCACCAGCTGGATGATGACCGCGCCCAGCAATGCACCGAACACCGGCGCTCGCCCACCTTGCAGCAAGGCACCGCCGACCACTGCGGCCGCGATGGCATCCAGCTCCATCAGGTTGCCGTTGCGGGCGGCATCGGATGCCGAGTTGATCGCCACCACCACGAGCCCGGCGATCCCTGACAGAAAGGCGCAGATGATATAGACACCGATCTTGACTCGACGCACGGGCACACCGGAGAGCTCTGCCGCGCGTTCGTTACCGCCCACGGCCAGCAGGTGCCGTCCGTGTATGGTTCGCGTGACCAGCCAGAAGACAAGCGCCGCAATGGCGACAGCCAACCAGCCCTGGAACGGCAAGCCGAGCACACGTCCCGTTCCGATATAGCTGAAGGCCGGGTGGCTGAACGTCTGCAGATTGCCATTGGTCAGTACCTGCGCAATCCCGCGACCGGAGATGAACAGGATCAAGGTGGCTATGATCGGCTGGACTCGCATCACGCTGATCATGAGACCGTTGAACAGACCGCAGGCCATGGCAGCCAGCAACGGCAAGGCAATGGCCAGAACCAGACCGAGTACCGGATTCGCCATACCGAAGGCTGATCCGAATATCAGCGGCGCAAGCGCTCCTGCCAGCGCCATGACCGCCCCCACCGACAGGTCGATGCCGCCGGTAGCGATGACCAGGGTCATGCCCACTGCCACGATGGCAATGGTCGCCACCTGACTGATGTTGACGAACAAGGTCTGCCACTGCAGAAAATTCGGCGTGATGAGGATATTGACCAGCAGCAGCACGGCCAACGCGATCAGCGTGCCATAGCGTCCCAGCAGAGTGCGCCAGGCAATGCCTTCCTTCGGTTTCCTGTCCACCACTGAAGGTGCAACCCTTGTATTCATGAGATTTCCTGCTGTACATCCGTACCCGGTGCACGGGCGATGGCGCTGATCAGCGCTTCTTCGGTCACACCCGGATTACTCAGACGACCGACCGAGACGCCATCCTGCATCACCACGATATGGTCTGCGCCCTCCACCAGCTCCTCGAACTCCGAAGAGATCAGCAACACGCCCACACCACGTTCCACATGCTGTCGAATGATTGCCTGGATCTCGAACTTGGCACCTACATCCACACCGCGGGTCGGCTCATCGAGAATCAGCAGTTTCGGGTGAATGGCCAGCCACCGGGCCAGCAAGACTTTCTGCTGGTTACCTCCGGATAGCTCGCGGATGGGCTGGTCCATGTCGTTCAACTTGATACCCAGCGATTGTATGAATCCTTCCACCAGCTCACGCTCGCGTACCCGGTCGATATGTCCATGGCGAGTCAGCGCCGGTAACAGCGCCAGCGTCAGGTTTTCACGAACCGACATATCCGGAATGATGCCTTCGGCCTTGCGATCCTCGGTCAGAAAGCCTATACCGCTGCCAATCGCGTCTGCCGGTGTGGTCGGTGGTGCACTCTTGCCGGTGAATTCCAGGGTGCCGGCGCTGAGCCTGTCGGCACCGAATATGGCACGAGCCGCCTCGGTTCTCCCCGAACCCAGCAAGCCGCCCAGACCGACGATCTCGCCCGCACGCACTGACAGGTCCAGGGAGCGCAAGCGACGATTGGTGGCCACACCTCGGGCTTCGAACACCAGCTCGCCTGCCGTGTTCGACCCGCCGCCCAGTTCAGTCATGCCAGCGGCCTGGATCTCGCTGACATCACGCCCCAGCATCTCGGCGATCAACGAGGTCTTGTCTGTCTCGCCGATGGCATGATCTGCAATGGTGGCACCGTCTCTCATGATGGTCACACGATCGCAGATGGTGAACAATTCATCGAGAAAGTGCGACACATACAGAACCGAGGTGCCGGCCTCTCGCAAGCGTCTGACCACTGAAAACAGAACGGCCACCTCCCGTTCATCCAGTGACGAGGTCGGCTCATCCATGATCACCAGACGCGCCTCCAGCGAGACGGCACGCGCGATGGCCACCAACTGCTGAATCGCCGTTGAATACTCGCCCAACGGGGCGTGTACATCCACATCGATACCGAAATCGGTGAGTATGCTGCGTGTTCTGGCATGTGCACGACGCCAGTCAATCAGCCCCAGTCGGGTACGGGGCTCGTAGCCCAGTACGACATTCTCGGTCACGCTTCTGAGCGGTACCAGCGTCAGCTCCTGATAGATCGTGGAGATGCCCGCCGCCTGCGCTTCACGCGGCGACGCTATCTGCAGCGGATTTCCTGCGAAGCTCACATCCCCGGCATCGCGTAGATAGACGCCAGTGAGTATCTTGATCAGCGTGGACTTCCCGGCGCCGTTCTGACCGATGAGGCCGTGGACCTCTCCCGATCCGACAGTGAGCGATGCACCATCCAGTGCCACCGCGCCTGCAAAGGATTTGGCGATGCCGCGCATCGCCAGCAAGGGTGCATCACTCACGATGATCAGTAGGCTTCGTCGATATGATCGGCAGCGTTTTCTGCCGTGAAGATACGATCCTCGACCTGAACCCAGGGCTCGATATCTTCACCGGCGATATAGCGCTCCATGACTTCACAGGCCAGCGGACCAAAGAACGGAGAGGACTCGACAGTCACGCCCATCTTGCCATCGATGATGGCCTGCAACGCATCGCGTGTGCCGTCGATGGATACGATCAGCACATCTTCTCCCGGCTTGCGTCCGGCGAGAGTCAGGGCCTGAATGGCACCAATGGCCATCTCATCGTTGTGCGCATACACGATATTCACATCAGGGTGCGCCTGCAACAGCGTTTCCATGACCTGTCGTCCCAGGTCTCGCGCAAAATCACCGGATTGCGAGGCAACGATGGTCATGTTGTCGTGTTCCGCCATGACATCATCAAAACCCTTGCGGCGATCGTTTGCCGGTGAGGAACCCGTGGTGCCTTCCAGCTCCACGATGATGCCCTTCTCGCCCTTGAAATTCGCCAGTGTCCACTCGGCAACGCGACGCCCCTGATCGATGAAGTCCGAACCGAGAAAGGCGACATAGTCGCGACCGGCCTTGGCCACCGCCGGATCCACCGAACGATCCACCAGAAACGTGGGTATACCCGCCGCCTTGGCTTTCATCACCGCAGGAATCAGGGGCTTTTCCTCGCGCGGGGGCAGGAAGAGTATGTCGATGCCCTGCGCGATCATGGAGTCCACATCGGCCACCTGCTTGGCTGCAGAGCCTGCCGCATCAGTGGCAATCAGATCCCAGTTGCAGCTCTCGGCCGTATCCACGAAGGACTTGGTTTCAGCGATACGCCAGGGGTTGTTGCTCTCCATTTGCGAAAAGCCCACCTTGTAACGATCCTTCTTCTCAAGCCGGGGCAAGTCCTGCGCGTGTGCTGCTCCCATGGCCATGGTTACCGCAAGACCTACTGCGGTCAGTAGCTGGTTCAGTCCAGTGTTTTTCATCGTAATGCCTCTTCTTTATCGTGGAGTTGTCGAACCGCGGAAAGGTCTGCGCCCGTCTCGCGTCTTCGGTGATGGTTCGAGATCACACCGGGAACCGGCCTGACAAGACAGATACCCCTATCGGATTGGATGACCGCCTTGCCTTTTTGGTATGACCATACTTAGAATGCTATTCTCATTGGGTTGAATGTGTCAACACCCAGGGAAGCGAGAATCCACACAAGCGACACCTTTCATCGGGAGAGCCCCCATGAGCGAGACATTCGACCACATCGTCATCGGAGGCGGCTCATCGGGCTGTGTGGCTGCTGCCGGACTGGTCAAGTCGGGTGCCAGAGTACTGGTACTGGAAGCCGGATATTCCAACCGCCATCCCTTGCTGGACATGCCTCCGGGCATCTTCAAGATGATCAATGGGTCGCGCTTCATGCACTATCACAAGACCGTGCCGCAGGCGCATCTGGACGGGCGCGTCCACGATATTCCGCAAGGCAATGTGCTCGGCGGCGGCTCTTCGGTCAATGCCCAGGTCTACATGCGCGGACGACCGTCGGACTACGACGAATGGGAAGCCTTGCTGCGCGGCAACAACGACACCATCGGCTGGGGCTGGCAGGACGTGTTGCCACACTTTCGTGCCATGGAAGGCAACGAACGCCTGCAGGATGAACGTCATGGGACCGACGGGCCCCTACTGGTATCCGACCCCGGGCACATCAATGAGGTATCTCGCTGGTTTGTACAGGCCGTGCAGGCGATGGGAGAGCCTTTCAACACGGATTTCAACGGCCATTCGCAGCGCGGCGTGGGTTTCTATCAATTCATGAATCGTGCAGGCCGGCGCTGCTCTGCCGCGTATTCACACCTGTCCCCCCTGGCCGGCGACAGCCGACTCACCATACGACTGCACTGTCGCGTACAGCGTATTCTCCTGCAGAACCACCGGGCATGTGCCGTGGAGTACCGCGACCGATCCGGACAGTTGCAGACCGCTCATGCAGACGGCGAGATCATCATGGCGGCCGGCGCCCTGATCAGTCCCAAACTGCTGATGCTCTCGGGTATCGGTCCGGCGGAGCATCTGGCCGATCACGGTATCGACTGTGCCGTGGATCTGCCGGGTGTCGGTCAGAATCTCATCGACCATCCGGAGGTGCCCATGACCGCACTGGCCAATGGTCCCTACGGATACTACAAGCAAGGAGAAGGCTGGCGCATGCTGAAGAACGGCTTGCAATTCAAGCTGTTCGGCACTGGCCCCATCACCACGGCCGGCGTCGAGGCCGGGGCCTTCATCAATCCGATCGATCGTGAGGCCACGCCCACCATTCAGGCGTTCTGCCCTCCCATCGTGTATCTCGACCGGGACACACTCGGTGAGGTGGAAGACGGTTATGGTCTGACCATAACAACCGTAGTGGTCAAGCCGGAGTCCCGCGGAGAAGTGCGCCTTGCCTCGGCAGACCCGGCGGACATGCCACTCGTGTCCCCGAACCTGCTGCAGCACGAGAACGATATGCGCACGATGATCGCCGGCCAGCGCTTCTTTCTGGAAGCGCTGCGTCAATCGCCGCTGGCCAGGCGGATCGAGCGTATCGCCGTGCCTGCCGACGGCCGCGACGATGACGAGACCCTGCGCATTCACTGCAAGCGTTTCGTCAAGACCAACTACCACCCCAGCGGCACGGCCCGCATGGGCCGGGATGGCGACCGGAGCGCGGTACTGGACTCTCGCCTGCGTGTACGCGGTGTCGATGGCCTGCGCGTCTGCGATCTGTCAGCCATGCCCAATATCAATGCCGGCAATACCAATGCCCCGGCAATGATGCTAGGCGATCGCTGTGCCGATCTGGTGAGTGGACGTCTGTAGGGTGGAATGCGGGTCTGAGAATGGGCGCTGAGCGGATCAAGCCAACACGTCATGTGCCACTTGCTACTCCTACTTCAACGACCACCTTTTCAACAAAGACACGAATTCATAGAGAATCAAATCTCATACTAGTCAGGCATAACCAACGCGCGCGTGAGTAAAGATCACTTGTTTGCAACCCTGACTATGTACGAAAAGCCCCCCCGACAACCCCCGACCTGAGCAGGCTACTGCGGTCAAGCCTGTATCAAGAGTGAGACTCCAGTTCAGATCAACGGTAGTTTCAGACAGTGCCGAACTTCTTGCTTCGGACATTCCAGCCCACGATTTCATCCGACAACTGGATAGTCGCGCATGCAACTCTTGCAGTTGGCTCTCGGTTACGTGCTGCAAAAAACGAACAGCGATGCTGCAAAATCGGCAGCATCTGAAAACTATATAGGTGATAGTTTTCAGATTCGAACCTGCCAAGAGGAAAAGCATATGTTGTCTGAATCTCAACACGATCGTACCCAGCAGTCCCGTCAAACCAGTTTCCTCGGAAAGCCGAATTTCGGAAAGGCGCTTCTCGCTTGTCTGCTACTGACACCGTTGTCGGCTTCAGCACATCATCCATTGGGTGGACGATTACCGGAAACGGCAATGGAAGGCCTTTTGTCAGGCATAGGCCATCCGGTCATCGGTATTGATCATCTCGCTTTCATAATTGCTATCGGCCTGCTAGCAGCTGCTGGAAAACGTGGCTTGTTGATTCCGGTCTGTTTCGTAGCGGGAAGCATGGCAGGCGTGTTGTTGCATCTTCAGCTGGTTACGATTCCGGCTGCCGAGCTATTCGTAGCAGCTTCCGTGGTGCTGGTCGGTGCGTTTCTGATACTTCAGCGACATATCAACTTGCGCCGAAGCATTATCTTGGGCTGTACAGCTGGAATCTTTCACGGTTACGCCTATGCCGAGGCAATTGTGGGCGCCAATATGACAACTCTTGCGTCATATATTACAGGTCTGATGCTCGTACAAATGGGGATAGCAGTAGCAACCTATCTTGTCACGATGCACCTGATGAACGCTCATTCCTCAGCCTCAAACAGGCTCATGCGTATGGCAGGAATTGCAGTAGCGAGTACCGGAGCGACCTTCTTTGCGTTAGCTGCAGTCGCTTGATACTTGACCATGTCAAATCGCCTCTTCAGCTAACTATCTGAAGAACCTAACCACACTCATCGAAAGGTAAGCAGCATGAAGCAATCTGAAGCTCTCACTGTCAGTATTGGCATTCTTGGAGGTGTAGCCGTGCTTGTTACAGCCACGGTTATCCCGGTGCCTGTCTGGGTCACGTTTACTGCTTGGGCATCATTTTTTATCGTAGGTGGCGGAAAGGCCGGTTTCGTAAAATCGGTCGCGTGCAATTTCACCGGCATTCTGATAGCAGCATTGTCGTTACTTTCCATACAATTAATCGGAGACAACCTACTTGTCGGCGCAATATGCGTTGGTATCGGGAGCGCAGCAATGGTACAGGCTTCGAAATTGCCATTTACGCACGGCATCATCCCGGCCATCGTCTGGGGCTTTTCTCAAACCGTAGGCACCGTATCTGTTACCGGCCTCGCAGTAACGGCCCCCTTACCCAACAACCCTGTCTTGATTGCCGTGACGGCCATGCTGCTTGGTGCTGTATTCGGCTATCTGTCTGAAGCCTGGGGTAAACGAATGACCACCACAGAGCCGGTCTCGTGAGCTGCCGTCAAGATCGCGGCCAGAACGGTGTTCATGCCTCGGCTTTCGCCAATGGAATCCACATTCTGACTGCAAATATCTCGCTCCTGTACTTACTGAAAACTATTGGAGGCAATCATGATTCTTGACAGGAAAATTCCAGTCACGGTCCTTACCGGTTACCTGGGAGCAGGCAAAACCACATTGCTGAATCGAATTCTGACCGGTGAGCATGGCAAGCGCATTGCCGTCATCGTAAATGAATTCGGAGAAGTGGGCATCGATCATCAATTGGTCGTGGGTGTGGATGAAGAAATATTCGAGATGAACAACGGGTGTATCTGTTGCACTGTGCGAGGCGACTTGATTCGCATTGTCAAGGAACTGACCGCACGACTCGACGATTTTGATCATCTGGTCATAGAGACTACCGGCCTTGCAGATCCGGCACCGGTCATTCAGTCGTTCTTTGTCGACGAGACCATGCTGAAGCATACTCGGTTGGATGCCGTGGTAACAGTGGTTGACTCTCGCCACATTGCCAACCACTGGGACAGCCACGAGGCCGAGGAACAAATAGCTTTTGCCGACGTCGTTCTACTCAATAAATCCGATTTGATTATCGAAGAGGAACTTCTGACGTTGAAGAAGAAGATTCGCGGTCTCAACGCTATGGCTTCGATCTATACAACACTGAACTGCGATATCGATCTAGACCATATTCTCGAAGTACAAGCATTCGACCTGCAACAGGCTCTTGCCATCGATCCAAAACTGTTGGATGACGATGCCCACGAACACGATGATGAAGTTCAATCCATCGCTTTCAAAGAGAAAGGAACGATGGATGGCGATGCTCTTAACCGCTGGCTATATCGACTGGTGCAGGAACGTGGAGCTGACATCTTTCGTATGAAAGGCATCCTCAATCTTGACAATAATGCAAGGCGATTTGTCTTTCAGGGAGTTCACATGACACTTGATGGGCAACCCGGCAAAGCGTGGTCTCCTGGTCAGGAGAGATTCAATGAGATCGTTTTCATTGGAAGAAATCTTGATGCCAATGAAATTTACGCGGGATTTCGAAATTGTTTCATCGATACCAGCATTCCCGACCAAGTCAACTCAACACAAGTGAGGAAACTCGATGAAGTTACAGCATAATCTTGGCGGACTGGAAGGGCTTGATCCTGTCAACACTGAACCGCGAGTATTTGTAGAAGATTGGGAACAACGAATCTTCGGTATTCACACAGCAATGATGGCGCTGAGCAACCATCTTGACAAATCACTACCTGATTACGATATCAGCCAGGTGCCGAGCACATTCGACAGCTTCTGGAGCTGGGCGCACTTGCGAGAAGGGGCCGAGAATATTCACCCTTTCGATTACTTTCGCCTGAGGTACTACGAGAAGTGGCTAGGTGGCATTTCCGGTTTCTTTGTTGAAGAAGGCTACATCACCGAAGACGAACTCAACGAACGTGCAGCCTTGATACTAAAGGATATGGCTGACAATAAATCGACAGAACTGCCTGAAGGCGGTGATCCTGCAATTGACACACAGGTTGAGAAATACCTGCGAGAGGGTGATTCACCCAAACGATCAACCGATATCACGCCCAAGTTCAATGTTGGCGACACAGTAAGGATCAAGACGATCTCGGCAGGAACTCATAGTCGACTCCCTGGCAATCTTCAAGGTCGAATAGCACAGGTGATGGAAGTCTACGAAGAGTCTTATACCTATTTTTATGAGACTGCTGACGGACTGGGTACGCCTATGCCGGTTTACAACCTGGCATTCAAGGCTGAGGATCTTTGGGAACAATCCTTGATAGAACCTGGCTCCATCTATTACAACGATATTTTCGAAGCATATATAGAACCTGCCTGATTGAATCGACTAATCAACCTATTGGAAATTGCATCATGACCAGTCTATATCCTGGATTCCGCTACGATGCGGACAAAGAAGCCATTAGTGAGGCACGAGCGAAAGCACTCGAATCTCTATTGATCGAAAAGGGGGTCATCACAGGCAAAACCGTCGACCAGGTGCTCAGCTATTTCGATACCGAAATGGGACCATTCAACGGCGCGAAACTGGTAGCCCGAGCATGGGTTGATCCTGAATTCAAGAAATTGCTTCTAGAAGATTGCAACGCCGCCTGCGAGATGCTGGACTTGCCTAACGGCATGTCCGGTGCAGAGGGGGAACATATGCGCATCGTTGAAAATACCGCAGATGTTCACAATGTGGTCGTGTGCACGCTGTGTTCCTGTTATCCATGGCCAACTCTCGGACTTCCACCGTACTGGTTCAAGGATCCGACATTCAGAGCCCGAGTAGTTCGAGAGCCACGCGTCGTTCTCGGAGAGTTCGGCGTGCAATTGAGTGATTCGGTGAATATCCGCATATGGGATAGCAGTGCGCAGATTCGCTGGTGGGTTTTACCCATGAGGCCCGAGGGAACGGAAAGTCTGAGTGAGGAAGAGCTGGCGAAACTTCTCACTCCCGAGGCCATGATGGGTGTGGCTCTGGTCAAGGCGAAATCGGAGTAGATACGGCAATGTTCACACGATTTGAACACTTTGCAGCTACCAGCATGATGGGGTCATCCGAAGAGGCGCCGCCTCGCGAAGATGGACATCTACGATTCGACAGGGACTGGGAAAAACTCGTATTCGGGGTAGCCATCGCCTTGTCGAAAGAAGGTCACTTTGAGTGGGATGAATTCCGCCAGGCCTTGATGCACAACATCAAGTCATGGGAATCTTCGCATGAACTGGATGACACAAGTTGGGACTACTATCAATGCTGGATGGACGCACTGGAGCAGGCAGTAGTGCGAGCTGGAATACTGGAAGCGGGCGAGATCGAGTCATGCTTGAGAAGACATCTCGACTGCAAAGGTGAGATCACCCGAAATGAATCCCCATTCGTTAGCATTACGGGTAACGTTCAGCCTAGTACCGCATGATGTGTAGTTGAAAGCTACTTGGTCGAGCCGTTTTCGGCCAAGTAGCGAAGGAAAAAAGTGTCGGACAATTGGCAATACCAATGCCCCGGCAATGATGCTAGGCGATCGCTGTGCCGATCTGGTGAGTGGACGTCTGTAGGATCGAATGCGGGTCTGAGAACGGGCCTTTGGCGGATCAACCCAGAATGCTCAGCAATTCGCTCAGTGCCCGTATCCGGGTGGCGCCCGAACTGGTAGTGCCGTTGTCGTGCGGGTCATAGAAAACCGCCGACATCCCCGCCGCTCGTGCGGCCTGCAGACCCACCTCGCTATCCTCCACCACCAGACAGGCCTGCGGATCCACCCGACAGCTTTTCGCAGCGTGCAGGAACAGTGCTGGATCCGGCTTCCAGGCCTGAACCTGATAGGCGCTGAAAATATTGTCGTCGAAATGATGCGACAGTTCGCAGATCTGCAAGGATCGACGGGTCTTGTCCACGGAGGCATTGGATGCAATGCACTTGCGATGCTCCAGCTGCGACAGCAGGCTCTCGACACCCACGCTGGGTGTGATCATGGAGTACGCCAGCTCGGCTTCCCTTTCCCGGTAGCGCTGCAGACAATCATCGGGAACACTGCCCGCTTGTCTGGAGTCGATATCGGCAAAGATGTGAGCCAGTCGCCAGCCCCGGTAACGCTGCGTCAACTCCTCCACACTGCCCTGCAGACCGGGAATGGCCTCCAGCAGAGCCTGCGCGGCGCATTCCTCACTCTGTACCAGAGTGCCGTCCATATCGAAGATGATGAGTTGAGGCGTCATGATGAATCGATGAGCTGCGGGCCCGCCATTGTCGTTCAATTGGCGGCAGGGTCAAGCCGATAATGCGAGCGAGTGCCTGAATCCATGCGAACTCCCCGCATCGTACAAGGTCACAGAAGCACACTTGCCCCCCCGCACCCGACCAACAGGAAATCGCATGAAGAACACACTCGCCAGTCTTTTCCTGAGTGCCACCCTGCTACTGCCCCTGACAGCCCGGGCAGACACCGCCGTACTGGCCGGCGGCTGTTTCTGGTGCATGGAAAAGGACTTCGAAAGCTTGCACGGCGTCAGCGAGGTCGTGTCCGGCTTCACCGGCGGCACCGCCGAAAACCCCACTTACCGAGGTGATCACACCGGGCACTATGAGGCCGTGGAGATCACCTATGACCCCGAAATTGTCAGCTACAAGGACATACTCGATCACTTCTGGGTCAATATCGACCCCTTTGATGCCCGTGGCCAGTTCTGCGACAAGGGGCCCGAATACCTCAGCGCCATCTTTGTCGCCAACGAATCGGAAAGGCCGCTGGCCGAGCAGACGCGCCAGGCTGTCGTCGATCGCTTCCCCGACCAGACAGTGGTGACACCGATCCTGCCGCTGGACACTTTCTACCCCATCAAGGGCAACGAGATCGGCCATCAGGATTTCTACAAGAAGAGCCCGATCCGCTACAAGGCCTATCGATTCAGCTGCGGACGGGATCGTCGCCTGCAGGCCATCTGGGGCGATGACGCCACGGTGTAGCCAGGAAGGCGGTGCCGATCGTTCATCGGCACCGCCAGCGTAGACCTTTCAGCGTGGTAGCGGGATGTGCTCGACACGATCATCGGGCGGCAGATCGAACTGCCCGGCGCCCCATCGTTCCTGGCGCCATTGTTCCTTGGCCTCCTCGATGCGCTCCTTGCTGGACGAGACGAAATTCCACCAGATATAACGCGGACCGTTCAGGGTCTCGCCACCCAGAATAACAACTCTGGCACCCTGGGCACCGGCTGCCACCGTGATCCGGTCGCCAGGACGAAATACCATCATCTGCGCTGCCGTGAATTCCTGACCGGCAATGGAGACCGACCCTTCCATCACATAGAGCCCCCGATCTTCATGATCATCGGGCAGCGGGAACCGGGCGCTGGGCTGCAAGGCGACATCGCCATAGAACACGTCTGAAAACACACTGGCAGGCGCTTTCTCACCATAGGCATTGCCCAGTATCAGGCGCATGTTGACCCCGGCGTCCTCAATCACCGGCAGCCGCTCCTTGCCGTGATGCTCGAAGCTCGGTGCCATCTCTTCCTTGTCTTCCGGCAGTGCCACCCAGGTCTGAATGCCGAACAGACTGTGCGGATTCTGACGTGTGAGCTCGCTGGTTCGCTCGGAATGCGTGATGCCCTGTCCGGCAACCATCCAGTTGACGGCCCCCGGGAGAATCGTCTGATTGCTGCCCAGGCTGTCTCGATGCTGAAACTCGCCACGGTAGAGATAGGTGACAGTTGCCAGACCGATATGGGGGTGTGGCCTGACATCCACACCCTTGCCGGTGATGAATTCAGCCGGCCCCATCTGGTCGAAGAAGATGAATGGCCCGAGCATCTGCCGTTGTGGCGCCGGCAAGGCTCGCCGTACCTCGAAACCACCCAGATCCCGCGCTCTCGGCACGATCAGCGTCTCGATCGAGTCCATACCGATCTCGTCGGGATTTCCGGGTTCGATACCTGGATTCCAGCTCATGGTTGTCTCCTGTCCTGCAACGATCGGGAAGGTGTACAGAACGAGCGCGCGGGATGGCCACGCTCGTTCCAGTGTACTGTTTCACTACCTACATCGAACCGAAGGCACCACGCTGGAAGTCCAGCATGGCCTGCCGGATTTCCTCATGAGTGTTCATGACGAACGGTCCGTGAGCAACCACAGGCTCATCGATCGGTTCTCCACTGAGCACCAGCAATTTGGCTTCACCTTCGGCTTCCAGCATGACGCCACCGCCCTGCCTGGCCAGCAACACGGTTCGGGATTGCCCGACACTCTCCTGCCCGTTGAGTTTCACCGAGCCTGCCAGAACCAGAATGGTCAGCGTATGCCCCTCCGGAACATCCAGCGTCACCGGCTTCTGGCCATGCAGGCGTACATCCCAGATATTGATGGGTGTGAAGGTCTTCGCCGGTCCTTGTGCGGTACCCGACTCCCCGGCGATGACCCGCAGCGTTCCTGCACCGTCCGGCAACACCCGTTGCGGAATCTGCGCATTCATCAGGGTCTGGTAGCCCGGACTGGCTGACTTGTCCTTCGCCGGCAGATTGACCCACAGCTGGACCATCTCGAAATCACCCCCCTCGCGGGCAAATGCCGGTGAATGATATTCCTGATGCAGAATGCCCGATGCTGCCGTCATCCACTGTACATCGCCCGGACCAATCACTCCGCCGGTGCCCGTGGAATCACGATGCTCCACCTCACCTTCGTACACGATGGTGACAGTCTCGAATCCCTTGTGAGGATGGGTTCCGACGCCACGGCGCTGCGTGGTCGGCTCGAAATGATAGGGACCGGCATGGTCAAGCATGATGAACGGGCTGACCTGCTGCCCGTGTTCGTGATGCGACAGTAGTGTGCGCACCGGGAAGCCATCACCCACCCAATGAGCTTGCGGAGCATTGTGAATACCCAGTATCTGTCTCATGACTTGATCTCCTGTGACGGACCGGATTCTCCGGTCTTCAATGACACCAAGTATATGTACGAGACAGACGCTCCATTAGAGCCTGAAAACGATTAACTTTGTCTCATATTCAGGACAATGAATGCAGAGCATGAACAGGCGATGCAATGCCGCCCTTCATGCCCACGACAATGCAAGTCTGTCAGAGTGCAAACACGCGCCCCCAACCAGCGACCTCGCCAGGATCGACTCCCACCTCCAGCAGGCTGTGCCATGCCGTGACGGCCACCGAGTCCAGCACGGGTACATCCATGTAGGTTTCCACTTCGGCCGCCACCGACGCCCCGCGAAAGTTGGTGCAGACAATGAGGATGGTATCCGGTCGGCTCTCTGCCGCCTTCATGGCATGAGCCTTGATTTCATCCACCGTATAGTTGGCGAACGAGAAATTTCCGGTATCCCCCAGATGGGTTTCATGCACGATCTCGAAGCCCTGTTCCTTGTAGCGCTGGATGATGGCCGCCTGGATGTCCGAGGTATAGGGGGTGACCAGCGCAAGCCGCCTGGCCTTGAGCCGGTCGATGGCGCGGGCGAACGCCTGCATCGTCGAGGTCACGGGAATACCGGTTTCTTCCGTGATTCGGGTGCACAAGGCCTGATCGTGCTCCATGCCCAGCCAGGCGGCGGATGTACCGTTCCAGACGATGTAATCCACCTTCGCCTCTGCCAACCGAAGCGCGGCCTCGACAATGGTGTCATGATCGAACTGCTTGATGGAGTCATCCGACAGAGAGATATCCGTCAGCCTGAATCGTGAAAAATGCACAGTCACCGTGTCCACATAAGGCATGAACAACCGTGCGGTGTAAGGCTCGAGCACGGTATTGGACGATGGCGTCAACATGCCTATGCGTTTGGGGTTGGCGACGGTAGGTCTTGTCATGAATCGATGGAAATCAAGGAGTGTCGAAGTGGAATGGCGCATTACAATGTCATGAATGGTGGAAACTGCGCAAGCGCTCAACGCTATTGTTTGAATAGTTCTGAACAGGACGGGCGGCAATTCATCGCGGCCGTTGCCAGGCGGTGAATGCAGACAATGGACTTTCTCCACGGGTTTTCCGCCACTTGCGCACAGCACATGATCGTTTGCACCACTATGTTGCAATCGACGAAGGGAGTGTAATATCCGCCCAGGATCGCACTGACCACCTTGCGGAAGATCGACCATGCCAATGACCGATGCGGCCCTCTACCTGCCACTGAGCGACAATACCCTGCACGCCCTGCTGGATGAGGACATGAGCTGGGAACAGACCGTTCAGTCACGTTCCATGCCTGAACTTGCCTCGCTGTGGCTACTGGCCGGCCTGAACAATCTGAAGCACAATGGCAGACGTTCACCCGAGCGCCTGATGGCAGACATCATCGATGCCTTCAACCCTCAGCTCGAAGGCACGGATCTGGATCTGCTGCGCAAGCAGACCAGTGACCGACTCAATCGGGAAACCATCGAGGCCGGCTATTACCTCATACGGGATTTCGGCATCGCGCTGGTGGACGATGACACCTGCGCACAACAGGATTACCTGACGGAACAGGGTCGTTGGGATTACGGCTTCTCGCAGCGTCAACGCGAACAGCTGGCCCCCCAGCGCATCATCACGACCGTTGACGATCGACATCTGTCCCTGAGCACGGAACAATCACGCGTGTTTCGCGAGTTTCAGGCAGAGCATGATGAACACATGCATGTCCAGGGTTATGCCGGTACCGGCAAGACCTCCCTGATCAAGAGTCTGCTGTCTCTGTTCGACAGCTCCACCTCGCGCATTCTGGTACTGGCCGAGTACACCCGCCAACTGGACGCGCTGGGTATCGAACGCCATCAGTCCGACAAGGTACACGCCTGCACCTTCAGCGAACTGGCCGACCTGGTCATTCCGCCGGATATGACTTCCTCGGCCAATCGCAACATGTTGCGACAGGATCGCACCCGTGCAACCCAACCTGATGAGGTGCTGGTTCGACAACTCGGTATTCGATCGGTCGGCGACCGCAGCAGTACGCAGATCATCACGGCTGTGCGCGCCACGGTCTACCGATTCTGCCAGAGCACCGATGAGCACATTGCGCAGAAGCATATCCCGGCGCGCTACGCGGCGCTGTTCGATGCCACCCAGAGCGCCATTGTGAGCCAGCATGCGCGTGAGCTGTGGCAACTGATACTCGCACCACCCACGGCAGATTTCCGGCCGCAGGTACGCGGGTTTCACAAGATCAAGTGGGCTGCGCTGAACCACTGGCCCGTGCCGCAACAGTATTCGCACATTCTGGTGGACGAGTGTCATGACCTGCCGCGTCCGGTCTTCCAGATTCTCGCCTGTAGTCCGCAGGCGCGTGCAACCCTCGGCGATGACTACCAGAACCTCAAGGGCCATTCGACACCACAGTCGAGAAGCACGCGCTTGAGAGAGATGGTGCAGTCGGTGAGGTCGGGCCACGCAGTGGAGAGCATCATCAATCCGATCATCACGATCCACCCCAGTCGTACCAAGGCGCCGTTTCAGGGTAATGACATGACCCATCTGGACATTCGTTACTATCAGAAGGCTGCAGTGCCACAGGAACCAGCGGTGATTCTGGTCAACGATACCTGGGGGCTGTTCGAATGGTCGCAGCGACTGGCCAGTGCCAACATCAATCCTTCCCTGATGAACGACCCCAAGGATCTGGACATGTTCGTACAGGATTGCATCGAGCTGAAAGCCGGTGGTCGAGGTGCACGCCACGGTGAACTGTTCCGCTACACCTCCTGGGATCATGTGGCCAGTAAACATGCCGGCAACGCCGGCTTCCAGCGCATCAACCAGCTGCTGGAAAAGGGATATGGACATGCCAACTGGAAGCAGACCTACCAGCGATTTCAGCGAGTGGGCAAACCGGCCTATTCGGTGGGCATGATCGAGAATGTTCGCAATCTCGAATTCGATACCGTGATGCTCACGCCCGACGTGATCAATGCATCGGCACATCTGTCACGGGCGGCATTCGGTTCGGCCATCTATGTCGGCGTCACGCGGGCTCGCAAACGGCTGATCCTGCCGGAATCCCTGCGCCACTGGATCGAGGACATATCCGCACGCTCGGCCTGAAAGCCAGACTCCCTGCGGCCGATAGCATGGGTTGAACGCGATGGTATGAGCGTTGCATCATCAAGCCGCATGACGCCTGTCGGCTGCAAGGCGCGTAGCCTGTGTACACTGATGCTGGCTGCACCGGCACCATCGCCCCAACAAGCCAGTGAAGGCACACCCGCAGGACGGGATGACATGACGCGATTTGAAACGGAACGATTGCTGGTCGCCGAATGGCACACGCTGCAGCAACAGCAATGGCCGTCTCAGGATCTGGCCACTGCGGTACAGCAGATGCTGACACCCTCGGTGACAGCCTGCCTGCCGCCATCGTGGCAGGGAGACTATTCACTCGAGCGGGCCGATCAATGGATACGAGAGCGCGACAAGGAGGACGCCACCTGGCTGGTGATCGATAAATCCACTCGTGAGGCAATCGGCTTGCTGATTCTCTCCGGCACCGATGATTTCGGCCATCTTCGTCTGGGCTATCTGCTGAAGGAATCGGCCTGGGGGCAAGGCTTTGCCACCGAACTGCTCAGCGGACTTGTCGGTTGGTGCAGAGACAACCGCATCCGTTCGCTCACAGGCGGTGTTGAACAGGCCAACGTGGCATCGGCACGCGTGCTGGAAAAATGCGGATTCGCACCCACGCCGGATAACAACGCGGCAGACGCACAACGGATGTACTCCATCGACTTCACCTGACACTGCACCCGGCCATGCAAAGGCCCTCAGTGCCTGAAACGCGCTGCTGACGGCAGGGTTTTCATCAGCACAAGATAGGTCAATCCTGCCGGTATCAGGCTGGCGTACCAGGAGATATCCAGCGGCTCCGCCGTCGTACTCATGACTGTACCTCCGGTTTACTTGGAATTGGGCTGCGCATAGGCGCAGACTTTGCTGGTGCCGAGCCCGGCGCTGACCAGGCCCTCGACAAACTTCACGGCCACGGCCACCCCGTCGATGACCGGAATGCCGGTCTCGTCACTGAGCCAGCGCGTCAGATCCGCCATGCCTGCACAACCGAGCACAACCGATTCGCAACGATCCTCATCAATCGCGCGCAGAATTTCGGCCTTGACCAGCTCGCGGGCATTGCTGCCTTCCTCTTCCAGTGCCAGGACCGGTATCTGTGCAGAGCGCACGCGTCGGCAGAAGTGTTCAACGCCATAACGACGTGCCAGCTCTTCGATCACAGGTACCGAGCGCGGCAAAGTGGTCACGACCGAAAAGCTGGTCCCGAGGATGGTTGCGGCCTTCATGCCGGCTTCGCAGATTCCCATGACAGGACCACTGGCAATCTCCCGACAGGCGCCGATGCCCGGGTCGTCGAAACAGGCCACGACAACACCGTCCACGCCGGCTTTCTCCGCCGCCATGACTTCATGCAGCAAGGGCCCCAGAGACATGGCTTCATCGTAGTGACCTTCGATGCTGACGGGCGATCCCACGCCGGTTCGAGCCATGATCTCCACGCCGGGACCGGCGATGTCGCGAGCGCTCTGCGCAATCTTGTCTGTCATCGACGCGGTGGAATTCGGATTGACTACCAGAATTTTCATGGGGCTCCTTGGCAAGATTCAGCTGATCGATTGTTTAACAAGCTACACAATATTGTTAACAATCACAAGTCTTATTGCATACGATCAGCAATGGTGCATGTGCGATGCTTGTGCACTGCTTTCGCACACGACGCCGTCAACTGTTTACGAAATCGTGCTTTGCTGTAGAATTTTCACTTTAAATCAGTTGCTTGAAGCAGGCCTGGATGAACCAGACAGCAGAACAGTCGATCGTCTCGGGCGTCCTCGAAGCCATTGCCGAGCACCGCTTGAAAGCAGGTGTGAAGCTCGGAGAGCAGGATCTCTGCGAGATCTATCATTGCAATCGCGCTCATGTCAGACGAGCCCTGGCAACACTGGAAGCGCAGAAAGTTGTCAAACTCGAACCCAATCGTGGCGCATTCATCGCTACTCCCACGCCTGATGAGGCGCGCAATGTCTTTCAGGCTCGTCGTGCCATTGAACGAGTCATCGCAGAGAACGTCCTGCGCAAGGCGTCTGCCGATGACATTGCACGCCTTCGTGATCATGTGGAACAGGAACAGCAGGCCCGGCAGTCGAGTGAGCGCAGAAACGCTATCCGCCTCTCAGGCCGGTTTCATCTGATTCTGGGGGAGATGTGCGGCAACGAGGTGCTCGACGAATTTCTCAATGAACTGGTCATGCGCAGCTCCCTGATCATCAGCATGTACTCCGCCTCACAGGCGCCACTGTGTGGCGATGAAGAGCACGAGCTGATCGTGGATGCCATTGCCGCGGGCGACGAGACTGCCTTGCTGGAACGTATCGAACACCACTTGCATCACCTGGAAAGAAGCATTGCCATCGAGACTGACAATACAAGTCCAAACCTCAAGGACATACTTCAGCCACCCTCAGGATGACACAGTGGCAGTAAAGGCCTGACCGGGCGCTGACCAGAACGCCTACTGCACGCCCGTACCGAACACTTCGTCATATTGCTGCATGATGAAGTCGAAATCCGGGTTGAAGGTCGTCCTTGCCAGCGGCACGCCATCGGGCGAGGCTGTGCCTTCGGCACCGCGCCAGCGATCATCCTTCGGATAGTACAGGCAGGCACTGAAGACTTTCCACTCGTTGCCATTGCATACCAGCTGTTGCCCCTGATTCCCATAGAGGGGGTTGTCCGGCGCCACCAGCACACTCATATGGGCCTGATTCAGAATCCGGTATTCCGGATAGGCGCTCTTTCTGAGGATCTCCCCCGGGGCCAATGACATTTCATCCTCGTTGCCGTAGAGCAGAAGGCGCCTGCGCGGTGAGGAAAAACGCCGCTTGAAGATGCCCCGTACGCGCTCGACGCTGACCACCGAATCGTCCATGGACGCAACCATCAGCACCGGCATGGACAGTTTTCTCGATCCCCATCGGTTGCGCAGATACCGCGTGCTCTTGTAGTACTGGGCAGCGGCATTGATGGGAATGGAGTTGTATTTCGCCGGATTGTCTTCGATGATCATGCCGCCGAACACCCAGGGTTTGACGTGTGACACCAGCGATGCCCAGCGCAGCAGGTGGTTGCGCGTGCTGTGATAGGCCGGCGAGAACAACAACAGGCCATCGATGTCGTCGTATTCCAGTGCCAGAATGGTGGCAATGACAGCGCCGAGGGAGAAGCCGCCCAGGTAGAATGGCTCATCGGCCTCGCGCCATGATTCGAGTTGCAATCGGGCCGAATCGAGCCACATCCGGTACGTCACGTCAAGTTGAGCTTCCGGCGTATTGCCATGCCCGGGAAGCAGTATGGCGCGAACATCATGACCCCGTTGCGCAAGCTCGCCGGCAACGTCTCGCCACACGGCCGGGGAGTCGTTCAGGCCATGAATCAGCAGGTATTTGCCACGATAGGGCACATCCGGGTTGGCCGGCAACTCGAACGGAAGGTTGTACTCCACGGCAGAAGGCAGGCGCTGAGGCAGCTGCGTATCGAGAAGATACCGACGGACTTCCTCGATATGTGCCTGGAAGTTCTTCTGCGGTGCCGGAAAGCCGGACAACAAGGTGTCAGCGGCCTGAACGCGGGCAGAGGCCATCAGACAGAACAACAGACCGGCAAACATGATGCGCTGTAACACGAGAGATCCTGGCGGCTATAAAAGCGTGGGCGTCAATGGTGGAACGTATGTGGTCGACCTGTCTCAGGCGGATGGTTCCGTGCAGACTCGCGCCGTCTGCGCAGGCATCAGCCTGGCCAGTATCGCGATCAACACGATAGCAAAAATCACACGCGCCCAGAGTATGCCGGACAGATCGGCCCCCAGAGTCAGGATCAGCAAGGTATCTTCGATCATGCTGTGCAACAGGCTCAGAAAGCACAGTGACACGTAGGCATCCCGCCGATTCAGCGTCCCTTCATCCAGATCCCGTATCAGCAGGCCGGCACCATAGGTGAGCCCGAGGGCGACGCCGATGACCGTGACATTGGCTGCCGAACGGCCCAGACCGAACAGTCTCAACAATGGCATCAGGGCCATATGGATAAGCTTTTCCAGTCCGATGTATCTGAGCACCTTCAGCATCAGCATCAGACACAGAATGACCACGAATACCATGGCAAGCGTCCGCAATTGCCCCAGCAGCCACGACAACAGGCTGCCGTCGGAAACTGCCGGTTGCCACATCTGCGTCACAGGCTCCTGCAACAGGTCGAATTGCGAATAGATCAGATGCAGAAGGCTGCCCAGCACCAGGGCACCACCCACCCGTAATGCAATAGTGACCCACCAGGGCACGCCCGCTCGACGCGCTACAGCGCCTTCGATCGGTATGGAATGGGCCACCAGCATCATGGTCCCCAGCACGGTGACTTGCTCCACCGTCAATGCCAGACCGGCAGACACCTCGAAGAACACGATGATGCCCGTGAACATATTGGTCAGCAAGGTGGTCGCCCAGACAATGCCCAGCACCGCCGGCAAACCTGCCAGCGCCATGGCCGGCCCCAGAGCCACACCGAGCAGATCCAGCGCGCCCAGTTCCTGCAGGAGCTTCACGACAAGCAATGCCGGCACCATGATCCGCAGCAACACCCGATACACCTGAGCGGTTTCCCGCAGCAGAGCCATTGATTGCCGCCAGTAGTGTGAGAGTGACACCGTGCAAGAATTCCTGATCAACCGAGTGGGCATCACGATACGCCCGATGCCGCAGAATATTGTGTTCGATACCGCCTCGTGAGACACTTTATTGTCGTATTGACCGCCTCGGAGGGCAGATAATTCACATGGATGCCATCGACCGGCGAATACTCGACCATCTGCAGCAGGATGCCGACGTGACCAATCAAGCGCTGGCTGACCAGATAGGTCTTTCCCCCTCGGCCTGCCTGAAGCGCGTCAGGCGCCTGCAGGAGAGCGGCATCATCGACCGGATTGTCGCGCTTCTGAACCCGCAAGCCATTGCCGAGAGTCTCTACGTCATCATCGAGGTGACCATGGAAAGGGACAACAAGCGCCTGTACAAGCGCTTCGAGGATCGCGCAATCGCCCGGCCGGAGGTCAAGCAGTGTTATCAGGTCACCGGAGAAATCGACTTCATTCTGGTGGTGTCGGTGCCCGACATGCAGGCCTATGACCAATTCTGCGATGCGGTGTTGTACGCCGATGACAACATGCGTAAATTTCGCACCCTGCTATCGCGTCGGCGCAGCAAATTCGATACGTCGACGACGATCGACCCGAGCGCCTGAGCCCTTGATAGCTTGATAGCTTGATAGCCTGATCGCCACCCTCAATCCTTCCGCAAACCGACGCCACGGCGCGCGATACGTCTGCGGCGTGGCGCGGGTTCGCCAGGGATGAAGCGGTGGGACCTACTTCATTCCCATGCCACCCATGCCGCCCATTCCACCCATACCCGGTGGCATCTTGCCCTGCATGGCACGCATCATCTTGGCCATGCCGCCCTTGCTCATCTTCTTCATGGTGCGGGCCATCTGCTGATGTTGCTTGAGCAGGCGATTGAGATCCTGCACCTGCAGACCTGCCCCGTTGGCAATGCGCTTCTTGCGCGAGCCCTTCAGAATCGCCGGGTATTTTCGCTCCTGTTCGGTCATCGAATTGACCAGGGCAATCATGTGAATGAACTGCTTGTCGTCGATCTTCTTCTTCATCGCATCGGGCACATCGCTCATGCCCGGCATCTTGTCCATCAATGCCGCCATGCCGCCCATATTGGCCATCTGTTCGAGCTGTTCCTTCAGATCGTTCAGATCGAAGTTCTTGCCCTTGCGCATCTTGTTGGCGAACTTCTCGGCCTTGTCGTGATCGACCTTGGCCGTGACCTCCTCCACCAGACTGACCACATCGCCCATGCCCAGAATGCGCGAGGCGATCCGGTCGGGGTGGAAGGTCTCCAGCGCGTCGGTCTTTTCACCCGCTCCGATGAACTTGATGGGCTTGCCGGTGATGACGCGTACGGACAGGGCCGCCCCGCCCCGCGCATCGCCGTCTGTCTTGGTCAGCACCACACCGGTCAGCGGCAGAGCCTCGCCGAAGGCGGCAGCCGTATTGGCGGCATCCTGACCGGTCATGCTGTCGACCACGAACAGGGTTTCCACCGGCTTGATGGCGCTGTGCAGATCCTTGATCTCGGCCATCATTTCCTGATCGATGGCCAGACGACCGGCCGTATCGACCAGCAGTACATCCACCAGCTGCTTGCGCGCGGCATCCAGGGCGGCGCGCGCGATGTCCACCGGCGACTGCTCTACCGAGCTGGCGAAGAAGATCGCCCCCACGGAATCTGCCAGCGTCTCCAGCTGCTTGATGGCGGCCGGTCGGTAGACGTCACAGCTGACCACCATGACCTTCTTCTTGTCGCGCTCCTTCAACAGGCGCGCCAGTTTACCCACCGTGGTGGTCTTGCCCGCGCCTTGCAGGCCCGCCATCAGCACCACGGCCGGTGGCTGGGTCGCCAGATTCAACGGTTCCGCGTTGTCGCCCATGATGGCCACCAACTCGTCGTTGACAACCTTGATGAAGGCTTGTCCCGGCGACAGGCTGCCGATGACTTCCTGACCCATGGCCTTGTCGCGCACCGAATCGATCAGCTGCTTGACAACCGGCAGGGCCACATCGGCCTCCAGCAGTGCCAGACGCACTTCGCGCAGCGTCTCCTTGATATTGTCTTCGGACAGACGCCCCTGACCCCGAAGATTCTTGATCGTACGGCCTAGGCGCTCACTGAGATTGTCGAACATGTTCGGTCCTGTCTCGTGTTGAGGGGTTGTCGGTGGTCATACGGGCGAACACGCCGGCCGCCAACGCAATACCGACAGTATACGGGAGCCTGCGTCAGGCTTTCACGCGTTGCCGATGCTCTTCTGTCTCTGTCCACCCACCTGTTTGTCCAGCGAGACCCGAGAGCCATCATCCGACCCGGCAGAATGGGCCTGTCCATTGCGGTAGCGAACGCGCTTCGGGCGCCCCATGGTCAGGCCTTCCATGCAATTTTCGCGGACAATCTCGCGTTTGAGCACCGTCAGGCTGGCACTGCGGGGGATGTCTCCGTCGCTGCTACCGGTCGTGGCTTCGCGCCGCAGCGCCTCTTCGGCTTCACGTCGCTCCCGGTCGATCTTGCGCGCCCGTTCCAGTACGGCCAGCGCAAACCCGACACGGTAGTCAAAACTGGCAGAGCGCCCCGGTGGTACTTCGCCATCACGCTTGCGCGCCTTCAACGAGCGTTCCATGACATCGGTCAGATAGCCGTAGGTCATGGAGGCCACTTCGGCATCGATACTGAACCCACGAAACTCGATGGTGCGGCCCTTGACGCAGATGCAGTCATGCAGCAGGGCGACGGCCGAACCCAGCACCCCCACATAGCTGGGCACGGCACGGAAATCCTTGCCGATGGAACTGGCCCCGAATTCAGAGGTTTCCAGATCCGCTTCGCTGATACCGAACTTCGCCATCAGCGACTGACAACGGCGCATGGCAATCTCGGCCTCGTGCGGGCTGGATTCGCTTTCACGGCCCATGGCGTAGAGCTTGCGTATCCGCTCCAGCAGTTTTTCGCGATCGGCTTTTTCCATACCCGAAGCATACCGGTCCGAACCGCTTTCGGTGGCACGCTCCGGAGAGAAAGTTACCTGCCGGAGACGTTTTCCGACGCCTGCTTGCCGGCGGTGCTGCGTGGTATTCTTTCACCACCTTTCCTGCAGGTACGAACCTGCCGTATCAAGCTGAGGCTACAGGCAATCATCGTGAGCTACATCATTCCACTGATTGCAGTCGCGCTCTACAGCCTTGCCAGCGCACTGTTGTCCCGATCCCTGGCCCAACAAGGCCCCCGTTTCGATCAGTTGGCCATGTCCGAAGGCCCTGGCCACCCGCTCAGCGCACACAGCATCGCCAGCCGGGGTGAACGGCGCAAGAAGACGCTGTTGCTGGCGCTGGCCGCGGCCATGCTGCATGGCTGGGTCGTCTACCGACAAACCGGATTACCCGAGGACCTGACCCTGCCGCTGCTCACGGCCATTGCAGCGACCACCCTCACCGTCGTGCTCCTGCATATTCTGCTGTGTCTGAAACAGCCGGCCGACTATCTGGGCATCGCGGTCTACCCCCTGGCGGCCATCTCCCTGATCAGCAGTCATGCGGCCTCTGGTGGCGTTCCCATTGAAGGCAAGGGCGTGCAGATCCACGTCTTCCTGTCGCTGGTCTCCTACGCCATGCTGGCCCTGGCTGCGGCGCAGGCGGTTTTGGTGTCCATCCAGATACATTTTCTGTCCAGGCACAAGCCGGGCGGCTTCATGCGGGCCCTGCCCCCGCTCGACTCCACAGAACAACTGCTGTACATCCTGTTCAGCACCGGTTTCGGCCTGCTCACACTGAGCCTGGCCAGTGGCTTTTTCTTCCTGGAAGACATGTTCGCCCAGCATCTGGTGCACAAGACAGTATTATCCTGCATTGCCTGGGGTATTTTCGGCATATTACTGTTTGGTCGCAGGCAATTCGGCTGGCGCGGCAAGAAGGCCGTGCACTGGACTCTGGCCGGCTTTGCCACGCTGGTACTGGCCTACTTCGGCAGTAAAGTGGTGCTGGAGGTGGTTCTGCGTTGACGTGCCAGAGTGCACGTTGCGGATGTTACACATGACTAAGTTGGGATACGAGTATTCAAACCGGCTTACTCGTTGCTATAGTGCAACCATCGACAAGCAAAAGCAGGCCAGTTGTTCTTGAACAGCATACCCATCAGCGCACTGGTATCCATACTGGTCTTGCTGGTAATCATCTCAGGTTTCTTCTCGGGGTCTGAGACGGCACTGATGTCACTCAATCGTTATCGGTTGCGTCATCAAGCCAATAACGGGCACAAGGCAGCCCAGCGAACCGCCAAACTGCTGGAAAAACCCGACAGGCTCATCAGCCTGATTCTGCTCGGCAACAACTTCGTCAACATTCTGGCGTCTGCCATTGCCACCGTCATTGCGCTACGGCTCATGGGCGAAGCGGGCATCGCGGTCGCCACCGGCCTGCTCACCATCGTCATCCTGGTGTTTGCCGAGGTCACCCCGAAGACCTTCGCTACCCGGCGCGCGGAAAAATTCGCCTTCATTGCATCGGCCGTCTACGGGCCGCTGATGATCGCCACCTACCCGCTGGTGGCCGCCACCAACTGGGTCAGCACGCTGATCCTCAAGATCCTGAAAACCGATGCGGTCAGCGATGACGAGCATCTGTCGAGCGAAGAACTGCGCACCGTACTGAGCGAAACCGCCGGCATGATCCCGCAGCGCCACCGGGAAATGCTGGTCAACATCCTCGATCTGGGCACGGTATCGGTCAATGACATCATGGTGCCGCGCAACGAAGTGGTGGGTGTGGATCTGGCGGCTCCGTGGGATGAAGTGCTGCAGCAACTCAGTTCAAGCACTCACAGCCGTCTGCTCATGTACCGCGAGAGCATCGACAACGTGGTCGGCTTCCTGTATCTGCGCAACCTGCTGGAGGCCGTGCGTACCGGCAAGATCACACGCCAGTATGTCGAAAGCGTCATCCGCGAACCCTACTTCATTCCCGAAGGCACCACCCTGACGGTACAACTGCTGAACTTTCAGCGCGAAAAACGCCGCATGGGCCTGGTCGTGGATGAATACGGCGACATCCAGGGCATGCTGACGCTGGAAGACATTCTCGAAGAGATCGTGGGTGAATTCGACAACGATCCGCACATCTCGCCGCCGGAGATCCGCCCTCAGCCCGATGGCAGCATCATCGTCGACGGAACCACTCAGGTGCGCAACCTGAATCGCTCACTCAACTGGGCACTGCCTTCGGAAGGGCCGAAGACGCTGAACGGCATCGTGGTCGAGCATTTCGAGAATTTTCCGCCGCAAGGCGCGGTATTCACGCTCAACGGTCACCCCATGACCATCCTCGCGGTGGAAGACAACAAGGTGCAGCAGGTACGCATCGATCCGGCGGTGGAGCCGGAAGATGATGAGGAAAACCGCAACTCGCGTGCGGCGGCGGGTGATTGAACGCCGCTGTAGATCCACGGCCGAGCCGCGGCCAGCTGCACGGAGAAAGCTGACGACAAGCTGACGGTATTTCTGCTGCGGCTTCAGCTTGCTGTCAGTCGGAGGGTTCAATCTTCAAGGCTCCTGATAAACCGACTGGAGCACTACCCTCATGAAATTCAAGACACTGTCTTTGTCAGCCATCGGCCTTCTGGTCTCTGTGGCGGCAGCAAATGCCACTGCCAGCGATCTGTGCAACGTTGCTGAAGCTGATCGCCAACCCATCGAGAACCTGCAATCCAGGCTCGAATCCGAAGGCTGGGAGATCAGGAAGATCAAGGTGGACGAAGGTTGCTACGAAGCCTATGCCATCAATGCGGAAGGTCAGCGGGTGGAAGCCTATTTCGACCCGCAAACCTTCGAGCTGATCAAATCGGAAATCGACTAGCGATCCGCTCACCTGACGATGGTCAGGCAAGCGGATCAAGCGATTCCGGATGATCGGGAAGCAACCATGAAAGACAAGCAGACTGTAAGCGTCTGGGATCCGATTGTCAGGCTCTTTCACTGGAGCCTGGTGCTCAGCTTCGCCGTTGCGTGGCTGAGCGCGGAATCCTGGAGAGATTTGCACGAATGGGCCGGGTACGCGGCCGCATTACTCATCAGCGTCCGTATCCTCTGGGGCTTCACGGGAAGTCACTACGCCCGCTTCCGACAATTCGTGCGCAAACCTGCCAGTGTGATCGCCTTCGGCCGCGCCATGCTGCGTCACCAGGAACCGCGTCATATCGGCCATAACCCGGCCGGTGGCTACATGATACTGGGACTGCTGGCAGCCATGGCGGTGACGGCTCTGACCGGATGGATGTACACCCTGGATGCCTTCTGGGGTGAGGAATGGGTGGAAAAGCTGCACGAAGCCACGGCAACGCTCATGCTTGTCATGGTCATCGCTCATGTTGCCGGGGTTCTGTATACCAGCCACCAGCACCAGGAGAATCTGGTCAAGGCCATGATCAGCGGCAAGAAGCGCAAGGCCGGACCGGATGACATCGACTGATCCTGCCCAACTCGGCCAAGCAGGACAGCCGCTCACCCGGTGCATCGTAAGCGGTATCATCGTCGCTGATATGCCGAGGCCTGCTCCACTCGCTGGATTGTCCACGACGGATCTTGCCCTCGCCGCCTTTCGGCAGTTCAGCCTGCCTTCACTACGTCATGAGACCGATGCACAGCGATACCTTTTCGATGGACGTCATCGCCACCATTCGCTCCTGCTACAGCCAGCGTTTCGGCATCCCGCGACAGCCTGGACTGGTGGACAGCGCCGTTGCGTCCATCGAGTTCGACCCCAGCAGCGACAACGAGTTGGCATTGCGGGACCTGGGTTCCTTCTCCCATCTGTGGGTCGTGTTCGTGTTTCACGGCCAGAACTATTCACGCTTCAAACCACTGGTACAGCCACCTCGGCTTGGCGGCAAGAAGACGATGGGGGTCTATGCCACGCGAAGCCCCAATCGACCCAACCCCATCGGGCTGAGCGCCGTGGCCCTGCGCGAAGTCCGTTTCGACCAGGACCGTTTTCGTGTTCTCGTGGACGGTGGCGATTTTCTCGATGGCACGCCGGTACTGGATATCAAACCCTATGTGCCGTTTGTCGATGCCATACCGGATGCCAGGTCCGACTGGGCGACACAGATCCAGGATGGCCTCGAGGTGGACTGGAATGCAGAGGCGCTGGAACGACTGGCGGAGGTCGAACCTCATGCTGATCTTGTGGCAACCGGCTCACAGGGCCTGCGAAGGCTGATCGAGCAGACACTGGCCCAGGATCCACGACCGGCCTACGAGCGCGGCAAGGACGGTAAAGCGGGCCAACACTGGGGGGTACTGGTAGGCCCGGTGGATGTGATGTTCGAAGTCCGCCAGGGACGCGCGATCGTGGTGTCGATCAAGCAGGCCTGAGCGGGTATCGTCGAAGCTATTTTTCGTCAACCACGATGAGGTCGCCGCTGTCACCGGCCAGCAGGCGCACCAGATGGAAGATCGCCAGCGGGTCTTCACCGTGTTTGGCCACGATTGCCGCAAACGCCTGCTTGGCTGACGGATCATCGGATTCAAGTTTCTCGTAGGCCTCGTTGTAGGCCGCCACCACCGATGAGCACATCTGCTCCCGTGCCAGAGGCTCGAACACCTTCAACCCGTTTGTCTTGCCTTTCAGAACGAGTGTACCGACTGGTCGACCGAAGAAACCGGAGATGCCGTCAACCACCGTGGCACTGGTGCAGATTCTCGTGCCCAGGTGCTTGTTGACCGATTCCAGCCGGGCAGCGGTATTGACCGTATCGCCGTAGGCGGTGTAGTTGAAGAAGACTTCGCCGCCGAAGTTACCCACCGTGGCCGCCCCCTTGTGCAGACCGATGCGCGTGACCCCCAGATGGATGCCCTCTTCGGCCTTGCGCTTGCGAAACGCCTCGGAGAAGGCATCGATCTCCAGCGCACAGGCCAGACCACAGGCAGCCTGCTCGGGCAGCTCCACAGGCGCGCCGAAGATGACATGCAAGGCGTCACCAACGATCTTGTCGGTCGTTCCACCGTGACGAAAGACGATCTGCGTCATGTTGTCCAGGTATTCGTTCAACAGCGGCACGGTCACGGCAGGATCATGAGCCTCCACCAGCGCCGTGAAATCGGAAATGTCGGTGAACAGGAACGTCAGCTCCCGCCGCTCTCCGCCCAGACCGAGAAAGTCGGGATCGACCACCAGCTGTTCTGCCAGGTTCGGAGAAAAGTAGCGCGACAGGGTAGCCTTGGCCGTCTCTGCCGCATTGCGCAGTCGGCGCAATTCCTCATCATTGCGATCACTGACGCGCAGCAACCGACGGGTCACCTTGAACAACTTGCAGTATTCGCTGAGTAGCGATTCGACCATCTGCCGGCTGTCCGGGTCCTGCTCCACTTCCTTTCGTGCAAGCCAGGCATTGGCCGTTGCGATCGTCTGTTCCTCCCGCGAAAAAAGGTCGGCGGTAGACATCACACGACCATTCTTTCGAGTCTGAAATTGACGGCGCGCAGATCTTCCCCGAAATCCACACCGAGTTCCTCCATGGTGTCGTCTTCCGGATCATGAAACCAGTACACATCCACCTGACATCCCCGGAGCGCTGCCTGATCAAGCTTGTCCATGAGCAGCATGATGGCCTTGGCGCTGCTGCTGTTGAAATAGATCAGTTCGAAATCGAAGCGGCAATGTGGGGGAGAATCCTGCAGATAGGCATCCAGCGCATCGAACAGGGGGTGGTAGAAACGGGTGACATCCTCGGGATACGATTCGCCGACCAGACGCAGACGGTGTGCCGGAAAATCGAAAGAGACTTGGGGTGTTCGGGTCGTTGCGGGTATCTCGAGTGCATCCATGATGATGGCATCTCTCTCAGATGGTCGCCTTGATGGCGAAGAACGTATGCTCATCATCCACTTCCTCGAACTCGAATTCAATGGGTCGGGATGTTCGACGAGCAATTTCCATGAATCCGACACCGGCCCCCTCTTCGAGCTCCTGCAGGTTGCGCAGTTGCGATTTATAGGCAATTTTCAGCTCTTCCGGCGATTTGTTCTGCAAATCCGTCAGTCTGGCTCGTATACCCGGCACATCGGCGGCCACGATCAGGTTGCCCGAATGAATGATGAAATCATCACCCACCTGGCCGATGGTCAGGATGCCGTATCGGGAATGGCCTTGCGATTCCTTCATCGGTCGCTTGTCTTCGGTGGATGCCTGCCTGGCCGAATAGCGGATAATGTTCTGCATCTGCTCGACAAACACGGCAAATATGCTGCGAGTGGTTCTGGTATCGACATCTTCACTCTCCAGCTTGTTCTTCAAGGCCGAACCGATGCCGGTGAGAATGTTCTCGGTGATGCAGCCGCAATAGGCAAAGGTAATGCCCTGTGAGTGCAACTGTGACTGCAGCTCGTTGAGTTTACTGGCTCTCACTAGTGTCTCCCTTGCCGGCACCTTCACAAGGCATGCGCACAAGCTGCCTCATGCTCCGCCGGGTGCAATGAAACCGAGACTATTGAACAGTGTCGTTCACACGTTGATATATGTATCATAGAACGGCTGTAATAAAAAACGATTATTACTGCAAGCCGATTACCGGGCAATCACCAACAGGGCCTGGCAGCTTGCCGAGCAAGCGACCAGAGCACCTGCTGCGCCAGGAGATGTACATGAACAGGAAAACCGCATGGGCCAGCCTGATCATCCTGCTACCGGGGCTGCTGCTCTCGACCGCTCACGCGGCCAGACTCTCCACCGCACTGCAAGTCGAACTGCAGACCGCCATGCTGACCTACAACGACTCCATTCTGAGTGAGGGCAGCTATCACTATCTCGACACGCGATCCGACTCCATGCGTGTGATCTATCCGGCCAATGCCCATCCTTTCATCGTGTCCCTGGGAGAACACTACTTCGTGTGTTCCGAGTTCATCGATGACAAGGGAGACGCCATCACGGCCGACTATCTCGTCATGGAGATCCGTGGAAAATACAAGGTGGTACAGATGATTCTCGACGACAGGGAATCGCTGAGCAAGGCCATGAAAAAGGCGGGCAGATAGCTCGGGCAGCAGCCATGCAACTGCCTGATGCTGTCTTGTCGTTGTTCAGGCGACGCATCGTCGTCAAGTACCTTGCCGCCACGCTGGTGCTGGGCATCCTGGGCAATGCCGTCGTGCTACTTCTGTATCTGCAATACCGCAAGGCTGACCAGAGCGGACAGATTGCCGCGGAGATCGCAACGGTTGCCAATCGACTGGCCAGACCCGCAGCCGATCTCATTCGCGGTGGCAATGTTGCCGGATCCCGTGAACTGCTGTCGATCTTTGCCGCCTACCCCTATGTGATCTGCACGGACCTGCGGCTCGAGGCCAGCGACGTGCCTGCCGTGTCCTGGCCCTTGATCGGCTGTTCACGCATCAGGAAGCCGGGCAGAGACATCGATGTCAGCCTGCCCGGTGTCGGCTCGGCTGCCAGCCTGCAGGTGCGTATCGATCCGGTCATTCTGGACAACAGGTTGAAGGCAGAATTTGCCGTACTTGCATTGTTGGGCACGGTCGGAGGTCTGGCGCTGACGCTGGCAGGCATTGCCGCCTTTCTGTGGTTCATCAACCGTCCGTTGACATTGTTGCTGGCGGCCATCAAACAGTTCGAACAGGAAGGCCTGCCCCGCCATGCCAACTACCACGCCGATGACGAAATCGGCAAGGTCATCAGCAGCTACAATTCCATGCTGGATCGTGAAACGGCACGAGTCGCCGAAATCCGTGAAGCCCACGAATCCATCCTCGACAGCGTTACCTATGCAACCCGCATTCAGCGCGGCCTGCTGCCTACCGACGCACAACTGTCCAGGGCCTTCGCGGAGTATTCGGTGCTGTGGCAGCCCAGGGATCTTGTCGGTGGTGATATCTACTGGATCAATACCCGCAGGCAGGGCACCACCATCGCAATCCTTGACTGTACCGGTCATGGCGTACCCGGTGGTTTCATGAGCATGCTGGCCATCGCCTCGCTGGAGAGAATACTCTCCGAGGACGACAGCCTTTCGCCGGCCGCCATTCTGACGCGGCTGAGCGACCTCACCAAGGGCCTGCTGAACCAGAGCTCGACCGATGCCCGATCGAATGATGGCATGGATGCGGCCATCTGCATGATCGACAAGGACGCCTGCAGCGCAACCTTCGCAGGCGCATACCTGTCACTGACGATCTGCTCGGAACAAGGCACATCGCGCATCCGAGGTGATCGCATGAGCCTCGGATATGCGGATACACCCTGGGGGGCGCAATTCCAGGAGACGCGCGTTGCGTTGACGGCAGACACCCGCCTACTGCTGCACACCGATGGCATCATCGACCAAGTGGGTGGCGCGCGCAGGATCGCCTTTGGCTACCGGCGCTTTGCTGCCGTCGTCCAGCAGCACCGAGACGATAGCCTGGCAAGCATGACTGAGGCACTGGAACGCGCGTTTTCCGACTACGCAGCCGATGAACCGCGCCGCGATGACCTTACCGTCCTCGCCTTTCGGCCGGTGCTGACTGCCGCGACCACAACCGCTGCCAGCTCTCGCACCGTCGCCGAACAATAAACCGACCGTCGCGGTCGGACCACGCCGGCGCCCGGCCGGTATTCGTGTAGAGTTGAACACAATCTGCAAAACAGCCGGGAGAAGAGAAATCTTATGGAAAACCTGCTTACCCTGATCATCTCGTTCGGCATCCTCATGGCCTTTGCCCTGGTGGCATTCTGTGTGGTGAAGTGGTGGAACATGCCGGTGATTGGTGTCACGCCTGTATCGCTGTTCACCTTCATTGCCATTCTGTTCACCTCCGGCCTGGACGTCGGCCTGATCATGTTCCCGCTGGGGGAATTCCCGGTGTATGCCGATACCGCCAGCGCTCCGGAATACAGCTTCACCAATCCGCTGGCCATCGAGTTCGGATTCTGGGGTTTTCTGATCTGGGCCTTCTACTTTCTCACCAGCTTCTATTTCTGCGTGATCGAGCCCAAGGTCAGGTTCTTCGAGATCCCGCTGGTGAAGATACTCAACAACATCGTGATCATCGGCACCTGCGCGTTCACCGCCAGTCTGTTCCTGGTCTACCTGCCCTCCTACATCCCGGAAATCGGCGATGGCGAAAGTGTCGTGGCCACCTTCTACGTCATCGTGTTCTGTGTGATCCTGGCGGCCGCCTACTCCAGCACCGATATCCGTTTCGTCAAGGTGCTCAGCGTCGGCTCCACGTTTCTGTTCGGCGGACTGATCATCCTGATGTGGGCATCAGGCTCCATCGGTCCGGGTGAACTGGGCGCCAACATCAGCCTGCTCAGCGGCTATTTCACCAATCTGCACAAGTTCATCATTCCGATCAACGCCTATCACGAGTTCTATCTCTTCTGGTGGTTCGCCTGGTCCATCATGATCGGCCAGTTCACCTCTCGCTTCGTGGGCGGCATGCGTACGCAGTATCTGCTGTTGGCGCTGCTGGTCATCCCGTCCATCCCACTGGGAATCTGGTTCTCCATCCTGTACCACTTCAGCGCCAACGAGATCGACACCACCGGCTTGCTGAACGCCGCCATGATCATTGTCGGAACCACCTTCGTGATAAACTCGCTCGACAGTCTGATCCGGCTCTACTCGGACAATCTGTCGATCACCACCGAGCGTTTCGGCAAGGTGCCGTACATTGCCGGCAACGTGACCGTGCTGTTCGCGCTGACGCTACTTTTCCAGAGCCAGTGGCTGCAGATTCAATGGATCGGTGCGGTGGTTGTCGGCATCTATCTGGCCTGCGTGATCTTCATCTTTGCAACCAAGCGCCGAGAGGTCATGTCATTGACATCTTCACCGCCCGAAAATACCCTCGACTTCAGCAAAATCGATAGCACTCACTAGAACGGAACTTCGTGGGGAAGCGTCTCCAGGAAGCAGGAAACCAACGAGCTGGCCCGACGCAGGCCTTCTCTGCTCGAGAACACTGACAGGATGGATGTCCAATGAACGACAAGCAAGCAGACAGCAGCGAACAGCAGACTCCCGATGCTGTGCTGCAACAGATGAATGAAGTAGCGCAGCAGAGTCAACGAGCCTTGCAGGCGTTCTGGGAACGTCAGGCGAAAGAGTCGGCCGCAGGCGGATTCTCTCTCATGGATTCCAGTTCCATCAGCAATGCCTTTGCCGACTGGTCCCTGAAGCTGATGCAGGACCCGGCCAAGCTGGTCGAGTCGCAGTTCAGTTACTGGCAGGAACAGATGAAGGTGTGGCAGAGCTTTGCCACACGGGCAGCCGGTGGGGATGCGACGCCCGGTGTGCAACCGGAACCGGGCGACCGACGCTTCAAGGATCCTGCCTGGAGCGAGGACATGGTGTGCGACTACATGAAGCAGTCCTATCTGGTCTCCGCCAAATGGCTGCAGGGTCTGGCGCACAACACCGGCGATCTCGGCCCCAAGGAGCAGGAACGGGTGGATTTCTACACTCGGCAGTTCATCTCGGCCCTGTCCCCATCGAACTTCGCCATGACCAACCCCGCCGTGCTGAAGAAGGCTCGGGAAACCGGTGGCCAGAGCCTGGTTGAAGGGCTCAAGCACATGCTGAGCGACCTGGAAAAGGGCCGCGGACAACTCAAGATCAGCATGACCGATGAGTCCGCCTTCGAGGTAGGCACCAACGTGGCCACCACGCCCGGTGAGGTGATCTTCCAGAACGATCTGATGCAGTTGATTCAGTACACACCCACCACCGACAAGGTCTACAAGCGCCCGCTGCTGCTGGTGCCACCCTGGATCAACAAGTTCTACATCCTCGACCTGCAGCCCAAGAACAGCTTCATCAAGCATGCGGTGGATCAGGGGCACACCGTGTTCGTGGTTTCCTGGATCAACCCTGACGAGACCCTGGCGCACAAGAGCTTCGATGACTACATGAGCGATGGCCCGCTTGCCGCGCTGGACGCCATCGAACAGGCAACGGGTGAAAAGAGCGTCAACATCCTGGGTTTCTGCATCGGTGGCATTCTGGTCAGTTCCACACTGGCCTATCTGGCCGCCAAGGGACAATCCAGTCGTGTTGCCTCGGCAACCTTTCTCACCTCGCTGTTCGATTTCAAGGAAACCGGCGAAGTCTCGGTCTTCATCGACGACGACCAGGTCGCCCAGATCGAAAAGCATGTGAAGGAGAAGGGCTATCTGGAAGGCACCCACATGGCCAATATGTTCTCGATGATGCGCGAGAACGACCTCATCTGGTCGTTTGTGGTCAACAACTACCTGCTCGGGCGTGAGCCCATGGCATTCGATCTGCTGTACTGGAACGGCGATTCCACTCGCTTACCGGCCACCATGCTGCTGTTCTATCTCAGAGAGATCTACCAGCAGAACCGCTTGCGTGAACCCGGCGGCATCAGCATGGCGGGTACACCGATCGATCTTCGCTCGATAGAGACACCCACCTATTTCATGGCTGCCAAGGAAGACCATATCGCCCCCTGGCAGAGCTGCTATCCGGGTACGCAGCTGCTTTCGGGCAAGAATCGTTTCGTTCTGGCCGCCTCAGGCCATATTGCAGGCGTGGTGAACCCCCCTGCGGCGAAGAAGTATGGTCACTGGACCAACACCAGCCTGCCCGAGGATCCGAACGAGTGGCTGGAAAAAGCCGACTGGCATGAAGGCTCGTGGTGGACCGACTGGTACCGCTGGCTGTCACGCAAGAGCGGCGCCAAGGTGGCAGCTCGAACACCGGGAGAAGGCAAGCTCAAGCCGATCGAGAGTGCGCCCGGAAGCTATGTACGAATCAGGGCCAGCGAGTAGCGCTCGCCAGCCTCGGTTCTCTCAGGACTTGCCCTTCGGTCGCATCAGCGACTGTAGGGCATCACTTCCTCGACTTCCAGCTTGTAGCCGGCCTCGGCCAGATCACTGTTGACGGTGACCGCACGCAAGGTTCCCACGGCCCAGATCGGGTCGTAGGGGCTGCTCAGCTCGATGGGATCGCCGGAATCGGCAAAGACCACCTGATTGGCCGGCGGCGGTGGTGTGTGGATGCAGGCCCCCATGTAGGGCACCAGCAGAAACTCGCTCATCTTCATCTGCCCATCGAAATCCAGCGGCGTTACATAGGCGGGTATCTTGACGCGCTTGCCGTCGAGGGATTCGACAATGGGGGCGTATTCGAACTCTGCCTGCAGTTCGGCCAGGCGGGCATTCGATTCCTCACTGCCATCGAGCAATTTGTCGATTTCATCCTGGCTCATGGTATTGAACGGATTTTCCGGCTGCACGAAATCCGCTGGAATCAGATCTTCCCAGCTCAGTTCGACAAGCTCCAGATCCTCTTTCTCATCGGACGAAAACCAGCCTGAATAGGCCACGGCGGAATAGGCCGCCAGGCACATCGTGGTGGTGAGCAAGGCAATTTTCAGTAATTTCATAGGATTGGTTTCCTTGTCCAGTTCAGGACAGTCATATCACGAATGTCCACTCAGAGCCGCTGCGCCATGCCATCGGCCAGCGATTTTCGATAGGCACTGAAGGCCGGCAGCAAACCTGCGAGGAATCCGGCAACAATAATCGACAACAGGATCATCAGATCGTTTCGTCCCGGTAATGCCAGCGGCACATTGATGCCGTAACGGTGTTGCAACCACTGCCCACCAACCAGCGTCAGCAGGTAATGCAGCGCCAGTCCCAGTATTACCCCCACGATCGTCAACAGTGTGGACTCGATGCACAACAGCATGAATACATGCAAGGGTCTGGCCCCCGACGAGCGCAGGATAGCCATTTCCCGGCGACGTTCATTGAGACCCGCCAACAAGACACTGACCAGATTGATCAGCCCGCAGACCACCACACTGACCGATACGATGAACAGCGCGCTTTCGGCCACCCCGACCAGGCCCCACAGTTCCTGCAACGCAACACCGGGCAGTATGGCCAGCAAGGGCTCTTCCCGGTAGGTATTGATGGCTCGCTGTTCACGAAATACCATGCCACGCGACTTCAAGCCGACCAGCAGCGCCGTTACGGCAGTGGGCTTGAGGTCCATGGTCCGGATGACATCGGCACTGGTGCCCTCTCCCCTGACCTTGGCACCGCTCTGCCAATCCACATGCATGGCCTCGATACCCTCGAGACTGACATGCACGGCCCGATCCACCGGCGTGCCCGTTCGCGCCAGTATGCCACTGACCCGGAAAGGCTGTTGGTCGTGCTCTACCAGTCCGACATTGCCGGTCCCGTGTGCCACGACGATCGACTGACCCAGCGTGTAGCCGAGCTGCTCGGCCACCTCACTGCCGATGACCGTGTCGAAAACGTCATCGAACTGACGACCTTCCGCCAGCACCAGCGAACGATCATTGCCATATCGAAAATGTTCGAAAAAACCGTTATCGGTTCCCACGACACGATAACCCCTGTGCGAATCGCCGAGGGACAAGGGCACCATCCAGTCCACAGCCGGGCGTTGGGCGATGTCCTGCACACTCTCCCAGCTGATGTTGTTAGTGGCGTTACCGATACGAAAGACCGAATACAACAATAGCTGGACCGCGCCACTGCGCGCACCCACGATCAGATCGGTGCCGGAAACCGTTTGCGTGAAACTCGACCGTGCATCACGGCGGATTTTCTCCACAGTCAGAATCAGCGCCACGCTCATGACGATGGCCAGTATCGCCAGCAAGGCGGTCGGCCAGCGGTTGCGGAGGCTCTTCCACGCGATTGCAAACATGTCAGCCTGCCTCCTGAAGATATTCTGGCTGCGTGGCGACACCTGCCGAGTTGATCTGTGCCAGATTCAGCTCTCGATCAAAACCGCTGGCCAGTGTTTCATCGTGGCTGACGAACAGCAGGCTGGAGCCGGCGGCTGCCACCTCGTCGAACAATAGATGAATGAAGGCCTGCTGAGCATCACGATCCAGTGCCGAGGTGGGTTCATCGGCAATGATCAGTGACGGTCGTCCGATCAGCGCTCGCGCCACGGCGACTCTCTGCTGCTGCCCCACACTGAGTTGCATCACGGGACGTTCGAGAATGTCCGCCGGCAATTGCATGCGTTGCAGCAATCGCTCGGTTTCCTGTCGCAGCGAGTCTCCGGCTTGCAGTGCCTGTGCCCGTCTTTGCCGGGAAAACCGACAGGGCAGCTGCACGTTTTCAGCCACGCTCAGAAACGGCAAGAGGTTGAACTGCTGGAATACCAGGCCCAGATGATCCGCGCGGAAGCGATCACGGTGTCGACCGTCCAGTGATCGCAGATCGACCCCATCCACACGAATGGTACCCTGCTGCGGCAGGATCACGGCAGATACGAGACTCAACAGGGTCGTCTTTCCCGAGCCGGACGGACCACGCAGGAACACGCGTTCACCGGCCTCGATGAGAAAGTGGTCGATATCGATAACCGGTTCTTGCTGTCGAGGCCAGGTGAAGCTCACCTGGCTCATCTCCAGAATCGGCGGCCGACCGGCTCGGGATTCATTCATGTCGAATACTCTCTACAGACTCTGATACGCCACCAGGTCTACAACAGCGAACCAACATCCAGACTTGCATTGCCTGGCGACAACTCGACAGCAGTCTGGCCCGCAGGTCCGATCAGCTGCACATCGATGTCTTCCATGCCGGACCAGACGTCAAACAACTCGACTGAGATCGTGTCCAGATCGGACATCTGCGCGCAATCGAAAACGTAATTGACGAGAACCGCTGAATGCGACTCCGCCTCGCCATGCTCGTGCTCTTCGTGTTCGTCGTGCTCGTCGTGCTCTTCGTGTTCTTCGTGTTCTTCGTGTTCTTCGTGCTCTTCGTGCTCTTCGTGCTCTTCGTGCTCTTCGTGCTCTTCGTGCTCTTCGTGCTCTTCGTGCTCTTCGTGCTCATCACCGTGCTCATCGTGATGGTCGTCCTCGTCAGCCATCGACGAGTCGATCTCGGCCGCAGCCAGAGTGCACTCGGTTCCGTTGAAGACAAACAGATCGCCACCGTTTCTCAGCTGTTCCAGCGCACCGTCGACAGCCGAGTGCTGCTCATCGGTGGAGGGTTGGTGCTCGAAACCCACCAGATTGTTCCACGGTGATTCCAGCTCGATGAAGATCTGCTGGCTGTCCAGCGCGATGTTGAGCGCAGCGCCGCCATGAACATGGCTGTCCAGCTCTCTTTCGGTTGCGGCATGGATAGCCGTGACAGATGTACTCAGATACAGCGCGGCCGCCGGCAAGGCAATGATTTTCATTGAATTTTTCCTGTTGACTGGGTGACACGATACCGGTCGGCATCGTGTGGGTACTGCGTGTCGGATTCAGGAAGTGTGAGGCGGCCCGCGAATGGCATTGCCTGAGACGGTCAACGTCAACAGCGCAGGCGATGTCAGTGTCTGCCCGGCGAGCGTGATGTGCGGCGTAGCCGGCAGATCGACGCAAGCCGCTGCAGCAGCCTGCGAGCCTGCATAGATGTGATAGATGACGCAGGAAAAGTCCATCGATGTCGGCTGCTGTCCGGATTCCGTCAGCGATGCAATGCCGTGTTCGTTGCCTTGCCGATGCAAGGCCTCGTGCTCTGCCGCTGTCAGACCAGGCGGATGCGTCAGGCCATCAGCGGCAGACGGCACGGCAAACGCTGCCAGAGGCGCTTCGGCATGTACATGCCCCGCCATATGGATAGCCGACGCGATCTGACTGAACAGAATCGCAGCTGCTATCAGCAGATGAAGGGACCGGGGCGAATGCATCCGCGCAGTATAGGCCAAGCGACATGAATCAGGTGTTACCTGGCGGCGTAACTGTAAGCAGAACGACACTGACCAGGTAGCGCGTTTGCTGGCATTAACACCAGTAAACATGCCACACTTGGCAGATGTCCAAAGTCAAACAACGCTATCAATGCACCGCCTGTGGCGCCATTTCCTCGAAGTGGAGTGGCCAGTGTGCTGACTGTGGCGAGTGGAATACCCTGGAAGAGTCGCTGGCGCCGAGCAGCACCGCCAGCTCTGCCACCGCCGCCGCAACCAATGCCCGCTACGGCGGCTACGCCGGAGGCAGCGGCATCACCAATGCCAGCGATGTGGCCATGGTCGAGCAGGCCCGCATCGGCACCGGCCTGAGCGAGCTGGATCGCGTTCTGGGTGGCGGCCTGGTATCAGGCTCGGTCACGCTGCTGGGCGGGGATCCGGGCATCGGCAAGTCCACCTTGCTGATCCAGAGTCTGGCGCACTTGAGCCAGCAACATCGGGTGCTGTACATCACCGGTGAGGAATCGCTGCAGCAGGTAACGCTCAGGGCACGCCGGCTCGGTCTGCCGGAGCAGAACCTGCGCCTGCTGGCAGAGACACAGGTGGAGGCCATTCTGGCCCACGCCAGCCAGGAAAAACCGGACGTCATGGTCATCGACTCCATCCAGACCATGTACACCGAGCTGCTCAGTTCGGCACCCGGCGCGGTGGCCCAGGTACGCGAGAGCGCCGCGCGGCTGGTGCGCCATGCCAAGCAGACCGGTACGTCCATCTTCCTCGTCGGACACGTGACCAAGGAAGGTGCCCTGGCAGGCCCCCGGGTACTGGAGCACATGGTCGATACGGTGCTGTACTTCGAGGGTGATCCCGGCAGTCGCTATCGCGTCATTCGCGCCGTCAAGAACCGCTTTGGCGCCGTCAACGAACTGGGCGTGTTCGCCATGGATGAATCGGGCCTGAAAGCGGTCAAGAACCCCTCGGCCATCTTTCTCTCGCGGCACCCGGAACCAGTCAACGGGAGCGTCATCATGGTGACCCGGGAAGGCACCCGCCCCATGCTGGTCGAGGCCCAGGCACTGGTGGACACCAGTCATTCGGGCAGCCCGCGTCGTGTGTCGCTCGGCCTGGAGCAGAACCGTCTGTCGATGCTGCTGGCCGTCATGCACCGGCATGCCGGCATTGCCATGTTCGACCAGGATGTCTACGTCAATGTGGTCGGCGGTGTGCGCATCTCCGAAACGGCAGCCGACCTGCCGGTGCTGCTGGCAGCGCTTTCATCGTTTCGCACGCGGCCCCTGCCCAGCGATCTGGTGGTCTTCGGCGAAATCGGCCTGGCGGGCGAGGTCCGACCGGTGGCCAATGGCGAGGAGCGGCTGCAGGAGTCGGTCAAGCACGGTTTCAAGCGCGCCATCGTGCCCGCTGGCAATACGCCGAAGAAGGCCATCAAGGGCCTGCATGTGGACGGTATCCATCGTTTGCACGAAGCACTTGACCTGCTCGACTGACGATCCCGTAAACTATGCCCGTTTGGATCAATGAGCAGGCTCGTGGCGCAGAAATCGAAGAAAATCCCGAAGTCCACCCGATTTGAAGACGCCCTTGGCGAACTGGAGGCCATTGTGGAGTCTCTGGAGACCGGGGAGCAGTCGCTGGATGCCTCACTGGAGCAGTTCGAACGCGGCGTATCCCTGTCGCGCTTCTGTCAGCAGAGCCTGAGCGAGGCGGAGCAGAAGGTCAGGATCCTGATGAATGATTCTGACGACGAAGAGGCCGAGGAGAGCGATCTCGGCGACTTCGACGCTGATGCGCAAGCCTGATGACGAGCACCGATTCACGAAACTCGATCATGGTTGACGAATCTTTCAATGACATCCTCAAGGTGTACCGCCAGCGGGTGGACAACGCCCTGCTGAGCCACCTGCCCGCCCGGGAAACCAGTGGCACACAGCTGCCCGCTGTCATGCACTACGCCGTGACAAACGGGGGCAAGCGCGTACGTCCGGTGCTCACCTATGCCACCGGCAAGGCACTGGGGCTGTCTCTGGACAGAGTGGATGTGGCGGCCTGTGCGCTGGAAATGATGCATGCCTACTCCCTGGTACACGACGATCTGCCGGCCATGGATGATGACGATCTGCGCCGCGGCAAACCCACCTGCCACAAGGCCTTTGACGAAGCCCTGGCCATACTGGCCGGAGATGCCCTGCAGGCGCTGGCCTTCACCATCCTGGCGCTCAATCGGGACCCGCTGGTCTCCGACACGGCAAAGCTGCGCATGGTGGAGGTACTGGGAGAGGCCAGCGGCGCCAAGGGAATGGCGGCAGGTCAGGCCATCGATCTGGAATCCGTCGGGCACACACTCACGCTCGACGAACTGGAGAACATGCACAACCACAAGACAGGCGCGTTGATCAAGGCCAGTGTGCTGCTGCCGGCGGTCCTGTCCGAGACGGCCAATGCGGAGCTCTTGGCGCGACTGGAGGGTTACGCCGGTGCTGTCGGCCTGTGCTTCCAGATCGTGGATGACATCCTGGACGTGGTCAGTGATACCGAGACACTGGGCAAGAAACAGGGGGCCGACATTGCCCTCAACAAGCCTACCTACCCCGCATTGCTGGGGCTTGACGGGGCTCGAGAGCATGCCGAGAACATGCATCAGACAGCACTGTCCCACCTGGAAGGTCTGGGTCCGGATTTCGACGAGCTGAGAAGACTTTCGGCGTACATCATGCAACGCACCTATTGAACAGGATCGGGAATTTCACCTGAATCCACAACCTGACTTGTAAATACCCCCTTACAACGGGGATAATCCGCGTCAGCCCATCTGTGTTACATCATGACTACAACGACGGAATATCCTCTGCTGGACCGCATTCACTCGCCGTCAGACCTGCGTGAACTCGAACTCCATCAACTCCCCAGTCTCTCCAGAGAGCTTCGCGATTTCGTGGTGGAATCCGTGTCACGTACCGGTGGGCACCTGGGCGCGAGCCTCGGCACCATTGAACTGACCGTCGCCATCCACTACGCCTACAACACCCCGCGCGACAAGCTGGTCTGGGATGTCGGCCATCAGACCTATGGGCACAAGATTCTGACCGGCCGACGCCAGCAGATGTCCACCATCCGCAAGCAAGGCGGCCTGGCAGGCTTCCCCAATCGCGAAGAGAGTGAATATGACACCTTTGGCGTCGGCCACTCCAGCACCTCCATCAGTGCCGCGCTGGGCATGTCACTGGCTGCGCGCCAGCGTGCGACCCACGCCAGCTTCAACGCAGCCGGCTCTGGCCCGCTCGGTTCCGGCAACAGCTCGGAGCATGAGCCCGAAAAGGTCGTCGCGGTCATTGGCGATGGCGCACTGACGGCCGGACTGGCCTATGAGGCGCTGAACCATGCCGGCGGTGTGAAAGCCGACATGCTGGTGATCCTCAACGACAACGACATGTCGATTTCACCCAATGTGGGTGCCATGAACAAATACCTGGCCCGCATGCTGTCCGGCAAACTGGTTTACGGCGCACGCGAAGGCAGCAAGCGCGTGCTGAGCAAGGTGCCGTCCATGCTGGAGCTGGCGCGCCGGACCGAGGAACATGTCAAGGGCATGGTGGTACCCAGCTCGCTGTTCGAAGAGCTCGGCTTCAACTACTTCGGCCCGGTTGACGGACACGATGTAGAGAGCCTGGTGGCAGTGCTGCGCAATGTCCGGGAAATGAAAGGCCCGGTCTTTCTGCACGTGGTGACACGCAAGGGCCGGGGTTACAAGTTTGCAGAGCAGGATCCGCTGGCGCTGCATGCCATTGGCCCCTTCGATCCGCAGACCGGCAAGGCCCACAAATCCAGCAAGTCCAATCAGCCGACTTACACCCAGGTGTTCGGTCAATGGCTGTGTGACATGGCGCAGAAGGACGAACGCATGGTCGGGATCACGCCCGCGATGCGCGAAGGCTCCGGCATGGTGGAATTCGAAAAGCAGTTTCCCGATCGCTACTTCGATGTCGGCATCGCGGAACAACACGCGGTCACTCTGGCTGCCGGTCTGGCCTGTGGCGGCATGAAACCGGTCGTGGCCATCTACTCCACCTTCTTCCAGCGAGCCTACGATCAACTGGTACACGATGTGGTGCTGCAGAATCTGCCGGTGGTCTTTGCCATCGACCGTGCAGGCGTTGTCGGTCCGGACGGCCCCACTCATGCGGGCAGTTTCGACTTCTCCTTCATGCGTTGCCTGCCCAACATCGTGGTCATGGCGCCTGCCGACGAGAATGAATGCCGGCAGATGCTCTATACCGGCATGCAGATCGATGGCCCCAGTTCGGTACGTTATCCGCGCGGCAATGGTCCCGGTGTCGATGTTGAGGAAAACATGACTGCCCTGCCCGTGGGCAAGGCCGAGTTGCGCCGCGATGGCGCGCAGGTCGCGTTACTGGCCTTCGGCACGATGGTGGAGCCGGCCGAGCGTCTGGGCAAGGAGATGGGCTTTACGGTGGTCAACATGCGCTTCGTCAAGCCGCTGGACACCTCGCTGATCGAATCCCTCGCCCAATCGCACGAACTGATCATCACCCTGGAAGAGAACGCCATACCCGGCGGTGCGGGTGCCGGTGTGCTCGAGCATCTGTCCGAGACAGGCTCCAGTACCCCGGTGAAACTGATCGGCCTGCCCGACGAATTCGTGGAGCATGGCTCACGTGAGGAGTTGCTGGAGTACTGCAGGCTGGATATCGATGGTCTGCGCGAGCAGATTTCCGCGCTGGTTGCGGCGGACACCAAACGACAGGCTGCCGGCGGTTAGATTCAAAAAGCGCTCGTTACTGAGCGATACGGGGTGGCGGGAGATCAGCCGCGACGTCAGACGACGCCGGCCAGTTCCTCTTCCACCATGGCCGCACCGATACCGTCTGCAACCACATTGAACCACTGACTGCAGCAGTGCTGCGCCAGCACCGAAATGCGATGGTGGCGATCTTCGACATGATCCTGCATCGTGGCCAGAGCCAGTGCATCGGAATTGTTCTGTTCGGACAGGTGCCCCAGCAGGATATATTGCAGCTCCGGATGATCCAGTTCGCGCATCAGCATGCCCGCCTGATCATTGCCCAGATGTCCGTAATCGGAGCGGATGCGAGCCTGCAGGCTGGGTGGATAGGGGCCATTGCGCAACATGTCATTGTCATAGTTGCATTCCACCACCAGGCCGTGAACACCTTCGAGTTTCTCACGCACATGCGGTGTGCAGGCGCCAAGATCAGTCACGTTGGCAAAGCGCACATCGCCTGCGCAGAACACGAACTGGCAGGGCTCAGCCGCATCGTGAGGCGTCGGGAACGGATCGATTTCCATGTCACCGATGACGAAAGGCTCGTGCGCATGAAACAGTCTTACTGACGAGAAGCGATTGTCTCGCGCGCGGTGATAGGTACCGTAGGTACACCAGACCGGCAGGCCGAACTTGCGGGACAAGGGCCCCACACCCTTCATGTGATCGCCGTGTTCATGTGAAATGAGGATGGCATCGAGCTCGGACGGCGACAGACCCAGGTGATGCAGACGCGCGATGGTCTCCTTCATCGTGAAACCGCAGTCGATAAGCAGGGTCGTGCGTTCCGACTTCACCAACAGTGAATTGCCGGAGCTGCCACTCCCCAGTGCCGCAACCTGGATCATTATCAGCCTATCTGAGCCAGCAAGGCATCCAGAACGGCCTTCTCTTCGGCATCGGGCAAGCGCCTTCCGCCGGTGTCGGTCAATGCGATCCGCACTTCACTCACATGCTGTGGCGCCAGCTCGATGACCAGTGGGGTTTCCTTGTCCAGAAATTCGATACGCCCAACGCCGTCATCGCTGCTGGTGACATCGTAGTCGAGGGTCTCCAGCGCACTCAGTACCGCATTGAAGGACGGCTTGAAGCCCCGCTGCATCACCAGCTGACGGCCGGAACCGGTGGTGACGATCAACACATCGTCGGTCACCAGACGCGCCTGCTCGGCGTCGATGATGCCGCGCGCCTTCTGCTCGTTCACGCCCAGAAAGACCAGCAAACGGCTGAGGATGGCACTGGTGGCTTCCGGATCATGTGACTCTGCGGGCCAGGCCAGCGCATCGCTGTCGGCAGCGGTGGCCACGGCTTCGGATGCCGCCTGGGAGCGGGCGAACAGGCGACTGCCAGTGCCGTTTCGCTCCAGACGAAACGCCACACGGCTGAATTCCTCATCCCCACCAATCAGGCTCTGCAACAGGCTGCCGCGAGTGACCGCACTGGCCGGTCGCCACTGCGTGAAGATCAGGCCGGCAGCCGGTTCAGTGCTGGCGATCAGATACTTTTCCTTCTTTGCGAAGGCCAGCAACTGTGGCCAGAGCTCTTCAACCGGTGCAGTGAAGGCCAGCCAGCTCTGCTGCCCGGCGCGCTCGAAACGCGCCGATGAAAACTGTGGCAGCAGCGTGTTGCGAGTGACCGGACCACCACTGGTACCGGGCAATACGAATTGCTCGGTATTGCTGATATCGGTAAGGTCCGGTGGCACCTGCAGCGACCGGGACGCCTCGGCGTCCTTGTCGTACAGCACATCGGGACTGTTGGCCGATTGCAGGCTGCTGCAGCCAGCCAGCACAATGGCTGCCACAACCGCCGGCAGGTGACAGAGGATTTTCTTCATGACAAGGCTCCGGCCTTCTTCAGTGCCGCGGTGACCACCTCGTGGTACTCACTGGCCAGTGGCGTCAGCGGCAGACGGATGCCGCCACCGATGCGCCCCATGGCATGCAGGGCCCACTTGACCGGAATGGGATTGGACTCGAGGAAGAGGTCGCGGTGCAGGTCCCTGATACGAGCCTCGATGGCTTCGGCCGCGGCACGATCACCGGCGCGAGCGGCCTTGCACATCAGGTGCATCTCTCGAGGCACGACATTGGCCGTGACCGAGATATCGCCATGTGCACCGGCCAATATGCTCTCCATGGCAGTTGCATCATCGCCGGTGACAATCATGAAATCGTCCACGCAGATCTCGAGCAGCTGTTGAATGCGTTCAACCGTGCCGAAGGCTTCCTTGATGCCGACGATGTTGTCCAGCTTCGACAGGCGCGCCGTGGTCTCCGGCAGCATGTCCACGGCGGTACGGCCCGGCACATTGTAGAGAATCTGCGGTATGTCAACGGCTTCGGCCAGCGCCTTGAAATGCTGGAACAGACCTTCCTGTGTGGGCTTGTTGTAATACGGCGTCACCAGCAGACAGGCATCGGCACCGGCCTCACGCGCCCGTGACGTCAGCTCGATGGCCTCGAACGTCGAATTCGCCCCCGTGCCGGCAATCACCGGTACCCGCTTGTTGACCAGCTCGATGGTCTGCTTGATCACCCGAGCATGCTCCGGTACCGTCAAGGTGGCGGATTCTCCAGTGGTGCCTACCGCCACGATGGCATCGGTACCAGCCTCGATATGGAATTCGATCAGATCGGCCAGCGCCGCATCATCGACCGTACCATCGTCGAGCATAGGGGTGACCAATGCCACCATACTGCCCTGAAACATGCTTCACTCCTGAGTTATCCCGCAATGGTACTGTTGACCAGCCGCTTTCTCAACCGCTATCCGAACGTTTACACCGGCCCTGAAAAACCATGAGCACTCCCGAACTGAACAAACCTGCCCCTGCCTTCGATCTGCCAGCCACTGGCGAGCGCAACATTTCCCTGGCCAGCCTCAAAGGTAGCAAGGTCGTGCTGTATTTCTACCCCCGTGATGCTACGCCCGGCTGCACCACCGAAAGCCAGAATTTCCGGGATGCCATCGAGGCGTTCACAGCCGCAGGAGCGGTGGTTCTGGGCGTATCGCAGGACAGCATCAAGAGTCACGAGAAGTTCAAGGCCAAGCAGGAAATGCCCTTCGAGCTGCTGTCCGACGAAGAAGGTGGCATGTGCCGTGACTATGATGTCATCAAGCTGAAGAAGATGTATGGCAAGGAATTCGAGGGCATCGAACGCAGTACGTTCCTGATCGACGAAAAGGGCGTGTTACGTCAGGAGTGGCGCAAGGTCAAGGTGCCGGGCCATGTGGATGAGGTTCTGGCTGCCGTGCAGGCGCTCGACTGAGCAACACCATCCCCGCCCAGCCATGGTGCTCGAGTGGCGAGGCGCGATGACGACTCAGCGGCTTCAACGTCGCTGAGCGTCATCCAGCAGCATGGTCTGGTGATCGCGGGCCTTGGGCCAGGCATTCATGACTGCCTGCACCAGTGTCGCCAGAGGAATGGCGAAGAACACCCCCCACAGACCGAACAGGCCGCCGAAGAACAGCACAGCCGCGATGATGGCAAGCGGGTGCAGATTGACCACTTCGGAGAACAGCAGGGGTACCAGCACATTGCCATCGAGAATCTGGATGATCTGATACGCGATCAGCAGGTAACCCAGCTTCGCGGTCAGCCCCCATTGAAAGAAGCCGATCAACGCGATCGGCACGGTGACGGCAATGGCGCCGACATAGGGAATGATGACGGAGAGTCCGACCAGGAAACTGAGCAGCAGTGAATAGTTGAGCCCCATCACCGCGAACAGGATGTAGGTGACTACCCAGACAATGATGACTTCGACGAACTTGCCACGAATGTAGTTGGCAATCTTCTCATCCACCTCTCGCCATACCTGGAAACTCAGTTCACTGCGGTGGGGTACGAACTTGGCGGCAAAGGCCAGCAGCTTGTCCTTGTCCTTGAGGGCGAAGAAAACCATGATCGGTACCAGCACGACGTAGACCGCAATCATCACCAGACTGCCCAGCTGGGCCAGGGAAAAGGACAGGACGCTCTGGGTAAAGGAGGTCAGTTCGCGCCGCAGATTATCGATCAGATCGTTGACCTGATCCACGGTGAAGATGTCCGGGTATTTTTCCGGCAGACGCAACATCTGCTCCTGAATGTTGCCGACCATGCCCGGCAGTTCCCTGACGATGCCGGTGAGCTGCTGCGACAGCACCGGCACCAGACCAAAGATGACGATCAGCGACAGAGCCAGAATGATCAACAGGATGAAGACCGAGGCCAGAGTGCGCGGCACATGCCAGCGCTGCATGGTCACGACCACACTCTCCAGCAGGTAGGCCAGCACCAGCGCAACCAGAACCGGCGCCATGATGTCGCCGATCAGCCACAGCAGGCCGAACAGCATCAGCAGCAGGAAGGCGAGAATGACTGCCTGCGGATCCGAAAAGTTCCGCGCATACCAGTCTCGGAAAATGTCGTACATCGCCAGGACGACTCCTTGAATGACTCGATCAACAAAGGCCGGAGAATAGGACTCCGGATACCACAACAGTATGACACCCCGAAAGAGCGCATGGCGCGCAGCAAGGGCAGCCATCCCGACTGGAGGTTCCATGCAGGGACATCAGCCAGCGCCCGGACGCATCACAATAGTGCAGAGCGGCCCTGAAACGGCTTTATCAGAGCGTTTTACCCGATTGTGCGCTCTCATCGAAATAGCGGCGCGCGAACAGAAACAATTCATTCATCAGCTGTGTTCTGAATTTCTGTTTCTGTCTCACCAGATAAAATGAGCGCATTACCGGCGGATTCAACGGCAGCGCCACCAGTTTTCCCAGATTCAGCTCCTTCTGCAGCGTGGAACCGGACACGATCGATATTCCGACACCGGCCTGCACCGCCCCCTTGATGGCTTCGGTGCTCCCCAATTCGAACGGGCAGTTCAGGTCTGCCTCACTCATTCCCCGTGCCGCAAGGTATTTCTCGATCACGCTGCGCGTTCCCGAACCGTCTTCACGGTGAATGAAGGGATAGCCGAGCAGATCTTCCGGTGTGATGTCGGCTGCACGACTCAAGGGGTGATCCGGCGGCACGATCAGTACCAGCTCATCCTGCTGACACTGTTCGACCCGCAACAGCTGACTGTCCACCTCGCTCTCCACCACACCCAGTTCGATGGAGTTGTCGGCCACCATGGCCACGATGGTCTCGGTATTGGCCACCCGCAGCCGGATCTGCACCTCGGGAAAACCCTGTCGAAAGCCGCCCAGCAAGCCGGGCAGCATGTACTCGGCGATGGTGGTACTGGCGCCCAGCGTCACCAGACCGGTGCGATCTCCGGTGAGTGTCTTGACCGACTCCTGCATTTCGTCGTAGAGCGCCAGAATGCGATCAGCGTATTCCATGACACGCTCACCGGCCGCCGTGAGGCTGATGCGGTTGTTGTTGCGATCGAACAGACGGGCGTTGAACTCCTCCTCCAGCTGCCGGATCTGATGGGTCACCGCCGGCTGCGTCATGTGCAGCAATTCTGCGGCGCGGGTGAAATTGAGCACACCGGCAACCGTGTGAAACACCTTGAGTCGACGATCAGACATGAGCGGGAATTGAGTGGCGACAGGATTCTTCCATCCCGACATGATACTTGTCTGGTGCTCACAGAGGACGACATGCAGTGCCTCCGGCTCGTTATACTGCCTGCCAAACCAACGAGATCAAGGGTATGCGCGCCAGTCAGTTCCATATCAGTACCACCAAGGAAACCCCTAACGATGCGGAAATTGCCAGCCATCAGCTGATGCTGCGAGCCGGCTTCATACGCCGCCTCGGCTCCGGACTCTACTCCTGGATGCCGATGGGCCTGCGCGTGGTGCGAAAGATCGAGGCCATTGTGCGTGAAGAGATGAATCGGGCCGGTGCGCTGGAAGTGCTGATGCCGTCGGTGCAACCGGCAGAGCTGTGGGAAGAATCCGGTCGTTGGGAGAAGTTCGGCCCGGAACTGCTGCGACTGCATGATCGCCATGATCGCGAATACTGTGTCGGCCCCACTCATGAGGAGGTCATCACCGATATCGCCCGCCGTGAGATCAAGAGCTACCGCCAGCTACCAATCAACTTCTACCAGATCCAAACCAAGTTCCGCGACGAAGTACGGCCTCGTTTCGGCGTGATGCGCGCGCGTGAATTCATCATGAAGGACGGGTATTCCTTCAACCTGGGAGAGGCTTCGCTGCAGGAGAGTTTCGACAGCATGCATGTGGCCTACTGCAACATGTTCGACCGCATGGGACTCGAGTACCGGGCAGTGGAGGCAGACAGCGGCAGCATCGGTGGTGCCATGTCGCGCGAATTTCATGTGCTGGCAGACAGCGGTGAGGATGCCGTGGTCTATTCCACCGAGGGCGACTACGCAGCCAACATGGAAAAGGCGGCCGTCGTCAGTCAGGGGAGTCGTGGTGAAGCCAGCGAAAGCATGGCCAGCGTGGACACACCCGGCGTCCACACCATTGCCGAGCTGGCCGCCCAGCTGCAGGTGGACGAGTCGCGCTGCCTCAAGACGCTGCTGGTCCAGGGAACCGAAGAGACACCTGTCGTGGCACTGGTACTGCGTGGCGACCACCAGCTGAACGAGATCAAGGCCGAGCACCTGCCCGAGGTCGCCAGTCCACTGGTCATGGCCGATGCCGAGACCATCAAGGCAGCTGCCAACTGCGATGCCGGTTCCATCGGCCCCGTGGGCCTGAACGTGCCGGTCATCGCGGATGCCGACGCTGCCCTGCTCAGTGATTTCATCTGCGGTGCCAACGAGAACGGCAAGCATCTGACCGGTGTCAACTGGGGGCGTGACCTGCCCGAGCCCGAGGTTCGCGATCTGCGCAATGTGGTGGAAGGCGACCCCAGCCCGGTGGGTGGTGGCACGCTGAAGATCGTTCGCGGTATCGAAGTCGGCCACATTTTCCAGCTGGGCGATACCTACAGCCAGTCCATGGGCGCCACGGTTCTGGATGAAAACGGCAAGCCGCAGACCATGATGATGGGTTGCTACGGCGTGGGTATCACGCGTATTGCCGCCGCGGCCATCGAGCAGAACCATGATGAGCGAGGCATCGTCTGGCCCATGGCCATCGCCCCGTTCGAAGCCGTGATCTGCCCGATCAACATGGTCAAGTCGGATGCAGTCAGAGAGGCTGCCGAAGCACTCTATGCCGAACTGCTGGCAGCCGGTGTGGATGTGCTGTTCGATGATCGTCCATTACGTCCCGGTGCCATGTTCACGGACATGGAACTGGTCGGTATCCCGCACCGTTTCGTGGTCAGTGACAAACTGTTAGCGAATGATGAAATCGAATACCGTGATCGTCGTCAGCCGGAATCCGAGGTCATCGCACGCGCCGACGTACTGTCGCGTATCGTCTGACACCAACGAGAAAGCAGCGCTGTCAGGAAGCTTGCCGGGGGAAGACTCTCCCCGGCCATGCAGAAAGGCCCGGCGACCTGAAGCAGTGTTCCTCACTGTGACAGATCGTCGGGCCTTTTTCGTTTAACGCGTCTGTGCCGACCGGCACAGACGCTCTCACACCCCTCATGACACCCTGCCCCGAATCATTACTCGGTAGCACCGGTCTTGCTGCCGTTGGCCATGAACCGATCGAATTCTTCCTGGTCGGCACGACGTCTGGCATCCATGCGGAACTCGGCGAAACGCTGAGCGCGTGACTTGATCTCTTCCTTGATTTCGCGGATGCGATCGTACTGGGTCTGCTGGTAGTCGTTGAACACGACGTTATCGGAATCTCCCTGAACCGACTTCTGGCCGTTGAACATCCGGCCCCACTGTTCCTTCACCGCCCCCGGCAGGTCTCGCACATCTCGCCCTGAATAGATCCAGAACAGAACGACCAGTCCGACGGGCCAGAACAGCACGAATCCCACCACCATGGCGACGATATTCACACCCGTCCAGCGACCACTGCGGCCCGCTGCATCCGCGCTGTTTGACCACGAACGATAGGCGCGCGATTCAACGGTACTTCTTCTTGATGAACACATGATTGATACCTCTTGGCTTGTCGATGTCGAGAAGCGTTGGTACTGCGCAGTGTGTGAACAAACAATGCATTTAAGTGCATTCTCATTCCAATCAACCCGCTTCCTCTGTTGATCTATGTAAACACTGTTCACATATACTATCGGAAGACGACCCGGTTTTTCAAGCGTTTTCGAAAAAAAAGTTAACAGTGATCACATTGGCGAGTAGAATCATGCCCATGAAACTTCCGATGAAAAAAGACAAAGGCAGCTACCATCACGGCAATCTGGCCGAATCGCTGCTCGATGCCGTGGATGAACTGGCAACGCAGTTCGGTCTGGAGGCCGTCAGCCTGCGAGCCTGTGCCAAACGTCTGGGCGTGTCGCCATCCTCGGCCTTCCGGCATTACAGCGACAAGCGCGATCTGCTCACCGCTTTCGCCACTCGCGCCCTGCTGCAGCTGTCAGATTCCCTGTCCGCAGCGAACGCCAGTGCGCATGAGGAAGGCCGGGACGCCCTGTCGGCCGTTGGTCTGGCCTATATTGCCTTCGCCATCGACAAGCCCGCTTTCTTTCGCGCCATGTGGAACGAAGAGACCATCTACTCCGGTAACGACGCCTACGTGGCCGCGGCCGAACAGCTCAGCGCCAACCTGAAGGGGGGCTTCGCCGACTCCATTCACGATACCGACCCTGACCAGCTGAGCGTTGAGGAGCTGCTGGCCTGGTCCTCGGTTCACGGTCTGGCGAATCTGTTTGTGGACGGACCTGTGGGCCGCGGTCAGTCCAGACAACACAAGCTGGCCCTGGCATCGCGCATGCTCGATGCCGTTCGTCCGGCGTTTCAACTGCCCTCGCCCTGATACGACAAGACGGCAGTCTGCAGCCGCACGCCCACGGCTGTCGGCTGTCGGCTGTCGGCTGTCGGCTGTCGGCTGTCGGCTGTCGGCTGTCGGCTGTCGGCACCATTCGATCGTTGCAGCGTGTTGCATTGTGTGGCAGATGCATCACCAACGGGGCAGCCATTGCATTGGTCGATCTTGATCAGGACGCGCGCAGACGCCGGTGGATGTTGCGCAGCTGGTTTCCTATCTGGCAGGCCCGGACAGTGATTACATGACCGGCCAATGCGTCATCATCGATGGTGGCATGGTCTACCGCTGACGTTCGCGCCAGGCGTCCATGAGCTGATAGTGCCAGTAGGTCGCCTGCACGGCTGCACGACCGACAAGTCCGCCGGTGTAGTCGAGGCCGAATGGTGCAAAGTGTCGATAGCGATCACTTTGCTGCAGAATGGCCTCGGCGACCACCTTGCCACCGATGGCCGTTGTGGACATGCCATGCCCGCCAAAGGCGGTGCAATACCACAGGCCTGACAACAGTTGGCCTATCTGTGGCATGCGATGCCGTGCATAGCTCATGGAACCTGACCAGGCCATATCCACCTGAAGCTCCTTCAACTGGGGATAGGTGGACACCATGCTCTTGTGCAGCAACCGAGACAGGGCACGCGGTTCGCTGGTACGGGTGGTGATGCGTCCACCCCACAGCAAGCGCCTGCCGTCATCAACCACCCGGTAATAATCCGATGCTCGCCGGTCATCGAGGATGGCCGATGACGTCTTCACGGCACTGGCAACCAGCTCCGGATTGGCCTCGGTCAGCATGACGTAGGTGGCAATGGGCAGGTAGCTGCGATGCAGCACCGGTAACAATTTCCCCGTATAGCCGCCGGTTGCCACCACCACATCACGTGCACTGACGGTACCGCGAGGACTGACGATCTGCCAGCTGCCTCGCGCCCCCTTGATGGATTCGACAACCGTCTCCTCGAAAACCTGACTGCCCAGCTGGCGAATGGCATCGACCAGGCCTCGCGAGTAGGCAAGCGGGTTGAAATGAAAGGCATTGCCATCGTGCAGCGCATCGTGATAACGCGGCGAGCTCAGATGCTCACTCAGGGCGTTCCTGTCCAGGTATTCGACGTCGTAGCCGAATTGCTCCGCGTACCAGTCGCGCCTTGCCTTGAGCTGCCCGGCTGCCGGATAGCGACAGGCACTGAGCATGCCATTGACCGGTATGGCCGACGTAATGTGCAAGTCGCGGATATTGGCCGCAACCTGTTGCATGCCCTCGATCGACATGGCGTGAAGCGTGCGGGCCTCATCGACACCCACCCGCGCTTCAATGGCCTGATATCCCTGCGCATAGCCGGGGGACACGAAACCGCCATTGCGTCCGGACGCGCCCCAGGCAGTACGCTCGGCTTCCAGCACGATCACCTGCTGGCCGCCTCGCGCCAGTTCCAGAGCCGTGCTCAGACCCGCCAGTCCGCCCCCGATGACACAGACATCGGCATGACTGTCGGCCGCCATGACGTGCACGGATTGCTCCGGCAGACTACGGCTGTACCAGGTATCGATCATGGGAGCGTTCTGACGAAAAGCGAAGAGGTTGCAGGTGTACAGGCAATGACAGGCATTGGCCGAATACTATCACTGCTGTCTTCACTGTGACCGTCGGAACGGCAGACGTCCTGCGCGAAGGAAACCTGTGCGCAGAGTCTCGGTCGGATTGACGACTATCGTCAGCCTTGCGCTTTTTCCCTGGTGTGCGCCGAGGATGCTTCACCGGCTGCAGAGGTCGACTCCGTTGCCGGATCTGTGGTCGCATTCGAAGGCGCAGCTGACTCGCCTTCCGGGTCTGACGCTGCAGGTGCCGGTGATTCGGCTTGCATGCCGCCTGCCGGGTCTTGTCCGGCGATTCCTGCTTCGGCTGGCATCTCGGCTCTGGTGCTCTTGTCGAGTTCCATCAGGGCTGTCAGCAGACCGTTGATGCGACTGTAATGACGCGGCCCCATGTCCTTCAACCAGGCCATCACTTCGGCGTTCAGCCGAATCTTGGCATCCACCTTGGGGATGTATCCCGAGCCTCGTTTCGGGCGGCCGATGACTGACGTGGCCACCACATCATCAGCACGCTTGAACAACGCATCAAGTTCTATGTTTTTCCTGTCCGTGCCTGAATCTGCCATCCGGATACTTCCACCGTGTACATGTCTTTAATCGGTGGCCAGTTTATCCATCTGGTTTTTTTCAAATGCTGCGCAGATCACACACTGGCGCCTTCGCGCCAAGTGGCCGGTGATTCCTTGAACCGCTAGCCATTATCGGCTGCGATTCACGGCAAATCGGTCGACAGCCCCCCCTATTGCGGGGATGTTGTCAACTCGACGACCAGGTGATTGGCCGGGTTCTGCAACTCGCACCCCTGGGCGCTGATGGCCTGATCGCCGATACCGATGGTCAGATTGCCAGCCTTGGCAAAACCGGTTGCGCAGTAGTCTGGCAGACGCAGGGCATAAAGGCAGCCGCCAGCCACAGGCTTCTTCAGCACGACACTGGTGGGCGTGTCGGACGCAAAGCCTGCCAGATAGGCGGTCACCGAACCGGTGCCCAGATCCGCCGTGAGGCCCACGATATCCTGCTGCCGATGCTGCAGCTGGATTGCACCATCCCCGCGTGACAGCAACTCCAGTGAATCACCCAGGCTTTGTGTCAGCGTGACATAGGCCGAGACATCCTGCGGCCCCTCGAGTATGCCCGCACTTTCTTCTTCCTCACTCAGGGAGCGCGAAACCGACAGGTCAAAGCTCTCGCCCGCGATGGCGCATCGTGCCGCCGCATCGATGATCAGACCCACCTCGTTCTGATCCGCCAGATCATCGGGTACCTGCTCGGCGGGCCCCGTCAGCTCGCCTGCCTGACCCACGACCCCGGGATCCGGTGTTTCGTCCTGCCCCAGACCATCGTCCTCGTCATCCGTTTCACCCTGTGTCGGCGGCTGATTGTCGTCGACCTCGGGGACGCCGCTCGAACTGCTGCTGCCGCCGCAGGCTGTCAGCACGAGCAGACAGGGCAACAGCAGTGACAGAAAGCGCGCGGGCAGTCGAAGATACCGGCCGAGTGATTCTCGGGTCTTGAGCAATTCAAGCATGGGCTTGTTCCATGAAAGTGGCAGACAGCCTTGCCAGCAGTACGCACGGGCATCTGTCTGAAGACAACTATGGTTACCAGAAACACTCGGAAGGTCAACCTCCCTTGTCTCGTTCTTCCAGTGCCGCTGCGCCGCCGCCTAGCGCCGTTCAGCGCCGTTCAGCGCCGTTCAGCGGCATTCAGCGGCATTCAGCGCTGCAAGCGCCTGCTGGCAGCGTCCAGCAGTGCAAGCACACCGGGGCGCACGCAGGTGATATCCACCATACGGTTTGCCTCACGGGCATCAAGGAATTCGCAGGCACCCTCTGCCGCGAGCATGTCGAACCCGCTCAGCCCCTGCTCGATGGCCCGCTCCACCACATGCTGTGACAGCACGGCCAGAGGCTTCAGGTCCTCGTGCTCGGCCGCGCAATCACTGTGTACGAACAGTAATTCTCCTCGCCAGAGAAAGGCGCAGAGCACAGCCATGATCCTGCCATCGAGCTTGATGACTGCGAGCCACAGGGCATCATCGGCAAAGAAGCGACGGATCAGCGCACGGTAGAACTGCTCGTCGGCGCGCTGACAGAACGCGGCATGACCCTGCCCGTTTTCCAGTCGATGCCGGCTCAGTGCAAACAGCGCATCACTGGCTTCGAGCATCTCCTCGTTCGAGGCGCACAACACCCTCTCCCATCGCCCTGCCACATCCAGCTGACTCAGCCAGCGCTGAATCTGCCCCTGTCTCTCAGGCCCCGATTGCGCATGGAAGGCCTCGACCGTGTCCGGAAACACGGCCTTGCGAAGCCGATGCGCGTGCGGCGTCATCGTCATGCCAGGCAGAAGCGCTCTGAACTCGGCAGCCCGCCTGACCAGGGTGGACGTCTCGTCGACGTCGCTCAGAATCAGTTTCTGCCAGCCCTTCATCTGTCTCAGGTATTGCATTACCGCGCGTTCGGCGGCATCGCGCCTGTTGGGCACGGCAATGAGATCGAGATAGTGCGATGCGACAGTGCCGCCGCTGCCCACGAACCGCAGACACTTGAGCGGGATCACTCCGCACAGATGAGACGATTGCAGATAGAAGGGGGCGATGGCGACCACGCGGCGACCTTCACGGACCACCAGTAACGCCAGGGAATCCCGGGGGCTGGCCTGATGCTGCCACCAGAGGTGGTTCCAGCTCCAGGTATTGAACGGAGTGCACCTCGTGTCGAGACGTTCCAGTGTCTGCCAGATGGCGCGTAGCTGGTCGAACGCCTCTGCCGACTGCAGGCACTCGATGCCCAGCGACTCGGATTCGGTGTCGATCAAGAGACACGCCCGGTATCGAGCAGGCGCTTGCAGCACCCAGGGCGCAGCCGCGCTTGCTGCCACCCGTGACAGACGTTCGTGCATGCACCTGCGCCCCTGCAGGATTGCCGATACTGCTCTTCACTCCGGACAAGGGAGTGCAGGGTCTGCGGTTGAAACATGCTGATCTGCTCGATGCGGCGGAATGGCTGTACGTCAATGGTACGGCCGATGCTACCAGCGTTCGGCATCATACCGTCATGGCTGTTACCCCCTGATGGCGATCAGGCCTAACGCCAGCCGCCCGCACAGGGCTCAGACCGAGTCGGCATCCTGAAGCTCACGTTGCATGTAGACGATATCCAGCCACTTTCCGTGCTTGAAGCCCAGACCCCGAGCGGTACCGATAAGCCGGAATCCACAGCGCTCATGCAGGCGGATGGATGAATGATTGGCACTGTCGCCGATCACCGACATCATCTGGCGATACCCGGATCGCGTGCACAGCGCAATCAGCTCTTCGAGCAGCTGCCGACCGATCCCCTGACCGACATGCTCAGGGGCCACATAGACAGAATCCTCTACCGTGAAGCGATAGGCAGAACGCGGCTTGTAGTTTCCAGCATAGGCAAAACCTGCCACCTCGCCGTTCAGCTCGGCAACCAGTGTCGGATAGGATTCCGCCTCGCGCTGGTCGTAACGCTGTTGCATCTGAGCCTGTTCCGGCGGCACCTCTTCGAAACTGCCGGTACCGTGCAGCACATGATGGGCGTAAATGCGGGTCATGGCCTGCATGTCGGCAGAACTGGCTGCCCGCAGCAGCAGAGAGGATGTGCTAGTCACCGGAAGACGTCCGTCCATCAATCAGATGACGGGATTATCCGGCAGCACTGCCACAAACTCAATCCAGCAGTGGCGCCGGGGTGACCTTGAGCACCTCCTCGAAGCTTGTCTTGCCCTGGGCAACCTTGCCAAGACCGCTGATGCGCATGGGTCGCATGCCATCCTTGTAGGCCTGCTTGCGCAAGTCTTCCAGATGCACATCGGGGGTCACCAGATTCTTCACGCCCGGCGACATCTGCAGCAATTCGTAGATGCCGGCACGTCCCAGAAAACCGGTGTTGCGGCACTCGAGACAGCCCTTGGGCACATGCATATGCGCAGGTGTCTGGGCTTTCCAGGGTGCCATCAGAGATTGCCACTGCTCTTCATCCATGGCCTGCTGGCCGACACAGTGCGGACAGAAGGTGCGGATCAGGCGCTGGGCTACCACACCGATCAGCGTCGACCGTATCAGGTAGTAGGGGATGCCCAGCTCGAGCAGTCGGGTCACGGCCGAGGCGGCATCGTTGGTGTGCAGGGTCGAGAGCACCAGGTGACCGGTCAGTGCTGCCTGTACCGCCATCTGCGCGGTCTCCAGATCACGGATTTCACCCACCATGATGATGTCGGGATCCTGCCGCAGCAAGGTCCGCACGCCGGCGGCAAAATCCAGTTCGATATTGTGCTGCACCTGCATCTGGTTGAACGCCGGCACCACCAGTTCGATCGGGTCCTCGATGGTACAGACGTTGACATCAGGGGTGGCCAGCAATTGCAGGGAACTGTACAGCGTGGTGGTCTTGCCCGAACCGGTCGGCCCGGTCACCAGCAGAATGCCGTTGGGCTGACGAATCATGCCGTTCCAGATATCGGCCTCACGCGCATCGAAGCCCAACTGGCTCTGATCCTTGACCAGCACTTCCGGATCGAAGATACGCATGACCATCTTCTCACCAAAGGCTGTCGGCATGGTGGAAATCCTCAATTCCACCTCCTTGCCTTCACCGTTGCGCGTCTTCAGACGCCCGTCCTGAGGGCGCCGTTTCTCGGCGACATCCAGCCGTCCCAGAATCTTCAGTCGACTGGTGACCGCCGACATGACGGCAGCCGGCATGTCATAGACCTGTTGCATCACGCCATCGATGCGAAAACGCACGGCCCCTGTCTCCCGGCGCGGCTCCAGGTGGATATCACTGGCGCGCTGCTCATAGGCATACTGCAGCAACCAGTCGACGATACTGACCACGTGACTGTCATTGGCCTCAAGCTTGCCGCCTCGACCCAGCTCCATGAGCTGTTCCAGGTTCTGTACTGCGCTGGACTGATAGCTCTGATCTTTCTTCGCGCCCAGCACCGACCGGGACACCGAATACAATTCCTGCAGATAGCGTCTGATATCGGCGGGGTTGCAGATGACCAGACGGATGTCCTTCTGCAGCACTCGCTGCAGTTCGTTCTGCCACTCCGTGTAGAAGGGCTCGGCAGTACCGAACACGACGTGATCGGGCGCCACCTCCACGCAGATCACGTTGAAGCGGCTGGCATAGGCATGAGACATGACCGCGGTGACCGCCGAGACATCGATCTGCAGAGGATCGATCCGCTTCCAGGGTATGTCGGCCTTGCGAGCCAGCCAGCGCGTCAGGAAATCCAGGTCGATCTTCTGTTCGGGATCATGCGCATTGTGCCAGCCGCCAGCGGCAATGCGCTCCAGTGGTCCGACCTGCACCTTGCCGGCCACGGGCCGGTTGATGGAGCGTAGCAAAGTGCTGTTCGATTCCTCGATCAGTCCATCGATCAGCAGACCGTCGAGCACCGCCTCCAGCTCCAGCTTGCCGGTGACAGGATCAGCGAATCGTTTGGCGTCTTCAGTTAGCACAAGGCAGATTGATTTGTGAGTGTCATCGCTCACGTATCGACTGAATGCGACGGACCGTGAAGGAATGTGCGGCAAGGTATCGCTCAGATCACGAACTCATGCATGGATGTGACAAACTCGTTGAACCAATGGCAGCAAGAATGAGTACCAGTACGCATGGCGCACGAGAACAAGATCCGCATTCTGATCGTGTATGACAGCAATGGCGGCAACACCTATCGCATGGCTCAGCAGATCGGCCGCGGCGTCGAGTCGCAATCGGGCTGCAGCGCCGTGCTGCGCTCTGCCCCCAGAGTCGGTGACCGCAGCGCAGACCGACTGCCTGCAGTGCCCGACAGTGGCGCGCCCCATGTCGAGCAAGCCGACCTGCTCGATTGCGACGGCCTGATCATCGGCAGTCCGACGCATTTCGGCAATATGTCGGCCTCGTTGAAGCACTTTCTGGATCAGAGCACCGAACACTGGTTCGCCGGTACGCTCACCGGCAAGCCAGCCGCCGCCTTCACCTCTACCGGCAGCATGCATGGGGGGCAGGAAGCCACCTTGCTGAGCATGATGGTTCCGCTGCTGCACCATGGCATGCTGATCTGCGGCCTGCCCTATTCCAACCCGGAGCTCATGCAGACCACACGCGGCGGCACCCCCTATGGTGCCAGCCATGTATCGGGAGAGGATGGCAAGGCGCCGTTGAGCGATGCCGAAACCCGTCTGTGCCGAGCTCTGGGTTCACGGGTCGCCGGCCTCGCCCTGCAACTGGCCGCCGGGCAAGGCAAGGTGGGATCATGAGTCGGCAGAAGAAAGTACGCAAACCACGCCTTGAATCTCCCCGCCATGCGGCCATCGGCAGGGTCCTGACGCTGATCGGTTATTTCGGTCTGTTGCTGCTGATCGTCAACTGGTTCACCTGGCTGGCGCCGACCGAACAGGTGCCGCGAGCGCTGGTTCTGTCAGCCTTGGCCATCCCCCTGCTGTTTCCGCTGCGGGGCATCGTTCATGCGCGTCGTTACACGCATCAGTGGATCGGTTTTCTCAGCCTGTTCTACTTCATCATCGGCGTGGATGTCTGGTACAACCAGCAGGCGCTGGAACAGTATCTGGGCATGAGCATGGTGATCTTCAGCCTGCTCCTGTTGCTCGGCAGCAGTCTGTATGCGCGCTACACCCCGACCCCGCCGGAGCAGCGAAAACCCGTCGACTAGTGGCCGGCGCGCTCGATGATCACGACGCCCGCCTGACTCATCGCCGGGCATTGCGACACGTCCCGCCCGGCGAGTGGAGCGCTAGCGCAATCGCCCCTGCAGGGCGGCGCGTTCGGCCTCCCCGAAGATGCTCTTCACGAAGGGCACGGTGATGCGGCGCTGTTCACTCAGAGACACTTCATCAAGCGTCTTCACGATGCTCTTCAGCGCAGCCATGCGCCGTGGGAAGCGGCGCATGATATAGCTCAGCACCTCATCGCTGGCCTCCAGGGACCGGCCCTGCAATTCCTTGCGAAACGCTTCTCGAAGCCCTTCTTCATCCATCAGCTGCGTGTGACTGACAAGACCCCAGCCAAGGCGCGTCTGCAGGTCCGCCAGTTTCAGGCCCAACTGATCCGGTGCCCGGTCGGCAGCAAGAATCAGGCGCGTCTCGGCTTCACGACAACGGTTGATACAGTGAAACAGATCGACCTCAGAGGCATGATCGAGGCGCTGCAGATCATCGAAACACAACAGCTCGACCTGCTCCATGCCATCCAGGGCACCGGGTTCGTTGACCATCTCGCCGGGAATATAGGCCACGCGATAGCCTCGCTGCGCCAGCGCCTGACAGGCAGCGCTCAGCAGATGCGTCTTGCCGGTACCCGATTCGCCCCAGAGAAATATCTGCTGCTCTTTCAGCTGTCCGTTGACAAAGGCGCGCAGGCTGTCCCTGACCAGCGCCGTGGAGCTGTCCACATGAAAGCTGTCGAAGGAGACAGCCGGAGCCGTGTCCAGAGCCAGCGTCAATTGAGGATGAGAATGCATGGTTGTGGTTCTACTACGTCCGCGACAGGTACGGGTGGGTCGATGGGCAGGAAAGGCGATACTCAGAGAGTGTGTCGAACGGGCGAACGCAGGCCATGAGTTTCACCGTTGACTCCCAACCACCCCACTAGCGTCCGAATTCCAGTGCCAGATCGGCATTCTGACTCAGGGAGTCGGGCTGATTGCTCACTGGAGGTGCTGTTCGCCGCAGCCAATCCTGTGTAACCAGAGCCGATTCGACATCACTCAGCGCACTGCGTGGCAGCACGGCAAAGACCATGGAGGTGTCACTGATCTCTTTCGGGTACACGGTACTGACCGACGGGAGTTCTTCCAGGAACCTCATCATGGTGGCGTAGTCGCTGGTGGAATTCAAGGACCCGACCCAGACCAGTGCCTCGGTATCGGACAGCGCCTGACCACCATAGCGATAGCTTTCATCGATTCGGCCGGTGTCCGAGAGTGTGGACAGGCCACGCTTCAGGGCCTCATCCAGACTGGCCGTCTCGAAGTTCTGTTCCTGCATGTCATCACCCAGCATCCTGACCCAGGTGCTGCGCCAGCCCTGCCCGCCATTGCGCGACAAGGTACCGAACAGCACCATGTCCTGTGCATAACGCTCGGAGGCCGCGGCTATGCGCGTGATGTCCTTGACCAGCAAGTCTTCCAGACCCAGGGCCAGTTGATCCTCGTCATCGCCCGTGGGAAACACCAGCGACACGCCGGCCGCACCGGCAATCTCCCGAGCTCTTGACTGCACATTGGCCGCCGCCGGATCACTGATCATGATGTCCCGATCGTCGTCCTGCACCAGCAACCAGACCAGCGCGCTGTCGGTGCGCAGGGGGGCGGCGACCGGCTCCTCATTGCTGCTGCCTGTCGGCTCACCTTCAATCAGCTTCATCACCGATTGACGATCGAAACTGACCATCATCAGCTGCGTTGCCTGACCGGTTTCACGTACGGCCTCGGTGATCGGGGTCTCCAGACTGATGACGGTGCCCGGCGGCGGCGTGCGGTAGGAAAACCCTGAAACATATTGCTCGGCGTTGTCGAGTCCTTCGCGCACATCGTCCCGATTCAGCAGAGTCTTGTCACCACTGTTGTTCAGCAGCACCCGGCGAAAGGCCGACACATAGGCGTCCTGCTGCTCGGCAGAGCCTCGATCGGCCACGGCCACTTCCACCGAAAAGGCGTCTGCCTGCGCGCTGGCGGCTCCGGTGTGGGTCACCAGAAAGACACTGAGCAGCATCAGCCACAAGCCCATGGGCAAGGCATGCCACCGCCTGCAACGGGTTGCCGGCTCACCGGTCTTGCCCACAGCCCCGGAAACCTTGAGCCACGGGGCTCTGCCACTGTCTGCCAGCCTGCCTGTGTGCGTGCTGCTGCCGGGGATCGCCATGTCTGCCTGACTGCCTGCCATCTGTGTATCCATCGTCAAAAGGTAGTACGCGTAACGCGCGAACACCATCAAGGCATTAAGCGTATCATTGAACCTACCTCGCATTGCCCTAGATGGCCGTTTCGCCGTTCCCGAACATGACTCAGAAAACTCAACCCAAAACCGGAATGACCTACGCTGATGCCGGCGTGGACATCGCAGCAGGCAACGACCTGGTTCAACAGATCAAGCCGCTGGTGGCTCGTACGCGCCGCCCCGGTGTACTTGGCGGTATCGGCGGATTCGGTGGCCTTTTCGAGCTCCCGGTAGACCGCTACCGACAACCGGTCATGGTGTCCGGGGCGGACGGTGTCGGCACCAAGCTGCGACTGGCCATTGAACTGGGCATCCATGACACCATCGGCATCGATCTGGTGGCCATGTGTGTCAACGACATCATTGTCTGTGGTGCCGAACCCCTGTGGTTTCTCGACTACTACGCGACCGGCAAGCTCAATGTCTCCCAGGCAAAGGATGTCATCAGTGGCATTGCCGAAGGCTGTGTACAGTCCGGCGCGGCACTGCTGGGTGGCGAAACCGCCGAGATGCCCGGCATCTACGCCGGTGATGACTACGACCTGGCAGGTTTTGCCGTCGGTGTGGTCGAGAAGAGCGAGATCATCGACGGCTCTGATGTGGCGGCGGGCGATCTGATCATCGGTGTGGCCTCCTCGGGTCCCCATTCCAACGGCTATTCTCTGATACGCAAGTTGATCGAAGGTCATGATCTGAACAGCCCCATGGGCGAGTCGACACTGGGCAGGACATTGCTGGCCCCCACGCGTATCTACGCCAAGTCCCTGGCTCAGGTGATGGCCGGTCACCGCGTCCATGCCATCGCGCACATCACCGGAGGCGGCCTGACCGAGAACATTCCGCGCGTCCTGCCGGACAACACGATCGCTCTGATCGATCGTCAAAGCTGGAGCCTGCCACCTGTCTTCAGCTGGTTGCAGACTGCCGGCAGCATCAGCGATGCCGAGATGCTCAAGACATTCAACTGCGGTGTCGGCATGGCCGTTGTGGTGGCGGCCGATGAAGCCGACGCGGTGGTGAGCAGTCTGCGTGATGCCGGTGAACAGGCCTGGGTAATCGGCCGCATCGAGAGTGAAGCCGGAGAACCCGGCGTCCGCTACCTGCAGGACTGATTCCGGGCGCCCGGCACCTTTTCGATTGCGCAACTGTTCGATATGGCAATGACGACACCCGACCCGCGGCCGACGCTGGCAATTCTGATATCCGGCCGTGGATCCAATATGGTCGCCATCAGCAAGGCCTGCCTGAACGGCGAGCTCGATGCCCGCGTGGCCTTGGTCATCAGTAACCGACCCGATGCGCCTGGTATCCAGGCAGCCCGGGATATGGGCATCGACACTGCGGTCATCGATCACAAGGCGTTTGCCAGCCGAGAGCAATTCGACAATGCCATGCATGAACGGCTCGCCGAGGTGCAGCCGGACTGGATCGTTCTGGCCGGATTCATGCGCATCCTCACGGGAGACTTTGTCAACCGCTGGCAGGGCCGCATGCTCAATATCCACCCTTCCCTGCTGCCGAAGTATCCGGGTCTGGATACGCATGCACGTGCCATCGCCGCCGGCGACCTGCAAGCTGGTGCCAGTGTTCACATCGTATCGCCGGAGCTCGACGCGGGTCCGGTTGTGGCGCAGGTACGCGTTCCGATCGAACCCGACGATACACCGGACTCCCTGGCACAAAGAGTGTTGCAGGAAGAACACGCGCTGTACATAAAAGCCTTGCAACTTTGCGTAGGCAGGAAGGACTAAGCATTTTCGCGTAGGGTGTCACAGGTTCGACTCCTGAACGACTTACCCTTGATCATCTGCAAGTCATGTCGATTGATCTATTCTGCCAATAACGCCAACAGGACTACTGTCATGACAAGCTTGCCATCGCACGGCGCCCTGAACCGAGTTGTGCAACCAGCCATTGCAGCATTGTTGCTGTGCTGTTCATCCCTGGTTGGTACAGCCTCTGCCCAATCGATAAAGGCAGGAGATATCGCACCTTTCGAAGTGGTCTATGAGGTGGGCAACAACCTGATCACCGCCGGCACCGCCCGTCTGACGCTCTCCAGAGACGCCGACGTGTGGCGTTACAGCCTCAATACCCGCCCCAGAGGTGTGTTCAAGCTGGCAGGCAAGGGACGTATCGAGGAGCAGAGCACATTTGTTCTGGCGGGAAGCGGTGATGACATCGAATTGCAGCCGCAGACTTATCGCTATCGCCAGGATGATGAGCGACGCCGTCAGGTCGATGCCGAGTTCGATTGGGACAACCGGATGATCACGCATGTCTATCGCGGCAACGAACTGAGCGAGACCTTCAATGAGCCTGTTCTGGATCGTCTGAGTGCGACCGTGTTCATCATGAACGCCCTGCGCAACGACTTTACGGAAACGGAGATGTCGATCTTCGACAGCGGAGAGATAAAGCAGGTTGCCTTTGCCAACAAGGGCCGGGAAATCCTGTCAACGCCGCTGGGAGAAATCGAGACCATCCGCGTGGTCAATCACAATGCCAGTGGAGGCAGCCGCGAAACCAGTACCTGGTTCGCCCCATCGCTCGATTATCTGCCGATCAAGATAGAACATCACAAGCGCGGCGAACTGGTGGCGCGTCTGAGTCTGCTGAGCCTGGATAACCGTGTGACTTCACTCGAACTGGGCGGTGCCATGCCGGTGGATGAAGACAGCGAACTGGTCCGCGAAGAGGCCGAGCGGCTTCTGCAGCAGAAACTGGATCTGGGTGATGTCGAGCCGACTGAGCTGAACGAGCCGACCGAGTAAGACCGAGCGCCCCGAACGAACTGGGCAAGACCGAGCAAAACCGAGCGAACTGGGCAAGACTTGGTAAGACCGAGCGAACTGAGCAAGACCGAGCAAAACCAAGCAAGACCGAGCGAACTGAGCAAGACCAGGCAATACCGAGCGGACCGAGCAAGACCGAACAACAACGAACGAGATCGAGCAGATCGAGTAAAACCGGGAAAGATCAGGCGGAATCGAACAGTAACGTTCAGGTCAGGTCAGGTCAGGTCAGGTCAGGTCAGGTCAGGTCAGGTCAGGTCAGGAATGCATCATGACAGGCGAGTATTGCGCGCAGCTATCCGGCTGATGCATAAAAGTGGTGGGCGGTCACCCGGCCCCGACGGAAAGCGTCTGAACCTGATCGATCAGCCTACTTGAATTGCTTTTCGAACACGGCCCGGAGCCTGTAGTCCGGTTCACCGGCATCGTCCAGCGTCTCGAATTCCACTGGTAGCTGCATCTGGGCCGAGAACGTGAAACCCGGTTGCTGCCAGAACAGGCTGGGGTTCAGATACCAATCGGTTCTGGCATCCACCGCATCGCCACCGGTCTCATCGAGAATGTCGAAGTTGCCCTGTACCGACAGCAGCCACAGCGGCGAATTGTCGCTCAGGCCGGTGAATCCGAGGCGACGACCCGTGGTGACATCCAGAGACAATACATCCGGCTGTTCTCCACCGTAGTAATCGTCGTCGAACTGTTCCAGATTGACGTCGATTCCGCCGTACCAGAGCCGGCCGAGACGACCGTAGGACAGTCCCAGCATGCTCGAACTGACATAGGCCGTACCATCGATATCCTCATCCTCGTGCTCTATGCGGATACCGGCGGAGTACACCAGGCCGTCATTGAGTTCGGATATGGTGTCATTGTGCCGATACGGTCCCAGCAGGCGACTGTTGACATCCAGCCGCGGCTCTTCGAACAGATCAAAGCCGTAAGCACCTTCTCGCGAGAAGTTGGGCATCTTGGGCTTCAATTTGAACGAGAATTCGGTCTGTCGCGTCAGAAAATTGTGCCGTCCGTCCAGGTGCTTCTGCGCTTCTTCGTCGGTTGCACGAATACCGACAGGCGCCGATTTGGAGCGAGTGAAGCGGATGGAATCCAGTTCGGAGGGGTTGAATGCGAACGGATCGTTGCGACCATCAGTGTAACGGCTCAACTCTGATGCCTGGACGCACGAACCTGCCACCAGCAAAGGCGCTATGATCACCATTTGAACAAGTGAACGTGCCATCCTGTGCCTCTGGTCCGAAACCGGACACCCCCTCGCTAGTATCGAAAGGTCATTAGACTCCGTCTGTCGTAAAAAAACAACGAAATTTCGGGCACATATGTACTCAAATGTAAATTCACGATGGAAAACACGTTCCACGGTACAGATTCCTATCCATGATTGACGACGAAACCGACCACAATGACCTCGATTCCGGCATGCCGGATGACGCACTGGACGAAATCAGCAAGAGTCAGCGCAAGCGTGATGCTGATGCCGTCCGCGAGCTTGGCGCACAGCTGGCAGATCTGGGAGCCAGCGAACTGGCCACCATTCCACTGCCGGATGACGTGCTGTCAGCCATTCACGAGTTGAATCGCATCAAGGCTCACGGTGCCCGCAAGCGCCAACTGGGGTTCCTCGCCAAGCGCCTGCGACAGATCGATATCGACCCTGTCGATGCCGCGCTGGAAAAGCTGAGACAGACAGCGCGAGCCAATACCGTCAACCTGCACAAGGTCGAGAACTGGCGTGATCGTCTGCTGGGGGATGTCGACGGTGAAAGCGACAAGGAGGCGCTGACCGCCTTTCTGAGTGAGTACGTGGAAGCTGACAGACAACAGTTTCGCCATCTGCAGCGACAGGCGCTCACAGAGCGCAAGGCCCAGCGCCCACCCGCAGCCGCCCGTCAACTGTTCAAGGCACTGCGCGATGTAGTGATCCCTGCGCCGGGCAATGATTGAACTCAGATTCTTGCTCAGTTGCCTGCTGTTCGCCGCGCTCAGTGGGTGTTCGTCTCTGGACGCCCCCGCTGCCGATGAATCCTCCGCCAGCACGGCGCCTGCCGAAACGCTGCGGCAGGCGCGGGCTCGAACGCCTGAAGTAACAACAACAACAACAGCAACAGCAACAGCAACAGCAACAGCGACAGCAGACACTCAGGACAACAGCCGGAAAACGGCGACACAGCGTGATGTCGCGCCCGAGGCAATCGCCCCCGCCAGAGTCAGCACGCCGACACCTCTGCGGATCGAGCAGGCTGAGCAGACCGGTGTGGTCCAGAACCCGGCTCTTGACGAAATCAGTGGGCTGGCCGTCTCACGACAGACCCCCGGTGTCCTGTTTGCGTTGAATGACAGCGGCAACGCTGCCGAACTGTATGCCATGAGCGAGACCGGGGACGATCTGGCTCACTGGCCGGTCAATGCCCGCAACCGAGACTGGGAGGACATGGCCACCACAACAATCGGCGACAGGAATTATCTGGTTCTGGGGGACACGGGGGACAATCGGCAGGTACGCAAACAGAGCGTTCTGTATCTGGTGGAGGAGCCGAGTCTGGATACACCCTCATCAAGCGTTCTCGAACCCGCCCGCACCCTGCGTTTCCGCTACGAAGACGGCCCACGCAATGTCGAAGCGATGGCCATCAACGAAAACATCGTGTATCTGATCAGCAAGGAAGCTGTCTCGGGCGCCGGCGCTCAGGCCAGCCGCCTGTATACACTGACTCTACCGGAACAGGCAACGGATGAGGTGTTGATTGCACGCTTTGCCGGCGAACTGCCGCAGGCCCGGGCAGGATTCGAGGCACGTCTTGCGGCAGCGGTTGCGGGTGTGGACCTGAATCACCCCACCGCTCTGGATTTCGATGACGCCAGCAATACGGCCTATCTGTTGACCTACCGGCACGTGATCCGCATCAGACGACAGACTGGCCAGTCCTGGGTGGATGCTCTGACGGCACCAGGCACGCGCATCCACTCGCATTCTCTGTGGCAGGCTGAAGCCCTGGCTGTGTCTGCCGGTCAGTCCATCTGGCTGACCTCGGAGAATGTGGCAGCGCCCATCTGGGCGCTGCCGATCAGTCCACCTTCCTGACCAGGCGGCTATCAGGACAATTCAGTCTCGCGCTTGCTCGCGGGATAGAGCTTGCCCGGAGGTGCTTCAACCACCTTCGCCATTTCTTCCTGCACACCTTCATCGATGTGAAAGGACTCGCTGCTGTCGAACACACCGGCCTCGGCATCATTGAAGATCGATTCATCCAGCTTGCCTTCGCCCTTGGCCACGATGCATGACACGGTTGCATCACCGGAGACATTCACGGCCGTACGAATCATGTCCATCAGGCGATCCACACCCAGCAACAGTCCGATGCCTTCAACCGGCAGTCCGACCTGCGTGAAGACCATGGACAGCATGATCAGGCCGACCCCGGGAACGCCGGCCGTGCCGATGGAGGCCAGTACCGACATCAGGATGACTGTCAGATACCCCACCAGACCCAGTTCCACGCCGTAGACATTGGCGATAAAGACGGTGGCGACCCCTTGCATTATGGCCGTGCCGTCCATGTTGATGGTGGCACCGAAGGGCACGGTGAACGAGGCGACCGAGTTGTTGACACCGAAACGCTCCGTAACGGTGCGCATGGTGACCGGAATGGTCGCGTTGGAACTTGCCGTACTGAAGGCAAACACCTGAACGTTGCGAATCTTCTTCAGGAACATCGATGGGCTCAGCCCGGAGAAGACTTTCAGCACCACCATCAGGGTGACAAACAGATGAAACATCAGAGCAGCAACCAGGACACCGACATAGCCTGCCAGTGAGGCCAACAGGTCGATACCCAGTTCGGATATGGCCTTGGCAATCAGCACGAAGACAGCGTAGGGCGCTACAGCCATGACCAGATTGACCATCTTCATCATGATCTCGTTGGCCACTTCAGTGCCTTCGACAAAGCTGCGAGCACGCTTGCCGACCAGCAACATGCTGATGCCGAAGAGTATCGAGAAGAAGATCACCGGCAGCATGTCGCCATTGGCCATCGAGCGGATCGGGTTGCTCGGGATGATATCGATCAGCACCTGCACCAACGGTGGTGCTTCTCTGGCAGAGAACTCAGCGTCTGAAACCTGATTCATTCCCTTGCCGATACCGAAGGTACTGGCGATGACAATGGCGGTGGCAATCGCGATCGCCGTGGTCATCATGTAGAGCGCGAACGATTTACCGCCGACGCGTCCCAGTGCACGGATATCACCGATGCCACAGACACCGCAGATCAGTGAAAAGATGACCAATGGCACGACCAGCATTTTCAAGGCATTGATGAACATCGAGCCGACGGCGAGGAACAAGCCGTTGATGACATACTCGTTGATGAAGGAACCCGGCGAGTTCAGGCCCAACAGATTTATCGCCAGTCCAACCGCGATACCCAGGCCCATCCCGACCAGCACCTTGGTCGTCAGGCTTGTCTTTCCTGCGCTACTCATGATTTTTCTGCCTCTGCTTTGTAACGGTTAGGTGACCTGAACATACTGCATCGATTGACGAATGTACACGCCAGAGAGATGTGAGCCGCCCCGGGAGCTGCGCTGGATTGTTTCGATCACTCAACCTTCGACAGTGGGCATATACTAGCGGGTGCATTGCGGACCCTGCGGGACGTGTGTCCGTACTTCCCCCCTCTTCAATCCGGAGAACTGTCATCGGAAACGCCAATCTATTCTCACGTGTGGTCGCCATGATTGGTGCTGGCGCCATCCTGGTCAGACGCTGGGGCAAGAACGACGAAGCACCCGCCATGGGTTTGACACCGGACATTCCCGAGGCTCGCCCACAGAGCATCCCGACCCTGAAAATGCCTACAGCCAAGGGCTGGGAGCCGGGCCATCGACCCACCGCCGCGCCGGGTCTGAGCGTCAACGCCTTTGCCAGCGACCTGCTGCACCCGCGCTGGATTCATGTTCTGCCCAATAACGATGTACTGGTTGCCGAGGCCCTGCAGGAAGCCGGTCCCGTCAAGACGGCCTTTGACTACGCCATGGTCAGCACCATGAAGCGGGCCGCTGCCATCGGTGTTTCAGCCAATCGCATAACCCTGTTTCGTGACAACGACAATGATGGCGTTGGCGAACAGCGCGAGCTCTTTCTGGAGGAGCAACGTCAACCATTCGGAATGGCATTGATCGGTAATGATTTCTATGTCGGCAATACCGACGGCATTGTCCGATTTCCGTACGAAGAAGGTGCAACCCGCATCAGCGCCGCGGGTGAAAAGCTCGTGGATTTCAAACCCGGCGGACACTGGACTCGCAGTCTGCTGGCCAGTCCCGACGGCAAACAGTTGTATGCCGGTGTCGGCTCATTGAGCAACATTGCCGACAATGGCATGGAGGTCGAAGAGGAACGAGCCGCGATACATGTTCTGGATATCGACTCCGGAGAATCACGGGTATTCGCCTCCGGACTGCGAAATCCGGTCGGCATGGCCTGGGAGCCCACGACCGGCAAGCTGTGGACCGTCGTCAACGAGCGCGATGGACTGGGCGATGAAGTGCCACCTGACTACCTGACGTCCGTCGAGGATGGCGGCTTCTATGGCTGGCCCTACTGCTACTGGGGCAAGACCGTGGATGATCGGGTACCGCAGGACCCTGCCATGGTTGCCAGAGCTTTGCAGCCTGATTACGCACTGGGTGGCCATACCGCGTCACTGGGCCTGTGCTGGATGCCGGCAGGCACCTTGCCCGGATTCGATGAAGACGGCATGGTCATCGGTCAGCACGGCTCCTGGAATCGCAGCAATCTCAGTGGCTACCGCGTTATCTTCGTACCCTTCGCCAATGGCCGTCCATCGGCTCGTCCACGGGACATTCTCAGCGGGTTTCTGGCGCCTGACGAAAAGTATTCCTATGGCAGACCGGTTGGCGTCACCATCGGCCCCGGTGGCAACTGCCTGCTGGTGGCCGATGATGTCGGCAATGTTGTCTGGCGAGTCAGCGGCGCGGAATGATCCCGGATCGGGGCAGGTGTGGCTGAACAGCCCGACTGCCCCTGCCCGGCTTGCAGAGAAGCCCGCCTGACCCGGAGCGCCCGGACCAGCCCCTTATCATTCGCTAAACCGGCAACTGCCGCCACTATCCGTTCATGCGCTCAGCGCTTCAGACTCAGCCTTTCAGCCTGAGCGCTTCAGCAGATTCAGCAGATTCAGCAGATTCAGCAGATTCAGCAGATTCAGCAGATTCAGCAGATTCAGCAGATTCAGCCGTTCGGAGTCGGTCTTTCGGTTTCAGCGCTTCAGATAAGGATCCAGTACCTTCAACCAGGCATAGCGGATGCGCTGGTACTCGCTCTCGCAGTTCTCCGCCCTTTCCCGGGAAAGACCGTAGTCGTCATTGACCAGACGGGCCTGTCCCTCAGGGTCACTACCGTAAACGTGGCACAGGGTTGTGTAATAACGTTGTATGTCCAGACTGTGCTCGCTCCAGAAGTCGAGCTGAGCCGGCTGAGCGGAGGTCTCGCTTTCAAGCCCGAACATGCGCGCAGCATTCAACACGACACGCGCCCCATCCTCGGCGTATTCCAGCAGCAGCACGCTGGCCAGCGCATCCGCAGCATCCTCCTCACGGGCCAGCAGGGGCAGATCATACTGGTCGTACAAGACATGGCCGACTTCATGAACCAGCGTATGCAGATAGACGTCGGCCACGGGCGCCTCTTCCTCGCCGAAATGGGACTCGATGACATCGGCAAAACTGCCGGGCATCCAGATCTCCTGGGTACCGGGATCGAACAGGGGGCCATCCTCGACCTCGCTGAGCACGGTGACCGTCTGCGCAAAACGTAACAGACCATTGATGAAATCCACCTGCGCAGGCAGATAAGGGTCACGGCTGTTGAATGCCTTGAGCACCATGCTCGGCTGAGCCCCGGCATCGTTCGGATCAAGCGCGGCCATGGGCAGCTCAGGCCCCTGAGATGCCTCTGCCATCGCATCATCTGCCTGCCCGGCAAGCGACCCCTCGCTCGCCTCTGCACTCGCCTCTGCACTCGCCTCTGCACTCGCCTCTGCACTCGCCTCTGCACTCGCCTCTGCACTCGCCTCTGCACTCGGCTCTACGTCGGGCTCTGCAACAGGCTCGCTGACAACGAGGGGTACGCGCGTCATGTCCGGCGGCAGCCGAGGCTTGACACCCGGGCCGCTGCAGGCGACCAGCAACAGGGCCGGCAACAGCAGCAGAGCGACTTTCATGCGACCGGCGGACGCACGACGGTGGGGAACCGCGATGCTGAGCGTCATTGTCTGTGCCGGTAGTCGGTGTCTACTGCCTCGAACAAGGGATCATCCCATTTGCCGGTGAGGCTGTAGTTTCTCAGGCCTAGCCGGTCCAGATCAATACCAATTGCCTTGAGAAAGCCGGTAGCGACCAGTGCCCCCACGCCGGCAGTCGCCCCACCCGAGATCACACCGATCAATGGCAGTGCGGCACTCACGCGAGGCAGTATGGTCACTTTCTGGTCGAATTCCTGATTGACGATATCGGATTGGCCGGTGATATCCACGACACCGATGGGGCCTGTCAACTGCACCAGGGTGGTATCGGCGATGCCATCGTGTATGTCGATATCGCCGGTAATGCTCTCGAAGGCCAGGCCGTCTGCCGTGACATCCTTGAAATCGAAATCCAGTCGGCGCGGCAATGCCTGCAGGGCAAACAGGCCGACCATCCGACCAGCTCCCGGTTCCAGCGGAATGATGTTGCCACGCTCGATATCCATCTTGATGCTGCCATCGATCTCTGCCAGCTCCGGCCCGTAGATGGGTCCCGGCCAGTCCAATCGAGCCTCGATGCTGCCTTGCCCCTCCGAGAGCACTTCCGTCAGACCCACCGATTGCAGGGCTTCGCCCAGATCGCTGCTCTGCATTACCAGATTCAGTTGGCTGATCTGCTGGCCAGCCAGCTTCGGGTTGGTATTCTGCGGGTCACGCAGCCGCCAGTATCCCTGCCCCACCAGGGTTGCCGTTTCATAGGCAAATCCGAGAGTCGTGATGGTCAGGCCACTGACATCGGGTTGGGCCCGCAGCGCCAGATCACGTACGGTGTAGTCACCGTGAGTCAAGCGGCTGATCGTCGCATCCACCGGCGGCCACAGCCGCGGATCCAGGTCATCGTCCACCGCATTCAGCAGCTCATCATCACTGCGCGAAGCCAGCGCAGTAAACACGGTACTGTCCAGCTGCCGGAGCCGCACTTGCATCGGCGTCTCTTTGGTCCAGTGCTCGCGCGGGTAGCTCGCCGTGCCGCTGAGCGACCGACTCTCCACCCTGGCATTGAGATAGGTGTCATCGGTATCCAGTTGCAGGGTCGCCGGGCCGAGAAGCCGCTGACCGATCTGCAGGGATTCGATCTCGAGATCTGCAACGATCGGCAGAATTTCTGTCGGTGCCTCGCCGTTATCAGGTATCGAATCGATGAACTGTGCAATGCTCTCGGCCCAGCCATCGACAGCGACCGTACCGGCGCTGCCCTGCAGATGGATCCCGGGCCCGGCAGAGGCCAGCAGCGCATCGGGAATCTGCCCGCTACCCACATGGATCAACAGGGATTCGAGCTCTTCATTCTGAACGCGCGCATTGACAGCCAGGGTATCGGCATAGTTGATCTGCCACTCCTGCACCTCCTGGTCTTCGCGAAAGGCTGTCTGCAACTCGATACCGGCAGCGGTTGCCGTACTCTTGTAATACGGTTTGGGCAACAGCAGTTCGGTCCCGACCAGATCGCTGCTCAGGCGCAGGATCACGCCGTCTCTGGCAATCCGGCTGGCCGAGTGCGGGGCAGTGAGTTCGATATCCCAACTGGATGTGCCACGCAGAAACTGGTCCAGCTGACTGCCATAGTGGGCCAGCCCTTCACTGCCCTGCAAGGCACCGCTGATGGTGACGCGGGTAGTCGCATTCTCACCCTGTCCCTCGGTTCTGCCACTGACGGATACCGGCTGATCCAGGGCCTTGGCGCGCAGATTGTTGATACGGATGCCATTTTCGTCAAAGCCGATGGCACCCGTGACATTCTCGAGTGTCATGTCGGCCCGCCCGAAGGCCAACCTGTTGTCCTGCAGGAAAAACGAACCATCAACCTGCAAGGGTGGCGTGGTGACCACTGCGGCCCCCTCGGCATTGCGTGGTTGATAGAGCCGGGCGGCAAGCTGCAGATCCAGTGCGGTGTCGCCACGACCGGTCACATCATTGAGTACCGGCTCCAGAATATTGCCAAGCGGACCGGTGTTCGCGAAATCCACGACTTTCTGCAGCTTGCCTTGGCCCGTGCCTTCCAGCTCCAGCACCGCCGCCGTCAGATCCGCAATCTTCACGTGAGTCTGCGTGATGTCGAATTCGCCCAGACGTGAGTCTGTCGCGCGCCCCTCCAGAGTCAGGCCATCGAGCTCCACGGTTCCGTTGATATCGCGCGCGGTTGGCCAATCGGGCAGAAAGGACAGCTGTCCATCGTGCAGCTCCACGCTGGAGCGAAAGACGCCTTCGCCTTCGCGAAAGGGAAATTCATCGGTGTTGCCGAAGAACAACAGATTGCCGTTGCTGGCTGACCCGCCTTCGATTGCCCGGTCGAACCAATTTTGCAAGCCCGCCCCCATTGCCTTTCGCGGCAACCAGTTCTTCAGGCCGTTCAGGTCGGCAACCTCGTACTGACTCTGTACGTCCAGATGCGGTGCCTGCCCCGGTATCAAGGTAGCCTTGAGCCGGGTGGAGGTATCGATGCCGGCATCTGCCATGGCGATGTCGGCGCCGATCTGTACACGCTGCGTATCACGCGCGTCCAGGGTCAGAACAGACTTCAGACTATCCAGATGCAAGGGAGCCTCGGAATAGGCAGGCCAGGGCAAGTTCATGGCATCGGCCGATACCGAGATCTCTCCCTGCAGATCGTCAAGATCGACCCGCCCATTGATGGGCCCCATGCCGGGCAAGGCGCCGACAGGCTGCCACTGCAATTGATCCAGATCGGCGCGCGCGGTCAGCCTCGCCCCGGTGGTACGCTGACCGGCACTCAGATCCCAGTTGCGTAACCAGCCTTGCAGATCGGCATGACGAAGCTGCTGCGCCAGCTCGGGACGCAGTGACGAGAGCATGACCGAGCTCAGGCCACTGAAGGTACTCAATGAGAGCTTCTCGCCACGGGCATCCACTTCCCAGCCCCCACTGCCTTCCACCGTTTCGCGTTCCAGCAGCACGGACAGATCCTCGATGCGAGTGTCATCGGCGGCACCGTTGAGCAGCAGTTCATCGGTCTCCAGGGCCAGTGATGCACTCGTCACGAAGAGATCGAGAACGGCACTGGCCCCTTGCAACAGCTGTTCACCACTGACGGTATCGACGATGGCAGAACTGCGTACCGGTCCATGCGCCGAGATCAGCTGTCCATCTTCCCAGCGCCCCCACAGCTCCATGAATATCTCGGTGTCCCACGGTGCGAGCAACTGGCCTGCACTCTCTGGCGCCTGGGCAATACTGAGCAGTTCGGCAATCGTTGAAACCTGCAGCGCATCGGTGCGCAGGTAGAGATCACCATCGGACTGGGCCAGAGAACCGGCTTCACCCACCAGATCGATGCCGGCCTCCAGGGCACCGTCCGCGTCACCCGGCAGATCCATCTCCACCCGCAGCTTGTGAGTCTTGCCTGCATTCTCTGCCCGGATGTTCAGATGCTCGACCAGCAAGGAGCGATTGCTGCGCCGATCAGTGATGCTGACCCGGGTGTCCAGCAGACCCACCTTGCTGGCGGTCAGCAACCAGGCCATGACGTCCACGCCATTGCCTCGCCTCGCTTCTGGATCGACCGCCTTGCCGGTAACCGATTCCACGCCATGCAGATGCCAGCGCCCTTCTTCATCAGCCTCGATGGCAAGGTCGGCGCCCAGCAGAGTCAGTTCGTTGATGACCGGCACACCGCGCAGCAGGGACTTGGGCAGGTTCACATCGATCAGCAACTCATCCAGCGTCACCTTGCGCTGATCCGATTCCAGTACCGTCACCTGCCTGGCCAGCAGCAAGGGACCCACGCCTTCCCACTTGAACGACAGATCACCGATCTCTACCGGACTTTTCAGGTACTGGCTGACCCGCGATTCGACAGTTCCCTTGTAATTGGCCAGAAACGGCAAACCCAGCCGGGCACTGGCAGTGAACAATGCCAGTACGATCAGCAGGATGCCCGCCGTAGTCATGCAGACACGCAGCGTATGTCTGGCCACATGAATCATCATGAGCGAGTGGGTCCTCTCGACAGACTCATGAGTGGTCCGGCCTACTGTAGAACAACGTCGTAGTGTTCACGGGTGTAGAACTGTTCTGCCTGAAGGCGAATGGGTACTTCGACAAAGTCCTGGAGTTCAGCCAGATCATCGGATCGCTCCTCACTGAACCATTCCACGACCTCGCTGGAGGCCAGCACGGTGACCGAGTCGATATCGAATTGTCTGACCTGCCGGATGATCTCCCTGCTGATCTCGAAACCCACGGTCTCGAGCGTTTTCTGCATGCCTCGGCCATCGCAGACGCTGCATTCGGAACACAGCACCTGCTCCAGAGACTCACGGGTGCGCTTGCGAGTCATCTCCACCAGCCCCAGCGGAGACACTTCATTGACCTGTGTACGTGCATGGTCTTTCTCCAGCGCCTTTTCCAGCGCTCGCAACACCTGGCGGCGATGCTCCAGCACCGACATGTCAATGAAATCGATGATGATGATGCCGCCGAGATTGCGCAGGCGCAGCTGCCGTGCAATGGCCTGTGCTGCTTCCAGATTAGTCTTGAATATGGTTTCTTCAAGGTTGTGCTTCCCGACAAAACCACCCGTATTGACATCGATTGTCGTCATTGATTCCGTTTGGTCAATGACCAGATGACCGCCCGATTTGAGCTCCACCCGCTTGTTCAGCGCCTTGTCGATCTCGTCTTCGACGCCATGCAGGTCGAATATCGGTCTTTCGCCCGGATAATGCTCCAGACATCGGGCCAATTCCGGCACGTATTCGTTACAGAAAGTCACACATTGCGCATAGGTTTCGCGGGAATCGATGCGGATACGCTCGATGTTTCCACGGTTCAGATCGCGCATCATTCGTTGCACCAGCGGTAGATCGCGAAAGATCACCTCGCCTGGTTTCTTCGTCTTGCGCCGTTCCATCACGCCGTTCCAGGCCTTGCCCAGATACTCGATATCGGCCTGCAAGGCTTGTGCTTCCACCCCTTCGGCGGCGGTGCGAACAATATAGCCACGCGTGCTGTCTTCACCGCGCAACTGTTCGATCAGACTCCGCAGACGATCACGCTCGTCATCGTTGTCGATGCGAATCGATACGCCGATATTGTCCTCATAGGGCATCATCACCAGATAGCGGCTGGGTACTGTCAGCTTGCTGGTCACCCTCGCCCCCTTGGTTCCCAGCGGGTCCTTGGTCACCTGCACAGCCAGTGTCTGCCCTTCACTGAGCAGTCGGGATATGGAGGTCTCCGTGGCCTCACCTTCTCTGGCGGGTGGCGTCTGTACGTCGGATACGTGCAGAAAGGCGGCCTTTTCCAGACCGATGTCGACAAAAGCGGCTTCCATACCGGGCAGAACGCGCTTGACCGTCCCTTGAAATATGGTGCCGACACGTCCGATCTTCCGGGCGCGCTCGATCCAGATTTCCGTGAGCATGCCGTTCTCGACCGTTGCGACACGTGTCTCCTGCGGGGTCACATTGATCAGTAGTTCTTCAGTCATTTCGGAAAGTGTCTGTATGGTCTGGCCAGCATGACCGGATCCCTTACTTCGGTTGACTCGCGACCAGACCGGCCGCTTGCAACAGGGCCTGCGTCTCGTACAGCGGAAGCCCTACTACATTACTGTAGCTGCCAGATAGCTGTGCGACAAATCCGGCACCGTATCCCTGTATGGCGTAGGCCCCGGCCTTATCGACAGGTTCTCCCGATTCCCAGTATCGCGCGGCCTGCTCAGGCGTGATGACGCCGAACTGCAGCATGGTACGCACACGGATATCGTCTCTGGCCTGTAGATTCTTCAATCCCGGGCCTGTTGCCTGCAACAGGCACACACCGCTCACGACCGCATGCTCACGACCCGACAGGCTGGCAAGCATCTGCAGGGCATCCTCGCGGCTCTGCGGTTTGCCCAGCACGGCACCGTCCAGATCGATCACGGTATCCGCGCCCAGCACCAGCAGTCTTTCGGTATCGGCGAAATCGCCGTCCTTTACCTGTTGAGCCAGACAACACTCGGCCTTGCTGGCAGCCAGGCGCTGCACCAGGGCAGCCGGTGTCTCTCCGGGCCGGGGGGTTTCATCAACATCCACGGGCAGGCACAGAGGATCATGCCCTATCTGCCGGAGCAGTTGCAGGCGACGCGGTGAGGCCGACGCCAGAATCAGTCTGATGCGCTCGAAGGAATTCATTCAAGGGTTTCTCGCAACGCGTACCGCGCCCCGGAAGCAAGGGTCTGTCAGCCCGCGCGATGGTAAGGGTGATTATCCAGCAGCGATTGTGCCCGATAGAGCTGTTCGGCAAGCACGACCCGAACCAGAGGGTGCGGGAAGGTCAGCGGCGACAGACTCCACATCTGATCGGCCCGCTTGCGCACACTCGGATGCAGCCCATCTGCCCCACCGATCAGCAGAATCAGCGATTTTCCCAGTTCCTGCCAGCGTTCCAGCTGCTGCGCCACCTGCTCGGTATCCCAGCTGGCGCCCCGGTTATCCAGCGCAATGACATGCGCCTTGTCCGGGATGGCAGCCAGCAGGGCTTCGGCTTCCCGCGCCATGATGACATCCTTGCTGTCACCTTGCGCCTGCGCGAATTCACGCACCTGAAACTGCCAGCGACGTGGCATGCGCTTGATGTAGTCATCCGATGCCTGGTTGACCCAGGCAGGCATTTTACGGCCGACGGCAAAGACGCTGATCTGCACGATCTGAACTGATGCTCCCTGCCGCCCGCGGTGGAATCAGCGTGTTCGGGCTGCGGCCGAGGAATCGCCCTCATCCGACGCCGAATCGGCTTCGGCCGGCCCCACCGACCAGAGTTTTTCCAGCGAATAAAATTCGCGCTTTTCTTCGGTCATGACATGCACGATGACATCGCCCAGATCCACCAGCACCCAGTCGCTGGAGTCTCCGCCTTCGACACCCAGCGGTGGATGCCCGGCCTCCTTGGCAGCCAGCCTGACGGTTTCGGCCATGGACCGCACATGACGTTGAGACGTGCCGGTGACCACGATCATGGCATCGGCGATACTGGATTTACCCACGATGTCGATCACGGTCAGATCGACGCCCTTCATGTCCTCGAGTGCCTTGACGGCCAGTTCGATGACGGCTTCACTATTCATGCTCAGAACGATTACTGCTCCTGTCGATGCCGGTTCTGCCCTTCAGGGCGCAGGCGTCGACTAATGATTTTCACGATACAGATTATTGTCACCAATATACTCCAGTACCGGCTCCGGGAGCAAAAAACGCACAGACAGATTCTGTGCAATGCGACGCCGTATGTCCGTGGCCGAGATATCCAGCTGCGTTACATCCAGGATTTCGATCACGCCACTGCCTCCGTTGACGATCTTCGCACCACGGCTCGCCTGCTGCCGTGTCAGCAGATCTGCTGAAAAAACAGAGTGTTCCGCGTCCGGGCGATTGACGATGACCAGATTGGCCAGCGCCAGTACCCCCTCCCAGTCGTGCCAGGTATCAAAGGCGGCGAAGGCATCCATCCCCATGAAGAACAACAAGGTGGCCTCGGGGTTTTCTGCGTGTACTTCACGCAAGGTATCGATCGTGTAACTGGGGCGATCGCGCAGGGCCTCTCGGCCATCGACGGCCAGATGTGGCGCATTCTCCAGCGCCAGGTCCAGCATGTCGATACGGCTGTCTGTGCTGGCGGCAGTCGGCCCGCGATGAGCCGGCCGGTGATTGGGCAGCATGAACAGGGTCGACAGCGCAAACCGCTCGGCCATTTCCACCGCCGGGCGCAGATGTCCGTAATGAATCGGATCGAAGGTGCCGCCGAACAGGCCGATGCGCGTATCAGCCACGTGTCGTGTAATCCCCGTTGACTACGTACTTCTCGGTTGTCAGCCCCAGCACCCCCACAGGGCCGCGAACGTGCATGCGATTGGTGCTGATACCGATTTCTGCCCCCAGGCCGTATTCGGCGCCATCGGCAAAGCAGGTGGCCGCATTGACCATGACGGAACTGGAATCCACCTGGCGCACGAACTGTCGCGAGCGCGCGATATCGTTGGTCACGATGGCATCGGTATGCCCGGAACCGTGGCGCGCGATATGGGCCATGGCCTGCTCGATGTCATCCACGATCCGAATGGAGAGGATCGGGCCGAGATACTCGGTGTCCCAATCGACTTCAGTGGCGGCATTCATTGACGGGATGATGGCCCGCGTGCGCTCACAGCCTCTGAGTTCGACACCTTTCTCGGTAAAGACGTCGACCAGCATCGGCAACAGCGTCGCCGCATCGTCGGCATGCAGCAGCAAGGTTTCCATGGAACCGCAGATACCGTAGCGGTAGGTCTTGGCGTTCAATGCCACTTCCACGGCACGTGCGGCATCGGCGCCGCTGTCGATGAACACATGGCAGATACCATCCAGATGCTTGATCACGGGCACTCTGGCCTCCTCACTGATGCGCTTGACCAGTCCCTTGCCACCGCGCGGAATGATCACGTCGACAAACTCATCCATCGCCAGCAAAGCACCCACCGCGGCGCGGTCGGTGGTGCCGATCAACTGCACGGCAGCCTCGGGCAAACCGGCTTGCTGCAGCCCTTGCCTGACGCACTCGGCCACAGCCCGATTGGAGTGAAAGGCTTCAGAGCCACCACGCAGAATGACCACATTGCCGGACTTGATGCACAGACCTGCGGCGTCGGCGGTGACATTGGGGCGCGATTCGTAGATGACACCGATGACCCCCAGAGGGACACGCATGCGTGCGATTTCCAGCCCGGATGGTCTGCGATCGGTTGCCGACAGCGCCCCCACCGGGTCCGCCTGGGCGGCAACGTTACGCAAGCCTTCAGCCATGGACGCAATGCGTGCCGGCGTCAGTTCCAGTCGATCCAGCAGCGCGGCATCGATTCCCTTGGCAGTGGCTGCCTCCAGATCCTGTGCATTGGCGGAGAGCAGCGTCGGCGCAGCGGCGTCGATGGCGTCGGCCATGGCCAGCAAGGCCTGATTCTTCTGCGCGGTATCGGCAACCGATAACGCCGCGGCAGCCGCTCTGGCGGCCTTGCCCATCGAATGCACGTGCTCGATCACGCTCGCGCCCTTGTCGTCATCATCCAACGCCACCACTTCTCACTCCTACTCAATCGTGGCCATGCCACGTACAATTCACGTAATAAACAGACAACTACACGACTTCCGCATGCAACTCGTCGATTCGCACTGCCATATCAATTTTCCGGATTTTCAGGACCGGATGCCGGACATTCTACAGAACGCGGCGGATAACCAAGTCAATCACATGCTGTGTATCGCCACCAGCTGGGAAAACTGTCCGGATGTCCTGTCTCTGGCGCGTGAGCATGCCCCGATCAGCGCATCGATCGGCGTGCACCCGACCACCGAAGGCGGTCATGAACCCACCGTGGATGAATTGCTCACGGCCGCGGCTGAAAAGGAAGTCGTGGCCATCGGCGAAACCGGTCTTGACTATTTTCGCAGCAGCGGCGACCTGACCTGGCAGCATGAGCGCTTTCATCGGCATATCGAGGTGGCCCGACGTTGTCAGAAGCCGCTGATCATCCATACCCGCGCTGCGGCTGAGGACACCATGAACACCCTGCGCGAGCACAAGGCCAGCGAGGCCGGTGGCGTCATGCATTGCTTCGCCGAAGATTGGGATTTTGCACAACAGGCACTGGATATCGGCTTCTACATCTCCTTCTCCGGTATCGTGACTTTCAAGAGCGCCAAGGCCATACAGGAAGTAGCGCTGAAGGCACCGCTGGATCGCATTCTGGTGGAAACCGACGCACCATACCTGGCGCCGGTACCGCACCGCGGCAAGACCAACGAGCCGGCCTTCGTGCGCCATACAGCCGAATACGTCGCCGAACTGCGCGGCATTCCGCTCGAAGAACTGGCCGAAGCAACAACCAACAACTTCTTCACGCTGTTCTCCGATGCCGCGGTTCTGACGGGTCGTCAGAAGAGTGCCTAGAGCCGCTCGAGCGGCAAGCGGCAAGCGGCAAGCGGCAAGCGAACAATGGTGGACTCCCGGATGAATGACAAGGTAGTGGTCTCGATCGACAACGCCGAGCATTACATCTGGGGCGAACGCTGCGATGGCTATCACCTGGTCAAGACGGCCGCACTGAGCGTCATTCAGGAACGTGTCCCCCCGGGCTGCCGCGAAGTCAGACATCGACACCAACACGCCGAACAGTTCTTTCATGTGTTGTCCGGCTTTGCCACGCTCGAAGTGGATGGCGTCCGATACCGCCTGGCTCCCGGACAAGGCGTTCATGTGGCCGCTGGCGTGCCTCACCAGCTTGCCAATGAGGAGACACAGGATCTGGAATTCGTGGTCACCTCTACCCCACCCAGCCACGGTGATCGCATCGAGATGTCGCTGGAAGCCCGATAGTGAGACGGTTTCAGCACGAGCACTGGCACCTGGCACCTGGCACCTGGCACCTGGCACCTGGCACCTGGCACCTGGCACCTGATACCTGATACCTGATACCTGACAGTCGAGTCTCGCTGCCAGCTAGTGTCAGCAGTTGTATTAACCTGAATGACTGTCACTGCTTGCAGGCGCTCGCGCGCCGAGGCAGGAACGCGCTTCGGCGATCACGCTGCGCACTCTGGCCGGTAATGGCCGCCGACTGTGATAGCCCAGATACAAGGTTTCACTGACACGCGTCGGTAGTTGATGCACCGTGACACGTCCCGCCCTGTCCGAGGCTTCCACCGCATGGCGCGGCAACACCGTGAACCCCAGACCCAGACTCACCGGTTCGAGAATCAAGGTGATCTGATTGGAAAACCCTGCCCGGTCGAACTGCTTGCTGTGTTGGAACTCCGGATAATTGGCCCCCAGCAGCAACCCCGCATGGTGCGCCCCATCAGGATGATCGATGAACCCCAAGGCCATCAACTGCGCCCAGTCCGGCTCGCTCACTCCCTGTGGCGTCACCAGCAACAACTCCTCTTCGGCCACCGGTTGGCAACTGACATCCTCCAGCGTTGACGGACTCGTCATGAATCCGATATCCACCCGGTGTTCGGCAATCATCGTTTCCACATCCCTGTTGGGAGCGAATCGATGGTCGATCACCAGCCCCGGATGCTGCACCTGCATCTGCAACAGATGCCGGTAGAGCTTGAGCCCGACACTGCCCGGGGAGGCGAGCCGAACGATGCCTTCGAATTCGGGGTCTTCGTGCAGGCTCTTTCCCAATTCTGACAGGGAACTGATGATGTCGCGCCCCTGCTGATAAACCTGCTCGCCGGCATCGGTCATTGAAAAGCGTTTGCCCTGGCGCAGCAGCAGTGGCTGCCCGAGTTGCTCCTCCAGCTTGCGTACATGCTGACTGACGCCCGATTGCGTCATGTTCAACTGCTCGGCCGTGCGTGTGAAATGCGAGACCTCGACAAGGGTGCAGAACGTACGTAGCCAGACCGGATTTATCATTACAAAATATACTTATCTGCATTTCAAATGATAATTTTACATGATGAAAGGTGATTCATACACTACAGTCTGAATCAACACAGGAGGCAGACATGCCCAACACCTATCCCCGCAGTTTTTCCCACATCGGTATTTCGGTACCGGATCTGGACAAGGCCGTCGAGTTCTATACGCAGATCATGGGCTGGTACCTGATCATGAAGCCGACCGAAATCATCGAAGACGACAGTGCAATAGGTGAGATGTGCACCGATGTCTTCGGTAGCCAGTGGGAGCGATTCCGCATAGCTCACCTGTCAACGGGTGACCGTGTCGGCATCGAGCTGTTCGAGTTCAAGGGCCAGACCAATCCGGAGGACAATTTCGAATACTGGAAAACCGGCATCTTCCATTTCAGCGTGCAGGACCCGGATGTGGAAGGACTGGCCGAGAAAATCGTTGCCGCCGGTGGCAAGCGGCGCATGAAGGAGCCGCGATACTACTACCCCGGTGAAAAGCCCTATCGCATGATCTACATGGAAGACCCCTTCGGGAATATCCTGGAGATCTACAGTCACAGCTACGAACTGATCTATAGCGAAGGGGCTTATTGATCACATGGCCGGCTGACCTGCCCTGCGGCTCAGCCGGCATCCTCGCGCTTGACCACCTTGTGCTCTTCTTCCTGAAGGCCGTTCTTCCAGTAACTGGAAATATACAGATGCGATTTTTCGATCGCTCTGTCTTCACGAAAATAGGAGCGCAGTTTCTTCATGGTCTTGAACTCACAGGCCGCCCAGACGGCAGCCTGCCCTGCCAGCCATGCCAGTTCGCGAATGGCATCGTTCAGCGGCGACTCATCGGAGCCCGGATGAGGATTGACCACCCATATCAGCGTCATACCATCAGGCAGCGGCAGTGCCTGTTTGTCTTCATCTGACAGGATCTCGACAACCACATAGCCTTTGGCGTCGGCAGGCAGGCGATCGAGATTGGCAGTCAGAGCGGGTAGTGCGGTCATATCAGCCGCCAACAGATACCAATCGGCCTCGGTATTGATGAAGGTGGCGGGCCCGGGGCCGAAGATGGACATGCGGTCGCCCGGCTCTGCCTGCAAGGACCAGGGCGCGGCCACGCCATTCGCCGTACCGTCCGGGTTCGCGTGCAACATGAAATCAACATCGATCTCGCGTTGTTCCGGCCGGTACTGCGCAACCGTGTACGTCCTCAATATGGGTCGTTCCGGATCGTCACTCGGGAAGGTGAGCTTGAAGTAGGCGCCAGCGGCGTCCTCGGGAAAGCTTGCGAGTTCCTCACCCTGCAGAGTCAGGCGACGCATGTTCGGCGTCAACTGCGTTGCAGCGGTAACGGTCAATTCACGAGCCTTTCGTTTCTGTGCCATGTAGCTTCCTCACTGAATGGGGGTACCGGCAGCCGACGCCTGCCAGGATGTGCTCGCATTCTGGAGGCACTTGGCACAAACTTCAAATGAAAATGAGTATCATTCCCAAAATTCGTCAATGGCTAGCGTCAATGGCTAGCGTCAATGGCTAGCGTCAATGGCTAGCGTCAATGGCTAGCGTCAATGGCTTGCGCCAATGGCTCGCGCCAATGCACGTATCGATCGCTCGCGTTTATCACGAGCCCCCATCGCCCTGCGCGGATTCAATCGTAGGGATAGCCTGCCGGCCACTGCTCACGTGTCGGGCGATGATTCGGCGACACCTCACCGGGAATGTCTTCGGCCAGCGGGATACTCGATGATCCGGAGGTCGGCGCCTCCGTCATCTCGTCGCTGAAAAGGCCATCATTGAACAAGGTTGCCTTCTGGAAGACCCGAATGTAGTCGATCACGTACTTGCCGGGGAAAGGAGTCGTCTCATCCGGCGATCCGGCCCACCATCCCCCTACCGCGGTATTGGCCAGCAGGTACATCTGCTCCATCGGCACCTTGGGGTCGGTGATGCGGTGCACCTCGATGCCATCCACGAAATAGATGATCGAGCCCGGGGCCCACTCCACCGAAAAGGTATGAAAGTCTGTGGTGTAATCGATTCCCGGTGTCGGTTGCGATTGGGTGGAACGCAGCTTGCCCTGCTCATCGTGGTAGTGAAAGGTGTGATAGACCACATCCTGATTATCACCGATGAACTCCATGATATCGATTTCCGGATCATCGCCCCCGTAATAGGCATTGAGCAGCCAGAACGCAGGCCAATAGCCACGCCCATGGGTCATCTTCGCCCGGATCTCGGCATAGCCGTAGGTGAACTTGAAGGCATCGTAGCTGGTAATGATGCCGGACAGATAGGGCTGACCGAGGCTCTTGCTGGCCAGTTCGGGTGGCGTCTTGATGGTGTTTATCGTCATATGACCATCAGCGAAGGTGAACGGGTTGAAGCCGAAGTCCGGATCGTTGGCGATATCAACGTAGTACTGCTCCTCACTGTTGATGATCAAGTCTGTCCCCCAGAGAAATGCGGTATTCCATTTACTGGTGTCCAGACTGCTGCCGTTGAATTCATCCGCAAAGACCAGTTCGTAATCCTCGAGTAGCTCATCATTGGGCCTGGGCCTGTTCGGATCTGTCTTGCCCAGCGTACTCGCCGACACCGTCAGACCGGTGGCAATGTAGTAGTAGCGCACATCGGCACCGTTCAAGCCATGATCGAATGCCTGGATCTCATAATAGTAGTCCTGATCATAGACATCGGTATCGTTGAACTCCGTCGTGAACACCGTGGTGTAATACTCGGCCTGCCGATAGACGTTATAGCCTCTGGCATCAGGGTCCCTCTGCCAACTGATGCGAATGGAGTCATCCAGCACTTCGCCCACAAAACCCTCGGTGGTGGGAGACAGGAATCGATTTGCGCTACCCGCCTGCTCACTGACACTCTTGCTGCTGCTCTGCTCGCTGACAGAATTCGCACCACCATCGGCGCTGACCGTCAGCCCCTCGGCGATCTTGAAGAAGCGCGTTTCCCTGCCACTCTTGTCGAAGGCCGTGATCTCGTAGGAATGGTCTTTCGCGGCAAGGTCGGTATCCTTGTATTCGGTGTCGAACACCGTCGCGTAGTACTGACCGTCCCGATACACATTGTAACCGGTGGCAGAGGCATCTTCTTTCCAGGAAATCACGTTCGCGCCGTCACGCCTCTGCCCCGTGAAGCCTGCCGTTACTACATGACTGGCACCAATTTCCGGCAAGGGTGAAGACGATAGAGACACATGCAGGTCTTCAGCTATCGTGAAATAGCGTGTGGGTGTACGACTCTTGTCGAAAGCGATAATCTCGTAGACAGGGTTGCCGGAACCGATATCGGTATCGAGAAACTCGGTATCGAACACCGTCGCGTAGTACTTGTCCTGCCGATAGACGTTGTAGCCGGTGGCGCTGCCATGTTCTCTCCAGCTGACCAGAATACCGTTATCAACCAGCTCGGCCACAAACCCCGACGTGGTCGTCGACGAAAAATGGCGAGTGCCTCCAGTCACCGGTGAGACAGAAACGACCAGGCCCTTGGCGATCGTGTAGAACCGTGTTTCTTCACCATTTTTCCTGAACGCGGTGATGTGATAGGAATAGTCGCGTGCGTGAATATCCTTATCGACAAAGCTGTTCGTGAACACCGTTGCATGGTATTCACCTTGCCGATAGACATTGTATCCAGTGGCATTGGCGTCCTTCTTCCAGCGGATCCTGATGTTGTCATCAATCACCTCACCCTGAAACCCTGCCGTTGCCTGGGTATCGGATGTGGACGCGTCGAGAAACAGATTGCCTGCAGAGGAGGATGCGCCAGCCGATTCAGGCATGGCTGCGCCAGCAGGCGGTGTGGTACCCGCATCATCGCTACAGGCGAGCAAGGATGACGCCAGTGCCACACAGGCAAAAAGGACTGACACGTGGCGTATCAACCTGTTCGGGCTTTTCGATATCGAAGTATTCATGGCTTTCATTCGAATCTCTTCGAATTCGCTGGTTGATGAGCAGGAGTCGGTCACAGAGTCAGGAAAGCTGTGCGCACTCACTGCGACCGCCTTCCTTGAATCAACTAGCGGAAATACCAGACTGCGCTTTATTGCAGATACGGACTTTTCGGGATTGACACGCAGATTGATTGGCGATGATGAGGCATGCATCCAGCTTCAGATGAACAGAGACAACACCCTGTTACGCCTGCATGGCCTGTCGCCTGCCATGGGATACCGGGCAGGAAGTCTGCGGCAACACTCGTCCAGATGGACTGGCAGCAGCACGCGGTTCGAGCCGACAATGCAGATCAGCGCGTCGCATCCCCTGGCGATTTCCCGGCATTCTCTGCCAGTACGCGAGCAAGATCGACCAGGCGAAACGGCTTTTGCAGGAACACGATGCCGTCATCGAGACGACCGTTGTGCACTACCGAATTTTCAGTAAAGCCGGACATGAACACGACTCCGGCATCCGGATACAAGGTCAGCAGATACTGCGCTAGCGCACGACCATCCATGGCCCCCGGAATGATGATATCCGACAGGATGACATCCACGTGATCAACCGTGCTGGCAAGCGCCATGGCAGAGACATCATCGCGGGCACTGTGAACGATGCAGCCCAGCGAGCTTATCTGTTCGGCGAAAATGCTCAGCAGTCCCTCGTTGTCTTCAATCAGGAATACATGCAGCCCCTGCAAGGCGGCGTCGGGTTCAGCCAGCAGCGGTGTGCTCGTTGCGCTTTCCTCGGACAGGTCTCTGGGCAGGTACAGCTTGACGGTGGTGCCGTGACCAGGTTCCGAATAGATCTTCAGATGCCCGCCGGATTGCTTCGCAAAACCGAAGGCCATGGACAGACCCAGCCCCGTGCCCTTGCCGATTGGCTTGCTGGTGAAGAACGGTTCGATGGCCTGCTCGATCCGTTCCGGGCTCATGCCTGTGCCGGAGTCAGTGACCGCTATGCACACGTAGTTGCCAGGGCGAACTTCCGCATGCGCCAGTGCATAGTCGTGATCCAGCCGCGCATTGCTGACCTCCACGGTCAGTGTTCCACCCTGCTCCATGGCGTCCCGGGCGTTGACCACCAGGTTCATGATGACCGCTTCCAGTTGCACCGGATCCACGCGGGTTCGCCACAGTCCACCATCGCCGATGATCTCCAGATGAACACCTTCGCCAACCGAGGTCTGCAGCAACATCGCCGAGCTTCTGATCGCCTTTGCCACATCGATCACTTGTGGCGCCAGTGGCTGTTTCCGGGCAAACGAGAGCAATTGCTGAGTCAGCTTGCCACCCTGCGATACGGCTCGCAGAGTGGCTTCAATGTACTGTTGCAGGGAGGCGTCCCGGTTCTTCTCCTGCAGCACCTCGGCATTTCCCGACATGACGGCCAGAATGTTGTTGAAATCATGTGCGACACCGCCGGTCAGTTTGCCGATCGCCTCGTTCTTCTGTGACTGCAGCAACTGCTCCTGCTTGAGTATGTCTTCAGTCACATCCTGCGCCACAGCGTCCACGGCCAGCAGCTGCTCATTGTCGTCCAGACTCACCTCGAAGCTGTGCCGAACGTGCCGGAAACTGCCATCCGGATGATTGATGCGATACGTCTGCGAATCGCGGTGAGTCTTCAGAATCTTTCGTCTCGACTGCAGTGCGCGGGCAGCATCTTCCTCGCTGAGCATCGTTGCGATGATATCGCGACCGACGTCCAGAGACCGCATCTGCCGAATGCTCTTGCTATAGAAGCCTGCGTACGTCGCATCGCAGTCGAGTATGCGATTCATTGCCGCATCGAACCGGCAGTAGCCCAGCCCGGCCAGCCTGGCTGACTGGGCCAGACGCTTCTCGCCCTGATGCATGCCATCTTGCGTCAGTAGCCATTGATCACGCAGGCCATGAATCGCACTGACAAGCTCATCGACTTCATCCTCCCCCTTGACATCGGCTCGTTGCAGCTCGATGTGCAACCGCTCCGGATCGGCAGGCAGGTCTCGCAATGCCTGGGCCATGCTCGATACCGGCACCAGAACATGGCGGCGGAACAGACGCAGAATCAGCAGACAGACAATCATCGCTGTTACCAGATAGACGATGACCAATGAAGTCACACGATCTCCTGTCAATGCCCACACTCTGGCAGTGGATGGGACAAGATGCAGGGAACCCAGGGGTTGCATCACCCCGTTGTCGCGGGTGTAGCTCAGAGGGATGACGATGTCGGACAAGGGACCGCCGGGACCGGATTGGCCTGCCTCCAGCTTCTTCCCGGTAACGTCCATGACAGCCGCATAGCGGATGTGCCCCAGTGCAACCAGCCCACCCAACTGGTACTCGAGTGACTGCGTATCGAACTGCCACAACAGGTTCTCGATGATGGCCTGGTGTTCGCTGCCGGTATGCAGGGTGCTTCTTTCCAGGTGACGAAGCGACAAGTGGTAGGCGATGGCGACCGTGAGCGCACAGGCGATGCAAAGCGTGCCCAGCAACGGCAGTATCAATGACCGTAGCATGTGCCTTTCAAGTCTCGACATCCCTGTCAGCGTCTTCACCTAGCGATTCTCCGTGAAGGGGGCTGCCATGATGGCCTCGTAGCTGCCATCGAACTTCATGGCACCGAGCGCTTCGCGCAGCCGGAAAAGCTTGTCCAGATGCCTGGTATGCAGAAAGAGATACTGCGTCTGCTCCAGTCTGAACTCGGTTTTCCTCAATGAATCCAGGTGACGGACACGTGCCATCTCTCGGGCAGGGGCAAGCGGCAGAATGGCGATATCGATGCGACCGGCGATCAGCATGTCCATCAGGCCATTCGCATCGCGAAGCGCGATGACCTTGTCAGCACCGTCGAGCAGGCGTTCGACGGACTGCCAGCCGCGCACATAGCCAACCCGATAGGCTGCGAAATCGGCAGCGTGCCTGATGCTGATCTCGGGATCGATATGGAAGCCGTGAAGGTAGGTGCGCGATACCGGTTCCTGAACCTTGTGAAGATGGGGGTAGCGCGAAGCGTCGATCTCGGTTCGGGCTGCATCGCCATCGTAGATGCCGGCGTTGGCGTTCTCCAGGCCTCTGGCTGCCGGCACAGCCAGCAATCGAACACGCAAACCCGCCCGGGAAAACCATTCGGCATACAGCTTGTCGAGATAGCCGCGGCTGTCGGCAGTCGTGACCGGCGGCAAGGTGCTGTTGGATAGCACCAGAGTCTCGAGACGATCATGGGCGAGCGCGTGCGCAGACATCATCACACTCAGGCTCATGAAGAGCAGCACAAGAACAACCGTGCCTCGTTCAGCCCGAAGCACCTTCTCCGAACTGCCAACCCATTGTATTGCCAAGCTTTGCCGTCCGATGCGCGAATACTCCCTTACAGGCATACGCGTGCATCGTAACACGTACTATTGTTCAGGCAACAGCAGCCTTGTCGAGCGGGTTTCAACGAGCGTCGGGTTGGGATTCCAGTCGCCTGAACAGCATCGACAAGGCGAAGCAGATGAGAAAATAGAACAGTGCCGTAGTAATCCAGGCCTCGAAGATGGCGCGCGTGGAGGCGACCAGTTCAACGGTCTTGAACGTCAGTTCCTGTACCGATATCAGGGAAATGATGGAACTGTCCTTGATCAGGGAGATGAACTGATTGGCCATTGGCGGCACGACGCGCTTGAAGGCCTGTGGCAACACGATGAAGCGCATCTGTTGCCAGCGCGACATGCCAATGGATTGCGCAGCTTCGTGCTGCCCCTGACCGATCGACTGGATACCCGCTCGCACGATCTCGCCCACGAAAGCACTTTCGAACAGAGCCAGGACGATCACTCCGGAAATCAGGGAGGGAAACCGACGCATATCGCCGAACAGGAATTCCCAGACGGCCTTGTCTTCCGAGCGAGCGATACCGCGTGCCCAGGATTCTATGTTGAACGCAACGACCAGTTGTTCCGAGAGAAAGAAATAGAAGATGAAGATGACAACGACTGGCGGAATGTTGCGCAGGAACTCCAGATAGGTGCGCGCCAGCATGCGAATGGCCAGGTTCGAGGCGCAGCGGGCAACCCCCAGGATGGTACCGAGCAGCAAGGCCAGAACACTGGCATACAGACTGACCCTGATGGTCGTGATGACGCCTTGCAGCAGCACGTTCGCAACCCAGCTCTGCGTGTCCTCATTCCAGCGCAGGATATAGTTGGGAATGATCTCCCAGCGCCAGCGGTAGTTCAAGGCGCCCTCGATGCGATACCAGACCACGGCGGCAAAGACCATCAGAACGAGGATGATCAGTACGTCCAGCCAGTGAAGGCGCTTGAACATGCGGGAAATCATGCTGTTTTCAGCCGGCAGACGACGAAGCCATCCGGCTTCGTCGAGGGTGCTGGATGACGTCTAGTTTTCGCTGACCTGATCGGACCAGTCATCGGACTTGAACCAGTAGTCGTGACGTTGTTTCAACCAGCCGTTGCGGGTCTTGAAATTGATCCAGTTGTTGAAATAGTTCAACGCATCCGGATCGCCCTTGCGAAGACCGAAGGCTTCACCGGTGGCGGAAAACGTCTGATCGAAAGGCACGGACAGTACATCCGGGTAGCGACGCGCCTCTGTCGATGGAGAAGGTTCAGATGCCATGGTGGCATGGGCCTTGCCATTGAGCACTTCCTGCGTGGCCGCGCCGTCTTCATCGAACAACAGCAGCTCGGCCTTGGGGAACAACTCGGCGATCAGCGCTGCCGGTGTTGCACCACGGCGGGCCGCGAAAGTGATGTCCTCGCTGTTGTAGTCTTCCAGCGCCATGCCATCAGTCATCTTGTTGTTGACCAGCATTGTCAGCCCCGAGTAGGCATACGGATCGGTGAAGTTGATGGTCAGATTGCGTTCCGGGGTTGTTGTCATGCCACTGATGATGACATCGAACTTGCCGGAGACCAGAGCCGGGATGATGCCATCCCATGAGGTGGGTACGAACTCGGCTTCCACCCCCATGTCCTCGGCCAATTGCCGACCGACATCGAGCTCGAAGCCGATCAACTCACCGTTCTTGTCCCGCATCGACCAGGGTGTGAAGATGGACAGGCCGATCTTGATGGCACCGCGTTCCTTGATCGCCTCGATGACGCTGTCACTGGACAGTGCCTGTCGCGCCTGCTGTGCCATGGCTGCAGTACTGAAGAGGGCAGCTGCCAGCAGTACTGCCACACTTCTGGCAAGACCTTTCGTGATACTCGACATTCTGTTTTTCATGTTCCTGATCATTCTCCCGGGTGAGATGGTAAATCCTGACAGCGAATCTGCCAGGGGCGCAAACTATTTGAGCGCATAGTGCCGCTCCACCAACGATACGCCAAAGGACAGCGTGAGGGTCACAAGCAGGTAGACGGCCGCGATCGTGAACCAGACTTCAAAACTCATGTAGGTATCCGAGATGATATTGCGTCCCATGGTGGTCAGTTCGGCCACGGCAATCACGCTGACAATGGCCGAGCTCTTTACCATGTTGACCATCTCGCCGGTCATCGGCGGCAACATGAAACGCACCGATTGCGGCAGAACGATATAGCGATAGGCCTGCGCCTTCGACATGCCGATGGAAGAAGCGCCTTCCCATTGGCCGGGTGCCACGGAATTGATGGCTGCGCGAAAGATCTCTGAAATCAGCGCAGCATGGTAGACACCCAGACACAGGATGCTGGCGGTGTAGCGATCCAGGTCGAAGATGGGGCCCAGCACGTAATAGAACAGGTACAGCAGCACCAGGAGCGGCGTGTTGCGCACCACTTCCAGAAACACACGCGCAACCGCCGTACCGACCAGCAGACCGGAGAGCCTCAGCAGAGCCACGATCAGCCCGAGAGCCAGTGCCAGTACGAAGGCCAACAGCGACAGCTGAAGCGTCTTCACCAGGCCCAGGGCAATCTCTCCCCATTGAAAGCCCTCATCGGTCATCGTCCAGAGGTACTGTGGCATGCGATACCACTGCCAGTTGTAGCCCATCGCTTTCGAACCGTCATAAGCGGTGTAGGCGATGAACCCGATGACCAGCAGATAGATGGTGATGGAGACGGGAACGGAGGCGAGAATGCGGCCCGGCAGTGGCGGCTTCGGAATCACATAGTCTGTCGAGTGAGACCGCGCCACGTCAGTGTTCCAGTATCTGTTCCAGAAAGGCCTTGCAGCGCTCGCTCTCTGGCTGAGTGAAGAATTTCTCGGGCGGTGCGGTTTCGATGATCTGGCCGCCATCCATGAAGATCATGGTATCGGCCACCTTGCGCGCAAAACCCATCTCATGGGTGACGCAGACCATGGTCATGCCGGTATCCGCCAGCCCGACCATGACATCCAGCACTTCGTTGATCATTTCCGGATCGAGCGCCGAGGTGGGTTCATCGAAGAGCATGATGCGCGACTCCATGCACAATGATCGTGCAATGGCGACACGCTGCTGCTGTCCACCCGACAGCTGACTCGGGTATTTATCAGCCTGTTCGGGTATGTGGACGCGCTCCAGATAGCGGTGTGCATTGGCTTCTGCCTCCGCTTTAGGCACCTTTCGCACCCGGATGGGGCCGATGGTGAGATTCTCGAGCACCGTCAGATGGGGAAACAGATTGAACTGCTGAAACACCATGCCCACTTCCTGGCGCAAACGGCGAATCTCTTTCGAGCCTTCGAACACTTCAATGCCATCGACAATCAGCTTGCCGGCACTGTGGTGTTCCAGTGCATTGAAACAACGGATCAGCGTCGATTTGCCGGAACCCGATGGACCGCAGATCACCACACGCTCTCCGCTGTGCACGGACATGTTGATGTTGTCGAGTGCCTGGAAGGATCCGTAGTACTTGTCCAGGGCTTCAGCCTGGATGATGGGATTGCCGCCTGTCATGAACTCGTTTCAGCACACTGGTTGATAGGCCATGTACCACAGCAATAGCCATCTGGATTTATCCGCCGGGCTCGTGTCCGCACTGCGTACGCACTGCGTCCGCACTGATGAACGCTGATCCACGGTCGGTACAGAAATCGTTCTGATCGATGTTATCAGTTTATGCGCAAGCCGCGATCAAAGGGATCACAGGCATTTGATCGCCAAGCGTATTGATCTTCAGTCAATAAATTGCTTATAGTGCAATGATCAATTCGAGAATCGGAGCACGACGATGAGCGTCCAGGCAAGGCAGACCCTCGCATCGCAGATACCGGTCATTGATCTCTCACCACTGACGCGCGCAGCCGTCAAGGCAGCCGATTCGGGCAAGGACAGTGTGGCCGGTACGGCCGCCAGAGAGGTTGCCGCCGCACTGCACGCGGCCAGCCAGGGGCTCGGCTTCATCTACATCAGTGGGCACGGCATCCCACAGCACTGTATCGATGAGGCAAGACGTGCGGCCTACGAGTTCTTTCGTACGGACGATGAGCGCAAGGCAAGCGTTTCGGTTTCTGCGCACCATCGCGGTTGGTTGCGCCCGGGCGGGGCAAGAATGCAGGACGACGCAGCGGTCGATCTGAAGGAGAGCTTCATCTGGGGACATGAAGACCGCGACGGGCACACCGAATCCGATCATCCCTTGCGCGGACCCAACCAGTGGCCGAGTGATCAGCCACAGTTGCAGGCAAGTGCCATGCGCTATTTTCGCGAAGCCCATGAAGTGGCCTACCGCCTGATGCAAGGCTTTGCCCTGGGACTCGACCTGCCCTCGAACTTCTTTCTGCAACACTGCGAACGCCCGATCAGTCGCGGCTCCTTCGTCTACTATCCGCCACAGGAGTCCCGGGCGACCGAACAGTTCGGGGTCGGACCTCACACGGATTTCGGTGTCCTGACCGTGCTGTGCCAGGACGACGTGGGCGGCCTGCAGGTGCAGGATGTCAATGGAGACTGGATAGAAGCCCCACCCATGGAAGGAACGCTGGTGGTCAATGTGGGCGACCTTCTGTCGCGCTGGACCGAAGGCGAGTACAAGTCCACCCCCCATCGCGTCATCAACAGCTCCGGACGTGAACGCCTGTCGCTGGTACTGGCCTTCGACCCGGACCCCGAGACACTGATCGATGCCTGTCAGGTCCATGGTGAAGGGCACCTGGCCTCCGAGCCTCCCATCAGCTGTGGCGAGTATCTGCTGCAGCGATTTGCCCGAGCGTTTTCCTATCGCGACAAGCCGGCGGCAAAACTTTGAAGGAACACTCACCTCATGACTGATTCCAGGGACGTCGACGAGAGTACCGAGAATCGGGATGTCGATGCAGCGATCGGTACAACCCTGCGCAATCTGCGAGAGAGTCAGGCACTCAATGCCCGGCAACTGGCAGAGCTGTCGGGTGTTTCGGCGGCCATGATCAGTCGTATCGAAAATGCACAAGTGTCCCCGTCGATTGCCACCATGACGGCATTGACACGCGCCCTGCATGTGCCTCTGGTAACCCTGTTTCGCAATACATCGGCTGAACTGGCCGATTACACACTGACACGTCGGGGCGAAGGGGTCGTGTCGACACGGCTGCACGGGGAGCACATTCATCACTTCATCAATCTGGCGTCCCACCGACGCCGGGATCTGATGTTCGAATCACACCTGATCACGATCAGGAAACAGGATGCCCCGCCACCACACTATGTGGCCCATGGCGTCCTCTTTCTGCACGTGCTCAGCGGCTCGGCTCACTATCAATACGGCACACAGGTCATGACATTGAACGAAGGCGACAGCCTGAGCATCGATGCGGAGCTGTCTCATGGCATCAATGAGCTGCTCAGCGACGAATTCATCTTTCTTTCAGTTCAGGCGGAGTGCCGACAATGAGTGCATGGATAGAGATGATCAGCGATGATGACGCTGATGAGGAATTGCTCGAGACCTTGAAACTGGCTCGCACGCCGCACGGCACGGTCGATAACGTCATGCGCGTTCATTCGCTTCGACCGAACACCATGCGTGGGCATGTCACGCTGTACCGGGCCGCCCTTCACGATGAGTCCAATACTCTGCCCACCTGGTTGCAGGAAACCCTCTCATCCTATGTCTCCATACTCAATGACTGTCCCTATTCTCTGGCCAATCACTGGGCGAATGCGCGTCACCTGATTGCCGACGAGGAACGCGCCGACGCCATTGAACAGGCTCTCGCAGCCGACCAACCCGAAGCGGTCTTCGACGGCGCGCAACTTTCGTTGATGCAGTATGCCCGCAAGCTGACACTCAGCCCCGGGGACATGAGCAAAGAGGATGTCGAGCAGCTGCAGGCGTTCGGCTACAGCGATGGCGAGATTCTGGAAGCCAACCAGATCATTGCCTATTTCAACTACGTCAACCGCCTGCTCAACGGTCTGGGCGTCAGTACCGATGGCGATATCGTAGGCTACTACTCATGATGTCCAGTGCCGAGGGCGCACAGTTCGCAGGCGCCATGACGCTGCTGCGTGACTGCGTCGGTGGCGAGCCGGGACAGAGCCTGCTGGTGGTCAGCGAACCTGAAGGTAGCGGCTTCTACGATGATGATGCCCCCAAGGTGACGGCAGCAGCCGGACGCTTCATCGGCATGCGGGTGTATCAGACACAGTCGGAGTGCTTTCTGGCCACCGCCGAGGACCGAACACTGCTACTGGATCTGCTGCGCGGCTTTGACCATATCGTGTTCTTTTCCCGAGTCGGTGATCAGATTCGCTTTACTGCCGACAAGGACATGCCCTCGTCCACCATGTGCTACACGCTGGATCTGGAATCGCTCAATTCGGCCTTCGGCACTGCCTGCTACCACGGCATGTGCGCTGTCAAGGAGGTGATCGAGAACGCCTTTTTCGCCTCGAACCACATCCGCGTCAGCTGCCCCCGGGGCACCGACTATGAAGGCTCCCCGCAATGGCCTCGTGGCAATACGGGCGAGGTTCGCATCAAGCGTTTCCCCATGCTGGTGCCACGACCAGTCCCGGCTGCCGGCTTTCGCGGCAGGGTGGCACTCGACCGCTTTCTTGTTGGCACCGGCTCACGGTTCTATCAACCCTACCACCTGCCCATCAGGGAAACGGTTTACGCTCATATAGCCGACAATCGCATCGTGGATTTCACCGGCCCCGATGCCGAGGTGCAACGCGTGTGGCAACACTACAAGCATGTCAGCCAGCTGTACGAGATCGACCCCATGTATGTGCATTCCTGGCATGCCGGCATTCACCCGGGCTGTCATTTTCAGAACCGGGCAGAAGCCGACATACTGCGATGGTCCGGCACGGCATTCGGCAATCCGCGCATTCTGCATTTCCACACCTGCGGCAACTATGCACCGGGTGAGATTTCCTGGAATATCCTGGATGCGACGATCAGACTTGACGATGTGCCCATCTGGGACAAGGGCGTACTGAAACCCGAACGGCTACCCGGCATTGAACCGGTGCTCGAGAACCACCCTCACCTGCTGGAACTGTACCGACACCCGCACAGGGAAGTCGGCATGGAGAGTCTGGAGGAGGCTTGAGTCGCTTGAGTGGCGTGACTGGTTTGATCGGCTCGAACGACTTGAGCGACTTGAGCGACTTGAGCGACTTGAGCGACTTGAGCGACTAGCTGGATGATCGCCGATCACGGTGGTAGTACAAGGCCATTCGCACGCTCTGTGCGATAGCCCCTTCGGGCAGGGGCTTGTCGATATCGAACACCATGGCGCGGTTCTTCTCGTATTTCAGCTCATCACCGAACAGGGATCGGAATGATTCCACCAGCGTGGTGTTGCAGTTGAAATAAAGCCCCAGATGCTGCTCGTCATGAACAGCCACTCTGACTGCACTGCCGACCCGCGCCTTCACCGGTGAATAGCTCGGCTGCCCCCATTTCAGGGTCTCCTGCAATCCGCCCGTTGCATCCAGGGTTTCTGCGCTCGTGAGTATGAGCGCACGCAGAGCCAGAGCCGGCGCCTGGAATCGTTCCGGCATCGCCAGATAGGCGCGCTCGACCGATGCGTTGTCGATTGTCATCAGCATCGCTACCCGGACCTTGTGATCAATGAAGTGTTTGCAGCAACATGCACGAAATACCGTAGAAGCGCAAGTTCACAAAGTGTTCCAGCGCTACCCGCAGTATGATCCCAAGCTGCTGAAAACCGTTGCAAGTATCTCGTCGTCGCTATCGAGTGACCTCCTCACTGTGCTTCCGTGAATTCTTCACGAAAATCTGTTTCCTTCGCGCTTAGAGTCAATGCATACCGGATGTCGCCAACCAAGCCATTCGCACCAGTACCTTCCCATGCGGTTTCATGTTGGCGATTCATGAATAGACAGTTACTAACGGAGAAACCAGATGCCTCACATTTTCCAACAAGAAGAATCACACTTGACTGCACGACAGTCCTCGGTCGCTGCCACCGGCATGAATAATCTGAGAATGGACCAAGCATCCATATTTGCATTTCTGGAGATAGACCCTAACGCCGTCCAGCCTGCTACTGCTCAGCAAGGCACTGCAAACGCCTGGCAATCAGCGGCACCTTCTTTCAACGCTAACCGGCCACAACCCAGGCCACGTAGTTACGACGACAAAGTCGCCTTCACGGGTGTCGTCGATGTTGTTACCCAGACTCTCTATTTATGTCCGTTGGTTGCAGCGCGTAAATCACGAAGATATGCGGGACCACTGCGATATGCAGGCCGAGATTTGACCCCGGTGGATCACTTTTCCGGATATGCATTCGATGTGCTTCTCGGACCAGGCGCTGGGAAGCAAATGATCACTGCAGCAAAACAGAACCCGGGGCAACCTATCCGTCTGGGAAGACCCGGTGTTACGCAGTTCGCACGCAATCCCATCACCACACCTGTGGATACTCATCGTATCGCCGGCACACGGGGCAGTTCGGCGGGTACGGGTCAGCGAACCTTTGACCCGGGAAATGCCGCACTGGGCTTTTGGGATTCAGCCGGTCATCGTGAATTGGCAAGACGTCTCGGACACGCCGCCAATCCAGATCGTCTCATCAGCTTTGCGATCGAGAAAAATGGAATAGATCTGCACAAGCATCGAGTACTCTTGGTTTCACGCTTGAACATGCATCACTTTGGGGTTCGTGGCATGACGAGTGCGTTTGCGAAAAAGATTACCGGCTGCTTGGAATTTCATATTCGCTGATGCGAATGGTCAGTTTGCGCTCCGCAGCAGACCAACGCCGCCACGCCTGAATCCCGGGTGGACAGATACCCCCCCCCCTGAGATTGGTCTTGTGCAGACAAGATGGAAACTTGCTCGACCTGGTAAGTGCAGCCTCAGATGTCACCGTACATTGCCTTTCACATCCAGTACTGGCCGTTCCGGGTAATATGATCTGACTGATCAACGAGCTCGGGATGCTGCACCACCCACGAGCCTCAACTTCTCCAACACGTCTGGAAACCATGAAATTCCCCTACCCCACAGCCTACCCTTCCCAGCGTTCCGCGGCCCTGGCCGACAATATGGTGGTGGCCTCACAACCACTCGCCGGTCAGGCAGGCCTTGCCATGCTGAACAAGGGCGGCAATGCGGTGGATGCCGTGCTCGCGGCAGCCATCACCCTCACGCAGGTGGAACCGACCGGTTGCGGCCTGGGTTCTGATGGTTTTGCCATCATCTGGGATGGCGAGGCGCTGCACGGCCTGAATGCCTCCGGCCGTTCGCCTGCCGCCTGGACGCCGGAGCGCTTTGCCGAGTCGGGTGGCATTCCCGAGCGTGGCTGGGATACCGTTACGGTACCCGGCGCCGTCGGCGCCTGGGTGGAGCTACACCGACGTTTCGGCAAACTGCCGTTCGCAACACTGTTCGAGCCGGCCATTCGCTATGCCGAGCAGGGCTTCATCGTCTCCCCCATCATCGGCAAGTCCTGGGGCGTGGGCAGTGAAATCCTGAAGAAGCAACCCGGCTTTGCCGATCTGTTCATGCCAGGCGGCCGTGCACCGATCGCCGGGGAGCGCTTTGTCAATCCGCATGCCGCCCGTACGCTGAAGGAAATTGCGGAAACGCAAGGCGAGTCCTTCTATCGAGGTCGGCTGGCAGAACAGATTGCCGCTGCGGCCAGAGCAAACGGCGCGGCGTTGAGTGAAGCCGATATGGCCGAGAATCAACCGGATTGGTGCGGCACCGTGTCGCAGGCATTCGATGGCGTCGAGTTGCATGAGATTCCACCAAACGGTCAGGGCATTGCTGCCTGTATGGCGCTGGGCATGCTGGCACACACCGATATCCGCAACCACGGCCCCGATGATGCGCAATCGCTGCATCTGATGTGGGAAGCCATGAAACTGGCCTTCAGGGATTCCGCAGCCTATGTTGCGGATCCTGCCTGTATGAATGATGTATCAGCAGAGCACCTGCTTGATCCCGGCTATCTTGAAGAACGCGCAAGACTGATCGATCCTCGCAAGGCACAGGACTTCAAGAGCGGCTCCCCTCGTCGGGGCGGCACGGTCTGTCTGTCCGCTGCCGATAGCAACGGCATGATGGTGTCATTCATCCAGTCCAACTACGACGGCTTCGGATCCGGTGTCGCGGTCCCCGACACCGGCATTCACCTGCAAAACCGCGGCTGCGGCTTCACCCTCGAATCAGGCCACCCCAATGAGGTCGGACCACGCAAACGACCATTCCACACCATCATTCCGGGCTTTCTGACTGCCAACGGTCAACCCCTCATGGCATTTGGTGTCATGGGCGGCATGATGCAGGCACAAGGACATGTGCAGATGGTCTTGAGGACTCAATTATGGGGTCAGGACGTACAAACAGCCGCGGATGCGCCGCGCTGGCGAGTCAAGGATGGCATGGGTGTGGCTTGCGAAACAGGATTTGCACCAGCCTTGCTGGATACCTTGCGCGGCATGGGCCATGACGTGGAAGTGCTGGACGGAGATCTGGCCTTCGGATTCGGTGGTGCTCAGCTGATACACCGTCTACCGATCGGCGGCTATGCTGGCGGATCGGATCCACGCAAGGACGGAGGTGCTTATGGCTTCTAGACGTGTTTAGCCAATCCGGGACAGCTCATGGATTGCAACCCTGATCAGGGCAACCAACCTGCACGTAGCAGCCAGTAGACGGTTTCAGCAGCCGTTCCCCACAACAACAAATCATCGAAGGGGTGCTCGGTATTGACCGAGTGCTCCTGCAAGGTGAAGACCTTGTCTGCATCCAGATTCTCGGATTGATCACCTGCGGAAGAGTGATCTGAACCTATGCTGAAGAGCACAAAACTGAGCTCGCTGGCGCGTACACTCCTCGCAGGGCAGTGGCCACTCACGGACTGATTGCAAACCACAAGGTCGGCTGCCAGTTCCGCTATTCCGACTCGCGAGGCTTCTCCTTCTGTTGTCCAGTCAGGCTCTGCCGGTATCCCGTGCTGATCGTGGCTGAACAGACTGATCGCAAGCTGATACGGTCTGCCCCAGGGATCCAGCAGGGCACCGTCAGAGTCGACGGACCCCGGCAGTCCCAGTTCTGCTGCGGGCACGCCACCAGAAAAGCGCGGACACACGGAATCGGTTTCAGCCACCGCTGTCCCGCTACCCGTCATCACAGGACACGGTAGAACACCGGCACTGACGACATGCGCCCACAGGGCGTGACGAATGGAATCAAGTTGCGACACCGCCTCGCGATGTTGCCGATGCTGCTGCAGGGAAGACAACGGCGCTATCGCCGCTCGTGTCAATACGCCCAGAATCAACAGCACGATGGCCATCTCGACCAGCGTTACCCCGCGCATCCCTGCTACCGTTCGTGTCATCGGAATATCACATCATCTGCTGTCAACGGCCAATCCAGATTCGACAGCCGGATACGTTCATGCCAACGATTACGGATAAACCAGTGCGATAAGGCGGGCACACCTTCTATCTGCCGACTGCTCAACAGCGAGTCGATATCGGCCTGCTCAGCACAGCCATGCGGTGCATCACTCGCATCACTCGCATCACTCGCATCACTCGCATCACTCGCATCACCCGCATCACTCGCATCACTCGCATCACCCGCATCACCCGCATCACTCGCATCACTCGCATCACCCGCATCACCCGCATCACCCGCATCACCCGCATCACCCGCATCACCCGCATCACTCAACTCGTCGGTAATCAAGACAAGCCAGGACAGCTCTCCTGCTTGAAGAGGCCCATACGCGTTCATCGACGTCACACAGGACTTGCCGAACTCGCGATGGATACGTGTCAGCAACCAGGCCGCAACCAGCTTTCTGAGCCCGGGAATCAAGGCGCTTGCCGACAGCGGCACTCTGGACTGTGGCAACTCACTGGCCTCTGATTCCACCCAGGCCAGATAGGGAGACCTCTGGGCGAGACCTTCCAGCGTCTCATCGTTGACCCGACGGTTCACGGGGTTGTTGATCACATCCGAGTCTGCGATGTAGCGATAGGATGACGAAACATCCGGTACAAAGGCGTAGCGGTGTCCGGGCAGACTGACATGGCGCGGCAGCTGCCCAGTGGCAGGTGATGCGTTCCCGCAAGGGGGGTTGGGGCTCTCCGAACCATCGATATCCGGACAAGGCAGATGCCCCGGACCTGCGCCTCTCGGGCCATACAGATATGGGTAGAGCGTTGCGTAAACCAGCAGAGACTGACGCGCTGATTGCATTGCCTGGCTACCCAGAACCGATTCTGCCGTACGTGTGCCACGGTGCAGAGGAAGCAGAGGAGCGCTCAAGGCGACGCTTCCCGACAACAGAATGACAAGCATCAATAACAAGGCATAGCCTGATTGTCCGCCACCTCGACTCACAGGCCCTGACCCGGCCTGAGTAGCCCCATGACCGACTTGCCCCTTGAGACCTGCAACCGGCCTCGGACAAGTGCCAGGCTCAATCGTGGTCGGGACCGGGTCACTGCCGGACAATCGACTCCACCCGATTTCTGGCCAGCTTGCTCGAGCGGGACCCCTCGTACAAGACACGGAAGCCCATTGACCAGAAGACGAGTCCCTCGCGGACCGGACACGAACCCATCAAAGTACACCCCTGCACTGTCAGAGCTTGTTGACAGACCAGAGCCTTCAGAGCGACGAGACGTCAAATCCCGGCCGGACGGAGACACGCCTGCGTCGCTTGCAGGCTGACCCTCTGGTGTATCGACGTCGGTGCCGTGTTCGGCCACAGGGTTCGGGCCTGCGGTTGCGTCATGCCGTTGCTGCGGTGTGAAGAAAAGACGCCGATCTCCCAATGGAGATTGCGCTTCTGTTTGCACTGACGGCGGTGTTGCCGACGGTGCAGGTACCGGTGCGTCGACATCGGCAGTGCCGTGCACGGGCACCATCATGAAAGCAAGGATCAACAGGATGCAAGGCCCTCTGCCAGCGATGAAATGCCTGCAGCTCACGACACATTGCCCTTGTCGGTTCCTTGTCTGTCACCACTGGCACGCGATGCCTGCTGCGAGTCGGGGCTCCAATGGTAGAAGTCGACTACGCAGCCGGTCTTCAGGTTCTTCTCGGGCAATCGGTGGATTGTGCAGGCTTGCACTTCTTGTGGCCATAATGGTGTGGCATCGTCGATCAGCGCCAGCATGTCCAGAAACGCGGCTGCATGCTGTACGTGCATGTCCAGCTGCAACCTCAACACCCTGACAGCTTCGGGGCCTGAACCACCCAGAGTGCGCGGCAACAGCGATTGATCGAACTCCACCTTCACCACACCCGCAGGACGCTCTTGCTGGGTCAACGCTTCAACCAGGCGGATTCTGAGCACATCCAGACCTTCTTCAAGCACACTCAGGGATTGCTGCATCTCCGGTGCCTTCAACAGACTGAGCTGCTGCTCCAGTCTCTGCAATTCAGCTCTCGCCACCCTCAGCGCTTCGCTGCGCTGTGTCGTGCTGCGCTCCAGCCAGACCATGACGCCAACCGGCAATGAGGCCAGCAGCACAACGACAAGCAGTTTGCCGTAACGGCGCCGCATCAGGATACTCCCAGCACCAGAGAAAGACGGTAGGCCGATTCGTTCAGGGACAGGCGCTGGCTGGACCGGGCGAGGTTCACCGGAGTCTGGATGAGCGTTACCTCGCTCACACCCGGCATGGCCTGCAGATAGGCTGCGAACGCTTCCAGGGTGTGCTGCTGGTCCCTCACCCCGTGCTGGCTCATGACCAGACCTCCCAGCTCTACCTGCAACTGCGCAGCCGCTGTTCCCTCCTGCCACAGGCTTTCACGCGATGGCACCTGATTCATCGAGGTGAACACCGCATCACTTGCCTCATCCTGCATGACCGACCAGGCGATATCATCGAGCCGCAGCGCCGGAAACTCGTCCAGTGCCTCTGCTACGGTTGTCAGCACCTCTGCCGCACCAATCGGGCCCATATCCTGATGGGCGCCGATTTTCTCCATGGTGCTCACAACGAATGCCGGATGGCTGTTCAGTGAACTGGCCTCTGAGGAGAACTGGTCGATCTGCCCTGTCACCTCATGGTGATGACTGCTCAGCCGTGCTCTTTCGCGAGCACTGGCGACACCGTGCACGGAGGCCACGATGACCATGGCTGCCGCCATCCAGGTGCAGATCAGGGTCGCCCTCTGCAGTTGTCTGATGCGAACCTGCATGGCGTTACGAGTCACGGATACCTGCAACAGATCCCCTGCGAGTCGGTGAGACCGGGTCAGCTGCCAGCGCTGCAGCTGCCTGCGGCGAGGCGTTGCAACACGCGAACGAAACCACTGACAAGCTGACAGGACACCTCGGCGCATGCCGCTTTCGGTTTCCTGGTCCTGCTCGGTTCGTGGCTCCAGTCGCATAGCGGTATCGGACAGCACCCAGTCCGACTCTGCCGACCTGGCAAGGCAGAGATCGGCCAGTGCCAATCCTGCGGTATCAGAAAAGCTGTGTTTGGAAGTGCTGGCAAGCGTCACGACAGTCACGTCCTCCACCCCTGCCAGTTGTCGGCGAACGTGCGTCAGGCTTTGCCTCAGTGCGTCTTGCTCGGCGTCCGCGAGTTCGCTCTCCTCCGATACCAGACGCATGAATAACGGTGATCCAGCGTCCACCAGCAAGTGGCGTCGATACTCGCCAACCGGGATATCGAACAGCACCGGCGCTCCTCGCAAGCGCTGCTGCTGCTGTGCCTGCTGACACAGCAATTCGATACTGGAAACAACATGCGATATGCACACGTGTTCTTTCTGGAGACGACCAAGCCAGCTCTGCCAGCTCTCCGGCAGCAGGTTGTGAACAAGACTCAAGGCATCCGGTGCAGCATTGCGTGACAGTGTGTGAATGGCGGTAGCGGGGTAGTCGGCACGCAGGCGCTTTCGCATGCGCCAGGATTGCAGGGGTCGCAGCCAACCACGCGACAGGGTCGCCGCTCTGACTCGGTCCACCTCGTCCAGATGACTGTCCAGCACCAGGTGAATCGGCGTCATCACAGAATCGGATGAGGATCTGATCCAGGGGCAGTGTGAATGCACATCGAGATCACCGGTCTCGATGGTTTCGGAAAAACTCTCGATACCGCCACCCGGTCTGCTCTCCCGAAACCAGAGTGCCTGATCGGCCTGGAGCACCAGCACGATGCGAGGTGCAGGCGCGGCATCATTCAGCAATTTCCAGCGATTCATGACAACAGTACCGCGTCGATGGCAGAGTCGTAAACGGGTCCGAGGACGGAGACGATGACCCAGAACAGATTCGCGCCGACGAGTGTCAGCGTTATGGGACCCGCCAGCCGCTCCACCCGATCAAGCTGTAGCTGCGCTCGCCGATGGTGCTGATCACCTGCTTGCGACAAGGCCTGACCCAGAGCTCCGGCAGACTCTCCCGCAGCCAGTATCCGCCGAAACGATGCAGGCAGATGGGTGGCATCAGCCATGGACTCGGACAGACTCGCACCGGCATTGAGGGATGCACGAATGCGTACGAATGCTTGCCTGAGAACGGTATTGCGCAGAACACCTTCACTGATGTGCAGTGAATGATCCAGATCCACGCCACTACGATACAGCCGACCACAGACAAGCGCGTAGCGACTCAGCGACAGCTCCACGCACAAGGTGCCAAGGATCGGCATTTGCAGCACCCAGCGATCGCTCAGCCGCCGGCAAGGCATCAGCGAGCGGCGAAGAGCCAGCGTCGCCAGAATCAGCAGGACCGTGCCTGCCACGACCGGCAACCAAGCCTGTGTCAGCCAGTCGGAGACATGCAGCAGAGCACGAGAATGCCAGGCCAGCGCACTGTGCGTGGCCGAGAGAAATTGTTCCAGTGATGGCACCACCGAGACAAACAGGAAGATGAGTACGGCACTCAACACCAGCAGAGCAAACAGCGGATAGAGCAAGGCGGAATACAGCCGTCCACGCGCCGCCATCTTCCAGTCGAGCATGTCGTGGCACGCGGCGCAGGCCTGCTCCAGCTCTCCGTTGACTTCACCAGCCTGGACCAGGGCAACCATGACATCATCGAACACCTCCGGCCAGACACGCATCGCCTGCGACAGCGATTCTCCGGCACTGACCGCTTGCGCGATGTTTTTCCACACGGCCCGCAGGTGCCTGCCTTGCTCCAGCAATTGCACCTCTTCCAGGGCATCGCTCAGACCCACACCTGCCCGCAGCAAGTGCGTCAGGTGAAACAGCGACAAGGCCAGAGCCTCTTGCGAGACCGGTAACAAGCCTCCCGGCAAGGCTCTGCCGGATGCCCAGGCAATCCCTTGTGCGTTCATTCGCATACTGTCATTCCTCCTTGTGGTGCGTGCGCATATCCTTGCCACTCTTCACGGCCCAGCACACGTTCGATTTCCCTCTGACTGGTCCTGCCCTGCCTGACCAACTGCTCACCCTGCTCCCTGAGCGTTCGAAAGCCCGACGTCCGGGCGCATTCCAGCAAGACGTCCACGGGCTCATCCCGGGCAATCAACGGCGCGAGTTGCGGTGTGACCAGCAGCAACTCCATGATCAGCTGGCGTCCCCGATAACCGCTCCCCTGACAATCCGGACACTCCTCCGCCCGACCATTGCATGATTGACAGACGCTGCGCACCAGTCTCTGCGACGCAATCGCCATCAGGTTCTCGGCCAGTTGCCCGGGAAGCGCGCCGAGTTCCTTCAGGCGTGCCAGCCCCGCCACTGCGGAAGCGGCGTGCACGCTGGTCAGCAACTGATGGCCCGACATCACCGCGCGCAGGGCCATCGCACAACTGGCTTGATCCCGTACTTCACCGATGAGCAGCACATCAGGGTCTTGCCGAAGCAGACCTCTGACGCCCTTGGCAAAGTCCATGGCATGTTCTGCGTCGATACTCGACTGCCGGATGCCTGCCATGCGGATCTCCACGGGATCTTCCAGTGTCATGATGTTCAGGGAAGTGGCATCGCGTTCATTGATCAGGGCATGCAGCGTATTGCTCTTGCCCGAGCCGGTTGGCCCGCAGACCACCAGCAGACCTTCAGGTCTGTGAGAAAGCGCTGACAGCGTACGGCACAAGCCTGCAGGCAGATTCAGCCTGGCCAGAGAGTCATGCTTGCATTGTGAGTCCAGCACCCTGATGACGATGTTCTGTCCACTGATCGTCGGGAAGCAGGACACCCTGAAATCGATGACACTGCCGTCCATGAACTGGCTGAACTGACCATCCTGAGGCCGACGTGTTTCTGCAATATCCACCGACGAGAGAATCTTTATCCTGACCAGCAAGCCGTTGTGGACCGATTTACTCAAGGTAGAGACAGGTCGCAGTACACCATCGACACGAAACCGTACCTGTAGCTGCTGCGCGTCTGGCGACAGATGTATGTCCGAGGCACGTTGCCTCAGAGCGGACAGCAGCAGGCCCTCGAGAAGCCTGACGATGGCATCCGGCTGATGCTGCAGAAGCTGCATCGCCGTTGCAGGCTGACCACAGAGCTCCACCAGCTCGTTCATGCTGGCGCCCTTGGCGTAGCATTTGTCGATGGCACCGGGAATATCCCCGATGACTGCCGCCACCAGAATGGGCTTGACGCCCATCGGCACCTGGCGAGAAAGACGCTCGGCCAGAGCGTCATCACTAGGGTCGGCACAGGCGACAAGAAGCTCGTCACGATCCCTCTTGCGACATCTGGCCAGCGGCACCAGTTGCAATCGCCGCGCGGCAGCCTCGCTCAGACAGGCCGTGGCTTCAGGACTGGGTATCATCTGCTGCAGAGTCTGCAGGCGCTGTCGATTGACCTCACTCATCGCCTGGCCAATACACGAGAGTGTGACGATATGACCGTCGGACGCAGGACAATAAGCAATTCCGTTTGACGTCGGTCGCGCGATTGACTGGAAAACAGGTGCCGAACAAAGGGGACACGTCCAATTGCAGGCAAACCCGAATCCCGGTTCTCACTGCTCTCCTGCATCAATCCACCGATGATCGCCATGTTGCCGCTCTGCACCTTCAGCATGGACTCCATCTCCCGGACCTGTATTTCGGGTACGCCGTTGCGGACGTTCGCCTCGGCCAGTTCCGGGTTGGGATCGTTGACGAACCCGAGTATGCGCGACAGGGTTGGCCGCACATTGAGCATCACGGCCCCAGCACCGCTGATCTGCGGCGTGACGTTCATGACCAGGCCAACCGGAACCGTGTGAATCTCCGTTTCAGTGACTATCTCGTCGCGTGTTTCACTCTGACGCCTTTCGACATTGACGGTGAAATACACACGGTTATCCACTACCTTCAGTACCGAGGACTGATTGTTCAGGGCGATGATGCGTGGCCTGGACAATATCCTCACATCGCCGAACTGTTCCAGTAATGACAGCGTCGCCCCCACATCGCCGTAGCCTCCCTGCTGCACAAGGCTGACCATGCCGGCCGGCGCGACAACCCGGTCGAGAGATTCGGCATTGACCAGAGGCGCGCCGGTCAGCGCCTGCACGGCACTGACACCATTGACACTCTTCGCCAGAAGTTGCCAATCCACACCCGCCTCGAAGCTGTCCGACAAGGCCACTTCCACCACGGTGGCCTCGATCAGCACCTGTCGGCCGGCGCTGTCGTGCAGCTGTTCGAGATAGCGCTGGATGGACCGATGAATCAGCGGTTCGGCATACAGATTGAGTAGACCGGCTTCGCGGTTGATCGTGTATTGCGCCGGCACCGCACTGGCGGCCTGCTGCGACACCAGCTTCTCGATATCACCGTGCAGGGAATGCCAGAAACGGTGTTCGCTGCTGTTCTCCAGCCGGGTCTGCGAGCTGTTGGCAATGGAGTGCGTACCGGAATTGGACGCATTGATGGTGCCCACCTGGGTCGCCAGTCCCACGCTACTCTGGGTACGTCTGTCCAGGTTCAGGTAATCGACCGGATAGCTGAAGGCGTAGGCCTGGGCATTGCGAATCTCCAGCCGTTTGTCCTGCAGAGACCAGACGAAATCCGCCTGGCGGGCCAGTGCTTCAAGCATTACCGGCAGAGTACGCTGCTCGAGCTTCAGAGTGACGCGTTCATCGAGCCTACCCAGCGACTGCAACTCGTACCCCGCCTCGGTGGCCAGCGCGTGCAGCAAGGCGTCCAGTGGCGCATTGACGGCATTGACATCAAGAAGCTCGTTGTGTCCGGCAGCAGGCTCAGTCGGTCCTGCCTCTGCCGCAGCGCCTTCATGGCCGTTCTGATCATTCGCCAGCGACAAGGCCGGCGGGACATGCTCACCCAACGACAGCGGGTTGTCCGGAAACAGATAAGGGCCGTGGGTTTCAAAGCGCTCGCCGGGCAGGCGCGCCAGTGATGCCTCGCAACCTGCCAACAGGCAAGCGAGCGCCATCATCATCAGTTGTGCACGATACACAGACAACTCCATTTGTCATGCCGAATGCATTCCTGCATCGGGCAGCGTCGCCTTCCTGGCAACTCGGTCCGGACTGACTAGTGACGCCCGGGCTTGATCATGAGAACAGAAACGTGACGAGCGTCCTCTACCTGAGCAGGAAGACCGCCAACGTGGCCCATCCTACAACGCAGGTCCCCAGCAGTGCAACAAGCTGACCTCGATGTCGTGACATGAAGCTGACTTTGCTCACAGGTTCCGGACGAGGAGGCAATCCTGCCATCAGCAAATGCGACATGGACAGCTTGTCGGCGTCTTCCAGATTGGCAATGGTGAAGGCATTTCTGGCCAGTGTATTGATGGACCGGAAAACGCCTTCGGAACGGTCGGCAATGAAATAGGCCATCTCGCGCGTGAACAAGTCTCGCCGATTGAAATCGAACAACATCATGTGATGCTTCAGGTACTCGTTGATCTCGGCCAGCGTCAGGCGGCGCAACCAGTGATGATTGTCCTGCTGGCCGGACACCGCATGTGCATTGACCGAGCGGGCAGCCTGATCGGCAACGCGATGGAAGATCACGCAATGCAGCACTGCACGATCATTGACCCGCACCCGAGACAGGGCTTCGAGAATGCGCAAGGTTTCCGGGTCGGTATCCGTCTGGGAATCGATGATCAGCACGAACGGCTTGAAGCTTGCCGGCTGCGGCTGCTCGAGCTGCTGCAGGATGCCGTCCAGCGCCTTGTTGATCGCGCCCGGATCGGCACCTTCCTGAGCCTGTTGCGCCGAGATGAGATCCGCCTTCTGCGGCAGCAACTCGATCAACAGGTGACGCAGCAGCAGCGCTACCGAGATTTCGGGAATGTCGTAGCGGATGGTGTTGAAACGGTGCTTGAGCCGGTCGCTGATAACCAGCGACAGCATGGTCTTGCCACTACCGCGCTCACCGTGGACGTGCTGGATACCATCGCCACGCCGCACGGCGCGAATGATGTTCTCCACCGTCTGGCCTCGCTCACCACCGCCATAGAACATGAAAATGTTGTTGGCGTTGTAGAAAGGCCCCTGGGAGGACGAGTAGTAATGACGCCTCCCGGTTTCGACACTCAGATCATGATGGTTCATTGCAGACACTTGTGACTCAGCGATAGCGACCAACTCGTTGACAGGGTTCCCAGCAATGAAGGTGCCATTTACCGTCTTGGACAATCATTACCATAGAGCGGAAGGCGATCACGGGCAAGTGAATGTTTACCTGTGTCATCCCTTATCACGGTTATGTGCCGCGGAAATAACATGACGTCACGTTTCTGCCACAATCAGGGGCTTTCCACGGACACCAGACGCTGCATGACAGCCCCGCATCAACCGCTGCAGATCATCCTCTACGAGCCGGAAATTCCGCCGAATACCGGCAACCTGATACGCCTGTGCGCGAACACCGGTGCGGGACTGCACCTGGTGGAACCGTTGGGATTTTCCCTGGAGGAGAAGGCCTTGCGACGGGCCGGGCTGGATTATCACGAAACCGCCCGGGTGCAGGTCCATGCATCGCTGCCGGACTGCCTGCAAGCGCTTGGCAAGGACAAAGCGCCACTGCGGGTCTTCGCTGTCAGCACAAAAGGCTCGGTTGCCTATCATCAACCGAACTATCAGCCAGGCGATGTTCTGCTGTTCGGCCCGGAGAGTCGCGGGCTGCCTGACGAGGTGCTTGACGGACCGGAGATCACGGCCAGAGTGAGAATTCCGATGCAGGCCGACAGTCGCAGCCTGAATCTGTCCAATGCCGTCGCCATCATCACCTATGAGGTGCTGCGACAGCTGGACTTCCCGGCATTGCTCTGAGCGAGTCAGCCAATGGCTGACCGAGCGCCCGGAGCATGGCCGGGATTGCCGGACTACTGCTCGGTTTCAGGAGCGGGTGCGTTCTGCTTGGCTGCCGCCTGCACGTGCTGTGCGTAGAGCGCATCGAAATTGACCGGATCGAGCAGCAGCTGGGGGAAACCGCCCTTCTGCACCAGCGATGCAATTTCCTCGCGCGCGAAGGGGAACAGCAGGTTCGGGCAGAAGCTGCCCAGCATGGGCCCCAGACGTTGCTGATCGAAGCCGCGGACCAGGAACAGGCCTGCCTGCTTGATCTCGCACAGATAGGCAACGTCTTCGCCCAGCTTGACGGTTGCCGTAACGGTCAGGACGCACTCGTAGATATCGTTTTCCAGCTTGGTGCTTTCAGTATTCAGGTGCAGTGAGACATTCGGCTGCCAGGAGGTGTTGCCGACGAACACTGCGGGTGTCTGCGGGGATTCGTAGGAAACATCCTTGAGATATACCCGCTGAATCTTGAAGAGCTGCTGCGGCGCCTCACTGGCTGCTGCTGCCGAATCCGTGTCGTTCTGGTTCTCGTCTGCCATTACTGTGCCTGTCTACCTGAATTTATCGAATGGACGCGTAAGCGTCGTCAAGTTCACCGTCACTTTCCAGTGCGGCCATATCATCGAAACCACCGATATGCCGATCGCCGAAGAAGATCTGCGGCACCGACGTTCGGCCCGTAAGCTCCTGCATCCGGGCACGCAGCTCCGGATTGCCGTCAACATTGCGACTTTCATAGCTCCAGCCTTTCGCCTCGAGCAGCCTGCGAGCGGCTCGACAGAACCCACACCAGTCCGACTCGTACATGACAATCCCCGAGCCGGTCTTGCTGTCTACAGCGTCTGAATCACTCATGATCAACGGGTCACGGTTGGCAGGTTGGCCTTTTCCCAGGCAGCCAGACCGCCGGACAGGGAAAAGAGCTGGGTAAAGCCGTTCTTCTTGAGCTTGGCCAGCGCGCGGGTGGCGCGCATGCCGCTGTCGCAATACACGAGCACTTCCTTGTCCTTGAATTTCTCGATCTCGTGCATCCGCTCGTCGAATTTGCCGACGGGGAAGTTGCGTGCATTCAGCAAGTGGCCCGCCTTGAACTCCGCATCGTCCCTGACATCGATGATGATGGCCTCACCGGCATTCATCTTCTGCGTGGCCTCGAAGGGCGACAGCGCGGTATTGGCAGAGGATATCCGCATGTATTCGGTATAAACCAGCATGCCCAGCGTCGCAACGAATGCGACAAACAGCAGTGTGTGGTTACCAATGAATTCGATTATCTGTGACATGACTGGATTGTGGCGAGCAGGCAGGTGCAATTCAACCCACAAGAATAACCCGCGGCGATACAAATATGAACGTCGGGGCTGCAAATAAATTCGACGGGCCGTCGAAGGAGCACGTTACCGGCGGGTCTGCGCAGTGTTAACGTGAGCTCATACTCCTATCGGTGGGAACGCGGACCTTGCACGACACTTCCATCATCTTCTCCCTGTTCCTGGTCTTCAGCGGCGCGGCAGTCATCGCCACACTTGCCCTGTTTGCACGCCAGGCCCTGTTGATCGCCTACATCCTCTTGGGAGCCCTGCTCGGCCCCTGGGCGCTGGACGTGGTGTCCAATCCGGCTCTGATAGCCGACATTGCCAATGTCGGCATACTGTTCCTGCTGTTTCTGCTGGGTCTGAATCTGGAACCGGGAGATCTGCAGAAACTGTTCCGCGAAGCCATCGTGGTGACCACGGCCAGCTCCCTGGTCTTTGCCATCATCGGATTCCTGATCGGCATGGGCTTCGGCTTCAGTTTGCTCGACAGCCTGCTGATTGGTGCCGGCATGATGTTCTCGAGCACCATCATCGCCCTGAAACTCCTGCCCACCAGCGCGTTACATCATCAACGCATGGGCGAACTGATCGTCAGCATCCTGCTGCTGCAGGACATGCTGGCCATTGTTGTGCTGCTGGCGCTGGAAGGGCTGGGCAATCAGGAAAGCCTGCTATCAGAGACACTGATCCTGGTGCTCGGCCTGCCAGCCCTGGCCTTGATGGCCTGGTGGATTGCCTCGCGCGTACTCACGCAGCTGTTCATGCGCTTTGACCAGATCCATGAATACCTGTTTCTGCTGGCCATCGGCTGGTGCATGGGCATTGCCGAGCTGGCGACCATCATCGGCCTGTCGCACGAGGTTGGCGCCTTTGTCGCCGGCGTCACGCTGGCCACCAGTCCGGTTGCCAGATTCATTGCCGAGAGCCTCAAGCCGCTGCGAGACTTCTTCCTGGTGCTGTTCTTCTTTGCTCTGGGTGCCGGCTTCAATATCGGCGCCTTGCCCGGTGTGCTGCTTCCCGCATTGGTGCTGGCGGCCATCTCCGTCGCCCTCAAGCCGATCGTGTTTCGCCTGCTGCTGCAACGCGAGCAGGAAAAATCTCGCATGGCAGCGGAAACCGGCGCGCGACTGGGGCAGATCAGCGAATTCTCGCTGCTGATCGTGGTGGTTGCGAGTAATCTGGCGGTCATGTCGGAAAAGGCCTCCCTGCTGATGCAGAGTGCCACGATACTGAGCTTTGTGGCCAGTTCGTACTGGATCGTGCGCCGCTACCCAACGCCCATCTCCATGGACCAGTCGCTACGCAGGGACTGAGAAGTCCTGCGGCGGATCAAGGACGCGTTCAAGAGGGGGAAGCGGTGCTCGGCAAAGGCAGCCGACAGACTCAGGCTGTGTGTGTGATCTGCCGCGGAGTCAGCACTCGCGAGGGGGATCAGGCGTCATGAATTGCCTGTCCCCCTGCTACGCGATCGAGTGTTACTTGCTCATCAGGTACTGGATGGCGATCGGCATTTCGTCATCGGTCAGCGTGGTGGCACCACGTGGTGGCATGACGCCCATGCCATTGATGACAGACGCTGTCAGCACGTCCAGTCCCTTGTCGGCCCGCTCCTGCCAGGCAGCGTGATCACCCATCTTCGGGGCCCCGCCCACACCGGCCAGATGACACGTGGAGCACAGGTTGTCCACGGACGCCTTGATGTTGTCTGTCAGCCCATCCGGTACCTGACCGACGACCAGTGCACCGCCTGCTGCGGCTGATTCCTGCTCGGCAGCTGCCTCTTCGGCGCTGGCCTCATCCTGAGCCGGTGCCTCTTCCGTGGCAGCAGGCGCTTCTTCCGTGGCTGCAGGCGCCTCTTCGGCTGGTGCAGCTTCTTCGCTGGCTTCAGCGGCAGGCGCATCGCTGGCGGTGTCTTCGGCTGCCGGTGCTTCGCTGGCGGCAGCTTCGTCGGCCGCCGGTGCGGCTTCATCGACTTCCAGGCCCGCCATGTATTGAACGGCGCGTCTGATTTCTTCGTCGGAGTAGTCACTACCGCCACGCGCAGGCATGGTGCCGATACCATTGATCGCGTGGGAAACCATGGTTTCCAGACCCTGTTCGACGCGAGGAGCCCAGGCAGCATCATCACCGACCATCGGCGCACCGGCCGCACCGGTGGCATGACAGGCAGAGCAGACGCCGTTGACCAGCTCTTCAGCTGTTCGTGGTGCCGAGGCGACCTCGACGGCAGCGCCGCCTGCGGCGGGCAGATCGTCTGCCGAGGTGCGCACAGCGGCCACAGGTTCGATTCGTTTGATCAGCGCATTGCGCACGAGTGGATCATCGGGATCCTCTGAGTCTGCGCCCAGCATGCGAGCTGCGATGGTGATGATGATCCCCAGCACGACCAGCGCACCGACGACCACTCCCATTGTTTTGATCATGCCGCTATCTGTGGCACCACTCATGACACTCTTCTCCGTTGATGCATCTGCACCTGTTCTGACAATCTATTCGCCGGCCTGCAGATCGTTTCGTACGGCCGAATTTGAGCATTGTATCAGCGCAAACCGTCGCGCCCCATCATGCGGTGTAAAACCTTGAGCCCCGGCCTGCCATGCGACAGTGCGCCTGCTACATGAATCGCGATCAGCCCGGCCAACAACCATTTTCCCCACTCATGCCAGCGACCAGCTGGCTGAAAACCGAAGTAATAGTGCATCACCCCCGTCAGCACCATCAGCATCAGCACCCCATACAGGGCCATATGATGCCACCGTACAAGGCTTTCCTGTCGTTTTGACAGTGTTCCACCCACTAACGGTACCGCTCGCCTGCGCAACTGCCAGCGCCAGATCATGATGGCGCCAATTGCAATACCGCCCCAGGTGTGCAGTGTTGTAATCAGGAAGGACACAAAGCCGAGTGTTTCCTGTCGTTCGATGACTTCCATGGCCCGGTGCATTGGCCCCTGCAGAGAATACTGTGCGATTACCAGCAGCAGCACCAGCCAATGCAGACGTCTTTGCAACGGAGTGTAGAAGATCACGTTGTCGGCGTTGCCACTCATGCGTCGAAAAAAAACACCGGTTACTGCCCGCTCGCAGGCGTTGTCGAAGAGCGCGGTGATAGTTCCGCGCCCGGAGTTCGTATACTACTCACAACTGCGACAGACCGTGACCCATGAATACCTCCATTCCCGACCCGATAAGACACGCTGCCACACTCGTCAGCCCCGACGCGCCGGACGCGCTGGAAAAGCGCATCAAACAGGATGTGTTCGCCAGCATTGCCCGGATAAAGCCGGACTATACCCGGGATGCCGACTTCGACACCGACGTCATGTCCGGCACCTTCTTCGAGACCCTGTCTGCGCCATTGCAGGGCATCGCGATCGCGCGGACCGAAGGGGTGCTGGCCTTCTACAACCGTGTCGGCTGGCGGGAGTCGTTTCTGGAGGCGCCACTGGAATCCTGTGTACCAGAAGCCGGTCTCGAGCCCCTGCGCGAACGTTATCATGCGCGAAATCTGCACGATCTTGCCTACGTTCACCCCAAACACTTCGAGAAGATGCTCGGCAAGGCAGAGGCCGCGGCCCTGTGGGAACGCCTCAAGCGCTTTGCCGGCCAGACGTCGTGAAAAGCAGGCAGGGCTCGGCCATTGCCGTCAGAGACCTGTCACACCGTGTTCGCAGTGGCACTCGCGAGATCTGCGTACTCGATCAGGTAGATCTGGATGTCGCCCAAGGCCAGAGCGTGGCCCTGATCGGCCGCAGTGGCTCGGGCAAATCGACCTTGCTCAATCTGATCAGCGGCCTGGAGCCGATTCGCCGCGGTGAGGTCTGGCTCGATGGCGAGCCGATCAGCCCTCTCAGCGATAGCCAGCGAACCCTCAGGCGTGGCCGAGACATCGGCTTCATCTATCAGGCCTTCAACCTGATCCCCACCCTGTCGGTCGGCGACAACATACTGCTGCCCCTGGCGCTGACAGGAACAGACACCCATGAACGAGATCGCCGCCTGAGCCAGCTGCTCGACACCATCGGTCTCAGCGGCCGTGGCGACGACTACCCCGACCGGCTCTCCGGTGGGGAACAGCAACGCGTCGCCATCGCCCGTGCGCTGATCCACCGGCCCGCACTGATCCTGGCCGACGAACCCACCGGCAACCTGGATGCGCAAAGCGGGCGGCAGGTACTGACGCTTTTGACCGACCTGGTTGAACAGGAAGGCTCTGCCTTGTTGCTGGTCACCCACAGCCTCGAGGTCGCAGCGGTTGCCGACCGGGTGGTGGTACTCGAACAGGCAGGGGTTCGCCCCATTCGCCAGGACGAGCTGTCTCACAGCAGCGCCTGGTGATGCTGGCCCGACTTCTGGCGCGATCCAGCTGGCACTTCTACCGTCGTCACCCGGCACAGCTGCTGCTGTCGATGCTGGGCATCACGCTGGGGGTGGCGATCGTGACTGCCGTGCTGATCACCAACAACAGCTCGCAGCGTGCCTTTGCCCTGTCCAGCGAAGCGCTGTATGGTCGGACCACGCATCAGCTGACCGGCGCCCTGGGCGTGGATCAGGCCAGCTATGTGCAGCTGCGCAAGGACTGGCCGAACCTGCCCATGGCCCCGGTGATTCAGGCACATGTGGCCATCGGTGACGAGGTGTTTTCCATCCTGGGTCTTGACCCGTTCAGCGAAGCCGCCTTCGAGCGGATGCGCCCGGGCTCAGCCGCCTCTACCGAACCGCCCCGTCTTGCAGATGATGAGGGTGCCGCCATACGCACACTGCTGCGACCCGATGCGCTGCTGATCAGCGACGCCAGTGCTGCACGCCATGGCTGGGATTCCGGTCAGCAGCTGGTTCTGAATATCGGCGGGCGCCAGGTCGAGGCCACGCTGGCCGGCACCTTCAGTACCTCCAACCCGGCTGCAGCCACCGGACTGCTGAGCGCGGATATCGGCTTTGTGCAGGACCTGCTGCAGCGTGGTGATCGTATCGACAGGATCGATCTGATTCTCAGCGATGCGCAACATGCCGCCCTGCTGGCGTATCTGCCGCAGACCCTGGAGCTCAATCCGGCCATCAGTCGCCAGCAGACCATGCAGGCCATGACTCGTGGCTTTCATATCAATCTGACGGCCATGAGCCTGCTGGCTCTGGTTGTGGGTGTCTTCCTGATTCACAACACCATGACCTTTGCCGTGGTGCAGCGTCGAGAGATCTTCGCCATCAAGCGCATTACCGGCATTACGGCAGGCACTCTGCTGCTCAGCATTCTGTTCGAGGCGCTGATCATCAGCCTGATCGGTTCGCTGCTGGGCATTGCCCTGGGCTATGCCCTGGCCCATGTGCTGATCGGCCTGACCACGCAGACCATCAATGATCTGTACTTCGTGCTTCATGTGCAGCAGATCTGGTTCAGCCCCTGGCTGGTGGTGGCAGGCCTGCTGCTGGGCGTGGGCAGCAGTGTGCTAGCCGCCAGCCTCAGTGCGCTGGATGCGGCGGGCACGAGCCCGATTCAGGCTCGTCAGCGCTCACTGATCGAACAGCGCACCGGACGGATTCTGCCGATATTCGCCATCATCGGCCTGTTCATGATGACTGCCGGTCTGGTGCTGGCGGTGCTGCCGCTGCAATCGCTGATTCTCGGGTTCGGTGCATTGATGCTGCTGATTCTGGGCTACGGACTGGCACTGCCATGGATGGTCCGCGTGCTGGCCCGCGCTGGCCGGAAGCTGAGCTCACGTGGGGGTGTGAGCCTGTCACTGGCCCTTGGCGGCATCGAGCGCAACATCAGCCGCACAGGCCTGGCCATTGCAGCGCTGAGCATCGCCGTCTCGGCAACCTTCGGGGTGGAGATCATGATCGGCAGCTTTCGTTCCACCGTCGATCAATGGCTTGGCAGTACGCTGCAGAGTGATATCTATGTCAGCGCGCCGACGGCGGTGTCCAGCGAAAGTGCGCTCATGCTGCCCGAGGGTCTGGCCGCGAAGGCGCGCCGGATCAACGGTGTTGCCAGCGTCAGCAGCGGACGTACGCTGCCGGTATCAACCGATGTGGGCAACATCGACATGCTCGTGGTGGAGCCGCATGATGACCGTGGCGCCGGATTCGAACTGATCGATACGGGTGACGCAAATGCCGACTCGGCCTGGCGCCGCTGGGCAAACGAGGACGCGCTCATGATCAGCGAACCCCTGGCAACGCGCTTTCGCCTCAGCGCGGGAGATCGCTTGCAGCTCTTCACGCAGCAACAGGGCATGCAGTGGTTCTCCATTACCGCGGTCTTTCGCGATTTCGGCTCCAGCCATGGCAAGTTGCTGATGGCACGCTCGGTCTATTCGCGCCATTGGCTTGATGAGCGGATTGCGACTCTGGGCATCCTGCTCGATGGGACCGTGTCCGATCAGCAGATGCTGGACAGCCTGCGCCAGAGGCTGTCCAGCCGTGACAACCCCCTGCTGATCCGCTCCAACACGGCCATCCATTCGCAATCCCTGGCGGTGTTTGACCGGACCTTCGAAGTGACACGCGTCTTGCGCTGGCTGACGGTCGGGGTTGCCTTCATCGGCATCTTCAGTGCCTTGCTGGCCCTGCATCTGGAACGGGCGCGCGAGTTCGCCATCATCCGGGCCAGTGGCGCCACACGCCTGCGGATCATGCGCGTGGTGCTGCTGCAGACGCTGATCATGGGGGTCTTTGCCGGGGTACTGGCCTTGCCGCTGGGCTGGTTCATGTCGGAAATTCTGGTCAAGGTCATCAATGTGCGCTCCTTCGGCTGGAGCATGCAGAGCCTGCTGCCTGAAGGCGCGATCACGGAGACACTGTTACTTGCCTGCCTCTCGGCATTACTGGCGGGTATCTATCCGGCATGGCGTCTGTCACGTGCAAACATTGCCGCACAGCTGCGTGACGACTGAGCGAAACGGAGGCGCGGCCGCGGAGAGGTATCGACAGGTCAGAGAATTGGCACATGCCGTGCGAGTGCTGGATAACGCACAGACACAATGCGACACATTCCGCGATTTCGAACAGCCAATGCATCAGTTCGGGACGTGTGCAACGACTATGTCATGTCGATGAGGTACAACTGTTTCAGCTCATCCATCGACATCAGCAAACGAGAACGCAGCCATGCAGATCCCGGTCGACTACCCCGTAAACGAAGACGCCGCCAGCCAGCTCGACGCTTCCCTGACCTATGCCGCGCTGATGGATCTGCACGACGCCCAACAGCCGATCACCGAAGACATGATTCGCTGCGCCGTGCAGAATCTGGAAGCGGCACAGCATCTGCCGTTTGCCACACGTGCTGAAGCCATCGACACGAACTTTGCCGAACGAGCCAGATCCGGCCTGGCCCTGTCACGCCTGTGGAATGTCATTCGCTAGCACGACCGTTCACCTGCCACGGCTCCGGCCCGATTCGGGCTCATCGAACTGACCAACCACCCACACCTGCCACACTCGCAACCCTTCAAGCCGCCACGACGGCGCAATCAGCGCTACCATCAGGCACTGTGACCACCCATGCCAGATGCCATGCCGCAGGATAATCGACGTTCTCAGCTCTCCTGGGCATTCTATGACTGGGCGAACTCGGCCTTTGCCACTACCGTCATGGCAGGCTTCTTCCCCCTGTTCTTCAAGCAATACTGGAGTGCCGGAAGCGATGCCACCACCAGTACCTTCTGGCTGGGCCTGGGCAACTCCGGTGCCAGCTTCCTGATACTGTTGATGGCCCCTCTGCTGGGCGCCATGGCCGATTCGTCCGGTAGACACAAACGCCTGCTGGCCCTGTTTGCCGGCCTGGGGATCGTCGCCACCGCCGCGTTCTTTCTGGTGGATGAGGGCGCCTGGCCCTGGGCGATCAGCATCTATGTGATCGCCATCATCGGTTTCTCGGGCGCGAATGTCTTCTACGACGCCATGTTGCCTCGCTTGAGCGACAGCCGTGATTTTCACCGACTCTCTGCTCTGGGCTACTCTCTGGGCTATCTGGGTGGCGGCCTGCTGTTTCTGGTCAACGTCATGATGACGCTCAAGCCTGCCTGGTTCGGCCTGCCGGATGCCGCCACCGCCGTGCGCTTTTCCTTTCTGAGTGTGGCGCTGTGGTGGCTGGTGTTCTCTCTGCCATTGATGCTGGGTGTGCGAGAACAGGCCCCGACGTCTACCCGACGCGTGTCATTGCGCGAAGAAATCCACAAGCTGTCCACAACCGTGCGTGGCATGCGCCGGCACCGCAATCTGTGGATGTTCCTGTGGGCCTACTGGCTGTACATCGATGGCGTTGCGACCATCATCCGCATGGCAGTGGACTACGGCATTGCCATCGGCCTGCCCGCCAACAGCCTCATTGTGGCACTGCTGCTGGTGCAGTTCATCGGCTTTCCAGCCACTCTGCTGTTCGGCCGTATCGGCCAGCGTTACGGGGCGAAACGAGGCCTGTGGATCGGTCTCTGGGCCTACGTCATTGCCACCTTCTGCGCCACCTTCATGAGCAGTTCACTGGAGTTCTACCTGCTGGCCGCAGCCCTGGGTCTGGTACAAGGTGGAGTGCAATCCCTCAGTCGCTCACTGTTCGGGCAGCTGATTCCGGCAGAGCAGGCAGGCGAATACTTCGGCTTCCTGAACATGCTGGGCAAGGCGGCGGCGGTACTCGGCCCCCTCATGGTTGGAGTGGTTGCCGCCACCACGGGCAACTCGCGGATAGGCTTGTTGTCTATACTGCTGCTCTTTCTTCTGGGCATGTGGTTTCTGCGCAAGGTAGATGATTCGCTCACGACACCCGCGCCAGCTGCCCCCTGACCGCACGTCACTCGCCTCTCACACTGCACGCCAAATGAAAATTCCCTTCGGCATATTGCTGCTGATCATCGCCTACTTCCTGCTGCTACCGGGCCTGACCCAGCCGATGCTGAGTGTCTCCGGTACCGTGGAGAAAACGCGTCTGGTGGATGTGGGCAAGGATCTGATAAAGGACAGTCCCAATACGCCTTCTCTGGTCAACAACCTGGTGGACATGGTGGTCGAAGGGCTTGATGTCAGCGGCACCGTGAATGCCTTTGACAAGACCCGCAGCATTCTGCAAACCGCACAGGAACTCTACGCCAGCGGACATCTGCCAGTGGCCATGCTCATCGTTGTCTTCAGCGTCATCGTGCCGCTGCTCAAGGCGCTGCTGCTATTGGCTATGCTGCTGCCGCTGAGCATTGCGGCGCGCAGTGCATTGCTGACGATCAGTAACGCCATCAGCAAGTGGTCGATGGCTGATGTCTTCGTGATCGCCATCTTCGTGGCCTTTCTTGCCGGCAATGGCATCCAGGAGAGCCGCGGCCTGGTTGATTTCGAAGCCAGCCTGGGTGTCGGTTTCTGGTACTTCCTCGCCTACTGTGTGCTGTCCATACTCGGCACACAGTTGCTCGGTGCCGGTCTCAGGGCCCGCATTCAACAGGAACAGCAGGTTTTTCCCGGTACTCCGAACAGTCGTGCAGCCACAACCGACTCTCAGCCACACGTCAGCGCTCCTGCCGACGCATCCTGAACCACACCCATGATCGAACAGTTTTCCTTCGCCTTCGGCATTACCGGCCCCATTCTGCTGCTACTGATGCTGGGCTGGGCGATTCGGCAGCTGGGCATGGTCGACGGGCATTTCGTCTCCCAGGCCAATGCCGTGGTATTCAACATCGCCCTGCCAGCCATGCTGTTTCTGGCCATCTCGGGACGCTCATTCGATCAGGCTCTGGATATACGCCTGACGCTGATCGGGCTGATTGGCACACTGATCCTGATCGGCATACTGCTGTTGGTCGGCCGCTTGCTGCCAGAGGATCAGCGCGGTGTCTTTGTCCAGGGTTCCTACCGCGGCAATCTGGCCATACTGGGTGTTGCCCTGGCCGTTGCCACCTACGGTGAGAGCGTACTGCCTGTTGTCGCCCTCTACATCGCGGTGGTCACCACGGCCTACAACATCATTGCCGTGTGGGTACTCAACTCCAGTGGCGTGCTGCGCCAGGTCCTGAAGAATCCGATACTGATCGGCATCACGGCAGGGGCACTCGCCTCTGTCACCAATCTGCCGATACCGGAACTGATCGTGGGCACCGGCAACTACCTCTCGAGCATGACCCTGCCACTGGCTCTGCTCTGTATCGGGGCCACACTGGAGTTCGGCAGCCTCTTCGGACACAGCCGCGCCATCCTGCTGGCGGTGTTCTTCAAACTGATCATCTCTCCCTTGTTGCTGGTCGGCATGGGCATCGCTTTCGGGCTGGACAATCTGCAACTGGGCGTGCTGTTCTTTCTGGCCGCATCACCCACGGCGACAGCCAGTTACATCATGGCTCGCCAGATGACCAGCCACGGCGCCCTGGCAGCTGAGATCGTTGCCGTGACCACCGCCCTGGGTGTCATCAGTTACACCGCGGGAATCGCCTTGCTTCGCGGCGCAGGCTTGATATAGTCATCAGCCCTGCCATCGCGAACACACATCGAGAATTCTCATGATCGCCATTGCCGATATCGTTGCCTATGCACTGGCACTGGGCATTGCCGCATTCATCCCGGGTCCGGGCATTACTGCACTGGTGGCACGCAGTGTGGGTAGTGGTACACGCGCCGGATTTGCCATGCTGGCCGGCATCACGATGGGCGATCTGCTGTACCTGTCGTTCGCGGTTTTCGGTCTGGCCTTGATCGCACAGAGCTTCAACACGCTGTTCGTGATCATTCGCTGGGGATCGATTGCCTACCTGTTGTATCTGGCCTGGCAATTCTGGCATGCCGGCCACCACGAGCTGAACACCGATGAAATCCGTGGCAAGGACCTGCGCGCAGCCATGTTATCGGGACTGGCCATCACCCTGGGCAACCCCAAGACCATCGCATTCTATCTGGCGCTATTGCCATTGGTTCTGGATCTGAACAGCATCACGGTATTCAACTGGGCAGCGGTGCTGGTTCCGGTGACGGTTGCGGTACTGCTGGGCGTGGGGTCTGCCTACATTCTGGGCGCCATGGCCGTGCGCCGGATACTGGCCGGAGCCACCGCGCAGAAGCATCTGCACAGAAGTGCCGCCCTTGCCATGGCAGGCGCTGCCGGCAGCATGATTGCCCGAGAACTCTAGCGCTATCCCCAAGGGCATGTCGGCGGCGATGCTGGCCGCATGACTGTCCGAGAATTACGGCTTTCCCCAAGGGTATGTCGGCAGCGCTGCTGGCAAGCATGATTGCCCGAGAGCGCTGGCTTCATCTCAGGCCATGTCGGCGGCAATGCTGACGCTTAGAGCGCGTGGAAGGCTTTCAGTCTTGCCCAGGCAGAGGCGTGATGGGCCGGCAGCCGATACCTATTGCGCAGGGCTGGCCGTGAAGGTGAACAACGTACGAGTCCAGGCCGACTTGCCGGCATTGTTCGATGCACGGACACGCCAGGCATGGCGTTCGGACTCGGGCAGGGCCAGATACAGATTGATGCTGCAGTGATCGCCGGAACAGATGTCTTCGGCACGCAAGTCGGTCTTCATGTACCGGGCAATATCACTGTTTTCGGCGTTGAAGACATGAAAGTCATAGCTTTCCGTATCTTCCGTTCTGCGCCACGAGAATTCAACCGGCTCGCCAGCGCGCAAGCTTGTACCGGTTTCAGGCGTCAATGCCCGTGGCATCGGCGGTGGGTAATCGTAAAAAGGGGTTGTTGCGCAGGCACTGAGGAGGGTGAGTACAGCAATACAGCCAGGACGCAACACAGTCTTCAGAGAGGACCTGTGGCCCGTGCGCAGCAAGCGTTTTGCCATGACTGACAGAATTCTCATTATTATCCAGTGATTTAGTGGCCGTGCAGGCCGGCCCTACGCGGATTCTAGCTCAGCACATTCATTCATGACCACGAGCAATGCAATGAATCGCAAATCTCTGTGAGGGTGTTCACGAGAATACCGGTGCCTTTCGTCTCGTGGCGAGCTGACACATGCAAGAACCGCACTCAGTCGGCGTCAGCGCATTTCTTCCAGGCGGTTCTGAAAGTCCGTCACCTGTTGCGCGCTCAGCGAGTTCAACGGCAGTTCACGCAGGGCATCGCGCAAGATACCTTGCGCATCATTGAATAATTCAAGGCCGGCCGCCGTGATGATTGCACGGCTCTGCCGAGCGTCCCTTTCCCCTTTTTCGGTAACAAGGCAGCCGATTTTCTCCAACGGCTTCAGGGCCCGTGTAACGGCCGAAGCCGACAATCCCACGGCTTCGGCGAGTACCACCCGAGGCAGGCCATCTGCAGGGGCAGCGGCCAGCGCTGCCAACAGGCGGTATTCGCTGTAGCTGACACCACGCGTACAGGACAAGGTGCGATCGAGCCTGCGTTCGATGCGAGCCGCGGTATCGAGCAGCCGGGTAATGGCGGGCTCTGTATGTGGAGCGATATCTTTCGTGTTCATGCTTGCATGATACTTGAGTGATCAAGCATTATGCAAGTGAAAACGACTCGTCACACACTGCCCGCCGGCTACGGGCTCGCAGTGAGACGCTGCCATGGTTTATAGTGCCCGTCCCGGTCAGGCTGCGCTCTCTGGCAGTTCGGTGCCTGCCTTGACCGATCCGACACAGGAGAGCGAACGACACCATGGGTGTATTTCTGACCGCCGTATTCTTCATGCTCATCACCCCGGGCCCGGGCGTTCTGTCAACCGCCGGCGTCGGCTCATCATTCGGCGCCTCTGCCGGCTATCGTTACCTGAGCGGTCTGTTCATCGGCACCAATCTGGTAGCCGTGGCCGTGGTCACCGGACTGGCCGGTCTGATTCTGGCCCAACCCCTCCTGCGCACGATTCTGATGTACGCCTCCGTGGCCTATCTGTGCTATCTGGCGCTGCGCATCGCCCTCGCCGGCTCGACCATCCGATTCATCGAAAGCGCCCGCGCACCGGGGATTCGCGATGCGCTGCTGCTCCAGGCCATCAACCCCAAGGCCTATGTGGTCAATACCGCCCTGTTCACCGGCTTCCCGTTTGCAGGCCTGGTGATCTGGCAGGAGATTCTCTGGAAATTCCTATTGATCAATCTGGTGTGGATACCTATTCACCTGCTCTGGCTGGGGGCAGGTATCACGCTACAGCGTCTTGAACTGCCCGCCCACTGGCATCGCATCATCAACATACTGATGGCACTGTCACTGCTGATCGTGGTAGGCCTGGCTCTTGCCATGAGTTGACAGCGATCGCGGTCATGGCAACTGACACATCACCCCGGATACCTGAATCATCGTGGCGACATCAAACAACAAAGACTGGCAGACCCTCTCCGTCGAAGAGGTTTATGACAACCCCTGGATCACACTGACTCATCGAAACGTCATTGCCCCCACCGGCAAGGCCGGCATATACGGCAAGGTGCACTTCAAGACCCGCGCGATTGGGGTGGTACCCATCGACGCCGAAGGCTACACCTGGTTGGTGGGGCAATACCGGTATACGCTCGATCAGTACCATTGGGAAATTCCCGAAGGCGGCGCGCCACTTGGCGAATCAGCGCTGGCTGCTGCGCAGCGGGAACTGCGCGAGGAAACCGGCATCAGTGCGGCTCGCTGGACCAGCCTGCTGCAACTGCATACATCCAACTCGGTGACGGACGAGCTCGCCCACACCTTCGTGGCTCAGGATCTGAGCTTCGGTGAAACGGAACCCGACGATACCGAAGTGCTGCAACTGAAACGCCTGCCACTGGAAGAGGCGATCAACCTGGCCATTGATGGCGCAATCACCGACAGCCTGGCGCTGGCCTCCTTGCTGAAAGTGCGCGTTCTGCTCGATCGGGGGCTGCTGATCATCTGAGATGATCAGCCCGGGGTATCGTCGAGCGCCATCAGGACCTGAGATGATCAACCCAGGATATCGTAGAGCGCCATCACCATCTGAGATGCTCAATCCAGGATGTCATCGAGCGCTATCAGCATCCGAGTTGCTCAACCCAGAATATCGTCGAGCGCCATCAGCAATTGCTGCATGTCCTCCTCATCCGTGAAATAGCCGGGTGACAGGCGAATGGTACCGCCCGCCTCCACCGTGCCTGCATCCACATGCACCAGTGGCGCACACTGCAAGCCTGCACGTGCGCAGATCTGATGGTCGGCATCCAGCTGATCGGCCACCCGTTCGGTGGACAAGCCTTCCACGGTAAAACTCAGGGTGGCGACACGGGCATCGGACCGCGCCTTTGCCAGTATGGTCACTGATTCGTATTCGCGAAGTTTTGCCTCGATGCGCGCCAGGTGAGACAGTTCGACCTGATGGACATGATGCATCGCGAGCCGACACAGCGATCCGTGGTCGGTCGCCGGGCCTGCATCAAGCGCCCTGTTCTTCATCTCTGCTGCATCGCCAGAGCGCTCACCCTCTTCACCCCGTTGCAATTCACGCCCAAGCTCTCTGAACCAGAGCTGTGCGGCGTGCAGACCGGCAATACCCGGCACGGAAACAGTACCGGCTTCCAGATGATACGGATAGGCATCGGGCTGATAGGTCGACAGCGAATCCACTCCCGTACCGCCGAAACGCTGCGGTGCCAGATCGACTGACTCGGCGACGATCATGCCCCCGATACCCATCGGGCCGAACAGTCCCTTGTGCCCCGGAAAAGTCAGCACGCTGATACCCAGCTCATCCATGTCGATGGGCAGCACACCGGCGGTCTGCGCGGCATCGACGATGAGATGTACCCCGGCATCCCGAGCAATCTGCGCAACCTCTTCCAGGGGTTGCACGGTGCCGATCACATTGGAGGCGTGATTGAGCACGATGACTCGCGTTTCGGGACGCAAGGCTGCCTTGATATCCTCCGCAAGGACATAACCATCTGCCTGTGCGGCCACCCGGGTGACATTCAGTCGAGCGTCGCGCTCAAGATGGTTGGTGGTACGCAGAACCGCATTGTGTTCCAGACGCGTGGTCACGAGGTGATCGCCCGCCGTCACCAGACCGGCGATACCCGCATTGAGTGCATCGGTGCCATTGAGCGTGAAGATAACCCGATCAGCAGAACCGCTGTGCCCGAAGAAATCGGCCAGCATGCGCCGCGTTGCCGTGATCATCTGCTCCGCTTCTATCGCCAGCAGACTGCCACTACGCCCCGGATTGACGCCGTGAGAACGGAAAAAACTGTCCATGAACTGATAGACCGACTCAGGCTTGGGCCAGGTGGTCGCCGCGTTGTCAAAATAGGCGTTGTCTTTCATGGCCTCTGTCTGGTTGCCTGTGCCGGGGGACGCAGTTGCATCATGATCCTGATCAGAGCTATTCAGGACCGTTTCGTGGATACCTTATTTCTTGTCGTCGTCAGGGTCGTAGTCTTCCCACTCGCCGGACAGATCGAATTTCTTGTCGTAGCGATCGACATCCAGCAAGTCGTCATTGTCGGCGACAACGCCTTCAATCGTTTCATCGTGCTCGTATCGCGTATCGCCTGTCACTTGATCAGCCGCCTCGACCTCGCCCAGATCGATGTCTGCAGTTATCGAGTCAGCAGCGTGCAGGTCGGTATCATCCAGCTCACCCAGATCGATATCGGTTTCATCCAGAGACAGGGTATCCACTTCCGAGCCATCGAACTCCACCGTGCCGCCGAGCTCATCTGCCGCTTCGGAATCCGTCGTGATCACCCCATCCGTTCCACCATCGTGGGTCATCAGACCGGCAACACCGGCACTCGCCCCGACAGCCGCCCGTCTCGAGCGTTGCAGTTCATGTGGCAACGGCCCGAGCCAGGGCTTCCCCGGCACACTGCCATAGGGCCGGGCAGCCACGCCCTGATCGTCAGGAAAATCGACGCCATCGGCATCGGCAGACTGCGCATCGGTCGAGACCAGATTGATCTGGCGCAGCATGCTGATGGGCAGGGCCAGAAAGAAGATCCAGAACAATTCACGCGTCACCAGGAAACGCGCCTCGGAATAATTACTCACCAGATAGGCGGTCACGAAACCCAGCACGAACAAGACCCCGACCTGCTGGCGCTCGTACTGGCAATAGAAGATCTCTATCAACTGCTGCGCCACCATCAGCAAGGCAATGACTGCCAGCGGCATGCCGACTTCAGAGGCGACCTGCAGAAGCCCGTTGTGGGCGTGATAGACCACCCAGGTGAAATCCGTCAGGCTTTGCTGTATCCAGATGGTGGCATCCGTTGGAAACCACAGCGAGCCATACCCCACGCCAGTGAGAGGACGTTCGAGAATCAGCTTCCAGACCTGCCGCCATACCTCACCTCGCCCGGTCAGGTCCCCGGTTCGCCCCACCAGCTCGGCGGTGTCGATATTGGCGATCGCCATGCCGATGACACCGGTGAACAGCACCGCCAGTATCGCCATGCGAATGAACCCGAGATGAAAGCGCCCTGCAATGAAGAAGTACAGTGACAGAGCACCGGCAATGAGCAGCGCCAGCAAGGAGGTGGCCGACTGACTGAATGCCAGCGCACCCAGGCACAGGCCGGCCAGCAGGAAACACAGGATCTTTCGGTAGGCGGTCTGCGTGGAATCGCTGAGCGTGATGTAGAGCAGCACACCCACCGCGGCCCAGAAGCCCAGATCGTTCTTGGAGTTGAACAGGCCGCGCCAGACCTGCGTGCCCTCGTAGCTCTGGATACCCAGATCGGGGACGGCGATGGCGGCACCGATACTGCCGACGATCGAGAATGCCAGAATGACGGCAAAGACTCGCAGGGTCGTCAGCAAGGGGACCGAGAATCCGATGTAGATGGCGATGAGCGTACTGCCGACCAGGTGTACGGTGCGCTCGGCAGACACGCGCGCATCAATGGACCAGGACACGGACAGGATGGTCCCCAGAATCAGCAGGACCAGCAGAATGCGATAACGTACCAGCCAGGATATCCAGTTGATGCCCTGGGTAAACATCAGGCCGCCAAGGGCCGAGACATACAGCAGCAGCCACAAGGGCGTCAGCATTCTCTCCAGGGGACCACCGGCGAATGTTGCCAGAGACGGCACCACCCCGGTACCCAGCAGGATGGTCAGCACCAGTACACCCAGTGCAAAGAGGGACCCGCGCGAGGGCGCGCTTCGCTGCGTATACGTTGCTACACGCATAGCGCACCTGCGCGTCGATTCAACATGCCCCGGTCAACCTTCGTTTTCATGACGCAATGATAGCCTCTGCGCTGCCTGACTGCTTGCCCCTGCAATCGCTCAACGCGACAGAAGTCTCATGCTGTGGAGCCATGCTGAGTGCTCCGTCACTGTCGGCAGTCAGATGCCATCGAGCAGCGGGGTTCTCCGATAAGACAGGCTTTCAGCCAGATGTTCACTGCGCACCGAGCACTCGCCTTGCAGATCTGCCATGGTTCGGGCAACGCGCAGCAAACGGTGCTGTGCGCGCAGCGACAATTTCAGTCGCTTGCTGGCCTCGCAGATCAGGGTCTGTGCCGGTTTGTCCAATCCGGCATAACGGTTCAGCGCAGCCGGTGCCAGTGCCGCATTGATCTGACGCTGTCGATGCAGCTGTCTCTCACGCGCCTCCACGATACGTTCGCGGATGATCTGACTACTCTCGCCCACACCAGCCTGGGAAATCGCGAGCGCCTGATTCAGCTCTCGCTGCATGTCCACATGCAAGTCGATCCTGTCCAGGAACGGGCCTGACAAACGTGCTTGATAACGCATGATGAGGTCGGGGGTGCACTGACACCGCACAGCGCTGTCCGTGTGGTAACCGCAAGGGCAGGGATTCATGGCCCCGACCAGCTGGAACCTGGCCGGAAACTCTGCCTGCCGGGCGGCCCGGGAGACGGTGATATGCCCCGTCTCCATTGGTTCGCGCAGGACATCCAGCACGGAGCGCGAGAACTCGGGCAGTTCGTCCAGGAAAAGCACGCCATGATGCGCCAGTGACACCTCACCGGGCATGGGGTTGGCCCCACCACCCACCAGTGCCACCCCCGACGCCGTATGGTGAGGGGCACGAAAGGGCCGGACTCCCCACAATCCGGGATCGAACCCTGTGTAGCTGATCGAGGCGATGGACGCCGCCTCCATGGCCTCGGATTCACTCATCGGCGGCTGAATTCCGGGAAGGCGGCTGGCCAGCATGGATTTGCCGGTTCCGGGCGGGCCTGCCATCAGCAGATTGTGTCCGCCTGCCGCCGCAATTTCCAGAGCGCGGCGAGCCTTGTGCTGGCCAATGACATCTGACATGTCCGGCTGCAAAGGCAGGCTCTGGTGTGGCCGCAAGTCAGACGGCTCTCGAGTTTCGTGCAAACGCTGCAACACGAGCGGTTCCTGGCGACGCCGTTTCAGCTGACTGTAGGCCTGCTGCAGATTCTCCGCTGCAAATACCCGTGTACGACTGCACCGCAAGGCCTCGTCGACATTGACCTCGGGGATGAACAATGCGCGAGAGGAATCGGCAAAGGCATACGCCGTGGGCAGAATCCCGCTTACCGAACGGAGTTCTCCCGTCAGACCCAGCTCACCGAGTACCACCAACCCTGACAGCGCCCCCTCGGGCAGCTGTCCGTCCGCCTGCAACACACCCAGCGCAATCGGCAGGTCAAAGCGACCGCCGCGCTTGGGCAGGTCGGCCGGCGCCAGATTCACGATGATCTTCACCTGCGGAAACCTGAGCCCCATGTGCTGAATGGCAGCCTTTACCCGGTCCTTGCTCTCGCGCACCGCCGATTGTGGCAACCCGACGATGGACATGCCCGGCAGCCCACCCGAAATATGCACCTCCACCGTCACCGGGAGAGCCTGCACTCCGGCAAGCGTGCAGGAATGAACCGTGGCGTAGGACATGACGGAACCTCCTTGTTCCTGATACAGCGCATCGATACCTCACAAGCTAGCATCGCCGACCCCGCATCTTGCCTACGCCTGGCCGCACTGCTGAAAAAGTATACAGCCTCAATGTCGAGAAGATCTTCACCGACATCAGACACCCAGAACTCGAGCCCAGGAAATCAGACACCCAGAACTCAGTACCGAAATCTGACACCCAGCACCAGACACCCAGAACCCGAACACCAACACCAGACACCCAGAACCCGAACCGAACCCGAGACATCAGACACCCAAATCCTGAAATACGCGTACACCGTAGAATTGGAGGGAGACTTCCCTCAATGCTCGACTGCCGGCCTACGCGCTCGGGGCTACGTATTGACAGCACTCACACCCGGAATCCGGGCTGACCCGTTAAGGATCACCTCGCTCTCTGCAAGAGGTCAGACATCGTGTGATTCCGCCTCGTAGCGAGCCCGATGTCAGACAACTTGTACTGCACAGGCTTCTACTCTTGTCCCATGACTGAACGGCAGCAAAGCGACTCAAGCGCCCCTGTACACCCAGCCATTTCCCAAGCTTGCTCGATACATCGAGACGCACGAGACATTTTGACCCGTTCAGACTGACCGCGCAGCCACCACCCGGCAAACTGGCATTGGCCCCTGCACCGAGAGCATGTTATTTTTTTCTCATTCCGTGACGGAATAGGCACAATGACAAGATAGAACAATTACAAGCCGTCTCAGTCACCGACCCGGGGCTCGATCAGCCTGTACCTGAACAAGTTGACAGCTGATCTGCAGGACACGGCCTTCATCGCCTGCTATCGAGGCCACGATGAGGCCCTTTCAATGTCACTTTCAGGAGAACCACCGATGAAGTCAGGAAAGAAACTAGCCTCCGCGCTGATAATGAGCTGCGGACTGGCGCTTGCCGCGACGGCCCATGGTGCCGACCCCGTCAAGATCAAACTGGAACCCTTCGTCTCCGGCCTCAACTCTCCTGTCGCCATGGTCCAGCCCGACGGCGACGAGCGCACCTTTGTCATCGAGCAATTCGGTCGGGTTCGTGTCATCAATGGCGATGGCGAATTGCAGGCGACTCCTTTTCTGGACATACGCAGCCTGATCGTCACACAGTTTCTCGATTTCGACGAGCGCGGTTTGCTGGGCCTGACCTTCCACCCCGATTTTCAGAACAACGGTCGCTTCTACGTGGCCTACAGCGCCCATCTGGATTTCGGATCCGATCTGGGCAAGCAGTTCTGGTGGGATCACACCAATGTGGTGGCCGAGTACACGGTGTCCGAGGCCGACCCCAACATCGCCAACCCGGCTTCCGCGCGCATCATCAGCGCCATTGACTGGCCGCAATTCAATCATAACGGGCACTGGATCGGATTCGGTCCGGACAACATGCTGTACATCTCCACGGGTGATGGCGGGTATGCCAATGACTGGGGCATCGGCCATAACGTTACCGAAGGCAATGGACAGGACCTGACCTCCCTCCATGGCAAGATTCTGCGCGTAGATGTGGACAAGAGCGAGGACGGCAAGAACTACGGCATCCCGTCCGACAATCCGTTTCTGGACAACGAAGAAGCGCGTCCGGAGATCTGGGCTTACGGCCTGAGGAACCCCTGGCGCTGTTCCTTCGATACCGGTGATGGCAATCTGATGTGCGCAGACGTGCAACAGAACAGCTTCGAGGAAGTCAACATCATCGAAAAAGGCGGCAACTACGGCTGGCGAATTCGCGAGGCAGCACACTGCTTCGACTATGCCCGACCCGACGACCATCCAGCGGTCTGCGATACCGAAGGCCTGATCGATCCGGTCATGGAATACAACAACTGCACCGCCCAACCTGACGGCTGCCTCGGCATCTCCGTCACCGGTGGCTACGTGTATCGCGGCCCACATGAGGCGTGGCAGGGGAAATACATCTTTGGCGACTGGAGCAAATCCTTTGCCGAGATGAAGGGACAGGTATTCGTCGGCTCCCCGGGGGCAGACAACCAGTGGGAATTGAGCGAAACCGAAGTGGTCAATATGGAAGGAGATCGCCCCTACGTTCTGGCATTCGGTCAGGATTCAGCGGGTGATGTCTATGCGCTGACGTCCATCACGACAGGCCCCGTCGGCTCACTGGACACCATATACAAGGTTGTCCCCGCCGAATAGACCGCGGCATCACGTGCTGGCCGGACCGAGTACCGGCCAGCACGCAAACACGCCAACACGGGAAGAAGCCCTTCGACTCTATCCCGCAAAACGCCAGCTACGCCTTGCACCCCACCATCCACCTCCTTGATGTTTCGCCCATGAAAAGCCTGCTACTCGCCCCAATACTGTTCTGCCTGAGCCTGCCGCTGCTGGCCGCCAGTGCCGGCAACCCGGTCAAGGGTGAAGAGATCTTTCAGCAATGTGCCATTTGCCACAACCTGGGCGTCGATGCCGACAATTCGGTTGGCCCCAACCTCAATCACCTGTTCGGACGACGAGCCGGTAGCGTGGAGGGAGCCAACTACTCAGAGGCGATGCAGGCCAAGGGCAGCGCAGAAGAGCCTCTGATCTGGAATGAAAAGACACTGTTTCTGTTCATCGCGGGCCCGGAACGCTATGTTCCCGGCACCATCATGGGCTTCGAGGGTCTGCGCACGGAGAAGGAAATCAACAATGTGCTGGCCTACCTTCTCCAGTTCTCTCCGGCCTATGAGGCAGGCTCACTCCTGGCCGTGGATCCGGCTGTGGCAGCCAGTACCCCCTTGCCGGAAATTGATTCGACAATGCAAGACGAGCCCGCGCCTGAATTTACCGAAGAATTTCTCAGCTCGGCAACGGCCATCGAAAACGGCGGTGAGCACTGGGCGAAACAGTGTCGGCATTGTCATGGTAATTCCGCCTACCCGGGCAAGGCCCCGAAACTGCAGCCATCGGCTTATACCGCAGATTTCGTGTTCGACCGCATCACCAATGGCTTTCGCAAGATGCCGGCCTGGAAAGCGGTCTTCACCCTGGAGGAGCGAAAGGAACTGGTCGCCAACATCCTCAGCTCCGAATTCGCGCCCTGAGAGCACGGCCGCTTCGCCGCATCCTGAAAGCACCGCCGCTCCGCAGAACCCTGTAAGCACCGCCTCTTCGCGACGCCCTGAGAGCTCTGCCGCTTCGCAGCATCTTGAAAATTCCGTCGCTTCGCTACGCCTGAGAGCACGGTCGCTTCGCAGCATCCAGCTACCTGCCCCTCCCCGGCTTGACCCTGCCTTTCGGTAATGTCGTTGCCCCCTGCCCTGTCATCTCTCCTTCACACAGTGAAGTCCATCCTGTGCCCGTGGATCAAGGGCACTCGGCCATAAGAATTCGACGGGATTCGGCCGAACCCGCTTCACGCTGACAGCATGCTGACGTTCGAAAATCCGGATTGCTCTGTCGATCCGATACTCGCTTTTTCAGTTGATTGCATTTTGGAGATAGACCATGAAATTCGTTACACGCACGATCGCAATGGCTCTTGCCATCCCCATGACTGTCGCTACCGGTGTTGCCAGCGCACAGGACGACTCTGCCCAACTGCTCGAGATGCTGGACGCCGACGGCAATGGCTCCCTGTCTGAATCCGAGGCTTCCGCCAACGAGATGATCATGAGCCAGTGGGACGAGCTGGATGCCGATGGCAACAGCGAGATCTCGGCAGAAGAGCTGGCGGCACTGGCGGCCGAATAACAGCACTGCAGGACTGAGAAGTCATCCGGGTGATACGCAAGCATCGCGTGTATCACCCGGACTCGGCGCTGGCACAACACGCCGCCTTGCGCCACGACTCACTGAACCTGGTCAGCGATGTTCAGATCTGTGAAAACCCACCATCTACTGCAAGCTCGACCCCATTGACATAATCTGCCTCGCCGGATGCAAGGAACAGGGCAGCCGAAGCAATGGATTCCGGTGTTGCCACATGCCCCAGAGGCACCAGGGTTCTTGCCTGTTCGTCGAACGCTGCAATCTGCTCGTCATCCCACTTGAGACCGTTCTTCATGATGGGCGTTCTGGTGAACCCCGGACTCAGTGCGTTGACCCGAATCCCCCGTCCTTTCAGATCGTTGGCCCAGGACCTGGCAAAAGAACGCACCGCAGCCTTGCTGGCACTGTAGAGACTGAGGTTCTCCATTCCCTTGCCCGAGACAATGGAGGATGTCAGCACAAGCGATGAGCCATCCACCATCAGAGGCAACAGCGTCTGAACGGTCAACAGGACACCCTTGACGTTGATATCGAACACTTCGTCATACTGCGCTTCCCGAGTTTCTCCCAAGATATTGTTGGCGGCGATCCCCGCGTTGGCAAACACCGCATTGACTGAATCATCGTGTGTCTCGATCTCCTTGCGCAGTCGTAGCAGGTCAGCTGCGCGCGAGACATCGGAGACCAGAGCAATGGCACGCTCCCCCAACGCCTCACGCGCGCTATCGAGCGTCTGTCTGGTACGCCCTGTTATGTAGACACGCCTTGCACCTTCCTTGATTGCCGCTTTGGCAATGGCCAGCCCGATGCCGCTGGAGCCGCCGGTAACCACGATGACCTGCTGATCGAATCTTTGCTTCATGACGTTTTCCGTAAACCTTGAACGAGTATGAACATGCACAGCTGCCTGCCAGTGTGCGAACCCTCGTCAAGTTGCAGAATATGAACCCCATGGTCAATTCGATTAGCCAATGGCATCATATTACGATACTCTTCAGACTGAAAACGTATCGTGAACAAGACCCTTCGCAGTCACGCCTTCGATGTGCTGAAGCGTGTACTGAAGACCCGCCGCATGACCTATGCCGATCTGGCCGAGCGCATGGGCGTCTCCGAACCCACGGTGAAGCGATTGTTTGTCGAGCGAGATTGCAAGTTCAGCCGCCTCGAATCGATCTGCCACCTGCTCGATCTGTCGATCAGCGAAGTGCTGGATATCGCCGATCGAGCAGAGGAACCGGTGCTGCAGTTCTCACGTGAGGTGGAACAGGTGCTGGCAGACACGCCTGCTCTGTTCCATTTCTTTCTCCTGCTGAGAGACGAGATGACAGCTGACGAGATCGCGTCGATCTACGGGCTCGACGACGCAGATCTGCACCTGTATGCGCGAGACCTTGAACGTCTGGGGCTTGTCACCATCGGGCCTGCCGGACAAGTAGCGCCTGATTCATCAGGCCCGATTCGTCTCAGTGCCGATGGCCCCCTGCACACAGTGCATGCTCGCCTGAATATCGACTTTCTGAAGCGCGCCATCACCGAGGCCATCGAAAACCCTCAGGCTTATGTCACGCTGTCTCGCAGGATGCGTCCCGAGACGGCAAGACTTCTGGAACAGGACGTAGCGGCAATGTGCGAACGCATTACGAAACTGGCAAGACAGGACAAGCTGACATCAACACCTGACGAGCTGCAGAGTTTCAAATGGTGTTTTGCACAGGGTGCCGCGTCCTTTACCACCCTGTTCAACATTGGCCCTCATCCCGCCAAACGTCAGAAATCGTGACGAACGGGCAGACACAAGGCTGATCCACCCAGCTGATTCAACACGGACGATTGAACACGCTCGTTGAGTACAGCTTTGTGAGCTCGGCCCCATGAACTACGCGCCAGTAACGCAACCCCGGCAACGCATCTGTCAACGTCGCATCACGCCGCCGCGCCACTCTTTGCCGCGCGCTTGCTGTGCCAGACAATCAGCACGACGATAAGCGCTCCCAGGATGTTACCTGCCCAGTGTAGCGGATAGAAAGCCCCGACCATGGCGACCAGCAGCAAGGGGTAGTACCAGAGCCGCACCGGCCCTTCGGCGTAGCGCTGCAACAGCACATTGAAGGCATAGATGCCGAACAGGGCAAAACCACCGATTCGCAAAAGATCCGGCATGGGTGCACCGATCATTGGCGTGTAGGCAAACATCAGCGGCACGATGTACAGACCCTTGGCCACCTTCCAGGCTTCGACGCCCGTGGCCATCGGCCTGGATCCGGCAATGCCGGCTGCGGTGAACGCGGCCAGACAGACCGGGGGGGTCACATTGCTGTCCTGGCTCAGCCAGAAAACGATCAGATGCGCCGTCAGCAAGTAGGTTGTCATCAAGGCAGGGTCCACCAGCAAAGGCCGAATGGCCACCGCCAGGTCGAACGGCATGTTGGTGATCAGATCTCGCGCATCGGCAGGACTCAAACCGGCAGCCAGCCTTGCCGGCAACTCCGGATCCACCAGCATGAACATCGCCGACACCCCCGGATCGGAAATACCGTTGACCAGCTGCTCGAGTATGAGCCCATCGGCCAGCATGCCTGCCAGTGCCGGTGCCGAGAGTATGGACAAGACGATGTAGGCCGCCGTGACCGGCAAGCCCATGCCCAGCACCAGCGAGGCCAGCGTGACCAGTGCCAGCGCGATCAGCAGAGAGCCCTGGGACCATTGAGCGATCATCAATGCAAAGGTATTGGCAAGACCGGAGGTCGTCACCGCGTTGTTGATCAGACCGACAGCCACCAGCAGAATGGCCGTCATCACCGATGTGCTGATACCCAGTGTCAAGGCGCGAACCAGATTCTTCGGACCCATCTTGTTGGGTGTGAACCAGCTGACCACGATCAGCGTGGCAATGGAGACCGCCGCGGCATAGCTGGGCGTCTTGCCCGTGACCAGCATGAAGGTCATGATGCTCAGTGGCAGCACGAAGTTGAGCAGACCCGCCATCATCTTGCTGCGATCGATCGCCTCGACCTGCTCGGTACCGATATGGTATTTCATGGCTTCGATGCGCACGATGAAGGCCACGGACAGAAAATACAGCAAGGCCGGCACTACCGAGACTGCCACGATGGTGCCATAGGGAATGCCCGTGTAACTGGCCATGATGAAGGCCCCAGCCCCCATGATGGGTGGCATCAACTGACCACCGGTGGAGGAGGCCGCTTCAACGCCTGCGGCGAACTGTGGCCGAAACCCGTTCGACTTCATTAGCGGAATGGTGATGACACCGGTCGAGGCCGTATTGGCAATGGCCGAGCCGGAAATGGTACCGGTCAGCGCGGAAGAGATGACCGCCACGAAGGCAGCCCCACCACGAAACCGACCTGCAACGACCTTGGAGATTTCGATTACGAAGTCGGAAGCCCCGGACACCACGAGAAACGCCCCGAAGATCATGAACAGGGTGATGTTCGACGACGAGATGGTAGTGATGATGCCGAACATGCCTTCATCGTTGTACAGGGAACGAAACAGCACATCATCCAGCGGCAGACTGGCCGAACGGAAGGCGCCAGGCATGTATTTTCCGAGAAACAGGATGTAGCTCAGAGAGAGGATGACCAGCACCGGAATGATCCAGCCGGTAAGCCTGCGAGTCAACTCCACCACGCCAACCACCACGATGATGCCTGCCACCCACTCCAGCGGGCCGAACTGCCAGGACTGACCGGACTGTGCCAGGGTACGTTCGTACAGCCCCGTCTCGGCGTGGGCAATCCACAATGCCGACAGGGCCATGGCAACACCGAAGCCGATATTCAGCCACAGCGACCAACGCGGCTGCGTTCCGGAATTGATCGTGCGGGTCGTGATCGCAGCAATCAGTGCAAACCCGGCAAAATGAATGGCGTTCTGCCAGAGCCCGGGTTCGGTCAGGTAGACATTGGTGGCGATATGCCACAGAGAGAACAGCGTGATCAAGGCAATACCCCCGGCCCAGGGCCAGGGGTTCTGCATGGCATGATCGAGCGAAAACAGCTGCTCCTTGCGCTTCGCCATGAGTCGTTCGCCGGCAGACACCGCCAGTATGGAATCGGTCGGAGGGTTCGGCACGGGTGAAACGGTATTCATGGCGTTGCTCGCAGCTGCAGGAAGGGACTTACTCGGCGATCAGACGCTCGGGGATATCGATTCCCACTTCCTGGTAATAGCGAGCGGCACCGGGATGCAGCGGCACAGGCAGACCGGAGAGCGCCGCATCGATCTGCATCGCCTTGGTGGCCGGGTGAATGGCCTGCAGGAAGGGCAGGTTCTCGTAGATGGTCTTGGTCAGCATATAGACGTGATTTTCATCCACATCGGCGTTGACCGCCAGAAAGTTGGGCTGTGCGATGGTGTTGATATCGGCTTCCTGGCCCGGGTAGGTGCCGGCCGCGATGGTGAACGGTGTCCACAGCTCACGTCCGCCATCCATCTTTGCCGCTTCTTCTTCGGTGACATTCAGTACGGTGAACTTGCCCTCATTGGTGGACATCAGCTTCGTGATGGCGCTGGTGGGCGTACCCGAGGGGATGCCGGCAGCCACGGCCTGACCGTTGGCCAGCGCATCGACCGACGGACCGTATCCGGCATAGACGAATTCGAAATCATCGTCGAAGCTCATGCCCAGACCGTTGATCAGCACGCGATTGGAACCGATGGTGCCGGATGTCTCCTTGCCCATCGCCACGGTCATGCCCTTGATGTTCATCATGTCGCTGACCGTACCGCTCTCTACATACTCGTTGGCCAGAACGAATTGCTCCACGTTCTGCCACAGCATGGTGACCGAACGCATGTTCGTCTGTGGTTCGGATACCGGGCCGCTGCCTGAAGCCGCGTAGGAACCGTAGAGCCCCTGAAGAATCGCGAACTGCGCATTGCCGGCAGACATGGCCTGGATATTGGCCGCGGAACCTGCCGAGTTGACCGCAGTGAGACTGAAATTTTCGGTCGGCAGCAGTTTGACTTTCGACAAGGTGGCGATGGCCGTGCCCACCGGGTGGTAGGTCCCGCCCGTGGACGCCGTGTTCAGGACGTAATCATTATCCTGCGCATGCGCAGGTGCCAATGACAAGGTCAACGCCGTGGCAACGCCTGCCACAGTGGTCGTCAGGAATCGTTTCATGATGTCTCCAAATAGGTGGTCGAGCACTGACTTGGCTCGTGCGTATAGTGTTGCGGAGAAGTCAGCCTGCACGCAACCTCTGATAAGTCACTGTTTGCTATGTATTTTTTCAATCACCCTCATTCATCGAGGCCGCAGACGCCCCATCAATGGGCGAAAATCTGCCGATGGTGCGTGCGCAATTGGCGTCCGAGCAGCACACCATCTGAACCGGTGGACCGTGGAAGTGCCGGCTCGATCATGGACTCGGCCGACCGCTGTTCACTCCTCAATCGTGTATTTGTCTGACGATACCCAGGCGCCGCATCTTGTCGTTCAGAGTGCGACGATTGATCTGCAACTGCTCGATGACGGCCCCGACCTGCCCGTCATGGGTGCTCAGACTCTGTTCGATCAGCAGTTTTTCGTACGCCAACACACGATATCGAAAGGGCACGGTTTCATCCGCCAGATCCAGCGACAGGCGCTGGCTGTTGATGACACCCTCGTAGCGGTCGCGCAAGGTCAGTACCGTGGTCAGCATGCTCTGTGGCTCCACGGGCTTCTCCAGAAAATCCACGGCACCCAGCCGCATCGCTGCTACCACGTCTGACACGCTGGCCAGGCCCGAGAAGAACACGATGGGTACCAGCGGTCGACGGATGCGTGCCTCGGCAGCGAATTCCAGCCCGCTGCGTTCAGGCATGCACAGATCGGTCACGATGGCATCCACCGGCTCGTTCTCGAGGCGCTGCAGGGCGATGTCGGCAGAGTCCGCCAGCACCACCTCGATTCCCTGCAGGCGCAGGAAGCGGGCGTTGGCTGCCAGCACATCGTGATCGTCATCGACCAGCAAGAGGGTGAAAACGCTCTCGGTATCCGGAGTATCCTGGCTCATGCTCATTCCTGCGTCTCGCTGCCGGTGGACCCCGGCTCATGCGAATGAAGGGGTAGCTTCAAAATGAAGCAACTGCCCCGGGGACGTGCGCGATACTGTAGTTCACCCCCGTGATCCTCGGCAATCTGCCTGGCGATGGTCAGGCCCAGGCCCAGTCCATCACCATGCTGTCGCGATGTGGAAAAGGGTTCGAACAGGCTCTCCTGCAGCGCCGCCTTGACACCACTGCCGTTGTCGCTGACAGAGACCACGGCCCAGTGCTCTGCGGTCCGGCTGCCCGACTCCCCCGGCACCGTTTGCGGCTGCACCGCAAGCTCCACGATTATCTGCGGTGACTCGAGCTTGAGCACGGCATCAAACGCGTTGTAGAGCAGATTGAGCAGGGTTTGCTGGATCAGCACCTCGTCGCCAGAGACGATCACGGGAAGGTCACCTTGCTGGAACACGACGTGTGCGGACAGCTTTGGGCGCTCTCGTGTGACCGTCAGCCGAACATCATCGAGCAGCTTGTGCAGATCCACCGGCTCGAAATGCGCATTGCTGTTTCTGGCGATGCTGCGCAAGCTGCTGATGACCCGACCAATGCGCTTGGTGGTCCGATCACTCTCCACCACGATCTGTTCGATCTCGGCACGATCGGCATCCGGAGTTTCCATCATGGTTCGCAAGGAAGCCAGGTTCAGCCGCAAACTGGCCAGCGGCTGATTGATTTCATGGTTGATGGCGGCAGACATGCGCCCGAGCATGGCGAAGTTGGCCTCCGAGATCAGACGCTTCTGCGCCGCCTCAAGCTCCGCCGTGCGCAGCAGTACCTGCTCTTCGAGCTCCTGGGAATTTCGCTTCTCTGCGGCGACCAGCTGGCGTTGCTGCTGAAACAGTCGCAGAAACAGATAGGCGATCAGACAGGCCGCCAGCAAGGCCGCGAACAGCAACAGAGCACTTTTCTGCACAGCGCGTTGAGGTATCAGGCTGATCAGATGCCAGGGTTCAGTCGACAGGGAGCTGGCATAGCTGAGAAATACCATTGATTGCGCCCCATCGCTCAGCAGGCGTTTGTCGGGCTCCCCCGGCACGGATTCGAGCACAGGTGGCTGCAGGTCGTAACGCCGCTCGCTGAGCAATTGCGCTTGTTGAGTCGCACTGACCGCTTGCGTGGGGGTGTACAGCAGGTCGTCACGGGTCGAGAGGATGATGGTTCCCACATCGTCACTGACGATCGACTCGTAGGGCAGCTGCGACCAACCATCCACCAGCACACCCAATGCCACCTTGGCCACCACGACCCCTTCCAGCACACCCCCGGCGGTCACCGGTTCCGCTATGAAATACCCGGGAACGCCTGTGGTGACACCCACGGCAAAGAAGGTGGCACTCTCCCCACTGATGGCATTCTTGAAATAGGGCCGGAAGGAATAATCCACCCCCACGAAACTGACCGGGTCGGACCAGTTGCTGGAGGCCACGGTCACACCCTGTCGGTTCAGCAGGAACGCAAAGTCCAGCCCGCTGTCCTGCTGAGTGCGCCGAAGCCGCTGATTGGCCGCCAGCAAGGCCGCCTTGTCGCCGGCGAGCAGTGCCTGACGGATTTCGACATCACTGGCCAGCAGCTTGGGAATGAACGAGAACTGATTGAGCTGACGATCCAGCTCAACCAGCTGCACGCCCTGCAGCCGTCGCTGGGACTGCCCGGTCTGCGAACGTGTATAGCTCAGGCAAGCCTGCCACAACAGCATCAGCCCTGCGGCCAGCAACAGGCCTTGCCATAAGCGTCGCCGCACGCGGTGCTACACGAGGGTCAGTCGGCGCTGTCCGGACTGCCGCCCGCTGCGGCTTGCGGTTCCAGCTCACGAATACGAGCCTCCAGCTCCTTCAACTGCTGCCGCGTCCTGCGCAGGACTTCCGTCTGCACATCGAATTCTTCGCGCGTCACCAGATCCAGATTGCCCAGCGCACTCTGCACGGCGGATTTGGCATTGCGCTCGAAATCCTCCTTCATGTCGGAGACACCCGGCGGCAACAGCTTGCCCAGAGACTTGGATATGTCGTCAAACACTCGTGCATCCAGCATGATCGATTCCTCTGTCGATTCGATGAAATGAAGTTGGCCACGCGATGTTTCCCACGGCCCGATTCAGGCACAGCTTACGGCATTGGCAAGCGCTTGCCGCACACCGGGAGAGATTTCCCGGAACGCACCAAAAAGGCGCCCTTGCCTCAAAGGCGCGCACCATCATGGCGCATAGCATTACTTCCCACCCACGCCATTTTTTCACAAGCCATTGTTTTAAAAGAACTAATTCTTATGGCACGCAAGATGTAACGCCTAAGCCATCTTTGACCCAACGTAGGAAAAACTCGATGAAGTTAGTAACGGCAATTATCAAACCTTTCAAGCTCGAGGAGGTGCGCGAGGCCTTGTCCACCATCGGCGTCCAGGGCATGACGGTGAGCGAAGTCAAGGGATTCGGACGACAGAAGGGTCACACGGAGCTGTACCGCGGTGCCGAATACGTTGTGGATTTCATCCCGAAGACGAAGATCGAAATCGGCATCGATGACGCTCAGCTCGATGCCGTGATCGAGGCCATCACGGGTGCCGCCGGCTCCGGGAAGATTGGTGACGGCAAGATCTTCGTGACCGAGCTGGAGCGTGCGGTTCGCATCCGTACGAACGAAAACGGTCCCACGGCCCTGTAGAGATCCACTGACACCAAAGAATTCTAGAGAGAAACACTGATAATGGAACAATTAGCTGAACTGAGCTACGCGCTCGATACCTTTTACTTTCTGATGGCAGGTGCGCTGGTCATGTGGATGGCCGCTGGCTTTGCCATGCTGGAAGCTGGACTGGTACGCGCCAAGAACACCGCAGAAATCCTGACCAAGAACGTGGCACTGTATGCACTGGCCTGCATCATGTTCATGTTCGTCGGTTACAACATCATGTACCCGGGTGGTGACTACGAAGGCGGATTCATGCCGGTCATCAGCTTCCTGCTCGGAGCAGAGAACGATGCAGCAACCTTCGCTGCCGGTGGCGATGATGCTCCCTACTACTCTGCGCGCTCCGATTTCTTCTTCCAGGTGGTGTTCGTGGCCGCCGGTATGTCGATCGTCTCGGGTGCCGTTGCCGAACGAATGAAATTGTGGGCATTCCTGCTGTTCGCCGCAGTATTCACCTCACTCATCTACCCCATCCAGGGCTTCTGGAAGTGGGGCGGCGGTTGGTTGAATGCTGCCGGCTTCCAGGATTTCGCAGGCTCAGGTGTGGTTCACATGTGTGGTGCCAGTGCAGCTCTGGCCGGTGTCATCCTGCTGGGTGCCCGTAAAGGCAAGTACGGTGCAAACGGTTCCGTCATTCCAATTCCAGGTGCCAACATGCCACTGGCCACACTCGGCACATTCATCCTGTGGATGGGCTGGTTCGGCTTCAACGGTGGTTCACAGCTGGCAGTTGCCAACTTCGACGACGCCAATGCAGTAGCCGCGATCTTCGTCAACACCAACATGGCGGCTGCCGGTGGTGTCGTAGCAGCACTCCTGACCGTTCGCCTGATCTGGGGCAAGGCTGACCTGACCATGGCACTGAACGGCGCACTGGCCGGCCTGGTGGCAATCACTGCAGAGCCTCTGGCACCTTCGCCACTGCTGGCAACCTGCATCGGTGCTGTCGGCGGCATTCTGGTTGTGTTCTCCATCACTTCGCTTGATCGCATGAAGATCGATGACCCAGTGGGTGCCATCTCGGTTCACGGTGTTGTCGGTGTTCTGGGCCTGATGGTGGTTCCCTTGAGCAACAGCGACGCCACGTTCGCCACTCAGGCGCTGGGTGTCGGCGCCATCTTCGCCTGGACCTTCATTACCAGTCTGGTTGTCTGGGGCATCATCAAGATGGTCTTCGGTATCCGTGTGACTGAAGAGGAAGAGTACGAGGGTGTCGATATCTCCGAGTGTGGTATCGAGGCTTATCCGGAGTTTGCTTCACGCAACTAGGAACAGTCTTGCTGAACCGGGCAACCCGACGTTGCCCGGTTCAGCCAAGGATCCTCGAAAGGGGTGTCGGTCTCAGGGCTGACACCCCTTTTTTCGTTTTGGTGCCAGCATCATGTATGGGTATGGGTATGGGTATGGGTATGGGTATGGGTATGGGTATGGGGTATGGGGTATGGGGTATGGGTATGGGTATGGGTATGGACATGAGCATGAGCATGAGCATGAGCATGAGCATGAGCATGACAGCCTGACCAGCGCACTCGCGTGCGAACACCAGTAACCGGTGAATGACCGGGTGATCTGGCAGCCAAGCGGTCAAGCGGTCAAGCGGTCAAGCGGTCAAGCGGTCAAGCGGTCAAGCGGTCAAGCGGTCAAGCGGTCAAGCGATGATGTCATTGAGCGTAATATCAACAGGGAAATCGTGCTCGAGTAACGGCAACATGCCTCTGCCCCTTCAGTCTGGCACTGCGCTTGCCGCCATACTGAACATGACTCTTATTGCGCTGTTGGGCTGTCTGATCATTGCTGCCGAAGTCCGCTATCGGCTAAGCCAGGTAAGGTTGCGCCGACTCCTCAGAGCGCAGGAATACCGGCTGCCCTTCTGAAGAGGAAGCTTCGTCGTAGCGATAGCCGAGGTCATTGAACGCGAGCACGGCGTCCGCCTGCACCGCGCGCGACTTGAGCAGATTGCGCGCCATTGCGCCTCTGGCCTTCTTGGCAAAGAAGCTGATGATCTTGTACTGACCGTTTTTCTCATCCTTGAAAACCGGTGAAATCAGCGGCGCGACCAACTTCTTCGGTTGAACCGATTTGAAGTATTCGTTCGACGCCAGATTGACCACACAGCCCTGCTCCATCGCTTCCAGCTCCTCGTTCAAGTGCGAGGTCAGGCGCTCTCCCCAGAATTCATACAGACTCTTGCCGCGACGCGTCTTCAGGGCGGTGCCCATCTCCAGGCGGTAGGCCTGCATCAGATCCAGAGGCTTCATGACGCCATACAGGCCCGACAATATGCGCAGGTGCTGCTGCGCGAACGCCAGGTCGTCCTCATCCAGAGTATCGGCGTCCAGTCCGACATACACATCTCCCCGAAACGCCTGAATGCAGGGCCGAGCATTGTCGCTATCGAATGCCGGTTGCCATTCACCGAAGCGCCGGGCATTGAGCTCCGCCAGCGAATCACTGATATGCATCAGCTCCCCAAGGCGCGCTTTCGAATAACCACGCAATGTGGTCACCAGTTTTTCGGAGTCTGCCATGAACGCTGGCAGGGTCGGATCGGTGACGCGCGATGGCGACTCCATATCCAGCGTCTTGGCAGGTGACAGGAGAATCAGCATGTCGATGGATCAGTCAGGTTTGAGATGGATGAAAGGCGGGAACGGTCATGCGCAACTTACCGGCAGGCGCGCTTACAGGATGACCAGCGCCCCCATGAGCCACTGCGCCGCGGCACGTAACCAGGTAAAGATGGGCAAACCGGCATAACTGAGCAACAGCAAACCGAGAACCGCATAGGCCCCGTAGCGCTGATTGAAATCCCGATAGAGCCTGGAGGCATTGCGCGGCAGGAAGTACGGCAGGATGTAGTGTCCATCCAATGGCCCCAGTGGAATCAAATTGAACAGCATCAGCAGCAGGTTGATATACGTGAACAGAAAGAAGAAGCTCTGGGCAGACTGCGACTCCACAAAGGCAAATCCGTTCCCGGCGGCGAAACTGAAGAGGTTGACCGCCAGGAATGCCAGGATCAGATTGGCCAGCGGCCCTGCTGCCGCAACCACCAGGCTGGCCCAGAACGATGTGAAATTTCGTGGATCAGTCGGCACCGGTCGTGCCCAGCCGAAACCGATGATCATGATCATCAGCAGGCCCACGGGATCGATATGCGCGATCGGATTCAGCGTGAGTCGCCCCTGCTTCTGAGCGGTGTCATCGCCATACAGTTTCGCCGACCAGGCATGACCGAACTCGTGGCAGGACAGAGAGACGATGATGGTGAGCAGCAGAAGCACGAAGGTCAGTACCTGCCCATTCATCAGCAAGGAGAGCATCATGATGATGCCCGCCCGACGCTACCCCGGCGATTTCCGAAGAAACGCCACCCGGACAGGCTCGCAGCGCCAAGCCGCCCTCTTTTTCCATCATTCATCCACTGCACTCCCCCATTCACACTCGCGTGGCATGTTACACGCGCCCAAGCCCCGAAACACACCACCCCACCATCAGACACCCATGAACGACCCGCCCAAGACCAGACACCCCACCATCAGACACCCATGAACGACCCGCTCAAGACCAGACACCCATGAACCGCCCGCCCGAGATCAGACACCCATGAACTGCCCACCCAAGACCAGACACCCATAAACCACCCGCCCGAGATCAGACACCCATAAACGACCTGCCCCCAAACAGACACCCACCACCCCACACGACTGATCCCGGAGAAGTGCGAAACACCAAAGACGCCGATTCTGGCGAATAATGTCCATTCAGCGCTAAACTCGGCTCATGAGAAAATTGTTCGAAACGGGCCGGCCAGAATCCGGAAAAGGCTCTGAAATCAATCGAAAGACGGCACCAATACGCAGAACAGGCAGCGCAGGCTTTCTTGCGCGCTGGTGTCTTGCAGCAAGTCTGTCGATGACAAGCATTTCAGCGCTCGCCCAAAGTGCAGATCAGCTCACACCCCAGGACGATGGGACCGTGACACCATCGACCAGTTCGATCGAATCGGACGCGGGCTTCACCCCCGTTGGCGACGCTCTCGACAATCTGTCGGAGTCTGCCAGAGCGGAGTTGGAAAGGCTGTGCCTGCCCGTTCAGTATCGGTCTGGAGCCACCGCTTACCGGGAGTGCGTCAACGAGCACCTGGCGCTGCTGACGGAGACTCGCTCCGATAGCGTGGTTGGCACGGTCGCGGACCTGTCATTCGATGAGCAATACGCCGTCCAGCAGACTTGTCAGAGCTCGGGAGGGCTGGAATCAGAGGCTTATCGCACATGCACCGAGCAAGAGCTGGCGAGCCTGGCAAACGTACCCGCATCGTCACTGGATAGCCTGAGTGAAGATGAGAAGTACGTCGTTCAACAGGATTGCTTCAGTGCGCAAACCCTGGAAGGCGTGAGAGCCTATCGCCAATGCCTCAATGACGCCGTCTCTCGATTGCTCGAGCTGCCCCTTCCGGATATGTCGTCACTGAGCCTGCTGGCACGCAATGAATTGCAACTGGAGTGCTCATCACGCAACTCGGGTGCCATCGCCTATCGAAACTGCCTGCTTGATGCTACTGGCCCGATAGCAGGCGTCGCAGATATCCCGACCACCAATGAAGATTCAGTGATTGCCGAAGCTGCCGAAGCTGCCGAAGCTGCCGAAGCTGCCGAAGCTGCCGAAGCTGCCGAAGCTGCCGAAGCTGCCG
>CANLNQ010000011.1 GCA_947492525.1 uncultured Granulosicoccus sp.
GTCAGCTGCGCCGTGGTGATCGGTATGATCGCTCCTTCACCGACTGACGCGCCGTTGTTGATCGGCGCGGGCGCATCGTCGTCATTGGTGACCGCCATTGCAAAGCTCTGGCCCGTCAGCTCCGTGGAGGCATCGGCCACCGTGAAGATCAGGTTGTCTGTCCAGTTTTCCTCGACGCCGACATGATTACCGAAGTCCTCGTAGCTGATTCGTCCGGCAACCAGGTCCTGTTCGGTAAAGGTCGCCGTCGGTGAACCATCAACCCGGAAGGTCCCGATACTGCTGTCGATCGTGAAGGTGTAGAGAATATCCGCCGGATCGGTATCCGGATCATTGGCTGTCAGCTGTGCCGTGGTGATCGGTACGATTGCTCCTTCACCAACCGAGGCCCCGTTGTTGATCGGCGCTGGCGCATCATCGTCGTTGGTCACCGCCACCGCAAAGCTCTGGCCCGTCAGCTCCGTGGTGGCATCGGCCACCGTGAAGCTCAGGTTGTCTGTCCAGTTGTCTTCAACACCGACATGGTTGCCGAAGTCTTCGTAGCTGATCCGGTTATCGATCAAATCTTGCTCGGTAAATGTCGCGGTGGGCGAGCCGTCTATCCGGAAGGTCCCGATGCTGCTGTCGATCGTGAAGGTGTAGAGAATATCGGCCGGATCGGTATCCGGATCATTGGCCGTCAGCTGTGCCGTAGTGATCGGTATGATCGCTCCTTCACCGACTGACGCGCCGTTGTTGATCGGCGCGGGCGCATCGTCGTCATTGGTGACCGCCATTGCAAAGCTCTGGCCCGTCAGCTCCGTGGAGGCATCGGCCACCGTGAAGCTCAGGTTGTCCGTCCAGTTTTCCTCGACGCCGACATGATTACCAAAGTCTTCGTAGCTGATTCGTCCGGCAACCAGGTCCTGTTCGGTAAAGGTCGCCGTCGGTGAACCATCAACCCGGAAGGTCCCGATACTGCTGTCGATCGTAAAGGTGTAGAGAATACCCGCCGGGTCGGTATCCGGATCATTGGCTGTCAGCTGCGCGGTGGTGATCGGTACGATTGCTCCTTCACCAACCGAGGCCCCGTTGTTGATCGGCGCTGGCGCATCATCGTCGTTAGTGACCGCCACCGCAAAGCTCTGGCCGGTCAACTCCGTGGTGGCATCCGCCACCGTGAAGCTCAGGTTGTCTGTCCAGTTTTCCTCGACGCCGACATGATTACCGAAGTCTTCGTAGCTGATTCGTCCGGCAACCAGGTCCTGCTCGGTAAAGGTGCTGGTGGGCGAACCGTCGATCCGGAAGGTGCCGATACTGCTGTCGATCGTGAAGGTGTAGAGAATATCGGCCGGATCGGTATCCGGATCATTGGCCGTCAGCTGTGCCGTGGTGATCGGTACGGTAGCTCCTTCACCGACCGACGCGCCATTGTTGAGCGGCGCGGGTGCATCGTCGTCTCCATTGATGCCAAGAACAAAAACCTGATCCGAGATGGTCGAACTTCCGTCCGTCACCTCGAATGTGAATTGATCCTGCCAACTGGCTTCATAGCCAAGATGCTCTTGATTGTGGTAATACGTCACCAGACCATCATCAATATCCTTCTGGCTGAAACTCAGCACAGCGGTTCCATCGAGGCGGATAACACCTTCGATCGGTGACGTGGTAATGGTGTATATGAGCTCTTCCGGCAAATTGTCACCATCAATGAATGACAGCTTGTCACTGCCGATGACAGGCTCTTCACCTTCATCAAGAGTCAGCCCTGTATTGTTTTCCAATTCAGGTACTCGCTCGAAGGTCGACATGAACGCAATCGAATCCGCATTGCCCAGGCCATCGTGAACGACCTGCATGTCCTGCAGATCGTCATCGTAAGACAGGATGCGCCCATCCGCACCGGTTGCAATGAACACGCGGTCATCGAGCGAGTCATAGGCTATCCCCTCGACAGTTTCGGGTACAAAGATTGCCTCCGCAGCTGAAAAATCTGCGTTAACTACCGCCAGGATACCTTCATCCGTTGTGGACTCGGAATCAACCCAATACAAACGACTGCCATCACCGTTCAGTACCAGCGCGCTTTCTTTACTGATATCTGATATCGCGTCGATCTCAAGGGTAAAACGATCATTGGTATTACGATCGTATATTTCCAACGCCGTCTCATTGATGAAAATACCAAGCGTCAATTGTTCTTCAAGCCAGTAGATTCGGCCGCTAGCTGCATCATATTCAACGTCTGTCGGCGATGATTCAATCTGTCTCAGAGCATCGTTCTCTGTTACAAAACTTCCATCGGATATATCAAACGTGATGATTCTGTGATTCGCAAACGCGCGATCCGACATGAAAACCTCGCCCGCCGACAGGTTCAGGGCAAATCCATGTATATTTTCACTTGTATTGAAATGCGTCTGACTACCGCTACCGTCCAGTGCCACGCTGCGGAAATCGCCAGAACTCCCGATCCAGTAAACGCGCTGACTCTGTGCATCCACTTCCAGATCGATCACATCGCCGATATTCGTAGCGATGGTCTGGATATAACTGCCATTGACATCTGATCGAAACAGTGAACCCTCGCCGTCGGTCCAGAAGAGCATCCCGGCAGAATCCGAAGACTCGTACGCACCGATATCCGGCAATTGATCGATGGCAAGCCCATTTGCGCCAGAAGATGCTGTGGTGGAAGCCCCTCGATTGATCAAGGGACTACCCGCCAGCGTGGCATGAGTCTGTACCTTCCCGTTATTACTCGCCAAGGCCGCGAGCATCGGATCAGACCCGACAATGTCGGTATCCTGCAAGGTATTGTCCGATGGATTCTCGATGAAATTGAAACCCAGCGATATGAAAGCACCATCGACCTGTTGCTCTTCCTCATCGGCATTGAGGGATGTGTTGTCGGCGAGCACCGAATTCCCCAGGAGTATCGCTTCGGAACCGCTCAGATACAAACCACCGGATTTCCCTTCGTCCGAGTTCTCCACGATCGTGCTGTTGCGGATCTGCATCGCTCGATTTGCATCTATGGCACCACCATCCTTGGCACTGTTGCCCGATATGGTGGTGTAATCCATCGATATATTGCTACCACTGGCACTGTGGTGAATGGCGCCACCTGTACCGTCTGCCACATTGTTGTTCAGTGTGACTCGTTCCAGCTCCACCACCGCCTGATTCTTGATTCCAGCGCCATCGCCATTACTTGTATTCCACGCGACAGTGGTATCGTAGGCCTTGAGCACACCGATATTGTAGATACCACCGCCACCACCGTCAGCGTGGTTATCTCGGATAGCGACCGAGTACAGCTCGACGGATGAATTCTCACTCACATACAGACCACCGCCGGAATTCGCCTCTTGCCCACCCGAAAGAGTCAGATCGAAAAATTTTATATTGGCGTTGGGCAGTACGTCCGCAACACGATCATCCACTTGCTGCTCGATGATCGTGCCACTTGCACTTCCACCGGTGACTTCGTAGTTCCCGATGAAGTCCAGGTCACCCATCAAGGAATCGTCCTCTCCAGATTCACCGGCACCAAGGGTCAATGCATAGGTCGTGTCATCAGCCAACTCGATGACAGTGACGGAGGGATCGTTGTTTGCCACAATCACGGCTTCGCGCAGGGATATCTCACCATCTGCGCCCAGATCATTCTGCAATGCGATCAAGCTGCTCAAGTCTGGCGCGTCCAGTACGTCAAGTTCGGTGGTCACGACCACGCTGAGCAGGCTTCCCTGCCAGTCCTGCATGATCGCATCATCCAGAACATCGGTATTCACCTCGCCGTGCTGCCATTCCAGATCCCAGTCACCGCCTCTGTCTGCATGGCCTGTCGTATCCTCACTGGCGGCAACATCGGCCTGTGTCAGCTCGGCAATACGGGACAGAAAAGTTTGCGTACTTTCATCGTCGGCCAGGGAACAGCCGTAGAGCAGTAGGTCAGCATCTTTTGACAATGCCTGTCCCCATGCAGACAACTCCTCCTCTACCGCATCGAGAGTAACAGTATCTACCGTACTCGATCCTAAGGAAAATCCCTCGTTGGCCGAATGCGAGAAGATCATGACCGAGTCCAGTCCGGAATAACCCGACAGAACCTCAGTAACCTGTGCGATACCATCTTGCTCTGCGTCCACGGAATGTACGCTTATTCCCTGTTCCTGCAGCATGCTGGTCAAGGCCGCGACATCCGGCACATCGCTATCGACAAATGCGATCGAGGAGATAGTGCTTCCGGCTGCGGTTTCAAGCTGCTCTGCCAGAGTCAATGCGGTCAGGTGATCTTCCTGCAAGGCGCTCTGAAGTTCATCACTGCTATCCAGAGCAACCGCAAGCCCCAGCGGGTGGTCGGCCGAATAGAGCAGGCGCTGCTCGAGCGGATCGATCAAGGTGGCAGATGCCTTCGAGCGGGTCGACTGTGTGCGAAAGGATTTGAACATCACCTGCATTCAAGACATGGAAGGGCGCACCGTCCGCCATTGCAGGATGTGCTCCAAGTCTTTTCCGCAGCATGCCAGCGATCGGGAAACCGACGTATCGTATGCAGGAATTGAGAAGTCGTCGCGCTCTCTGGTCACCGGATAACCTGACCAGTTTGCCGATCTTGTTCGCTGAAATTTCTCATGTAATCATGGTTGTGTCATCAAAAAATGCGTGTAATAGTGGGTATTCACACCACGGAGAAATTCACCATGCTATTCACTGGACGCCGTCGTCCGTTGGGCACACTTGCCTTGATGACAACCCTGATGTCGACATTGCTTGCCGCCCTGCCCGCACACTCCGAAAACAGAATTGATACCCAGCGACCCGATGCTCCCGAGCTGGCTGCTTATGGTAGTCATGAAGTCGGTACACGACCGCTGACGCTGACCAACCCTGATCAGATCAATGTACTGGCGCTCGATGCTTCCGTGGAAGCTCCCGACCCGCTCCCCACGTACGACCGAGAACTGGTGGTGCAGATGTGGTACCCCTCCTACCCGGGCGCCACCGGTAGCAAGACACTGCGAGCCTTTCTCAGGGATCCAACCATAGAAGTGGACCTGCAGGGCCAGGCAACACTCTGGGCCGCGCCGGTGACCAACACAGAGCCCTTTCCTCTGGTCATCGTCTCGCATGGCTATCCCGGTAACCGTTTTCTGCTGTCCCATCTGGCAGAGAACATTGCATCCAAGGGTTATGTCGTTGCGTCCATCGATCACACCGACTCCACCTATCGCACACAGGCCGCCTTTGGCTCGACGCTGCGCAACCGATCGCTTGACCAGATTTTCGTGCTCAATGAAATGGCACGCCTGAATGCCGACCCGGCAAGCTTTCTTCATGGTCTGATCGACACCGATAACACAGCGGTCATCGGATACTCGATGGGGGGTTACGGCGCCGTCATCACCGCTGGCGGTGGTGTGACTGCTGCCTCTGTAGACTACGGTTTCAGTCCGCCCTACGGCACACTGGGCATTCACCTGAGCGGCAGCGATACGCACAACAATCTGCCAGATCCTCGCATCAAGACCGCCATCGCCTTCGCCCCCTGGGGCAGGAACACCGGATTCTGGGATGCCGAATCACTCAAGGGTGTTCAGATTCCCATGCTCTTCGTGGCAGGGTCTGCGGATGATGTGTCACTCTACGAAGGTGGTGTGCGCGATATCTGGGAAGAATCTGTCAACATCGATCGAGCACTGCTGACATTCGAAAACGCCAACCACAATGCAGCGGCTCCCTACCCGGCACCAGCTGAGAGCTATGCCGTCAGCAACATACTGGGCTACGCACCATTCGGACACTACGCCGATGCTGTCTGGGACACTGTCAGGATGAACAACATCGCCCAGCACTTTTCTACCGCCTGGCTGGACCGCTACCTGAAGAACGATGCCGACAAGCAGGCGTATCTGGAACTGATTCCTGATTCGAATGATGGCGTCTATGCCACTGGTGACGACGGCAGCTTCACGGACGAACACACCTACTGGAAAGGTTTCGAAGCGCGCTCTGCGAAGGGCCTGATGTTCGAATGGCTGAAGGCAGGCGAATCGGCCGAATAGTCCCTCGCCGACATTTTCCGAACTCGTGGACAACACTGCAAAGGCTAACCTTGTGATCTGCAACCGCGAGTTCGGAACCCGGCTACTTCACCACGACATCGAACTCGAGTTCATGCCCTCGATGATCAACAAGCGTTCTTCGCAGGCGGAGAAAACCCTGCTGCTCGTAGAAGTGCAGCACCTCTGGTCGATGGATGGAGACATGAGCCATCAAGCGCTCACCCTTTGGCACCTCAAGAGCGTCGATCAGTCTGCGTCCGACCCCTTGATGGCGGTAAGCAGGCAGAACCTCCAGCATCGTGATCAGGGCCAGCCCCTGCATTGAACGGCTGACTGCCACCCCCACAGGATTTGCCCCCACCATGGCCAATGGTACGAGTTGATCTTCTCGGGGGTACAACTCACCCGCCTCCAACAGTTCCGCGACCAGGGTCTGCGCGTGTGACTGGCCGATATACTCGGCATATTGACTGATCCATGACGTGCGCATGGCCTCGAGAAAAGCGGTATTGCAAGGCCAGGCAGCATTCACGATGCGCACCCCATTTTTCCATGGCGTATATCTCGTTGAACCAGTCATTCACGAAGGGCTCTCATAACTGCGTTTGCGCTCGCCCCGACCAACGTCAGTTCAGACCAATGTTCCCGAATTCATGACAGAGAGATGTCATCATCGTCCAACGCCTGTTCCGGCAATGGCGTGAACTGACCCGCGCGCTTTTCCTGATTGGCTCTCATTGCCTCCAGAATTTCGGACTGCTCGAGAAACGCTGCGTTCCAGACGGACACATAATCGAGCGTGTCGGCAACCGAATGGTCTCTGGCATGCAGAATCATCTGCTTGCAACCGTGAACCGCCATGGGCGCTTTCTGCGCGATCTGAAGGGCGATCTGCATGACCTCGTTGATCATTTCCGACTGACTGTCGAACAGGCGATTCACCAGACCGTACTGCAATGCTTCGCTTGCCGAGAGCTTCCGTCCCGTGTATGCCAGCTCTCTGACCATGCCGTCGGGCATCAGTTTGCAGATACGCGGAAACGTTCCCACATCCGCCGTCATCGCCAGATTGGTTTCAAAGATCGTGAAGAAGGCATCCCGGGTGGCATAGCGCATGTCACAAGCGCTAACCAGATCCACACCGGCACCGATGCACCCGCCCTGAACGGCCGCCAGCACCGGTATGCGCGCTTGCTCCAGTACAGTGAAGCTATGCTGCAGACGCTTGATGGTATCGCGTAGCCGTAGGGCTTTCTGCCGCTTGCGTATTGTCAGTTCAGATTCGTCCTGTACCGTGAATGCAGTATTGCTGCCTTCTGATCCAGCTGCACCAAACACCGACACGTCCATACCACTGCTGAAGTGAGGCCCGGTGGACGATAGAACCACAGCCCGCACATCGCCATCGGACTGAATCTGATCCATCATTGCTGGAAGCTCGCTCCAGAACGACGGTATCATGCTGTTGCGCTTGTCAGCTCGCGATAACTGCAAGTGCGCTACCCGATCCTGAATGTCGAGATTGAAACACTCTGTGGTCATGTCACTTCCCCGCAAGCATTGGAAAAACCCACCGCCATTAATTCAATGCACGTCCAGACACGTGCACATCGGGTACCGACAAGCTGGTCAAGCCACGACTGCCACCCGGTTCACTCGTCCGGGATGCAAGCGTGCCATGACAGAGCCTGAATGTCAGGCCATGGCGCCGAAGTCACCCTTGTGAAACAGTAGCGGTTCACGCTCGGCAACACAAGCTTTCAGCACCTGCCCGACGATGATGAGGTGATCCCCGCCCGGATGCACGGCTTCCCGTCGGCACTCCAGTGTCGCGGTACAACCGCTCAGTACCGGTAATCCGATATCGCTCTCGTTCCAGGCAGTGGTGTCGAAGGCCAAGGGATCACGAGCGAAACTCAAGGCAACCGCGGCTTGTCCGGCACTCAGTATATTGACCGCGAAATGACTGGCTTCCCGAAAGTACGGACACCTTGCCGACCCCTTGTCCACCGACCACAGTATCAGCGCGGGATCCAGCGACACAGACGAAAAGCTGTTGACCGTCATGCCATAGGGACCATCGGGACTGTTGATGGTGATGACAGTCACTCCAGTCGCGAAGCGACCAAAGGCATGCCTCAGGTCCCGTGAGCTGCCGGCTTCATCCGTCCAGATGACATCCGTTGCAACCGCCGCCGGCTCGCAGGCAGCTTCCAGTCTTTGCACGGCTGACATCAGCGTCGCTCTCCTGCACCCAATGGTGTTGCGGGCGTCCCATCGGGTACCCGGCCATGCACCTGAGGCAATGAGCAGGTGTCCAGATGCGGCAGCACCAGCTTGCCGAAGTAGTCGCACTCGTCGAGATGCGGATAACCCGAGAATATGAAGGCACGAATACCCATCGCCTTGTATTCCTCGATGGCGGCGATGATCTGCTCGGCACTGCCAACCAGAGCGGCACCGCAACCCGACCGTGCACGCCCGACGCCCGTCCACAGATTCGGTTCTATGTAGCCTTCATCGTCGGCTACGTCGCGATTCTTCGCCTGATGCGCCACGCCCAGCGACGAGGCATCCAATGCTCGCTCTCGTATGTTCCTGCCTTGCTCATCATCGAGTCTGGATACCAGGGAGCGAGCATGTTCGCGGGCTTCCTCTTCGGTCTCGCGAACGATCATGTGTACCCGCAAACCATAATCGAGCACTCTGCCGTATTTCTCGGCACAGGCATTGACCGCCTTCATGCGCTCGGCCAGTTCTTCCTTCTTCTCCGGCCACATGAGATAGACGTCGCAATGCTCGCCGCACAGATCAAGGGCAGGCGGAGAATAGCCGCCGAAATACAACAAGGGGCCGCCGTTGGTCTGATAGGGACGTACCGGATCGGTTGTCAGCCCCGAGAAGTCATATATTTGACCCTTGTGATTGATCTCATCCTGTGTCCAGGCCTGCTTGAGGATTTCCACCACTTCACGAGAACGTTGGTAGCGATACGCACTGTCTTCCTTCTGCCCCGGAAAATCGGATGAAATGATATTGACTGTCAGGCGCCCCTGCAGCATGTGATCCAGTGTGGCCAGCGTGCGAGCCAGCATGATCGGCTGCATTTCTCCACAACGCACCGCTGCGAGCATGTTGATCGACTCGGTCAGTGGCGCGTTACCGGCGACGAAAGTCAAGGTGTCCTGCCCAACCTGATAGGATGACGGGCACAGGATATTGCGAAACCCCAGTTCGTCGGCGCGACGGATGATGCGGGAGGTGTTTTCCCAACTGCTGCGGTACTGTCCATCGGGAACCCCGAGGAAGCGATAATCGTCGGAGCACAGGGGAGCAAACCAGGAAACTTCTGCGCCTTGCAGAGAAGCAGACTTGACGGGTACGACGCTCATGGGAACAACCTCGAGGGACAATATCGACGAATGTATCAATCGTATATCAATTTGTCAAACCAGCGGTTCGAGGCCGTCTATCAGAGGTAAGGGATTTGTCGGATTCACATCATGAACTATCGGGCCGTGTGCCCTTGGTCAACCAGATCACCGAAATGCTGGTCAGGGATATAAAGACAGGCGTCCTGCCCGATGGCGAGCGATTGCCGCCCGAACGCAACATGGCGGAAGGTCTGAATATCTCGGTTGGCACCTTGCGCAAGGCCTTGGCCGAGCTCGAGAATCGCGGATTGCTGACGCGTATCCAGGGGTCAGGTAATTACGTGAACAGCACTCTGGATGAAAACAATGTGTACGCACTGTTTCGTCTCGAACTGATCGACGGGCCGGCCACGCCCAGCGCTCGACTGCTCTCGCTGGATCACCTTGAAAAGCCGGACTATCTTCCCGATATCGGCACGGGTGCAAACGCCTATCGATTCAGACGCATCAGGCACCTCAATCAGCAGGAAGCGGCACTGGAGGAAATCTGGCTCGATGGACGCTATGCGCAGGACATCGACATTGCCTCGGTTACGGATTCGCTATACCGCTTCTATCGCGATGTGCTGGGTTTTCGCATTACCCGGGTGGAGGATCGCGTCGGCGTCGCCGCCCTGCCTGACTGGGCTCCGGAGGCCTGGCTGCAACGCCACAGCGGCGACTGGGGGTTCATCGAGCGACTCTCACGCGATCAGGACGGCGAACTGGCCGAATACTCACGCACCTGGTTCGACCCGCGACACGTGCGCTTCGTCAGTCGCTGAATTCGTCAGCCTGTCGTTCACGCCGATCCATTTCCTCGCGGTAGGCTTCCTGGATCTGCTGCAGCACTGATCCGACGTCAGCCTCCTGCTCCTGACGGTCATATTTTCCAGTCAGGTTCATATCCGGATGCAAGGCGCCGGCTTCGTGCAAGGCCCAGAGCTCCTCGGCGTAGCGGGTATCCGCCAACTCGGGAACATATCGTGAGTAATAGCGCGTGATATTGGCCACATCTCTGGCCAGCATGGTGGGCGCGTGATTGTTGCCGGCAGCATCGACCACCTGCGGCAGGTCAATGATGACCGGACCATCCTCTGTCATCAACACATTGAACTCCGACAAGTCGCCGTGCACCAGGCCTGCACAGAGCATGCGCAAGACGTAGTGCATCATGGTCTTGTGATCGGCAGCAGCTCTTTCCACGGGTATGGATACATCATTGAGCCGAGGTGCAACCTCACCGTGAGCATCGGTGATGAGCTCCATCAACAAGACGCCATCGAAGCAACCGAAGGGCTCCGGAACACGAACCCCGGCATCACGCAATTTGTACAGCGCATCCACCTCGGTGTTCTGCCAGGCCTTCTCCTGTTGCTCACGCCCGAACCGCGTGCCCTTGTCCATGGCGCGCTGTCGGCGGCTGTTACGTACCTTTCGACCTTCCTGATACTGAACAGCCTGCTTGAAACTGCGCACAGCCACATCCTTGTAGACCTTGGCGCAACGTATCTCATCGTCACATCGCACCAGGTAGACGGTGGCTTCCTTGCCACTCATCAGTGGTCGTACCACTTCGTCTATCAAGCCGTCCTCGATCAGCGGCAGGAGTCGCTTGGGCGTCTTCACCGAACACAGCCTGTCATGAGCACCTCGATCTAGGCCTTCTTGACGAACTGAGACTTGAGCTTCATCGCACCAATACCATCGATTTTGCAATCGATGTCGTGATCGCCTTCCACCAGGCGAATACCTTTCACCTTGGTGCCGACCTTCACAACCGACGATGAGCCCTTGACCTTCAGATCCTTGATGACCGTGACGGTATCACCGTCGGCCAGCGGATTACCGTTGGCATCCTTGACGGAGACGCTTTCCTCTGCCGAGGCACTGCCATCGGCGGCCCACTCATGTGCACATTCAGGGCAGACGAGCATCACGCCATCGGGATAGGTGTAGCTCGACTGACACAGCGGACAGGGTGGAAACTCGCTCACGCCGGCCTGCCACTGCTGGCTCGGGAACGAGACCGACGGCTGCGGTTGGCGGCCTGCGCGCCGCTAGGCTGGGCATTGGTGGCACCGGATCGAGAGTTGCCCGAACGCCCCTGCGCCCCGCGACCACGACCCTGGCCTGACCCTTGTCCCGCTCCCTGGCCCGACCGCTGATTTCTACCGCCACCTTGCCGCCCCTGTCGGATTGGCTCGGCCTTGATGCTCGGATCCGGTTCAAAGCCGTCGATCTGCACACGTGGCAATTCACGATTGATCAATCGCTCGATGTCTCGCAGCAGCTTGTCTTCATCGATGCATACCAGGGAAACCGCCTTGCCGGACATTCCGGCACGAGCCGTACGACCGATCCGGTGCACATAGTCTTCTGGCACATTGGGCAATTCGAAATTCACGACATTGGGCAACTGATCGATATCCAGCCCGCGCGCCGCGATGTCGGTGGCCACCAGCACACGGATCTGTCCTTCCTTGAACCCTGCCAACGCTCGTGTTCTGGCCCCCTGACTCTTGTTACCGTGAATCGCCGCGGCAGACAGACCATCGCGTTCGAGTTGTTCGGCAAGTCGGTTCGCACCATGCTTGGTGCGAGTGAACACCAGCACTTGCTGCCACTGTTCGTCATGGATGAGCTTCGAGAGCAACTCGCGCTTGCGCGCCTTGTCGACCCGATACACCTGCTGTTCGATCCGGTCGGCGGTAGCATTCTGAGGGGCCACTTCAACCAACTGCGGATCATTGAGCATGCGCTGCGCCAATTGCTTGATCTCACGTGAGAAGGTTGCCGAGAACAGCAGATTCTGTCGCTCTTCGGTCTCTGGAAGCAAGGCCAGAACACGCTTGACGTCATGGATGAAGCCCATGTCCAGCATGCGATCCGCCTCATCCAGCACCAGTACTTCCAGCTGGGACAGATCCACGGTTCCCTGACCGGCGTGATCGAGCAGACGCCCCGGTGTGGCAATCAGAATATCCACGCCCTTGCGCAGCTGGCTGATCTGCGGATTGATGCTGACGCCACCGAAGACGACTGCCGAGCGAAACTTCAGGTACTTGCCATAGGTGGCAACGCTTTCGGCGATCTGCGCCGCCAGTTCACGTGTGGGAGTGAGTATCAGTGCGCGTACCGGCGGACTGCCCTTGCGGCCACCACCCTGCGAACGGCGGGGAGTCTGTGACAGCTTCTGCAGCAACGGCAAGGTGAACCCGGCAGTCTTGCCGGTACCGGTCTGCGCACTTGCCATGACATCCTTGCCGGTCAGTACCAGCGGAATGGCTTTTTGCTGAATGGGAGTGGGAGTTTCGTAACCTTCTTCAAGAACGGCTTTCAGGACCTCGGACGACAGGCCCAGTGCTTCGAATGACATGTATTATTGATTTCACGAATGGACAACAGCTCAGGACCATCTGGACGCTGGGCGATTGTCAGGCAAAGGAGACTGCAAAGTTATGACTTCTGACCCGGCAGTCGGAGCGTGTGCGCTCAGGGAAGTTGACCGAGGATCAGATTGTCTGATTACAGCTCCACAAGCGCTACCGGTCAATGAATCACGATCCGGCAATGTGACCATTGTATAGGGCCACACCCTTTTACTGTCACACTTTATGCCAGTTTACGAGTCCAATGCCCATTATTCATCAACACCTGAACTCGTAACAAACAACTCGAAACACAGGATATCAACCAGAGAACCGCGCGTTTGCCGTCCTCTGGCGGAAAACCGTGTCTGGGCCGGCCGTCAGTCACATGAGCTGGGAACAGGTGGCACTGACAAAGACCGGCCTGACTTGCCGTAACAAGCGGCCTACAACGTCATGATGTCTGTAAGTGGTATATCCAGCTTGTCGCCCAACAGCATCTCCAATGCCAGCGGATTGCCGTTGATGTCGACTATCAGTTCCTTGAGCGTCATGTCCGAGGTATAGCTGATGCCATCAGCCACAACCACCTGCTGAGCTTGCGGAGACATCATGAACATGGCCAGCGGCGTCTGATCAATGGCAGCAGCATCTGCTGCAAGATGAGCCTCGAGCGTCAGTACATTCAGCAGATCCCTGAGGGTGACGATGGATGTCAGACCGTTGACCGGAAAGCCGGGAACACTGTCATCGATCACACCGATACCGTAGCTCAGACTGGCGTCACCGCCCTCATTGCTGAATGCGACTCCGACATCCAGTCCCGTACCCGGCCCGATCATCGGCAGATACGCCTCAAGGACACGACGGGCGATGTCAGGGTCATCGCTCAGCATAGCATCGGCAATCGACAGCTGGCTGATGGTATCGACATAGCTCTGGATTCCTTCGATGGACAGCTTCGAGACAGATGTTTCGAGAGATGCCGCGTGCAACGGCAAGGGGCTGTCGATACTGGCAATCGACAACCGTGTCTGACTGCTCAATTGATCGTCCTCCACCTGCGTATTGCTCTTCAAGCCGATCGACTCAAGTGTTGCCTGCGGGCCAGACTGGTTGTCAGAGCTGATGGTGAAGCGATCGAACTCGATACCGTTACTGCCTGAATAGACAGACTGGTCGATTCGGGCCAGGTCTGTAGTGATCTTGCCGGGAGACAGATGCAGTACACCACCCTCTCGACTGAATTCGATCGCGCCCAGTGTGCCGCTGCCCAACACGGAATCTCCTGCAACGACCATGGAGTAATCGATGCCGTCAAAATCGACATCCACCCCCTCATGCTGATACTGGTAAGGACTCAACTGCAAGCGAGTGTCGGTATCCCCGTTGAATCGGACCTGCGTGTCGATGATGAATGGCTCTGCTTCGACAAACCCTGTGAGAAAATCGACAAGCGATTCAGGCAGGGAGTCATCACGCACCAGGGTTGTCCTTATCGCTGCGGCACCTACCCGTACCAGCCCCTCGTCAACACCCAGTGGCGTATGGTCGATGTCGTGCTGCAGACGAAACAGTACCCGAGCATCAGCAGACGCCGAGTCCATTACCTGGGTGACTGCCTGGCTTCTGACGAAGCCACTGGTGTACGACTCGTTGACGAGCGTGAACGGCTTCATTTCATTGAGCTGCGCCAGAAGCTGCTCATAAGCGTCTTGCGTCTGCGCCCCCGTGTAGTAGGACGCCCCCGCCCAGGAAGCACCGGCAACCAGTGGGACGGCCAAAAGCAATTTCTTCATGTAGCGATTCGATTCCTGAAGTGACCAAGTGGTGTCTCGACGGTAGCGACGGTCAACCACGTTGCCGAGTCTTGCCAATCTGACGTCTTAGCGTTTACAGCACCCCTGATATGTAATCAACCAACGTGAACTGTGATGTAACCCCGTGCCACGAGTCGCAGTTGCAGTCGAGGCCGCGGCCGCGGCCGTTCAACCGTTCAACCGTTCAACCGTTCAACCGTTCAACCGTTCAACCGTTCAACCGTTCAACCGTTCAACCGTTCAACATTATCGTTACCCTGACACCGCAGCCCGTTGTGCCAATGGCTTCAGAAGAACAATAACAGACAGCCTGCGGCGGCTATCACTAGTCTGAACCCGACGCCACGCTCACTGGTGATCGCATGAGAGATCGCAGCCAGTCCGGCGGCGACCAGCAGGGCCGCCAGAATCGCTGCCACCGGTGCGCTAGCGATCTTCAGCATGTCCGGATGACTGATCATGGCCAGCGGTATCAGATAGAGGCCAAGTCCCAGTGCCATGGCATATCCGGCCACCTTCAACCAGTTTTCACCCACCATGCCTGCGGCGATGTACACCGCTCCGCACACCGGTGGCGTGATGGTGCTCAGCAATGCAAACCAGAAAACAAAGAGATGCGTGGTCAGCAGCGGTAAATCCAGTTCAGTCAAGGCGGGGCCGGCAACCGATACACAGATGACGTACGCCGCGGTGGTAGGCACTTCCATACCCAATACGAGACAGGCCAGCGCCGTCAACAGCAAGGCTGGCACCAGATGCCCCCCGGACAGGGACAGGATTGCCGACGTCAGTTTCACACCCAGTCCGGTAATGCCAAGCACGCCGACGATCAGTGAGGCACACAGTATGATGCTGGCAATCGTTGCGATCTGCTCACCGGATTGAATGCACAAACTGCCCATGCGCCTGCTGAACAGCCGCAGGCCAGGCTTCAGGCGATCATTGAACAGCAGCAGGAGGGTGGCGGCGCCGATTGCCAGACAGGCGGCATATTGTGGTGTTTTCCCCAGCACGAACATGCCGAGCAACAAGGTCGTGAACGGCACCAGAAAAAAACCGGTGGTAATCAACACGAGCTTCAATTCAGGCAACTGTTCCCGACTCTGCGGCTGCAGATCGAAACGTCTGGAGAAACCGTTGATACCGAACCAGACCGCCAGAAAATACAACAAGGCAGGGATACTGGCCGCCGCCATGATGGCGGTATACGGGATACCGGTCAGCTCGACCATGACAAAGGCCCCCGCACCCATCAACGGTGGCATGATCTGGCCACCCGAGGAAGCCACGGCCTCCACGGCTCCCGCCAGTGCTCTGGGGTAGCCAAGCTTCGTCATGGCTGGCAGCGTCACGGTACCGGTGGAGGCAACGTTGGCTGATGCCGAGCCGGATATGGAGCCAAACAATGCCGATGACAGCACAGACACCTTGGCCGCTCCCCCCTTGAGTTGCCCAGCTGCCCGCGTCGCCAGATTCATGAAGCCTTGCCCGGCTTCTCCCGCGTTGAGTACGGCACCCAGAATGACGAATATCGAAACGATACTGACGGATACCCCGGTCAGGCTCCCCCACAGCCCACCCTCGGCAATGGTCAGGGTGCCCAGAAAACTGCTCAGTGGAGTCCCCGGATGGCCGAACTCCCCGGGTATGTGCTGACCCAGCAGACCGTACAACAAGGCCAGCAGAGCCACCACCGGTAATGGCCAGCCAATGGCCCGCCTTGCCATTTCCAATGCACCCAGTAACAGGGTGCAAGCCACGGCTATCTGAAAACGACTCTCCAGAAATCCGTACTGATCGCTCAGTCTTTCATGCTGCCAGGCAACCCACAGACACGCAGGCAGACAGAGAACGAAGAACGCTACTCCGATCACACGGTTCAGTGTCGCAAGATGATGACCCTGCTCTACTGATCTGAATGCAGCCAGAAAAACCCACGGCAAAGCCAGAGCCATGTGCAGTGGACGGCTGACCAGATTCGGAACAAGGCCGCTGAAGACCAGCCAGAGATGAAAGCCGATCGAGGCAGCACCCAGCAGTACCCAGGGTAGCGTTATGCGAGACGATCTGGTCTCAGTCATGACGTCTCATCGGCACGATGACATTGGCGTCCGGTATTGCGGCCTGGGGGGCGGATCGCGTCTCAGGGGCGTTGCTGCGCTGTCAGGGTCATGCCGATTTCGTCGTAATAGCGGATGGCGCCGGGATGCAGCAGCCCCAGATTTCTCATCAGCGATTCGTCCACACTGCCCCACCATGCTGAAGTGCCCGCCATGGCCTGTTTCTGCTCCCAGTAGGTGCGTGTCATCTGATAGGCAGTTTCCTCATCCATTGCGGTGGTCGCGTAGGCCACCACCGGTAGCGAGGTGGTGACAATATCCGATTCCTGACCGCTGTAGGTATTCGCCGGGATGACCATGCGAGTACGTCCAGTGGCCTCGATCTGCTCATCATTGAGTGACAGTACGTTCACCCCTGTACTGGCAGCCGCCTCGATGACATTGGGGGCCGGCCAGGAACCGGCGGTCACGAATCCATCAATCTGGCCATTCTTCAATGCAGCAACGGCATTCGACAATTCCACTTCGGCCAGTTCGACCTTGTCCTCCAGCCCGAACAGCGTCAGGTACTTTGCCCCTTCGCTGGCACCGAAGGAGCCCTTGCCCAACAGTATCGTCTTGCCTTCCATGGATTTGAAATCATCGATACCGCTCTGGCTCGCCATGACGAAATGCATGGTCAGCGACGGGATGGGGAACAGCGCACGAATCTCGTCGAATGCAGGCCTGCTCTTGCCTTCGAACATGGCCTTGCCCGACTGTGCCAGGCCAACCAGCGCCGGTGGTGTGGTGAAGACATAGTTGCCCGGACGGATCGCAGACTCCATCACGTTCTGTACGGAGCCCTGACTTTCCTCCACAGTGATGCTGATATCACCACCGCTGCCCTGCTTCATGGCTTCAGACAGTTCGACTGCCATCTGATAGTACGATGAGCCGGTCTTGGCTGATTTATAGGTGACCCGGGTTTCTGCCAGGGTTGCAGTGGCAGCCAGCAACAGCAGACTACCGCTCAGCATCGATGTGAACAGTTTCATCTCGGATCTCCGGTAAGCGAGGGTGTGTGAATCGAAGTCCTCAGTGTAACCGAGTGATGCTGCAGACCGAAATACCACTATGGTACGAAGACGTGCTTGACCGGTAGGCGATGTCGAGCAAACGCCGTGATCCCCAAGGTAAAGACCTTATTGATCGCGGGCAAAGTCAGCAGGCACCATGATCCGGGGAATCGGCATGCACTGTCGTACAAATGGCGTTGAAGCAGGCGCACGTCGCATGCCGATTTCAATTCAGGCGTCCTGCTGCATGAGCAACAGGAACGCCTGGCGTACGAACCTCAAGCAGAGGCAGAGTACTAGTTACCGCGCACCGTGGTGGTGTAGTTACCGATGATGCCGAGGATATTGTTGGCTTTCCAATCGACACTGGTCACTTCCGTGATACCACCGTTGGCCTTGGCGGCTTCAATGCTGCAGTCGCCGGTCGCAAGCAGACTCAGGATGCTGGTGCACTGAGAGGTACCGACCTTCGAACCACCCTGAGCGGACGTTGCCTGCACAGGCAGTGTGATATCAGTGAACGCTCCACCAACGGGGACGGGTGAGGCACAACCACCCAGCAGGGTGGCGGCACCGATCAGGGCAAACTTGCTTGTTGTCTTCATCGACTTCTATCTCCTTTCAATCATTGAAAAACGGACCAACAGCTGGAGAGCATAGCCGAATTTACAGGGTGATACAAAACACCCTGTGTGCCGTTTCGCTGGCGGACAACCCTGCCGCGGCATCCTTGCCCTCGACGCGACAGTCACGCGACGGTCACGCGCGACGGTCACGCGCCGGTCCAGTCGCTCGGTCCAGTCGCTCGATCCAGTCGCTCGATCCAGCAAGGATGCAATGCCATTCACGAGTTGGAGGCTATCCACGCAGAGCCTTGTTTTCGCTGTCATACGGGGATTCGGTAACCACGGTTGCAGATCGTGCCTGCCCCAGGACGTCGATGACCACGCGCGTTCCGGGCATCGCCAGCTCGGGCCGGATATACCCCAGCGCCAGACTCTTGCCGATTCGATGGCCGTAACCCCCCGATGTGACATAGCCGACAAGATCATCCCCCAGACGCACAGGACAACCGTACAGAGCGTCCGTTTTGTTGATCCTGTCGACATCCTCACCCTGGCCTGTCCTGTCCGCCAGTTCAAAGGTGGCGAAGACATCGGGCAATTCGCCCGCTGCCTCCTTCACCAGGGCTTCCTTGCCGATGAATGCGGCTTTGTCCAGATCCACAAAGCGCGTCAGCCCCGATCTCAATGGCGAGTATTCATGATCCAGATCGGCTTTCCAGGCGCGATAGCTCTTTTCCAGTCGCATGGATTCCATCGCGTACATGCCGAAATCACCGACGCCGAAGGCCGATCCTGCGTCCATCAAGGCCTCATACAATGCCAACTGACTCTCCATTGGCACATGCAATTCCCAACCGAGCTCCCCCACATAGTTCACACGCAGGGCCTGCACATCGACACCGGCCAATTGCAATGACTGGCACGTCAACCAGCGGAAGGCTTCGTTGGAAAGATCCGCATTCGTCAAGGACTGCAGAAGCTCTCGTGAACGTGGACCGGCCACGACCAGCGTGCCATACTCATCACTGATATCGTTCAGTTGCAGAGGCACTCCGGGCGGCAGATGATCACTCAGCCATTGATGATCATGCCATTTGGCGGCTGCAGCAGAGATCAACCAGTAGTGCTCTTCCGCCAATCGGGTCAGCGTCATCTCTGACCACAGACCACCATTGTCCGCGCAGAAATATGACAGACCGACTCGACCCACCCGGGGTAGTCGGCCAGCGATCATGGTCTCGAGCCAGGCCGATGCACCGTCCCCCTTGAGTTCGAATTTACTGAAACCGCACAGATCCAGCACACCCACATTGTCACGCACATTGCGGCACTCTCGACCCACGGCCTCGAACCAGACACCACGCTGATAGGACGGTGTCTCTTCAAGTGACTGCGAATCCGAGTCTGTGGCAAACCAGGTTGCTCTCTCCCAACCGCCGCGAGCCCCGAATCGTGCACCTTTCGATTGCAGTATGTCGTAACAGGGAGACACCTTGCGCGGACGACCCGCGGGCCGCTCCTCAACCGGGTAATTGATGGCGTACTCATGCTGGTAGAGCTCGACGGCCCGATCAACCACATAGCCCTGATCGGCATAATCGGTGTACCGCCGAGGATCGAGATTCCACAGATCCCACTCCGGCTTGCCATCGATGATCCACTCAGCGATGGACTTGCCTGCACCGCCGCCCTGACAGATACCGAAACTGAAGCCCGTGATATGGAAGAAATTCGGCAAACCGAATGCCGGGCCGATATAGGGAGAGCCATCGGGGGTATAGGGAATCGGACCATTGATGACCCGCTGCACACCGACACTGCCCAGCAAAGGCATGCGTTCACAGGCCTTCTCTATATACCACTCCAGCCGATCCAGATCATCGGGGTACAACTCGTAGGCAAACTTGTCGGGAATGCGGCCGTCTTTCCACCGTGCAGTCGCCTGCATCTCGTACGGTCCCAGAATCAGCCCATGCTTTTCCTGCCGCAGATAGTAGGAATCATCCGGGTCGCGCACCAGTGGCAGCAAGCCGTCGTTGGCTTCAAGTTCCGGAATGGATTCGGTCACCAGATACTGGTGTTCCATCGTGACCAGCGGCAGAAAGCGACCGCCCAGCTCCGTGACCTCGGCACCACGATACCCGCCGGCATTGACGACGTACTCGGCGAGCACATCCCCCTTGTCTGTGGAGACCAGCCATTCACCGCTGGCGGTGCGTGAGAGTCCCGTGACCCGCGTGAAACGATGGATACTGGCTCCTGCCTTGCGAGCATGCGTGGCCAGTGCCTGGGTCAACTGACTCGGATCGATATCGCCATCGACAGGGTCCCACAGAGCGCCCTGGAGATCATGATCTTCCAGAAAGGGGTGACGCGCCTTCATCTCGGCCATATCCAGAACTTCGTACTCCAGACCGATGGAATTGGCCATCGCGCTGACATGCCTGAATTCCTCCATCCGCTGCCGGGTCTGGGCCAGCCGAATCGATCCTGTTTGATGATAGTTGATCGGGTACACCGGATCGTCACACAATCGGGCATACAGCTGCGTGCTGTAATGCTGCAATTTGATGACATTACGCGAGCTGGAGAATGTCGGGATATTCCCGGCGGCATGCCAGGTAGATCCGGAGGTCAACTCATCCATTTCCAACAGCATGCAATCGGTCCAGCCGCGCTGGGCCAGATGATACAAAGCGCTGGTACCGGCAACACCGCCGCCAATGATGACAACACGAGCTTGAGATTTCACGCTGTTTCCTCTGTCAGATGGTTCAGGGCCCTCTGTGATGGACGGCCTTCCTCGTACGCCTCGCCAGGCAATTCCTGCTGCCCGAAACTCCCCATGAGGCTTGCGCTGCCACGCCGACGTGACCCGGTAACACGGGGTCCTGTCGCATCCTGCAGATCATGGCATTTTGCCGCAACGTCTCAAGTATCGTCCGACAGACGGCCGACTAACAGGAGGTAGACGACCGTTTGCAGTCCTGTCGCGACATGGATCAGTGAAAGTCGCTGTCTCTGTGCAATCGAGACAGTTTAGAGAACAATCCGCGCTAGGCTCCGCCGTGTCTGCGGCGCGCATCCGTCGGCGACATCCCGAACTTGCGGCGGAATCGCCGGGAAAAATAATCGGCCGATGTGAAACCCACAGCGGTGGCAACATCCATCACGCTCATGGTTGTCTGGCGCAGCAATTCATTGCCGGCCTTCAGACGCAGCTCCTGGTAGTAGAGGGTCGGCGTTGTCTGCAGATAGGCACGAAACAGGCGCTCCAGCTGGCGTGACGACAAGCCGATCATCTCGGCCAGCTCGCCAGTGGCTATCGGTTGTTCCAGATTGACTTCCATCAGTTCGATGCAGCTCACCAGGCCTGCATGGTGAATGCCGGAGCGCTCCACGATGTTGCGGCGCTGTGGATCCCTGGCCGAGCGTATCCGTGTGGTGATGAACAGATCGGCCACCTGCTGAGCCAGCACCGAACCATGATCCTCACGTATCAGTGCCAGCATCATGTCCAGTGAAGCTGTTCCTCCGGCACACGTGAAGAGCCCCCCGTCCTCCTCGAACAGTTCCGTGGTCACGGTAATATGAGGAAAGGCCTCTCGAAAGCCCGGCAGGTTTTCCCAGTGGATGGTGCAGCGTCGGTGCCTGATCAGATCTGCCTGCGCCAGCAGGTAGCTTCCGGAATCCAGCGCGCCCATACGGGCACCCCGGGCGGCGTATTGGCGCAAGGCGCGCAGTGCTTTCGGGTCATTGTATTCCAGAGGCTCATGCGGCCCGCAGACGATGACGCGACTGAATTTCTCATCACCGCCAATGGCCTGATCGACGGCCAGTTGCATGCCGTTATTGGCCACGGCATCTGCACTCGAGCTACCCAGCAGCGTCCATCGATACAGTGCCTGGCCGCTGAAACGGTTCGCCGCACGCAGCGGCTCAACGGCGGAAATGAAGGGCAGCATGCCAAAGGTATCGGGCAGAAAGAAGGCAATGGATTGCTGTGCCTCACCATCGACAACACCGAAGCGCCGACGGTTGAACCCTTCAACTGCGGCCGTTTCTGATAGCGTGACCATCAGCTGCCCTGCGGGCAATCACGCCGCGTTGCGCTCATCCAGAAACCTGGCGAGCTCGGCAACCGTCGGGTAATCGAACAGGTCAGTGATATCCACCTGATCCGGCCAGGTCTCTTCGATCGCTGCATGAATCTGTGCCAGTGTCAGAGAGCTGATACCCAGCTCGAACAGGTTGTCTTCGGCCTTGACACTCATGTTCTCGACCTGCGCGTTGCAGATCGCCAGCAGACGAGCAGTGGTGTCGGCCTCGCCGGCACTCCTCGCGTCAGCCTCGTCGACACCTTCAGAGCCCGGTGCCGGGGACTGCACCAGCGCCTCGTACTCTCCCTGCACCAGCGCTTCAACCAACAGGAAGCGCTGTACCTTGCCACTGGTGGTCTTGGGAATACGCGGCACCGGTATCACGGCATGTACCGCCACACCGACACTCTCTCCCAACAGGCGCGTCATGGCTCGAGCCTTGTCCGCCAGATCAGCCGCATCCGCACGATGCAGTACGAAGACCAGGAGCCTTTCCTCGCCAGTCTCCTGCATGCGCTGACTGGATATCGCCAGCTTGCCCCGCTCCACCAGCCCCGCCTGCAGGATGATCTCTTCCAGGTCGTGAGGATAGACGTTCTGGCCACTGACGAAGATGATGTCCTTGGATCGCCCGGTGATGTACAGCTGCCCCTCGTGCAGAAAGCCCAGATCGCCCGTGTTCAACCAGCCATCCGCATCAATGGTCTGTTCATTGAGAGCGGCTTCCCTGTAGTAGCCCCGGGTGACATTCTCTCCGCGAATGCAGATATGGCCGGTCGTGTCCTCGGGCAAGCTGGCGCCCTGCTGGTCCGCGATACGCACCTCGACATCGTCGACGGGATAGCCCACCGATACGAACTCCACACCCGCTCCGGCCTCCTCTGTGGTGTCGAAGATGGCATCATCGGGCCTGGCTGTGCGCGCATCGAACACCTTGACCTCCTGGCCGATTCCCAATCGAGTCCGATCGATGACCAGCGTGGAAAACGTGCTGTGCAGTTTCGGGAAGGCAACGGCCAGACTTGCTTCGGCCAGACCGTATACCGGATACATCGACGCCGGATTCAGTCCGAAGGGCGCAAGCGCCTTCACGAAGCGATGGCATAGCGAGACCGAAATCGGTTCGGCACCGTTGAAGATCAATCGAATGCCGGACAGATCCAGCGCCTCGAACTTTTCGGGCTTGAAGGATTTGAGCAGATGCTGAAAGCCGAAATTCGGTGAACACAGAACCGTTGCTCCTGCCAGAGCCGCTTCGTCCAGCCATGCACCCGGTCGACGGACAAAGACATCCGTGGGCATCAGAGAGTGATCATTATCCATGAAGACCGGGGTGAGATGAAACCCGATCAGTCCCATGTCATGAGTCAGAGGCATCCAGCTGAATTGATGTTCTGTCGGTGTCATGCCGGAGCTGCTGACGATGGAGCGCAGATTGGTCAGCAGGTTTCTGTGCGTCAGCACAACCCCCTTGGGGGTACTGGTAGATCCGGAGGAAAACTGGATGAAGGCGACATCATTTTCGTCCGGTACATGGATCTGCGCCTGGGCATTCTCTGGCGCCGCCTGATCGGAGCTGATGGCTCGCGTATTCAGCGTGGCAAAATCATCCTGCAGTTCATTCTGTGCGGCAAAATCCTGTAATCGCTCGCGCGTTCGAGTATCGGTATACAAGCCTGGCTGTTCGAGAGTGGATGCGATCCGGAACAGTTTGAACCGGTGTTCCGAGCTGTTCCCGCCAGAGACGGGAACGGCCGTGATCCCGCCCAGCAGGCACGCCCAGAACCCTTCGAGAAAATGCGAATTGTCAGCGGTCTGGATGATGAGCTGGCTTCCCGGCTGCAGGCCGGCACCTTGAAATTGCGCAAGTCTGGCACGCGCTCTTGTCAGGAGATCGGCATAGGAGACCTTCTGACGCTTGCCCTGACCTTCGATCAGGTTGACATGACTTGCACTGCCTGCCCTGTCCAACAGCACGTCGGTGAGTGTTTTATGGTTCATGCAATTCACAAGGCTCTATACGAAGTTCTGGAAGGGCGTCAGCGCAGTTCAGGCATCAGCATGATGCTGTGCAGAGAACGCAGATTGATATGAGGTTCAACGGCAACCGGCTTGCCGGCAATATGGGAAAAGCGGATATGCCGGGCGAGCAGACCCAGATGCAGTTGCATGTCCACGATCGAAAAGAATTCACCGATACAACGCCTGGAACCCAGCGAAAACGGATAGTAGGCATGCTTGTTCCTCTGCCTGTTGGCTTCATCGCTGAACCGCTCTGGCATGAACTGCTCCGGATCATTCCAGTAACGCTCATCACGGTGCAGAAGGTAGGGACAGAGAAAGATGTCCGCACCTGCCGGCACCAGTGTGTCCTGTTCCTTGCCGGGCAGTCTGTCTTCGTTGATTGCCTTGCGCGTGAACAGCCAGACCGGCGGGTACAGACGCAATGTCTCATCAATGATCTGGCGGGTGTATTGCAGATTCTTGAGATCGTCGAATCCCGGCGCATGCCCCAGTGCATCGACTTCCTCATGCAACAGGGACTCCACCCGGGCATCCTGAGACAGCAGGTACCACGCCCAATTGAGTGTTCCCGCCGTGGTTTCGTGCCCAGCCACGATGATGGTCATGACTTCGTCGACAAGCGCCTTGTCGGACATCGGCTCACCGGTCTGCTTGTCGCGGGTTTCCATCATCAGGGACAGAAAATCGTGTTCGATACGGTTCTGCTCACGACGCCGGGCCATGATGGCCATGACATGTCGCGTCAGCGCACGGAATCGCATGGCCAGTTTCAGATCTCGCGTGACATCCTCGACCAGCATGGCGAAGGGATTGACACCCTCCTGTTCGATCAACGCATCAAGATCATGGCTGAACAGGGCCCGCAGAATGACTTCCAGAGCCAGAGCGCTCATCTCGGTGGTGATGTCCACCGCCGTTCCGCTGGCGGCCTTGTCTTGCCACTGCTTCAATTTGGCCTCGTTGCACACTTGCATCATGGAGGCCTGGGATTCGACGATCTTGCGATGAAAGACGGGCTGTATCATGCGCCGCTGGGATCGCCAGAAGTCGCCGTCGCTGACGATGATGCCATTGCCCAACAACATCTTCACGCGCTCGAATCCGACGCCCTTGTTGTAATTGCGATGGTTACCGATCAGCACATGGCGAACATGTTCCGGATTGTTCAGTACCAGCGCCGCGGACTGCCGCTCCCGAGGCTTGACCGAGATGGTGTCACCGTACTGCTCCTTCCATAGCGCCAGCTTCTCGAAAGAGGCGTCATCCACATTGACATCGAAGGGTTCTGCCGGCCCCGGCGCCAGCTCGGCAGCACGTTTGTTCAAGGGTGACGATGCAGATTCCGGTTGGGTGTGCGACACGGTTTTCGATGGCGGGAGGGTGTGCGACACAAGCGAAGCGATCCTGTTGACAGACCCCGAACCGAGGGCCAGAAAGAAACTGATTGACTGGCTCGAAAGTATATCATTGGGAGCTCTGATCCGCGTCCGAGAGCCACGACAACACCATGAACATGAAACAACGGCGTCGTCAGCTGACAGCCTGGCTGATGCCTCCCCTGATCTGGTTCCTGATTCGCCTGATCTGGAAAACCTGCCGGATTCAGACGGTTCTGGGTGAAGAGCATATGCAGACCCTACGTGCAGAGGGCGCGCCGTTCATTCCCTGTTACTGGCATCAGCAGCAGATTTTCTGCGTACGCTACCTGCTGGACCAGGCGGCGCAGGATCCCGGCCTGAAACTGGGTTATCTGATCAGCCCATCCAGAGACGGGGATATGGCGACCCGCATGTTCTCGTCGCAGGGTGTGCACATCATTCGCGGATCAGCCACTCGAGGTGGTGCCCAGGCCCTTCGAGAGATCTATCTGCAGATTCGTCAGCAAGGCGTATCACCGATCGTCACCCCCGATGGCCCCACCGGCCCCATCTACCGGACCAAGGCAGGTGTTGCCATGCTGGCGCAACTGAGCAAGGCGCCCTTGTTGCCTCTGGCCTATCAGGCATCCAGTGTCTGGTATCTGCGTTCCTGGGACCGCTTCATGCTGCCGCGGCCGTTCTCGCGCATCGTCATCGCTTTGGGGGAGCCGATGGTCGTGGGCCGTGACGATGCGAAGGACGATTTCAAGGCTGCCTGCCTGCGTTTTGACGAACGATTGCAGCAGGCATCGTCTGCCTGCGAACGCTATTTGCACAATAAGGCATGACCTCGTCGTGCTTCAGCGAGTTTGTTCATCGTAGTTCACATTTGACCACTGGACGAGCTTTACAAGCTGCGTCATGGTCGCAGGGACAACCAGTTTGTCCTTCGGAACTCCATGCTATCTCGTGTCATTCTCACCGTCGCGCTGTCCATCTTCACAGCCGGCGCATACGCTCAGAACACCGTCATTCGCTATCTCAATGACTGGAAATGGGAGGGTCAGGCAGCCCCCCTGCTACTGGCACAGGACCGTGGCTTCTTCACGGCAGAAGCACTGGATGTGACTCTTGAACCGGGCACCGGTTCCGTCAATACCATTCCCCGGGTCGCTTCCGGCGAATTTCACATGGGATCGGCGGATATCAACTCGCTGATCACCTGGCGAGACAAGCACCCGGACGTCGACATGAAGGCGATCTTCATCATCTACAACGAAGCGCCATATGCCGTGCTGGGCCGCCCCTCGCAAGGGGTCACCGGCCCTCTGGATCTGGAGGGTCGTGTGGTGGGCGCTCCTCGCCTTGATGGCGCCTACGCCCAATGGCCAGCGTTCATACATGCCAATGGCATCCTCGAGGACCGTGTCACCGTTCAGGACGTCGGCTTTCCGGATCGTGAACGCATGCTCGCCGATGGCGAGGTCGATGCCATTACCGGATTTTCGTTTTCCTCCTACATCTCACTGCAAAGCAGCGGTGTGCCAGCCGAAGATATTTCCCTGATGCTGATGAGTGATTTCGGTCTGAACCTGTACGGAAACGCCATCATTGTCAATCCCGAATTCGCCGAGCAGAATCCCCAGGCGGTGGCGGGTTTTCTGCGAGCCGTGGTCAAGGGCTTTCAGGAAACGGTGGCCAACCCCTCCTCGGCCATCGAGCATGTGATGGCACGTAACGAGGCGGCCAACGCTGATATCGAACTGCAGAGACTGGTCATGGCAGTCGGACACCATATCGATACCCGGGAAGTGCGCACCATGGGTCTGGGAGGGGTCATTGATTCGCGTCTTGAAAAGTCCATCAGGCAACTGGATGCGATTCACGACTACGCCAGCCAGCTCACGGCCGGTGACATCTTCGACGATCGCTTTCTGCCCGAGTACGACGCGCGTCTGCTACCTTGATCAGAAGATGATCTGATAGCCCGTTTCGAGCCAGTGTTCCTCCAGATTGCTGCCCTGACCGATGCGATCGATGACGGTGAACAGGCCATTGCCTTCAATGGGTGTCAGGACGCCATGCCAGACATTGCGATGGTAATTGACCCCCTGTAGCCCGTCCGTCATGAACACTCGGGGCTTGCCGGGTCTGCCTTGCTCATCAGGCGCCACGATCACCAGAAACGGATCGCGGCTCATCGGAATGAAGGCCTGGCTGCCGAGAGGATGCCGCTCCATCATCGATAGCGTCAGAGGCGAACGATAGGGGTGGGCGTGAAAGATGCTGATGCCAGCACGTCCGTCACTGAAATCCAGCTTCGCAACATCCGAGTAGCGCGCACAGTTGCCCTGATTGATCATGACGGTGGGCGAAGGCTGGACCTGCAGTACGTCGCCAAATGGCTCGAACTCGGATGCAATCAGCGGCGCGATGGATAACAGGCTCATTGAATTGGCTCTCATGAATCGATTGGTTGGTCAATAACCCAGATGGGTATGTCGCTAAGCAGGGTTCGGTCTGCCAAATTCTGCCGTGATCCGTTACGGTAAGACCATTTGAAGTCTCACACATCGGAGCAATCATGCGCTACTTGGCGACACTGTCTGCCAGCGTTCTCGGCATCTTATTGCTATTTTCCGTCAATGGTGCGCACAGCGCGGGAATTTCGCCCCCCCAGGGCAAGGTCGTGTTGACGATCACGGGGGATATGGCGCATCCCAACGTCGGCGATGAGGTCCATCTGGACATGTCTGCGCTGGAGAGCCTGCCGGCCACCGAATTCTCGACCAGCTCTCCCTGGCACGAGTCCACCGAGCGCTTTACGGGGGTCAGACTGAATGACTTGCTCGCTGCCATTGGTAGCCAGTCAACGGAAATCGTGGCCGTAGGCCTCGACGACTATCGCTTCACCATCAGCGATCTGGATTTCGAGCGCTATCCCGTGATAATCGCTTACCGGCAGAATGACAGCTACATCTCTGTCAGAAGCCTTGGGCCGCTTCGCATCATGATGCCATTCGACGACTACCCGGAACTCCTGACACCGCTCAATGAATCACGCTCAGTATGGCAATTGGTGACGCTGAAGCTGCTTTGAGCAATCGATGGGTCGCCTGGATTCCCGGCCTGGCAGCCCTTGTCTGCCTGGTCGTGATGTTGTACCTGCTGATTCAGATCGATGTCACGCGAAAGCAGTTGCAGGATGACGGCGTTCTGGAGTTCAACTTCGTGCAGCAGGTGGACCACAATCTGACAGGGTTTGCCAAGAGTCTGGTGGATTACCAGCTGTCGGACTCGGCTGAACGCGAAGCCATGCGGGACCGATACATACAGCAATACGACATCCTGTATGGTTCGATCCTGCATGCAGGCAACAGCTGGCTGGGCCATCTGGCCAGCCTGGGAAGTGTTCAGGATTTCATGCAGAGAACCAGCGATTTCCTGCTGCGCAACGAAGCCTACATGTCGCCGGATATCACGATCGACGAAGATCTGCTGGTCCGGCTCAGAGGTGAAGCGTTCGAACTGTCCCAGCTGATCTACGGTATCGGCCTGGAGATGTTCGAACGAAAATCCGTCGTGCGAGATGCCATTTCCCGCCGTATGGACGAACTCTACGGGGCCCTGTGGTTCTGCAGCCTGTGTTTCGTGCTGGTGTCATTGACCAGCGTCCTGCTGTTTGTCGCAACGATGAGAAGAACGGCCAGTCTGCGTACTGCAGCCCAACTGACCCAGACACAGTTGAGTACGGCTCTGGATGAATTGACAACCGGCGATATCGAACGACGCGCGCAGAATCGCTTCATGGCATCTGCCAGTCACGACCTGCGGCAACCGCTGCATGCACTGGGCCTGTACCTGAACGCTCTGAGGCGCCACGTATCCACCGACCAGGGGCAGCTTATCCTGTCCAACATCAACCGTTCGACCGAAGCACTCAACCAGCTGCTCAACAGCATGCTCGACCTGTCCAAACTGGACGCAGGTGTGGTGGATGTCAATTGGACCAATGTGAGCCTGGATGCCGTGTTCGATACGCTGCACCAGAATTTCCTGCCCGAAGCCAATCAGAAAGAACTGGCCCTGGACATTCAGTACAGTGGACTCTACGTGCGATCAGACAAGCTCCTGCTGGAGCGTATTCTGGGCAATCTGGTTGCCAACGCACTGAACTACACCGCCAAAGGCTCGATTTCGGTGAGGGCCCGATCAGCAGATGGCAATGCCTGCATCAGTGTGTCGGACACCGGTCCCGGCATTCCTCGCAGCGAACAGGACGCCATCTTCAACGAGTACTATCAGCTTCAGAACCCGGAAAGGGACAGATCGAAGGGCCTCGGACTGGGTCTGTCCATCGTCAAGCGTCTGACACGTCTGCTCGGTGTCGAACTGGAATTGAGCTCTGCCGAAGGTATCGGCACCTCCTTCACGCTGACGCTTCCGCTGACCAGCGCCAGCGACGAGAACGCGGATGAGGACACCACTGCACAAGCGCTGAGTGAGCAGTCGGTCTGTCGCGATACCCTGCATGGACTATCCATTCTGGTAATTGACGACGAACAGGATGTGCGCGATGGTATGAAAACTCTGCTGATACAGCACGGTTGTGATGTCTGCATTGCCGACTCCGCCGAACAGGCCTGCGACAACATCATTGCTGCTGACTGGGTGCCGGATTTGATCATTGCCGATTACCGATTGCGGGACGAAAAAACAGGCGATATGGCTATCAGACAGGTCAGGGAAGAAGTGAACACGGATGTTCCTGCAATGATCATCACCGGCGATACATCGCCAGCGCGTCTTCGGGAGGCTACAGCCAGTGGCTTTCCGCTGTTGCACAAACCGGTCATCGCAGAGGATCTGTACAAGGCAATTATCAGACTGGTAGGAGACAGTACGTGAACATCTTGATGGTAGAAGACCACCGCCTCGTTGCGGACGCCATGCAGGTCATGCTGACTGAAATCGATTCATCGATTCGTATCACTCCCTGCTATTCCACCCAGCACGCCCTGTCGGTCATCGACTCCGGCAAACGCTTCGAACTGGTTCTGACCGATCTCTTCATGCCGGGAATCGACGGCATCGGCCTGCTGGTCGGCCTGAGAAACCGGGACAAACGCATTCCGGTCGTGGTCATCAGTGGGTCGGACGACGACAAGTACATTCGCACGGCCATGGAAAATGGCGCCTCCGGGTTCATCCCCAAGACGCTGCCCGCTGCCGAGATGATTGGTGGCATTCGCAAGGTGCTCGAAGGTGGCAGTTTCTTTCCCGAACGCTTTGCGGCCCTGGACAATCAGCTACGTCGTGGCGATCTGCCCAGTGGCGGCAACCAGAATGCCAACAGCCTGCGACCGGGACAAAAGCAGTTGCAGGTACTGCAACTGATGGCCGACGGCAACTCCAACAAGCAGATTTCACAGATCGTGGGAATTTCCGAAGCCACGGTGAAATATCACACCTCGCAGCTGTTCAAGCTGCTGGGAGTGAAGAACCGTACGTCCTGCGTGCGTGAGGCCCAGCAACGCGGCCTGATCAACAGCTACGAAGACAGTTCGACAACGGACGCTCCGGCAATCTGAAGCATGGCTACGAAAGGCAGTTCGACATCGGACGCTCCGGCAATCTGAAGCGCCGCTACGAAAGGCAGTTCGACACCAGACGCTCACCGGAAACCTGATGCGACAGAGCCTGGCTCCGTGGAGTGCCGGGCACGGGGCGGGCGACGGTAACAGCCCGCCCCCGCCCGTCTGTCGTTACAGGCTATTTGCAGGCAGCGCGACTGGCAGCACCACCCAGGCGCGACGCCAGCGCACCGTAGACCAGCACGGACAGCGCGGCCACCGACCACTTGACAGCCAGATCGCCCATGGCCCACTGATGCCAGGGCAGACCTGTGCCGATGAAGGCAATGCCGAAGAACAGTAGCGTATCCACCACCGAGCTGATCCCGGAGGAAACACTCGGCGCTACCCACCAGCGGCCGATTCGCAATCGATCGAAGATGGCGACATCGAGCAGTTGAGCCACCAGAAACGCCGTGCCGGAGGCGATGGCGATTCGCTGATCGATCGTGTCGACAGACAGTGACAGCGCGACCCCGACAGCAAAGCCGACGTAGACGACCTTGCGCGCACAGGCCGCGCCCCAGAAACGGTTGACCAGATCATTGACCAGAAACGCGAGTGGATACGTCAACGCACCCCAGACCAGCCAGTCGTTGATCGGAAATGCAACCAGATAATTGGATGCCCCGACAATGACTGCCATGGCAACCACTGCCCACCAGGGAAAACGTTGTGACAAAACAGTACTCCGAGAAAATCGGCCATTGTAACCGATTGGCGGCAGACGACGGGTTGCCTGTCAGACAAGTCTGAGCAGGCAGCACAACGGCTGACACCTGTTCCGCAGGGACAATGCCTGTGCTGCACAGGATGTTACGTCCAGCAGAGACAAGCGCCTGTGCCGGCACAGGCACTCACCTTTCTCGGAGCGTTGCTCGATCCACGGCCAAACCGTCGCTGTTCCTGCTAGAGGTGAGTCAACCAGTGATGAGTGTCCTCGCTCCTGCCCCATTGAATCGCATTGAGCTCTTCGCGCATGGCCCGGATTCGTGGGCCTGTCTGGCCGCTGCCCACCGTGTATTCACGGCCACCGTGTATCACCGTGCCCACTGCAGCCAGCACGGCGGCTGTGCCTGTCAGGCCTGCTTCACAATCGGGTTTCGACGCACGCTCGAGCAATTCCTCGACCGTCAATTCGCGCTCCTCGACATCCATGCCCTTGTCTCGCGCCAGGGTCAGCAGTGAATCACGGGTAACACCGTGCAGGAAAGACTCATCCAGTGCCTTGGTGATGATCGTGTTGCCATCGACCAGAATGAAATTGGCGGCGCCGGTTTCCTGAACGTCGCCACCGGGACAGAACAGCACCTGATCGGCATTGACCTCGGCTCTCGCACGCATGATGTGCTTGAGCGCGCTGGCGTAGTTGCCTCCACCTTTCACCATGCCGTGATCCGGGCCGCACCGAACGCCCTTTTCATCCAGCAGCAAACGCAGACAGGCCTCTCCACCGGCAAAGTAATCGGCCACCGGGGACAGCAGAACATACTGCATGGAGGTTGCCGAGGGTGCTGCCGCCTTGCCGATCGCCGCCTCGGTGCCGATATGCGTGGGACGGATATACATGGACGCCGGGGTGTCCGGAATCTCGTCGCGGAACAGTGAAACGATCTCCGTGATCATTCGGGCCGTCTGTTCCTGATCGATTGCTGGCAGATACAGCAGCTCGCTGCTCTGAGCAAAACGCGCCACGTTCTTGTCCATGCGGAACACGGCGACACTGCCATCGTCCTGACGAAACGCCTTCAACCCTTCGAAACACGTACTGGCATAGTGCAGCACATGCGCCCCCGGATGCAGTGAAATCGAATCACTGGGCACAATCTGGGCTTCACTCCAGCCATCGGCAAAATGGCTGACCACCATCTTGTCCATGAATCGAGTTCCGAATTCACCTGCCATAACCACTCCTTCTCATACCAGCAGCTCGCCAGCCAGCCAGCGACGCGATACCGGGTTGTTAGTCTGATTGAAAAAAAATGCACAAGGACTCTGTTCGACCACCTGACCGTTGTGCATCAACACTACTTCCTGCGCCAGCCGTCTGACCTGCCCCACATCGTGGCTGATCATGACCAGACGCAATCCTGATTCCATGGCGACGCTCAACTGCTGCTCTATCATGAGCGTCGAGGCCGGATCGACATTCGCGGTCGCCTCGTCGAGAAAGAGCATATCAGGCTTCAGGGCCAGAGCACGGGCCAGTGCGACACGCTGCTGTTCACCACCCGACAGGCGCTGTGCAGGCACGTCGATGATTGCGTCCAGACCGGCTGCCTGCAAGGCATCGATGCCCTGCCGTCTGGCCTGCGGCGCTGACACGCCTGCCAGTCGCAAGGCATAGACGACGTTCTGCAGGGCGCTGCGTCTGAGCAGCACCGGACGCTGCAACAGCAAGCCAACCTTGTGACGACGGCGCGCATCCGGAGCCGAGCCTGCCCAGAGAACCTGACCACGGTCGGGCACCATCAATGCGCAGAGCGTGCGCACCAGAAGCGACTTGCCCGCCCCATTGGGGCCGACGATGGCAGTACAGGGCGCTTGTCCCAGACTGATACCAGGTAGATCCAGCAGGCAACGGCCACCGCGCTCCAACTGCAACGATTCACCGACAACCGTGCCGACCCGCATCGAAACAGACTGACTGTCAGCCATGCCTGCTGACCCCCTGGTCACGCATGTAGGCCCCCAGTCCGAGCACAGCCGCGTTGACCATCAGAGCCATCATGACCAGTACGATTCCGAGGCCCAGCGCCAGCGACAGATTACCCTTCGAGGTTTCAAGCGCGATGGTGGTGGTCATGACGCGCGTGACATGGTTGATATTGCCCCCCACGATGATGACTGCCCCCACTTCCGCAATCGCTCGGCCGAACCCTGCCAACACCGCCGTAAGCAATCCGTGGCGCGCCTCCCACAACAGGGTCCGCAGGCGACGCCAACCCGTGACACCAAGCAGCGTCAGCTGATCGGCATAGTGCTCATCCAGGACGCTGATCGATTCTCGAGTCAATGCGGTCAGGATGGGTGTGACCAGAATGGACTGGGCGATGATCATTGCCGTCGGCGTATACAACAACTGCAAGGGCCCCAGTACACCGGCATTGGACAACAGGAGATAGACAACCAGACCGACCACAACCGGTGGCAAGCCCATCATGGCGCTGGTCAGGGTCACCAGCACGGGCCGAAGTCGTGAACGGGTAATCGCCAGCCAGGCACCCAGAGGAAAACCGATGACGGCCCCGGCGAGCACGGCACACAGACTGACCTTGAGCGACAGCAGAATGATCTCCTGCAGGTCCCCATCGAAGGCGATGATCAGACTCAGCGCTTCGAGCAAGGCATCCGAAAAACTTTGCATGAGTGCTCAGGCTGTCAAGCGGCGAACCAGAGGCCGACTATGACGATATCTCCCCAGACATACATCCATAGCAACAAGGTCATCATGACGGCACCCGAGCCCATGTCCTTGGCCCTGCCCGAGAGCAGATGATGTTCGGCACTGACCCGGTCGACCACCGCCTCCACGGCACTGTTGAGCAGTTCGACGATCAGCACCAGCACGGTCACGCTGATCAGGATCACACGCTCGACCCGGCTGACGTCCAGCAGAAAGACAACCGGCAGGAATACCGCCGCCAGCAGAATCTCCTGACGAAAGGCAGCTTCATGACGAAATGCCGCCCGGATGCCGTTAAAGGCGTACACTCCAGCAAGTCGAATTCTTCTGATTCCGGTATTCTTCTGCATTCAATGACGACCCTGATTCACTTTCCGGTATGCACTCTCGTGAAGCATAACGCGCTGAAGCGATCAAGGGGCATGAAGACGTGGTCCTTACTGACACTACTGTTGTTCACAGCTACTGTGCCGCAGGTGACACTGGCCGATAGCCGGGCACCGCTGGTTGCACTGGCATCGAGCTTTCGTGATCTATGGCCTGAATTGAGTCAGCTTTATACCGAGCAGACCGGGCAGCAGGCGCCCCGAACCAGCTTTGCCTCCTCCGGCTTGCTGAGCACTCAGATACGTCACGGTGCGCCGTTCGAACTCTTCCTGTCCGCCGATGCATCGACCGTTGTCAGCCTGCACGAGGCGGGCAAGACACGCGATGAAGGGACAGTGCTGGCACTCGGCGCACTGTCACTGGTATCCCTGAACACGAACGCCGCGGCAGAGAATGCAAGCTCTGCACCGCAGGATGCCGGCATGAGCTTGCTGAAGAGCCGACTGGAGAACCAGCAGGCCTTCAGGATTGCCATTCCCAACCCGGAACACGCGCCCTATGGCAAGGCGGCCCGGGAATCACTGCAATACCACAACACCTGGCCACTGCCTGGCGGCTATCTGCTGAATGCGGAAAACGCTGCCCAGACCTTCCAGTTCGCGCTCACCGGTGCCGTCGACTTTGCCATCGTGCCCGACACTCTGCTACACAAGGCGCCGCCCGGTCTGTCTGTCTGGCCTCTCCCCGCCGAGAGCTACGACCCCGTGGTGCACACGATGGTTCTTCTGGATAGTGCAGGCTCCGCCGCAGAACAACTGTTCAGCTGGCTGCAGGGCACGACGGCATCAGCGGTTCTGGCACGCCATGGCCTGTCTCCGGCCAACTGAGCGACCACGGCACCGTCATGTCACCGTTTCTGGTTTCCTTCAAACTCGCTCTGTGGACATCCCTGATACTGCTGCCGCTGGGCCTGCTGATGGGCCGCTGGCTGGCCTTTTCCTCGTGTCGCCACAAGTCTCTGATAGAGGCAATGCTGTTCCTGCCCCTGATCCTGCCCCCCACGGTCATCGGTTACTACCTTCTGCAGCTGTTCAGCCCCGAGACCTTTACCGGCGCACTGAGCATCAAGTTGCTCGGGGGACCACTGGTCTTCACCTTTCCGGGGCTGGTTGTGGCATCGATCGTGGTGAATCTGCCCTTCGCGGTACAGCCGATCCAGCTGGCCTTCAGCGCCTTGCCACTGGAAGTACGTGAAGCGGCCTGGGTCAGCGGTCTGTCGCCCTGGAAAACCTGGTGGCATATCGAATTGCCGCTCGTCTGGCAGGGCCTGCTGGCCAGCTCCACCCTGGTATTTGCCCACACGCTGGGAGAATTCGGCGTCGTGCTGCTGGTGGGGGGGAATATCGAGGGAGTCACACGGACCGTCTCGATCGCCATCTACGACAGCGTGCAGGCATTCGACATGAGAACCGCCGGCTGGTACAGCATCTCGCTGTTGCTGTTCTCGCTGGCAGCACTGCTGGTTGTCCGACGCGCTCAGCCAGCCACATGAGCCAGCCACTGACCGCCGACATACGGCAATCGAAGCCGTTCAGCATGGATGTCCACCTGCAATGCGGTCCCGGAGAACTGCTGGCACTCGTGGGTCCATCGGGCAGTGGCAAGAGTACCGTCTTGCGAACCATCGCGGGCCTGCATCAGGCTGGCGAGGCCCGCGTCATGTGCGGAGAAAAGATCTGGCAGAACGGCCGTACGAAAACCGGACTGTCACCGCAGCAACGCCGGGTCGGCATGGTCTTCCAGCACTATGCCCTGTTCCCTCACCGCAACGTGCTCGAGAATGTCATGCTGGCCATCCAGGATCAGCCGCGCGACGTCCGCGAACCGCGAGCCCGCGAATGGCTCGAGCGCACCAACATGACTGGCATGGAACAGCGAAAGCCCGCTCAGCTCTCCGGAGGCCAGCGGCAGCGAGTCGCTCTGGCCAGGGCACTGGCGCGCGAACCGGATGTGCTGCTGCTGGATGAACCCTTCTCGGCAGTCGACCAGCAGACCCGACGCAAGCTCTATCGCGAGCTGGCTCAGCTACGCCGGACACTCAAGGTGCCGATGCTGCTGGTCACGCATGATATCAACGAGGTGCAGCAGTTGGCGGACAGCCTCTGTCTCATACACCGCGGAAAAACACTGCAGCAGGGCAAGGTACAGCAGGTCATCAATGCACCGCTTACCAAGGAAACCGCCAAATTGCTGGGTCACCAGAATCTGATACCGGCAAGGATACTGCGCAAGGAGAGCGCCCAGACCATCCATGAACTGGAATCGGGCGAGTTGCTGACAGGCCCGCCCTGCGAGTTCCCCGTCGGCCAGTCGGTCATTCTACTGATACCGCCCACCACGATCTCCATCGCCGATTCACGTCAGCCCCCCGCCGGCATCAACTGCCTGCGTGGCTTTGTCAGCGATGCCGTTGGCCTGGGTGACGAGCTTTCTGTCAGGCTTCGCCTGGAAACGGTTACAAAGGCATTACGGTTTCGGGTTCCCTTGCACATCGCCAGACAATCGGGTATCACGGCGGGAGTGACACTTGACATCCGGATCAGGGAAACCGACATTCACGTCATGGCCTCTGATGATGACTGACAGAGATCTGCCACCCCATTAACGACCTTTCGTGAAAATGTCAGGATGATAAGTCGATTCCTTCCCAATAGTCGTCGTTCCTTCAACAGCCTGAGCGAGCAGGAAGTGCTGGCACTGGCCATCTCCTCGGAAGAGGATGACATGCGCATCTATCGCTCCTATGCCGATGGTCTGCGCGAGAGCTTTCCGGATTCCGCGCGCATCTTCGATGGCATGGCCGAGGAAGAGAACCGGCATCGAGGCATGCTCATCGAGCTGCACAAGCGTCGCTTTGGCAACGAGATCCCGTTGATTCGGCGTGAACACGTGCGCGGTTACTATGAGCGCAAACCCGACTGGCTGGTACGTCCGTTACCGCTGGAGAAGACGCGGGCCATGGCCGAGGAGATGGAATCTCAGGCGGAGCGGTTCTACCGCGTGGCGGCATCGCAGGCACAGGACGCTGACACCCGGAAATTGCTCGGCGATCTGGCCAATGCCGAATCCAGACACAATGATCTGGCAGTGAAACTGGGTCAGGAAAATCTGACCGATGAGGCCAGGACTCGCGAGGAGGACACGGAAAAGAGGCAGTTCCTGCTCACCTACGTGCAACCCGGTCTGGCAGGATTGATGGATGGCTCGATTTCCACGCTGGCGCCCATCTTCGCAGCGGCCTTCGCCACCGGCAACACCTGGAACACATTCCTGATCGGATTGTCGGCATCGATCGGTGCCGGCATTTCGATGGGATTCACCGAAGCGGCGCATGATGATGGCGTACTCACCGGGCGAGGGTCGCCGATCAAGCGTGGACTGGCCTCTGGCATCATGACCACCATCGGTGGCCTGGGTCATGCTCTGCCGTATCTCATACCCGATTTCCGGACCGCTACCACCGTGGCCATCGCGGTGGTTTTCGTGGAGCTCTGGGCGATCACCTGGATACAGAACCGCTATATGGAGACGCCCTGGGGACGAGCCATCTTCCAGGTCATTCTTGGCGGCTCACTGGTTCTGGCAGCCGGCATCCTGATCGGCGTAGCCTGATCGGCTCGCAGCAAGGGCGGCACCTCTGCCACAAACAGCCTGCCCGGGGACATGCCTCGACAATGGCATGCCCCCGGCAGATGAGAGCAAGCCGTACTAGAGGCTGTTCTCCAGCACGATCTCGTTTCTGTCCGAGTTCTTCGCGGCCGCCTGAAATCCCATCTTGATCAGTGACTCGTTGCTGGTCGACTGACTGCCTTTCATGACCGTTGCGCCGCTTCGTTCAACCAGCGCTGTGGTTGTGACCTGAGCCTGCTCCAGAACCCGTGCGAACCTGAGTCGCCGATCATCATCCCGCGATGCCAGCCCCAGCTCATCACCCGCTCCCGACAAGCCTCTGATCATGAAGATCTCGGAGGTGACACTGACCTCTCCGGGGCTGTTACCCGCGCCATTCAGGTAGCAGGTCCTCACCACGATTTCACCGCCATGGAACAATGACTTCCCCGCCAGTCTTATCAGGTAGGACAGACTCAGCGACAACAGACTGCGGTCTGCCATGATGCGTTCTGGCAACTGCTCGAGCTCCAGCCGAAACATGACGATTGCCGGCATTTCGTTGGTCAGTCTCGCGACGGTTTCACGCAGCACGGCATTCAGATCGACAACGGACAACTCGGTATGACCCGACGATGAAAAGACCGTCAACTGCTGAATGCGGTCGATCGCCAGCGTGGCAGCTTCGCGAATGTTCTCGACAGGCTTTTCGGCCGAGGCCTCGGACTCCAGCATCATGCTGGCCAGCTCGGCGTTGCCGACGACCACCTGCATGTCGTTGTTGAGTTCGTGCTTGACCACCCGGAACATCGACAGCATGGCCTGCAACTGCCTTTCGCTGTTGCTGGCAATCTTCTGACTGACACTCTGGTGAAAGTATCTGAGCAACCATGCCGACGCCACGAAAGCGACCGAAGCACCCTGCATTACCAGTAGCGCCGTTGGTTCGACCCATGCCATCGCAGGCGGCCAGATGCGCCAGATGATACCCAGCAACCCTGTTACACCGGCTGCGAGCAGCAAGGCACTCACCGCCAGCCTGATCCAGCGATATCTGTCTGACAGGTCAGCCTCAAGCGTTGCCTTTTGTTGCATGACGAGTGATTTGACGGCGGTCAGACGGGATTCATCAGTGCGTTGATTCTGAGACCTGAGACATGTTTCAGTCAAGCTTCTGCGAATGCCGGGAAGCGTATTGGTAAGCGTTGACACTCGTGTACTTTGCACTGGACACCTCATTGACAGAATACTCGGGCAGAGTATTGGCGTTGGCGACATTCAATATGGTCTGCAGGAGCGCCAGAAGAATGATCATCGTCGTGAAAGGCACTCGCAGGTCGAGTGCGGACAGGTCCGTACTGGCGAAGGCCGCCGCATTCTTGCCAAGCGCTCCGCGTACCGAAAGGCGATGTCCGGAAGGCAGGCTGACGTCGCTGTCCATTGATGAATGCTGCTGAATGTCAGATCGTCGGCTGACACTGTTCATGCCCAGACCACCTTCGGACGCCCGTTGATGCTCTACGGATACCTCCTCGGCGGCGCTCTCGCTGCCCATCTCACTGACCGAGGCGTGATCGGGTTGTTGCAGCACGGGCTGTGCCTCTGGCTCGGCAAAGGCTTCGGGTTTGTAGAACTCCGGCACATAGGTGCCAACGCGCAAGACCACCCTTGCCAGACAATCGTTCTGATCCTCGTAGGCGGCTGCCAGAGTCTTTCTCAGCCGCAAGGCCAGCACCCGGACAGACGGATCTGCCTGGGCATCGAAGTCATCCGGCTTGCCCAGTGCATCCACACCCACCGTATAGGCCTTGATGCGAGAGCCATTGCCTTTCAGTGTTTCGCAAACGATATAGCGTAGAAATGCCGACATCTGGCGTGCCCCGGAGAACCGACGATCCGCCAGTAAACGATCCAATTCCGCTCGAATCACGGAAGGATCAGATTCGGCGAGCGACGAATTATTACTCGAACTATTCATGGCTGACATTGATTTCCGTATATCTGTTTGTTGTAAGGAATCAAACTGAACAACGTTCATGTCCGGCTCTGGTGTTACAGAAAGACAACTTCTTTCAGTGAGATCTTGTGAATTTCATTATCATTAAGGTATGTAAAGCTATTAGTGACATTTGGCAGGCATTGCGTCAGGATTCGTAAACGCTTGGTAACGAGACCCACAGGAACCGATTTCAGGCATGCTGACGCTACGGACTGCTTCATGAAAATGCATCAGTGCACACCTACCAATATTGAGAGTTCGCTTGCTGGTCCTGGCACTCGCCGGCCGCTATCATCCCCATTCAACCGGCCAACGCGGCTCCCTGGCTCAATCAGATCCCCCCAAACAACGTGATCCATACGGCGAAGATACTGGTCGTCGACGACGACGTCAGAATTAGGGACTTGCTGCGAACCTCTCTGGAAGCGGAAGGTTTTGCTGTGGTTGAAGCCGCCACCAGTGAAGAACTCTATGAATGCCTCAGTTCTGGTGAAATCGACCTGATCACCATGGATGTGCTGCTCGATCGGGAAAATGGTCTGGATCTGGTACGAGACATCCGTCGTCACAGCGAGATCCCCATCATTCTCGTCTCGGGCCGCGTCGACCTCATCGATACCGTGGTGGGCCTGGAGATCGGTGCCGATGACTACATCACCAAACCGTTTCCCATCCGCGAACTCATCGCCAGAGTGCGCTCGGTACTGCGGCGCGCGCGTTCGACGGCCAGCTCCTACTCGATGCCCTCACCGTCAGCCAACACATCAGTTGCAGCGGAAACCAGCGATGCGATGGAGGTTGTCCGGTTTGGCGACTGGACATTGATGCCCGCCGCCCGGCAGTTGCGGAGCCCGGAAAACGAAATCGTTGCGCTGACCACGGCGGAATACGATCTGCTGGAGATCTTTGTGAACAGCCCGATGCGAGCGCTCAGCCGCGACCATCTGATGGAACAGCTCACCGGGCGCGACTGGCAGCCCAACGATCGCGTGATCGACAACCACGTGGCGCAGCTGCGCAAGAAGATCGAATCCGAGGATGGCTTCGAATGGATCAAGACCGTGCGCGGTACGGGCTATATGTTTGCCAGTAAAACGACGCGTGAAACGCTTCAGATCTGATCATTTCGCCTTTCGAAGGGATTTTTTTCAGAACAGGATCTGCCTCAACGGGAGAATTCAGGAAAATAGTTTTTCTCTTTGGATGCATACTCGATAACTCCTCACCCTCTTTCGGATGTTATCGACGATGCCAACCCCTGAACATCAATCCGGCCACGCGCCCAACAATGGCCAGCATCCCTCCGCCGCGATAACGCTTTCACATTCGGCGGGTGACGATTCCCGCGCAGCGCTCAGCGGCAGTTCCGATCGCCTCAATGAACTCCGGGCAGAACTGCGCAGTCGATACCAGATGAGTGAATCCGAGGTCGTCAGCCAGCTGCAATCCTCACTGGAACTGGATGACGCGGCGCTGGACACCATTCACCAGGATGCCTGCACACTGGTGGAACTGCTCAGAAAACACGACAAACCCACCATGATGGAGAGTTTTCTGTCCGAATACGGTTTGTCGACGCGCGAAGGCGTTGGCCTGATGTGCCTGGCCGAAGCCCTGTTGCGAGTACCCGATGCCACCACCATCGACGAACTCATCGCCGACAAGCTGGAAAGTTCAGACTGGGCTGCCCACCTGGGTCAATCCAGCTCTCCTCTGGTCAACGCATCGACCTGGGCGCTGATGCTTACCGGTCGTGTACTGGATGACGGCGACCACCCGACTCGCAGCCTCTCCAGCCTTCTCAAGCGCGTGGGCGAGCCCGTGGTACGCACCGCCGTGGGGCAGGCCATGAAACTGCTCGGCAGACAATTCGTTCTGGGTCAGAACATCGATCAGGCCGTACGGGAAGCCAGAACGCTGGAGAAGCAGGGCTATACCTACTCCTATGACATGCTTGGCGAAGCAGCTCACACCTTCGACGATGCCGATCGCTATACGGCCGCCTATGCAGCGGCCATCGATCGCCTGTCCTCGGTAGCCGGAAGCTCCATCCGAGACAAACCGGGCATCTCGGTCAAGCTCTCTGCTCTGCACCCTCGCTACGAATACACCCATCACAAGGCCGTCATGACCGAATTGCTGCCTCGCGTGACCAAGCTCGCTGTTCAGGCGAAGGCGGCAGGAATCGGGTTCAATATCGACGCCGAAGAGGCAGACCGACTGGAACTGTCCATGGATGTGATTGGCGCACTTCTGGCCGATCCAGCGCTGGCGGACTGGGATGGTCTGGGTGTCGTGGTCCAGGCCTACAGCCGTCGTGCACTGCCAGTCATCAACTGGCTGCTGGCGGTCACCGAACTCAACCAGCGGAAGATCATGGTTCGACTGGTCAAGGGCGCCTATTGGGATACCGAAATCAAACAGGCTCAGGAACTGGGGCTGGCCTCGTTCCCTGTCTTCACCCGCAAGATGAACACCGATGTCAGTTATCTGGCCTGTGCGCAGGTGCTGCTGGCCAATCGTCATCTGGTCTATCCTCAATTTGCCACGCACAATGCTCACAGCGTCAGTGCCATTCGCCACATGGCCGGCAGTGATACGCAAAGCTATGAATTCCAGCGCCTGCACGGCATGGGTGAATCACTGCATGAGCGAGTTCATCAGCAATACCAGACACGCTGCCGAATCTATGCCCCGGTGGGCGCGCATCGGGATCTGCTGGCCTATCTCGTGCGCCGGCTGCTGGAGAACGGCGCGAACAGCTCCTTCGTCAATCAGATCGTCGACAAACGGATACCGCCTTCCGCTGTCGCCAGCTGTCCGGTCAGAGAATTGCGAAAGACCCAGCCGATTGAACATCCGGGCATTCTGCTGCCCGCCGACCTGTTTCAGCCACAGCGTGTCAACTCCAAGGGTTTTCGCATCAATGACCCGGCGTCCATCACGCCATTGCTCAACGCTCGCGAAGCATTCAGAGAAACACTCTGGCAGGCCACGCCACTTGTCAACGGACAGCAAGCGGCCGAAGCGTCTGAACCCCTGTACTCACCCAACGACGCCAGTGAACTGGTCGGACACGTCGCTCCGGCAACCGCCGAACAGGTGACTCAGGCAATCGACGCCGCTGTCGAGTTCAGACAGCAATGGTCCGACACGCCGGTAGCAACCCGAGCTGCCGCTCTGCGGGAAACGGCTGATGCTTTCGAAGCCCATACTGCGGAGTTCTGCGCCATGCTCTGTCGCGAGGCTGGCAAGACCCTGAACGATGCCATATCCGAAGTACGGGAGGCGGTGGACTTCCTGCGCTACTACGCCGCCGTCGCGCCCGAGGCGGCCGAGTCGGCCTCCGGCCCTGAGGGGCATGGCGTCATGGCATGCATCAGCCCCTGGAATTTTCCGCTGGCGATCTTCACCGGCCAGATCGCGGGCGCTCTGGTCAGCGGCAATGTCGTCATTGCAAAACCCGCCGAGCAGACGCCACTGCTGGCAGCCAAGGCCATCGCGCTGATGCATGCAAGCGGCGTCCCCGCTGGCGCCGTGCAGTTGTTACCCGGCTTTGGCGCTACCGTGGGGAAACAACTGAGCGCAGACCCACGAATCGATGGGGTCTGCTTCACGGGATCGACCGACACCAGCCGACATATCGAACGTTCGCTCGCCACTCGCACACCCGAACAGCTTGCAGCCGGAGCCAACCCCAATCCCTTGCTGATGGCCGAGACCGGTGGCCTGAACGCCATGATCGTCGACAGTTCCGCGCTGACAGAGCAGGTGGTGCGTGATGTGGTCATGTCGGCCTTCCAGAGCGCCGGGCAACGGTGTTCGGCACTGCGTATCCTCTACGTTCAGAAAGAGGCATACTCCCGCGTTCTGACCATGCTGACAGGCGCCATGGATGCATTGACCCTCGGTCATCCCTGGCAATTGTCGACCGACGTCGGACCTGTCATTGACTGCGACGCGCACACGGCCTTCACACATTACATCGATCAGCATCGACAAGCCGGCAGTCTTCTGCATCAGGTCGACGTGTCCGCAGAATTGCAGGCCGATGCTGACTGCAGCCGCCTGATCATACCGCCGGCACTGATCGAGGTAGGCGGCATTGCCGACATGGAGAGCGAGATATTCGGTCCGGTTCTGCACCTGGCCAGCTTCGAGGCGCGGGATCTGTCTCGCGTGGTCGAAGACATCAACGCTCGCGGCTTCGGACTGACCTTCGGCCTGCATACCCGGATCGATGATCGGGTTCAACAGGTGGTGGATGCGATCAATGCAGGCAATGTCTACGTCAACCGCAATCAGATCGGTGCAGTCGTGGGATCCCAGCCTTTCGGGGGTGAAGGTTTATCCGGCACCGGACCCAAGGCGGGCGGCCCATGGTATGTCCCGCGCCTGATGAATCGCAGCATTGCCGCGGACGCGCTGCCTCGTGGCACGGCTGCGGATGAGTCCATCGGGCTGGTTCTGCCCGGCCCCACTGGCGAGAGCAATCACTGGCGCTTCGTACCGCGCGATACGGTACTGGTTCTGGAGAACGATGCAGAGTCCGCAAGCCAGCTGACTCGATCGCTTGCCGCATTGGGTTGCACGATCACCACGATGCCGTTGAAGGATGCTCTCGATGGTTCCGGCCAGGCGCTTCAGGCGAGACTGCAACAGGATTCAGTTGCCGTGGTACTGGCTGACAGTCAGGATCCCGGCGAACTTCTTCATCTGCGAAAGCAGCTGGCAGCGACCAATGGCCCCTTGTTGCCGCTGGTGAATTCGGTGGAAGACTCGAGTCGCTTCCTGCTGGAGAGACACATCTGTATCGACACGACGGCGGCAGGCGGCAATACCAGCCTGCTCGGTTCAACCACCTGACGAGCGCATGAAAAAGGGGGCCGGATCTTCATCCAGGCCCCCTTGCCTTGCTAGCTGCTCTGCTTCATCAAGTCACTGTGCGGACATCCTGTTCGCGACCCCGAGCAGCGACCCCGAGCAGCAACCCTAGGCAGCAACCCTAGGCAGCAACCCTGAGCAGCAACCCTGAGCAGCAACCCTGAGCAGCAACCCTGAGCAGCAACCAGTCTGGTCGCTGCGCATGACAGCCTATCTACAGATTGGCGAGAACACCATTGACGCTGTCCTTTGCATCGCCGAACAACATGCGAGTATTCTCACGGAAGAACAGCGGATTCTCGACGCCCGCATAGCCCGTGGCCATGGAACGCTTCGACACGATGACCGTCTTCGCCTTCCAGACTTCCAGAACCGGCATGCCGGCGATGGGGCTGTTCGGATTTTCCATGGCTGATGGATTGACGATATCGTTGGCGCCAATGACGATGACCACGTCGGTGTCACTCAGGTCTTCATTGATTTCGTCCATTTCCAGCACGAGATCGTAAGGCACATTGGCTTCTGCCAGCAGAACATTCATGTGTCCCGGCATGCGTCCCGCTACCGGATGAATGGCAAAGCGGATATTGATGCCTGCGGCCCTGAGCTGCTGCGTCAGTTCCGACACCGGATGCTGGGCATGCGCCACTGCCATGCCATAGCCCGGCACGATGACCACCGAGTCGGCGTTCTTGCACAGCTCAGCCACTTCGTCAGCATTGATGCTGATGACTTCGCCCTGCTCCTCTTCCGCACCATCGGCACCGCCTGACTTGGGTGCATCACCCCAGCCACCCATGATGACGCTCAGGAACTTGCGATTCATGGCGCGGCACATGATGTAACTCAGAATGGCACCACTGGAACCGACAAGAGCGCCGACCACGATCAGCAGGTCGTTGGACAACATGAAGCCGGTGGCTGCAGCCGCCCAACCCGAGTAACTGTTGAGCATCGAAATGACCACTGGCATGTCCGCACCACCGATGGCCATGACCATGTGTACGCCAAAGGCGAAGGCCAGCAAGGTCATGATGATCAGCAGGAAGGTTCCCATGCCCTTGCCGGCATGCTCTGCTGCCGCGTCAGGCGCTGTTCCCAGGAAAACGAACAGCAGAATCAGACAGGCAACACCGATGCCGATGTTGAGTGCATGCCGATTCGGCAGAATCAATGGCTTGCTGCCGACCCGGCCACTGAGCTTGCCAAAGGCCACAACCGATCCCGTGAATGTCAGGGCGCCGATCAGGATACCCAGATAGATCTCGACATCATGGATGGTGCGTTCGGTGCCTACCAGATGCGACTCGGGTGTAAGGTAACTGGCAAAACCGACCAGCACTGCTGCCAGACCAACGAAGCTGTGCAGAATCGCCACCAGTTCCGGCATCTGCGTCATTTCCACACGCTTGGCCAACCAGGCGCCAATGGCACCACCGATGCCGACCGTTACCAGCAGGATGCCGTAGCTGGAGACACCGTCACCGATGATGGTGGCCAGTACGGCGATGGCCATACCCGCGATACCCGCCTGATTACCACGTCTTGCGGTTTCCTGCTTCGACAGGCCGGCCAGGCTCAGGATGAAGAGAATGGCTGCAATGATGTAAGCAGCCGTAACCATACCTTGATTCATCTTTTCTTATTTCCTGAACATTTTCAGCATGCGCTGAGTTACCAAGAATCCGCCGGCAATATTGATACTGGCAATGAGTGTCGCCAGGGCTGCCAGAAAGACCACCAGTCCGGATGAGGAAGAGATCTGCAACAGCGCACCCACCACGATGATGCCGCTGATGGCATTGGTCACACTCATCAACGGAGTGTGCAACGCCGGAGTGACGCTCCAGACCACCTGATAGCCGACAAAGCAGGCCAGCACGAACACGGTGAAGTGGCTCATGAAATCGGCAGGTGCCACACTGCCCACCAGCAACAGTGCAACCGCGGCCACTGCCGCGGCAATCAGACTGCCTCCGATACCGCCCGTCTTGACCTCGGTGACTTCAGGCGCTGCAACCGGTTTGGGTGCTGCCTTGGGGGCAGCTGACAGTTTGGGCGGCGGTGGCGGCCAGGTGATTTCACCGTCCTTGATCACGGTAGCGCCACGAATGACTTCGTCGTCCATATTGACGTTGATCACACCGTCTTTCTCCGGCGTGAGATCAGCCAGCAGGTGTCGCAGATTCGTACCGTAGAGCTGACTGGATTGAGCGGCCATGCGGCTGGGCAGATCGGTATAGCCGATAAGGGTGACCTCACCGTGCTTGATGACCTCGTTGGCGCGCGTGAGCTTGCAGTTGCCGCCCTGCTCGGCTGCCAGATCGACAATGACGCTGCCGGGCTTCATGGACTCGACCATGTCGGTCGTGATCAGCTCCGGAGCCGGCCTGCCGGGAATCAGAGCTGTAGTAATGATGATATCGACCTCTTTTGCCTGCTCGCGGAACAACGCCATTTCAGCATCGATGAACTCCTTGCTCATGACCTTGGCATAACCGCCTTCGCCGGCACCGTCTTCGTCTTCCTTGAAGTCGAGCATGAGGAACTCGGCACCCATGCTCTCGACCTGTTCGGCTGCTTCCGGACGAGTATCGAACGCTCTGACGATAGCGCCCATGCCGCGTGCCGCACCGATGGCGGCCAGTCCCGCAACCCCGGCCCCGATGACCAGCACCTTGGCGGGTGGCACCTTGCCGGCCGCCGTGATCTGGCCGGTAAAGAAACGTCCGAACTGATTCGCAGCTTCCACCACCGCGCGATAACCGCCGATGTTGGCCATCGAGCTCAGCGCGTCCATCTTCTGCGCACGCGACATGCGCGGTACGGAGTCCATGGCCAGCACTGTCACGTTGCGATCCGCCAGTGCCTTCATCAGATCTTCATTCTGCGCAGGCCAGATGAAGCTCACCAGCGCCGTGCCGGAACGCAACATGGCCACTTCGTCGCCGATAGCCGAGTCTTGCGCCGGGGCCCTGACTTTCATTATCAGCTCGGCCTTGTCATAAACCGCCTGGGCATCGGGCAGCACCTCGACACCGGCGTCGGTATACAACTCGTCAGCAATATTGGCGGACAGACCGGCCCCGCTCTGCACACACAGGGTATGGCCGAGCTTCATGATGTGACCAGCGGTCTCGGGGGTCAGGGCGACCCGCTTTTCGCCAGCGTACGTTTCCGTAGGAACTCCGATTAGCACGTAAGACTCCTGATCAAATTGGCCCTCCATTGTACCAGCTGTAATGACAGTCAGTTGACAGTCATTGCATTCTGATACTAATCATAGGCAAATTAAATTACAGGCTGAAGCCGGCTTGTGACCATGACTTCAGGTGCTTCTCGACACTCGGCATGGCCAACAGGTGCCATTGCCAGACGGGCGATTTTCAGCAATCGCCATCGCCACTACAGACAGACAGGTGCTGCGCCTCTGCCTGGAACGGTCCGCTTTCGACCGACAGTCTCAGGCCACCTTGATGTGATCCTCGCCCAGAGCTGTCTTCAACGAGAAGGAGAACACGCTGCCGACGCCCAGCTCGCTCTCGACCTCGAGCGCGCTGCCGTGCAGGGCGACGATCTCGGAGGCGATGCTCAGCCCCAGCCCCATCCCCGGACCGTTCTGCTGATCATTGGCGGGATTCACCTGATACAGACGATCGAAGACCTTGCCGGTATCGGTCTCGGGTATGCCGCAGCCCGTATCACGCACGCTCAGTCGCAACTGGCGGTTGTCGTCGACAAGTTCGCTGTTGACGATCACACTGCCTCCGGAGTCGGTGAACTTGATGGCGTTGTTGATCAGATTGCTCAGTACCTGAATGATGCGATTCGACTGCATCATGACCATCGGCAACTGCATCTGATCGTTCACGGTCAATGTGATTCCCTTGGCCACCGCGGCCGGGGTGGCCGCCACGACACAATGGTCAAAGACGTCGTGAATACTGCAAGGTTTCAGATCGACGGTCATCTTGCCTGTCTCGAAGCGCGACAGTTCCAGCAGATCATTGAAATGGGTGGAAATCTGATCGCAACTCTCCAGCGCATATTTCAGAATGGTCTTCTGCTCTTCTTCTATGGGACCTGCAAGCCCGTCAGCCACGATAGCCACGAACTCCTGAATGGCTGTCAGGGGCGTCTTCACTTCGTGCGACACCGTGTGGTAGAAACGCTTGATCTCGTCATTGCGCTTGATCAGCAGTTGATTGGCCGCTTCAAGTTCCTTCACGCGACTCATCAGGGACTTGCGCAGCATGCCTTTCTCGATGGTGTTCTTGACTGCCCGGCACAAGGACTGCTGAGTCACATTGCGCTTGGCCAGAAAGTCATTGGCCCCCGAACGGACCGCCTCGATGGCCGCCTCCTCTCCGCCGTCGGCAGTGAAGACGATGGTCGGTGGCATGATGTGGCCCATCTTCTCGCGCAGCATCTTGATGACCTCGGTACCCATCATATCAGGCAGTCGATAATCGATCACGATGCAGTCGAAGGCATCCACCTCACAGATTGCGAGCGCCTCGGCCGTGGTACCGGCAGAGATGACGGTATGCTGGAACGAGTCATCGGAACGCAGATACCGCTTGCACAGGAAGCAGTAGGCTTCGTCATCATCGATGAGCAGGATGCGCGTCTTGACGCGACCGCCTGTGGCCAGGTAGGCATCTGCCTCATTCAGAGACAGCGAAGTAGTTTGATCCATAGTGGCCTTTATTGGCCGGCACACGATGGACTTTAATCCGGGCGGTTACTCCGGCGGCTTGCGCCTGACGTATTTCCCGGCACTGGCAGCCACCTCTTCCAGCGAGGCAGGCTGCAAACCCAGCGCACGCAGAATCTCGCTGGCTCCCCGATAGAGCAGCATCTCGGCCACCTTGACCCCCAGATCCACCGCTTCATTGCGGTGCGCCCGCGCATCGGCTGTGACCACACTCTTCCCGTCAGGCGAGGCGACCAGTCCTCGCAACCAGAGCTCGTTGCCTTCCAGCGTGGAATAGGCTGCAATCGGAACCTGGCAACCGCCGTCCAGTCGTGCGCTCAGCGCACGTTCTGCCTGAACTCGATAGCTGGTTTCCGGATGATGAAGACGATCCAGTATGGCGGTGGTCTCCAGGTCATCCACACGAGATTCTATGCCGACAATACCCTGCCCCGCCGCCGGCAGGCTCTGCTCGACACTGATCTCGCTCGCGATTCGCTCCTCCATGTTCAGGCGGATCAGACCCGCCGAGGCGAGGATGATGGCATCGTATTCGCCCTTGTCGAGTTTGGCCAGACGTGTGTTGACGTTGCCTCGCAGATTGTGCACTTCCAGATGTGGGTAGCTGGACAGCAGCTGCGCCTGACGACGCAGACTGCAGGTGCCGACGATGGCCCGCTCGGGCAGCTCGTCCGCTGATCGGAACTGGTTCGACACGAAGGCATCGTGCGGATTCTCTCGCTCCAGTATATGCACCACCTGCAGCCCTTCAGGCAGGACAGCCGGCACATCCTTGATCGAATGCACGGCAATGTCCGCCCCACCATCGAGCATGGCCGTCTCCAGCTCCTTGACAAACAGTCCCTTGCCGCCGATCTTCGCCAATGGACTGTCCAGCAGCTGATCGCCCCGGGTGGTCATTTTCACCAGTTCAACCTGCACATCCATGCCCAGCGCCTCGATTCGCGCCTTGACATCTTCTGCCTGCCACAAGGCAAGCGGGCTGTTGCGGGTGGCAATACGCAGCTTTTTCATCAGCAGTCCAAAGGTAAAATAAAGTGAAGATCAGGGCATCCACGCATGCTGGAAAGGGTGGTCATGCACCGTAAAGCCCCTGTCTGGTACGGCCGCTACTCTACCACTGACACGGCAGCGCGCAGGAAGAGCTCGAATGCAACGCCTGTCAGCTTGAGCAGACACCTGTGGTGGCGTACCATGCGTTACTGAACCTGGCAGGTTCTGTCTCATGCATTGTCGCACCTGCTGCCCGGATAACCCGATAGTGCTGAGCTGACCAGCCTGTCAATCATGTGGAGTTTTTGATGATGTGGATTGCCACTCTGTGCCTTCTTGCCATCGCTGCCTGGCTGTTTTTCAACGCCCTGAACGAACGCCGCTGGGTTGAAGATCACAGCCATGACGAAACCGTCGCCAGCGATGAGGGCCTTCTGGCCAACTTCACCGCCCTGACCCGAACTGCCAACCCCACGGGCGATCCGAATGCACCCGGAGAAGTCATCCAGACGCCATTGGGACGAGCCGTCTCGAAGGTTCAGGAGACAACGGCCATGGCCAACGCAAAGTTTCAGGAACAGCGAGAAGCGGCTGCCCGCGGTGAAGACACTGTCATAGGTCGGACCTATGCCAAGGTGACGGCGAAAGATGGCGTGGTGCGCCAGACCGCGGACAAGATGGCCGCTGGCATCGGTTCGCTGGAGAAGAAAGTGGGATCACGAATCGAGGCCAATCGCGCGCGCAAGGCGAATGCGACGGATGATTCAGCGGTCAAATAGGATCCTGTCCTGCTGATCCGATCCCCGTTGTAAATCCCCAGTGCCTTTGTGAGCCGGCCAGGCACCCTTGCTTCTGGAACCTTGGCCGGCTCGCAGCTCCTCCATGTCTCCCGCCCTGTCGGGCCAACTTTCAAGGCTGGGCGTTGATGACCTCAGTCGATGTCATGCATCGACTCGCGCCTCGCCTGTCATCCTCTGACCTCAGTGCAGTTTCAACTCTGCTCGAGTCGCCCGATGGATTCGGTCGCCAAGCATGATCAGCAGGGTCGACATGGGTCCATGGACCGCGCTCTGATGCATTCGATACAGTGAGAGGTAGAACAGTCGCGCCAGCCAGCCCTCCACGAAAACGGTGCCGCGAACCAGATTCCCCATCAGATTGCCGATGGTCGAAAATCGGCTCAGGCTGATCAGACTACCGAAATCCTTGTAGACGAACGCCTTCGCAGGCTTGCCCCGTCGACTGGCCAGAATATTGTGCGCCAGAACCGATGCCATCTGATGCGCTGACTGCGCTCTGGGCGGAACGGTGCCGCCATCGCCGGTAGGGCAATTGCAGCAGTCCCCCAGGCCGTAGACCTTGTCCTGCCCTTCCAGCGTCAGGTCGGGATTGACCTTGATTCTGCCGATGCCATCGCAGGCAAGGCCACTGTCGGCCAGAAACTCCGGTGCTTTTATGCCGGCTGCCCAGACACTGATGTCAGCCTGAATCCTGTCACCGTCTCTGGTGATCAAAGCGTCGCTTTCCACACTGGCTATTCGGGTATCGGTCTGGACGGATACCCCGATCGATTGCAACTCGTCTCGAATGCTCAGACCGATACGCTTGGGAAGCTGAGGCAACAACATGGCACCCGCCTCGATGACGGAAACCTTAAGGCGTTCCTGAGAGAACTTGCGAAACCCGTAATCCTGCAGACGGCTGGCGACATTATGCAGATCTGCCGCCAGTTCAACACCGGTTGCCCCGCCTCCCACGATGACAACCGACAGCTCCGCATCAGGATCGCTGGAACCGCTGACGCGATGCAATTGCTTCAGATAAAGTTGGTGAAAGCGCTCGGCCTGCGACCTCGAATCCAGCGTTATACAGTGCTGCGCAACGCCTTCGGTACCAAAATCATTACTACGACTACCGGCACTCAGAACCAGTCGGTCATAGGACAGAGTGCGCTCTGCCACCAGTTCAGTGCCGTCTTCATCGTATTCGGGCGCGACTGTCACCTGCTGCTGCCCGGTATCCACCCGCATGACCCTGCCGAGAAGAAAATCGAAACGGTGCTTTCTGGCCAGCATGCGATAGCTCGTTTCATCATGATGACTATCCAGCGAACCGGTGGCCACTTCATGCAGCAACGGTTTCCAGATGTGCGAGGCATTCATGTCGATCAGCATGACCGACACACCTTCCACACGCCTGAGCTTGCGGGCGAGTCGAACCACCAGTTCCAGACCGCCAGCGCCGCCACCGACCACAATGATTCGCTCAGTCATGCTCTCTTCCCTTTGTCGCTCTGTTCAAAGCATACAAGGAGTACCGTGTCAGCGTATTGCCGATCGCGTCTGCCGGCTCGACTGCAGTTTGCCTCGCCTTGCGACCACGTCGAGGATCACCCCCAGAGGCTTCGTGCCGCCGGGTACATCTCACTGCCTTCGTAACGAATCGCCGACTCGCGGTCTTCTGCCAGCAACAGAGGTCCGTCAAGGTCCACGTACTCGACCCCTTGCGCGACCAGATGCGCGGGCGCCATACCCAGTGAGCTGCCTACCATGCAGCCGACCATGACACCGAAACCCGCCTCGCGAGCCGCATCGCGCATCGACAAAGCCTCGGTCAACCCGCCAGTCTTGTCCAGTTTGATGTTGATGACGTCGTATTTGCCGACCAGCGACTCCAGACTGTCGCGCGCATGGCACGCCTCATCTGCACAGACCGGCAGCGGTCTGCTACGTCCGGCCAGCGGATCATCGGATCCGGCTGGCAGGGGTTGCTCCACCAGCGCAACACCCAGATCCAGCATGACCGGGGCCAGCGCATCGTAGTCGGCGGCGGACCAACCTTCGTTGGCATCGACGATCAATCGGCAATCAGGCGCGCCCTCGCGCACGGCTTGCAGTCGATCCAGATCTCCCTCACCACCCAGCTTGAGCTTCAGGACCGGCCTGAAGGCATTCTTGCGGGCAGAAGCCAGCATATTGGCCGGTGAGTCGAGCGACAAGGTATAGGCAGTCACGACACTCGTCGGCTCCGCCAGTCCGGCCAGTTGCCAGACCGGCTTGCCTGCTCGCTTGGCCTCCAGATCCCACAGGGCGCAATCCACCGCATTGCGAGCGGCACCCGCCGGCATGATGCTCTGCAGGGCCTGTCGATCCAGCCCGGCCGCCAGATCCGACTGCAGCGCCTGAATCTGCTCGCAGACGCTGTCCATCGACTCGTTGTAGCGTGCATAGGGGACGCATTCACCCATCCCCACGAAGCCCTCCGACATCAGCTTCACGGTAACGACATTGACTTCGGTACGCGAACCTCTGGAGATCGTGAAGGTGCCGGCCGTGGCAAATCGATCACGCGTGATTTCCAGCGACGTCACCGCCTTGCCCTGCGTACCGCTCATGCCAGTGCATCCACCAGTCGATCGGCGCCGTGTCGATAAGGGTCGACAGTGGGCAACTGCATGCGTTGCTCGATGTCATCGAGGCACTGACGGGCCTTTTCATCGTCCAACGCTGCAGTATTGACCGATATACCGGTTACCTGACAATCCGGATTGACGAATCGCGCCAGCACCAGAGCGGTGTCTCGCAGCAGTTCCAGACTCGGCAGTGCATAGTCCGGCAGGCCACGCATGTGGGTGCGCGTCGGCTCGTGACACAGCACCAGAGCATCCGGCGCTCCGCCATGAATCAGGGCCATGGTGACACCGGAATAGGATGCGTGAAAGATGCTGCCCTGGCCTTCGATCAGATCCCAGTGATCATCGTCGTTATCGGGTGTGAGCCATTCCACGGCACCTGCCATGAAATCGGCAACGACTGCATCCAGTGGAATGCCGCCACCGGTGATCAGGATGCCAGTCTGCCCGGTTGCTCGAAACGTGGCCTTCATACCGCGTTCGCGCATGGTTTTCTCGATGGCCATGGCCGTGTACATCTTGCCAATGGAACAGTCGGTACCGACGGCCAGGCAGCGCTTGCCACGTCGTTTCCTGCCCGTGGCGATCGGAAACTGCTGCTGCGGCACGCGCACATCGAACAGCGACTGCCCGTGCTCTTCGGCCAGTGCGACCAACAGCGGATTGTCACTGAGCCGGGTGTGCAGACCGGATGCGATATCCATACCGGCGGCCAGTGCCTGCTCGAACGCGCCATTCCAGCTCTCACTGATATGACCACCACGGTTGGCCACGCCAACCAGCAAGGTGCGTGCACCCGCCTTCACAGCATCCTCTATGCTCATGTCCGGCAGCCCCATGTCGGCTTGACAGCCCGGCAAACGGTACTGGCCCACACAATTTTCCGGTCGCCAGTCCCGCACGCCCTGTGCAACCTTCGCCGCCAGCGCATCAGGGGCGTCGCCCAGAAAGAGAAGATAAGGTGTGTTCAGCATTGTCTTGTTATTCCAGAGCGTGGAGAGTCGGGATTGTGCGAGACTGAAGTCTCACCGCATTACTTCAACACAGTTTGCTATGCAATTGCACGATCGTGCGGAGCCAGCTGACAGATAAATGAGGTTCCAGCCATGCACTTGCTCGCTACAGGGTCTTGAGGTATTCAAGTACTGCCAGTCGCTCGGAATCGCTGAGATGATCCCCGAAAAGGTGGCCGGTGTTGGCGTAGCCGGGTAGTGAGGTGTCGTAGACACGTTCCGGCGTGGTGGCTGTCGACTTGCCCCCTTCAGGCACCGTGAAGGACCATCCCATGTTCAGTTCATCGTAACTGTCGGGATCGGACGCATCACTGACGTCATGCTGCCAGACAGCCGGACGAGTGCCGCTATCCAGCAGCGTCCGCAAGCTTGGAACAGAGCCGTTGTGGAGAAAAGGTGCGGTGGCCCAGATGCCATCCAATGGCGGGGCCACATAGCCGTAACCCGGCGCAGCCGTGGCCAGCAGACCGTAATAGGAGCGGTTGAACCAATCCACATAGGCCGCGCCCTGACCGTAGGCAAACTCCACCAGCGTTGGATCGGTGCCGATCTGTTCCAGCGGGACCAGCCGGGACGGATAGGTAGCCGACTCACCATAAGTGCCGTGGCAACGCGAGCAGGTCTGCTCGAACAGCTGCTGCCCCTGCTCGACCAGCGCGGTATCGATCTCGAAAGGCCAGGCGGGGGCTTCGATGCTGGTGATGAACGCCCGAATGTCAGGGGCATAGGCATCAATCTCCTCCAGCTCTTCGATGCTGTCGGTACACAACATGGATGCGGACATCATCAGCCGCGCATGGTCACCCCGCCCTTCACCCATGTTGAACATGGCTGTCTTCTTCTGCATGCGCCACCAGGGCGGTACGCTGACCGGTGGCGGATCTTCAGGTGGCAAGGGCAGCAAGGGAGGATCGGACCAGGCGTTGTCGTCGGCGCTTCGGTGCGCGATCAGGGCCGCCGTCAGATTATTGGCCGGATTGACGCCCACCGTATGAGGACGGATATACGGCGCGATGGCGGCGATACGATCGGCATAGAGTTCCCAGCTTGCTATCTCGTCCGGGCCGTCGACCAACAGACCCGCGCGTTCTGCCTGTGCAGAGGCATCACCGGTGAAATCCAGAAACTCGTTGCCCAGGCCGACCACCAGTTCACCGAACAAGGGCGTTGCGTGACAGGTCAGGCAATTATTGCTGACAATAGTCTGGCCCCGGTCGTTCTTTATGACATTGACACTGTAAGGCAGGCCTTGAGCAGCATCGGTGCGAGCGTCGATCTCCATGATCTGCTGGCCTTCGAGCAATTGCCGGAAGACGCGCTCAGGCAGACCGCAGCTGACGTAGGCAGCTTCCAGCAGCGCTTGTCTTCCGGCCAGGGGGTCACCCTGCCGCTGGGGTTCCGGTTGAATTCGCCCGCTGCCTGCAAAACGCGCCGCTGGCCACTGTTCGGCAGAAGCCGGTGACCGATCTGTCTGTGTCAGCACGACACTGGTATCCGGATCGATCTGCGCGCCCTGATCAGGCGTTCGGGCGATTGCCTCGTTCTCGACGGGCAAAACCGTGCTGTCTTCAGGACTCTCTGTCTGCCTGTTCGCAGAGGATGCCTGTTCCTCTTCCCGACCACAGCCACTGAGCATCAGCATCATCGCAAACAGTGCCACTACGCTGGCGATCATCATGCCTCGGGCCGCCTTGGCGTATCGAGACGCCGCCAGGCACTCATGGACACCGCAGATCCGGGCTCTGTTCATTCCTCTGGCTCCTGCATCGCATCGTCAGTCGCTTGCAATGGCTGATAATCCACGAATCCGACCCCCGTGTCAGTACCGCTGACACTCACCGCCCCGCGCCAGCGCAGCCCATCCACATCACGGACGGCCGAGGGGGGGCGCAACGGCGTCAACTGCAGCCTGATGCCGTCCGCCGCACCTGTCAGCTCGATGGATTCCGGCAATGCCTGCCCACGAATGGTCGCATCGGCCGCGGGGGACTCGATCCAATCGAGATCCACTGCACGCTCGGCACCTGTCGCCTCGCGCAATCTGCCCTGCACCGTTTCAGGGCCTCGGCCTGAACGGCGCTTGCTGCGTGTGACCGTCAGTCGCCTTGCCGACACATCGGCCTTCTCGTCAGGTTGCAGATGGAGTTCGAGCGTATCGATGACCACGGCACCGGAGGATGCCGGCAGCTCGCCCCAACTGTTGCTCAACCAGGCTACACCGCGGAACATCGACACATTTTCGCCGCGTACGGTCGACAGGACCGGCCCGGCCGTCGCACTTTCGGTCTCGGTCTCGGTCTCGTTGGCGCTGGCGTTGGCGTTGGTGTTGGTGTTGGTGTTGGTGTTGGTGTTGGTGTTGGTGTCGGTGGCGGTGTTGGTGTCGGTGTCGGTGTCGGTGGTATCTCTGATAGAAACGGTGACTGGCATTGCACGGGCGGTCCATTGCCTGAAGCCGCTCAGCTCCAGAGCATCCGGGCAACCGTCCAGATTCAGCAGCAGCTCGAGCTGCTGTCGGCTTGAACGACCAGCCGCTGTGTTGCCAACGTCCACCTCCGACGGCGCCATGGAGGAATCAGCGGCGATCGACACCGCAGGCAGCGTGGCTTGCACCCTGAATCCAACAGCGCAATCATCGCCCTCCGACAGCAGATCGGCAGCGACGGGCAATCGGTAGCGCTCCAGTTGCGTGGCGGTCACATGCACGGACTCCTCTGTACTGTCGGCCAGACCCAGAGCCCGTCGTTGTACACTCCAGCTTTCGCGCGGTGGGGTATCAGCCGTGCCGGCCAGCAGCAGGCGTGATCGCATGACGTCCGAGTAACTCCACGCGGAGGCCGCCCCGGCCTGACGATCCAGAGCCAGGCGATCCAGTCGCAACTGCAATTCGAGCAGTTCGCCGTTTCCGGCCGACAGTACCGCCTGCAGCGCGAATGCCTCCGCATCCGCGTCCGGATGCGGCCGCAGATCCTCGGGAAAGACGACAGGGCCGGCCATCGAAACGCTACTCTGGCGACCGGCCAGTCGCGAAAGCGCGGTCAGCGACAATGCAGCGTCGGCATCGGCGGTCGTCTGTCTCTCCTCCGCCGAGTGCAGCGCTGCCTGTTCGTCACAGGCGGACAGCGTCAGACACAATGCAAGTATCATCGGCAGCCTGATGCGCGACACCGCCGAGTCAGGAGCTGGAGTGCCACGGCACCGTCTGCCGCCATCGGCATGGCAGCCTGCCCCGGTCTGAGCGAGTGCGGTGTATTCAGGCACCCGCAACACTCGTGACTGCGTTCATCAGAACGTACTCAGACCCGACATTTCCATGAATCGGTATTGCAGTTTCAACCACAGGCTGTCATTGGCATATTCATCGTAGTCCAATGAATACGTACGACCGTCGCGATTGTTCCACTGCCCGTCGAAAAAATCGATCATTTCATTGGCAATATCGGACTCCGCGCCTGTGCGAAGCTGCACATCGGTTTCCAGATTCAGATCATGCAGATTGCGGCGTGTGAAGTTTGCCGATCCCATCACGAACGTGTGTGCGTCATCGCCAATGGACACATGCAACCACTTGGTATGACATTGCTCCCCAGCGGTGGCACACCACCGCACATCGACGCCGCCAGCAACCAGTTCGGCCGCGACCGGCCTGTTCGGCACGCCATTCTTGCGCCGGCCGAAAGCGTCGTGATTGACGTCGAGCAGGACACGCACCTGCGCTCCGCGAGACCTGGCAGCCAGCAATGCCGTGATGATGTCACGCTCGCTGAGGTAGAACATCGCCAGATCCACGGCATCTCCAGACTCGGCGCTATCGATCGCCTGCAGAGCGGCATTGCGGATGGCAGACTCACCGAGTATCTGCAGGCTCGGCAGAGCCGGTGTCGAAGAGGCGTTGTCGGCAGATGTGGCAGTGGCCTGCTTATCCAGCTCAGGCAATGACAGCTCCATACCCTGCAGCACGTCATCAAGCTGTTCGATGACATCCTGCGCCTCGTTCATCACCAGCAAAGCGCGCTCGGCAGCCAGTAGATCAACGGCTGCCTCTCCCGAGAAGGCCAGGGCGATATTGCGATGGGCACTGCTGCCATCATGCGGGTTGGCCGATGTCACCAGAGCACGCAATCGGTCCTCACCAGCAATGTCGGTAATCAGCAACTTTCTGTGATTGGCCTTGAAGTTCAGCAAGGACAGATAGCTTCTCAGCGACACGCGTCCGGCACCGAAGGGGTTGGGCAGCAGTTCACCCGGCCCATTGCCGAAGGGGCGAATGAACAGTCGCCAGAAGCCTGACCACAGGGGGTTACTGTCCTGCAAGCGGGTCAGATCGGTTTGCACAACCGTGATTCCGGCCTGCTGCAACCGTTCGAAGTGAATCGATGCGAGACCACCGTAAACCGTGTTGATGGGGTCGCTGATCACGACAATCGGCAGATCGGCCGATCGTTCGCGACGCGCAATCAAGGCGCTTGTCAGCTCTTCCGACAAGGCGTGGTGCTCCTCTGGAACCGGGCCCTGCCAGGCATTGAACAGGAACATGTCCAGCACGATGAACCTGTCGGCCTGCGCAATCATGCGAAACACCTCATCGAAAATCTGCTGTGAGAGTTGACGCTCACCCTGTTCGTCGAGCCAGCTGTCGTCATGCAGGAATTGCACGTGTTCCGCACTATGTTGCATACCCTGCAGTCCCACCGACGCAGGGGGCGGCATCCAGTAACGGACGAGTGCGGTCACGACGGCGTAGGCCAGGATTGCAGACACTATCCAGCGTCCGATACGACGCTTGCCACGGCCGGCCGAACGACCGGAAACATGGCGAAATCTGCGCCACGTCTTGTAATCACCCACAAACTACCCTCAGCTGGTGTTTATTAAAACAACTTCACAATTCAACGGAGGCGAGTTGCTACAATCGCGCCATGCCGATTCCGGAAGCAGGGCCGGATCTGATTGCAAACCGCACGTTCGACCCGAAGACTACCACCCTCATGTTTGCAGGTAGGATTCTTACAACCTGTACGTCATGCGACACGCTCACCGCGTGTACTAATAATAATAACAAGCACGGCAGCAGTGAACGATTTGAGTGAACCCTGGGCACAAGTGATACACCAACCAGGCTTTATACTTGACAGGTTCACTGCCAGGCCAACGACGATGGACTCAAAGCTTTGATGAAGACACTCAATTACCCTCAACCCGGCGCCCCTATGCAAGGATATGCGACTGTGCCAGCAACCAGTGATGCAAAAGAATACCTGCGCCTGCTGCTGCAACACAAGTTTGGTTTGTTCGTGACACTCCTGCTAGGACTCTTTCTGGCCTGGCTGTATCTGATCAGTACGGAAAAGACCTACGAGACGTCCGCTCTCGTGGAAGTGCTGGAAGAGCGTAACTACTTCGATGACGGGAGCAGTGTAGCCCAGACGGACTGGAATGCGCCCACCATCAAGGAAGAAGCCAATCTTCTGCTGTCACGCAAGGTGCTCAGCCCGGTTGTCGAGTCCTTCGATCTTCGCACCTCTGCGGAACCGAAGCGACTGCCAGTGCTGTCCGACCTCACGCGTGAGATCCCGGCACTGGGTAATATGGTCAGCCAGCTTTCATTCGTTCGACAGTACGCCTGGGGCGATGTGGACATCTCGCTGGCTGAACTGACTGTACCCAGACGCTGGGAAGATCGTGCCCTCACCCTCACCGCCCTGGGTGACAATGCCTATCGTCTGGATGACGATCAGGGTCGCGAACTGATCGCCCAGGCAGAAGTCGGCACACCGGTCAGCGTGGATGTTTCCGCCGATGACTCCCTCGTCATTCACGTGGCAGAACTGAACGCCCCTGCGGGTGTCGAGTTTTCGGTATCACGCGCCTCATTGCAGGCTGCGGTCAGCCAATTGCGCTCGAACCTGGCCACCGAGACCACCGATACCAAGTCGCGCATGATCACCTTCAAACTGCAAGGGCATGACCCCGAGCGGATTGCCGATCTCACCAATGCCATCCTCGGCGAGTACACCGCCGTGAAGCTCGGCTCACAGAACCGCTCATCCGACGAGAAGCTGGAAGTCTTCGAGGCACAGTTGCCCAAGGTCGAAGCCGACCTGCGTGCCGCAGAGCTTGCCTTGTCCAATTTCCGCCGCAACGCCGGTTCCTTCGGCGAGGACACGCAAACCAACTTCAAGCTGGGTCAGCTGGACAAGCTCGAGACGGAATTGCTGGAAAAGGAAGTCGAACGGGATGATCTGCTCAAGCGCTACACCGTCAACCACCCAACGCCCAAGCGCCTGCAGAAGGAGATCGACGTTCTCAACGACAAGATCCGTCAGGTTCGCGGCACCCTGAGCGCTCGCCCCGATACTCAGCGTGAACTCACCATCCTGGAAGACGAGCTGGAAACCAAGCGCAAGCTGTTCATCGAGATATCCGAGGAGTTGCAGAAGCTGCGTCTGGCCAATGTCGGGAATGTCGGCGAAGTTCAGGTCATCGATGACGCCCTGCCGCCGCGCAAGCCGGTCTCACCCAGCGCACTGCTGGCTATCGTGGGCGGTACGCTGACCACGCTGTTTCTATACACACTGTTCCTGACCCTGCGCTCTGCGCTGTCCACCGTCATTTCCGATCAGGACTCTCTGGAAAGAGCCTCGGGCCTGCCGGTCTACATGAATATCCCCAAGAGTACCGCGCAGCGACGACTGGGCAGTCCGACGACGGTGGATCCGAGCAAGCTGTTGCCGGGCAAGAGCGGCGGGGATGCCAGCAAGGCCATCTCGAGCAATGTACTGGCCTTGTCCAAGCCGGAAGACTACTCGATCGAGAATCTGCGAGGCCTGCGCAGCATGCTCGAAGACGTCATGGCCGACGCCGACAACAACGTACTGATGTTCACCAGCCCGCTGCCCAGCATGGGCAAGTCCTTCCTGAGCATGAACCTGGCCGTTCTGGTTGCCCAGACGGGCAAGAAGGTTCTGCTGATCGATTCCGATTACCAGCGAGGCCAACTGCACAAGTCACTGGGCCTGCCGGTCGGACCGGGTCTGCCCGAGGTGGTACGTGGCAAGAGCGAGCTCAAGGAAACGGTCAAGGCCACATCGGTTGCCAACCTCTACTGCATTCCGCGTGGTTATTCTGGCGCCGGTAATGGTGGTATCGAAATGCCGAGCGACAAGGAATTCGGCGCATTTCTCAACGCCGTGGCACCTCGTTTCGATCTCGTCATCATCGATACCCCACCTGTTTTGAGTGTTTCCACTGCAGCATCACTGGGCAAACACGCAGGTTCTACTATCATGATAGTGAAAGAAGGCGAAGTGAAGGAGCCACAACTGAACGAAGCACTCAAACGACTGACATTTTCAGGCGTACGCGTGAGTGGTTGCATCATGAATGGCTCTTCAACGCCGACGCCCAGACACTACACCTATTACCAGGAACAATTGGACTGATGCAGTACGAGTGAAACAATGTGTCCCTTGGGTTTTGTGTGTTTGCAGCAGCAGACACTGTAATACCCTGTAGGTACATTATCCAAACGAGTCGGCTGTCACGCAACGGCAATGTTGCTTGCAGTACTATCACTTCAATTTCAATCATTTAACACGAGCTCCTGGCAACAGGCCAGGAAGTTCGATGTCATGTCCGAGAAACGGATACAGGAGATCAAGGTGTCAGGCGCCAGCGCAATAAAAAACAATCAGAGCAACACAGTCTTGGATACTGAAAGTGCCAACGCGGCTTATATCAACGACTTGCCCGCCGAAGAAGATCGTCTCGGTACGCTGGTCCACAGCGATGCATCAACACTGTGGCCAATCACAGGGATCAACGCGGCAGTCAAGCGTCTGGAAGATTTCATCTTCGGCTCCATCGCCCTGCTGATACTGTTTCCTCTGATGGCCGTCATCTCGATCGCCATCAAGCTCGACAGCACCGGCCCTGCGCTGTTCTGCCAGGCTCGCAGCGGTCGAAACCGTGAAGTCATCAAGGTTTACAAGTTTCGCACGATGTACCAGAGCGGTTCTCAGGAGTTCAAGCAGGCCCAGAAAGACGATCCACGCATCACCCGCATCGGTGCCTTCCTGCGTCGTACCAGCCTTGATGAACTGCCTCAGCTGTTCAATGTGATCCAGGGCTCGATGTCCATGGTCGGACCACGTCCCCACCCACTGAAGCTGGATGAAGACTTCAAGTACGTCATTCCTGCGCTGGGTTCTCGTTACTGCGTGAAGCCCGGCATCACCGGATGGGCTCAGATCAATGGCTTTCGTGGTGAAACCCGCCGCGTCAGCGACATGGTGTCCAGAATCGAACATGACCGTTACTACGTGAAGAACTGGTCACTGTTTCTCGATATCAAGATTCTGGTTCTGACCGTTTTCAAGGGCTGGACTCACAAGAACGCTTATTGATTCACCTGCAGGAACGGGAGCCTTCGACAGCAAGTGCTCCCCTTTGCCGGCGGCCCCTCGCGCTTGCCAGCAGTCAATTTCCAGGCGCGGCCCCGGTTGTAGACCGCAGGCCTTGCAGCCGATAAGGTATCGAGTCAAGCAAGCAAACAGGCTCGAACGAATACCTCAAATTTCAGCACTGCGACTCCAGACCGAGTCGCCTGCTCCTACAACCTTCAGAATCTTTCTCACCATGGCAACTGATCCCGCTGGACTGCCTCAGCGATCCCTGCTGGGTTTTTTCGCACACCCAGGCACTCTGGAAGACTATCTTCAACTGACCGAGTCGACCATACAGAACTCGGAGCGTCGCAGCGTGCTCTACCACAACCTGCACTCGCTCTACAGCTATTTCACCGATGCGACCTTGCGTAAACACTATCAGGGTACGACAGTCCTGGTAGACGGCATGCCCGTCATCTGGCTGATGCAGCTGATGCGTGTACCGGTTACACGTGCGCACCGATTGACCTACGTGGATTTCATCATGCCCCTGATGCAGTTGGCAGCGGATCGAGGCTGGACTGTCTTCCATGTCGGCCAGAAGGCCGAGGTACAGGCGAAAGCCATGGATATCGTCCGTCAGCAATGCCCGCAGATCAGCCTGACAGGACACGATGGTTACTTCGATCAGACCCCGATGAGTCCGGAGAGTCTGGCCGTGATTGACGAGATCAATGCCAGTGGCGCACAGATCGTTCTGGTCGGATTCGGGGCGCCAAAGCAGGAAGCCTGGCTGTCTGCACACCGTCACCTGATCCATGCGCCGATCGTCTTTACTTGCGGCGCCTGCATGGAATACGTGGCAGGTGCAGTGAAGACCCCGCCTCGCTGGATGGGTCGACTGGGGCTCGAGTGGAGTTTCAGGCTGTTGGAGAACCCGCGTCGATTCGCGTTTCGCTACCTGGTAGAGCCAGTGTTGCTTGGCGCGATCCTGCTCAAGAACGGCATGGGCACATTGATTACCGGCAAGCGAGCCTGAGCACGGTGACCAGCATGGATACGGCCGAGGATCAGCCAGCGCCGATGCAGGACGCAGCGGCGACAGAATCCCCTGCAAGCCAACAGGGCATGACCGGCATTGCAATTCTCGACAAGCTCATCACACTGGCGACCTCCAGACTGGCCCTCTCGGTCGGCGCTCAGGCCATGGTCAGTGGCTTTCACTTCGCGCTGAACCTGGTTCTTCTTCGTCTGGTGACACCCTATGATTATGGCATCTTTGCTTTCGCCTTCGTGCTGGCGATGTTCGCTTCGGCCATCAACAATGCGCTGATTTCGACGCCCTTGACCGTCTACACGCCTATCGTCAAGGACCCGGTCGAGCGTTCACGACAGGAAGGCATGTTCAGCACGCTGAACCTGATCCTGTTCTCGGCCTTGCTGCTCTGTGGCTTCATCTACTCAGGCTGGAGTGAGCAGAATACCGATGTGACCTTGTCGGTGGCCCTGTTCGTGGCCATTTACTCGGCGCGCCATTTCAGCCGCAGCGCAGGTTATGCTCGAATGCGCCCTCTGGTCACGGCCACCGGTGATGCCACCTATGTGGGTACCGGTGTCATTGTCATGCTGATCATCATTCTATGGGTCGATGACCTGAGTATCAGTCATGTATTGCTGGCTCTGGTTGCGGCCAATCTGGCAGCCATGCTGGTGGAGCGACATCGCCTGCACGGACGAGGACGCAAATGGTTGACCCTGGCGGGCATTGCGAGCTATCGCGACGTCTGGGAGCAATCACGCTGGGCACTGGCAGGCTCTCTGACCACGCTGTTTCTCGCACAGGCCCACAGTCTGATCATCACGGCGACCAATGGGCCCAATGCCTATGCACCGCTGGCTGCAGGCTTCGTGCTGTTCGGCCCGGTCAGGGTCGCGTTGCTGACCTGGCAGAACATGGTCAAGCCGGAACTCGCGGTTGCCTTGTCCGAGTCAAGGCACCAGGCAGTCAGGAAGCAGATTCTGACAACCAGCCTGATGATGGCCGGTGCGGTCCTGCTGATGGGTCTGATGTTGTTCATCCTGTGGCCCTGGATAGACGCCTTCCTGTATGCCGATCAGTACGCCGATGAGCCGATGGGTCTGATCGTGGCCACCTGGTCCATCATCACGCTGTTCGCCGCCAGCTACAACGCGCCAGCCGCAGCATTGCAGGCCATGCGGGATTTTCGCATCCTGGCCATGGCAAGTGTCTACGGTGCCATTCTCAGCGGTGCGCTGGTCAGCCTCACGCTCTACTTCTTCAACCCGGAGACGACTCTGCTGGGCATTCTGGCAGCCGAGGCATTCATGGCAGTCTATCTGACCCGCATTCTGTATACCCGACTACAGGCAGCGTCGTGAAAACCGTTCTCTGCATCTGCACCTACCGTCGCCCGGACGGATTGCGAAAACTCCTTGAAACGCTGCCGCAGCTCGATGGTGCGGACGACCTGCAAGTGGTGGTTTCGGATAACGACCCTGCCGGTGAAGGCCTGGCCGTCTGCGAGACACTCAAGGCAGCAGACTACCCGTTTCCTCTATATACAGTGGCCGCGACCGAACCCGGGATCTCCGCGGCACGCAACGCCGCCTGTACTCGCGCGCTGCAGCTCGAGCCCGATTTGCTTGCCTTTCTCGATGACGACGAATGGCCCGAACCTCAATGGCTGAGGGAACTACAGCGTGTACGCGCCGCGTGCAAGGTTGATGTGGTTGGCGGGCCGACACGGCCGGTCTTCCCGGACGGTACCCCGGAATCGATCAGACAGAATCCCTACTATGGCGCCGACATGGCTCTGGCCGATCAGTCCCTGTGCCAGCTGCAGGCGGGCGGCAATTTCCTGATCACCAGTGACGCCCTGAGAGCACTGGCCCCCGAATTCTTCAACCATGCCTTTGCACACTCGGGTGGGGAAGATCTGGCTTTCTTCCTGCAACTGCAGCAATGCGGCTATGCGATGGCCTGGGCGGAAAATGCCATTGTTCATGAGCCGGTTCCGGCAGATCGTCTGCATGAGGACTGGGTACGGCAACGGATCGTCAACATTCACAACTCCCGCGTCAGGGTAATGCAACTACTGCAACCCGGCTTGCACCATCGCCTGGTACGCGTCATGAAGACCGTGGCGCTGGGCATTCAGACGCTGCTGGTCAGTGCGCTGTCCTGGCTGAGTCCTGCCCGATCCGAGCAAGCCCGACAGCTGCGCTGGAAATTTCGTGGCAAGCTCAGCGCTCATCTGGGGCATGCCACCATACGGAACGAGACCTACTGATGGACCCGAGATTTTCCATAGTCATCCCGACCTACAATCGATCAGCCTCGGTCCTGGATACGCTTCAGTCCTGCTTCGATCAGACATTCAGCGACTTTGAAGTCGTCGTGGTCGATGATGGCTCCAGCGATGACACTCGCGATGTTCTTGCCGACATCGAAGATCCGCGCCTTCGAGTGATACATCAGGAAAATGCAGGCCCGGCAGCTGCCCGCAACAATGGAATGCGCGTCGCCAACGGTCAGTACATCGCTTTTCTCGATTCGGATGATCGCTGGTATCCGAGTTTTCTCGAAGTGGCCAATACCTGTCTTGAAGAAGATGGAGAGGTGCTGCTGTACGGTCAGATCATCGTGGATCGTGGCGTCGATCGTTACTGGGTGAAACCGGCTCGCGCGCTGGGCGCCGAGGAGTCGATCTTCGATTATCTCTACGTCGACGGCAGCTTCATACAGACCAGCACCATGGTCATGCCTCGCACGCTGGCGACCAGGGTGCAATGGGATGAATCAGTGACGTTCGGCGACAACGACCAATTTGCCATCGATTGCTGGCGCACCGGTATCCCGTTCAGGATGCTGCCTCAACCACTGACACTGTATGCCGATGTCATAAGCGATGAGGCACTGTCACAGCTGCCCATCAATGCCGGTAAATCGGAGAAGTACACCAATTTCTTTCGCTGGATGGATACCCAGAAAAACGCCATGTCGCCGGTGGCGTGGGCAGGATTCAGAGCACGCTTCGAAAGTGTCGGACTGGCACGCTCTGCTCCAGTGCAGAGCATTGGACTGCTGTGGACAGCCTATCGGGCCGGTGCCATGAGTCCGCTGGGCATGGTCAGGCAGAGTATCCAGAACCTGTTCCCCAGGCTCTATCGTCGTCTGGTGGATCAATACGTGAGATTTCGCGGCTTGACGCTCGAGCAGGCCAGGCGTCAGTGACTTCCTCCGCCCAGCAGCAGCCATCAACGCCGGCACTGGCCACCTATCAGGCACCATACCGGGCGCCCCTGCTGGCATCGCTGATGCTGATCCTGACGCTGCTGCAGGGCAGCAGTTTCACCCTGACGCTCGCCGTACGCTCCCCGATGGCCGGCGACCTGCCGGTGGCTCTGGTGACCGTACTGTGGCTGGTGATGTATCTGCTGGCAGCGGTTGCCTTGCTGGCCAGTTTCGGGCTCAACTGGCTGACCTGGCTGGTTCGCTATCGCCTGGCACTGATTCTTCTCGTGGCCGGTACGGCCTTTTCCGCCGCCTGGTCTGTCGATCCCAACCTGACCATCGAGCGCTCGATACACCTGGTCGGCACCACCTTGCTTGCGATCTATCTCGGCTTCAGTCTGCCCTTGCCGCAGATCCTGCGTATTGCCGCGGTGACACTGGGTCTGGTAATGCTCGGCAGCGTCATGGCGGCCTGGTTCCTGCCGTCACTGGGTCTGGAAGAATACGAAGGACAACTGGTCTGGGCTGGTATCACCGCATCCAAGAACACACTGGGCTTCTGGTCTGCGGTAACCGTGCTGTTGCTGAGCAGTCTGTGCTTCTGGCCTGTCTCCACGGCTCGACGTGTCGGCTATCTGGCCCTGACAGTCCCCGCCCTGCTTTGCCTGTACTACAGCGTCTCGGCAACCTCCGTTCTGTCACTGACCAGTGCGGCATTGCTCATGCTGTACATTCATGCGACACGCAGCCTGCGCATGGGCATGCTGTCCATGTCGGTACTGGGCCTGCTGGTGGCCGCTCTGCTGGCCATGGCATTCAGTTATATCGACACGGCTGAACTGATCGGTCGATCCGGAGACCTCACCGGTCGTGGCGATGTCTGGTTGCAGACCTGGCAATTGATTCTCGACCGACCCTTGACCGGCTATGGCTATGGCACGTTGTGGTACCCCACTGATGACAGTGTCTGGATCCAGCAGTCGCTGACCGATTTTTCGTGGACGGTATTCCATGCCCACAATGGTGTGCTGCAGATTGCCTCGGAAATCGGTCTGCCGCTGACGGCCCTGGCGCTGTTCATGATTCTGCAGCAACTGATCGAGCTGTTCTACTGCCAGTACCAGCGCCCTTTTCCCGGCGTGCTGTTCGCCCTGGGATTCATGATTGCATTGCTGGTCAGCAACTACTCCGAGGCACGCTTGCTGGTCAATCGTGAACTCTACTGGATCCTGTTCATCGCATTGCCGATCAGCATGCTGCAACAGGTCACACTGACGGGTGCACCGGGGCGGTTCTCCGCTGCACCTTTCGCGCTGAACGAAGAGACACCCGGAAAAATGGCCCTCGCTCGCGAACGGACTCGACAACGACGCTCATTGAAGAAACGTCTGTTGCAGCGCCGCCCGGCAAGGATCGTGAACGTCAATGATGATTCCGCACTTCCCCTGACTGACAGTCAGGGTCAGCCACTGATCGACCTGAAGGACGAGAACGGTAAAGTGATGGACCATCCGACAGATCAAGAAAAGCCTGCCCTGCGCAACGGTACCCGATCACTGTAGCGCAAGCGAATGGCACAACCCACATGACAGGTAAGGCAGACAACATGAGTAATTCCATTCTGGTCACCGGAGGCGCCGGTTTCATTGGTTCCCACATGGTTCGCATGCTGGACCAGCGCGGATTCGATGTCGTGGTGTACGACAATCTGGAACGGGGAAACGCTGACGCCGTTACGGCAGGCACCCTTGTCGAAGGAAACCTGCACGACACTGAACGTCTCGACGCCGTATTCCGGGAACACGATATCCAGGCAGTCATGCATTTTGCCGCCCTGGCCTATGTCGGCGAATCGGTGAACGAACCAGCCTTGTACTATCGCAACAACGTCAGCGGTACGCAGTCACTGCTGGATTCGATGCGAAGCAACAAGGTACAGAAGCTGGTGTTTTCGTCCACCTGCGCCACCTATGGAGAGCCGGACAATCTGCCGATCACCGAAGAGACTCCGCAACACCCGATCAACCCTTACGGACAATCCAAGCTCATGGTCGAGCAGATTCTCAAGGATTATGCTCATGCCTATGGCCTTCGCAGTATCGCCTTGCGGTATTTCAATGCGGCTGGCTGTTCCGAAGACGGCAGTATCGGAGAACGTCATGATCCAGAGACCCACCTGCTACCCCTGATTCTCTTCGAGGCCTTGCGTGTGCAGGCTGGCGGCGATCCGGCCGACACCAGACTGATGGTCTTCGGCAATGATTTCGATACCCGCGACGGCACCTGCATCAGAGACTACATTCACGTGAATGATCTGTGCAGTGCGCATATCGCCGCCTTCGAGCGCATGCAGAAAACACCGGATGCGGGTGCCGAGCAGTTCAATCTGGGCGTCAACCGTGGTTATACGGTTCTCGAAGTGATCGAAGCCTGTCGACAGGTCACCGGTGTCGACTTCAGCTACAACACGGTAGCGCGTCGTGCCGGTGATCCACCGGAGCTGGTTGCCGATGCCAGCCTTGCCATGAGCAAGCTGAACTGGACCCCGGCACACGCCGATATCAAGGACAGCATCGAACACGCCTGGCAGTGGTTCTCGGCCAATCCTCCGACATCCTGAAGCGAACTTCATGCAGGCCGGCGGGTCATAGAGGCTTGCCGGCCAACTGAATCGTAACGCTGAATTCGGTCGCCTGCTCCACCGGAACAGGCGATACTCTCACCATGAACATGATCAATAGAAAAAGCCTTGCAGTGCTCATCCCGCTGAGTCTTGCCACCGTGGCGGCTCATGCCCAGTCAGGCAGAAACGAGCTGGATGATCGTTGCTGGAACCTGACTTTCGAGGAGCCCTTCGACAGCTTGTCACTCTGGGACGAGTCAACGCAGGAAGGCCTGTGGCGAACGCAGTATATCTGGCCACGCGATGTCATCATCAACGATGAGCAGCAGTTCTATATCGATCCTGCGTTACACGGCGTGTCGCCTTTTTCCATCGAAGACGGCATCCTCAGTATCACGGCAGAACCCACCCCCAGGGCATTGCGCGGCGTGGTATCCGGGCAACCCTATATCTCGGGTGTTCTGACCACCGAAAAGAGCTTTGCGCAAAAGTACGGACGATTCGAAGTCAGCGCACGGCTGCCGGATGGCGGTCAGGGCTTGTGGTCGGCGTTCTGGCTGCTACCCAGTTTCGATCAATGGCCCGAGGGCATTGCCGTGCTGCCTGAAATCGATGTCATGGAGAGCCTGGGCCATCAACCCAATACCTATCACACAACCCTGCATACCAATCAGACAGGGGAGCTGACATCCTTCCCCTTCGATCACACCCTGAAATCCGACCTCACCAGTGATTTCCATCTGTATAGCGTTGTCTGGACGCCAGAGACGGTCAACTGGTATCTGGATGGCAAGCCAATGGCATCCCACCCGACGCCGGACGACTATACCCGGCCAGTACATTTCCTGTTGAATCTGGCGGTAGGCGGCACCTGGCCCGGATCACCCGATGCCACGACCGAATTTCCGGCAAGCTTCGATATCGACTATGTCAGAGCCTGGAGTGACAACGGGTCCTGCAAGCGCTGATGCAAGCCTGTCTGGCAGACCTCAAGCGGCCTCGGCACCGTAACGCGTGTCTGCCGGCAGGCTGATTGCGAAAGTCGTTCCGGCATCGCTGGATTTGACGATACAGATCTGCCCACGGTGGCACTCTGCAATCTGCTGACAGAGATGTAGCCCCATGCCACCACTGCCGTTGGCAACATCCGCCTGATGCGGCCCCTGAAAAGGCTTGAATACCTTGTCGTGGAAACGCTCCTCGATACCCATACCGTTGTCGGCGACGCTGATCTGCCAATAGTCGTCGACCAGTCTGGCACTGACATCGATCACCAGCTGACGTGTGTCTGATCTGTATCGGATGGCATTGGTCAGCAGATTGGTTGCCAGCTGCTCCAACTGCATGCCATCGCCTTCCAGCTGCGGTAATTCGGCAATATCGAGTCTGGCAGATACCTGTTCCATGAGTGGTGCAAGCCGCGTCCGGGCATTGGCAAACACCTGATTCATATCCACCGTGCCGGGCTGAAGTCTTTCCCGATCGAAGCTGGAAAAGTCGAGCAGATTCTCGGACAATCTGCGCAGCCGGTCAGATACGCCCTGCAGATGCTGAAGATTCTCGGTGATAGGCGGTGTGATGCGCGAACTCAGTGCGTTTTCCAGCAAGGTGATGGACAGATCGATATCGCGCACAGGGATTTGCAGGTCGTGTGAGGTCACATGGGCAAATCGCCGTAACTGATCGCCGGATTCCTGCTCCCGCTCTCTGGCGAGCAGCAGACTCTGTTTCAGTTCCTCGGCGTGGCGCAAGGCCCGGTTTCTCGCCGCGACCAGTTGGAATGTACCAGCGGCGCCAGCGAGCGATGTAAAGAAGCCGAACAGGGCGATCATCCACAGCTGATCGGCACTCTTGAGTTCCGCATAGGCATCCGGGGCCAGTGAAACCGCAATCTGCCATTCACGATTGGCCAGCCTGACATGCCTGAGCTGAGTTTTCGCATCAGGATGAGTCTCGCCTCGGCTGTAGAAGTACTGACCAGACTGGACACCCGCCTCCCGACCATCAGTGACATCCCTGATGGTGATGGCGGTGAACTGTTCCAGATCAAACGACCGCAGCAACCTTTCAAACCGAAAGACTCCCATGAGCACGCCGCTGTAGAACTGTCTGCGCTCGGCCAGGGTCTCCGGTTCGACACCGCCGTAGACAGGCAACATGATCAGAAAGCCCTTGACCTCAGAGCGGGTCACCGACACGGCAAGCGGCGGACTCACCGCGAACTCACCTGAATCCCGCGCATGCTCCAGCGTCAGTAGTCGCTCGGCACTGGTGCTCAGATCAAACCCCATCATCCACTGCCTGTCGTGCATCGGGTACACATAGGTCAGCACATGGTGTTCTGACAAGTAACGATCGAGTACCGGCTTCAAGGCGAATTCGGGATAGCCCTGTTCCACGATTGATCGGTCCTCACGCACGGATCTGACAAATTCGTGGGCGATATGATGCGGCACCCGGGGCACCCAGGCCATGGCGAAAACCGTCGGAAAGCTGCTCTCCAGTTCGACAGATTCCAGATACGCCTCGAAATCATGTCGGCCCACGATCTGTCCGTCTTCATACAAGGACCGCAGTCCACGCAGCAGGGTCTGCTGGTTCTTCAATGCATCTGCCACCCGGACGGAAAGCTCGTCACTACGACGAGCAAATTCATCCATTCGACTCCTCTGAATGCCGCCATTGGCGATGTTCATCACAAAGCTCGTCAGCAGCAATCCCGACAGGAACACGACAGCAGGCCAGAGCTTCGGGCTCTTTACGATCATCTTCGTTGTCAGTACAGCCTCCTTCATGAACGAAGCGTCGCAAGTTACGCACCAGACAGGCGGTACGAGTGCACTGTTTCATACAGAGCGTTCATTCAGCGAGCCGCTGTGAATGAACGCTCTGTATGAAACAGTACAGTCGTCTACATTGCTGTTACGGCTGGATTTGAATTTCTTCGTCAGGCAGTGGCGGCACGGTCGGTGTACCGCGGATCAACGAATACAGAAGCTTGTAGGCAGAGTTCATGGCAAGGTCATTGATCGTGGGGTCTGTACTGATGGCGGCATCGGCGGGAGACAGGGAGAAGTGAACCGGATCCGTGGACGAACTGATTGCCAGCACACACAAGGCACCCCCAACCGCAGACAACATCAATGCGCCCGGCACTGACAGGCGATGGCGCAGAAATCGTCGCACCTCCAGCCGTCCGCAGAATGCGATCAGTATGAGCAGACACAGAATCAGGGCAATCACCAGCGGCACTGCCTGCTCGTGCAGCAGTGATTCCAGCACCATCGCTGGTTGCTCGATGCTGGCGATCAGCTGCACATCCGGTCGTAGACCGCGGGTCTCCAGAAACCACGGCGTGATCAACTCTGTCAACATGACCAGCAGCAGGCCACCCACCATGAAACCGGTGATGAGGATTTTCGCCAGGGACCGCGTCCGCGTCATCATCGCCAGTATCGCGCCTAGAATCAGTGGCACGATACAGATCATTCCAACCAGTGCCAGATCGAATCTCAGCCCCTGTACAAACAGGGGCATGACCGCACCATCGTTGACTTCGATTCTGGAAAACTGCCACAACGCGTAGGCCGCACGAATCACTGTCAACAGAAATACCAGTGTGAGCGCGAAGAGCAGAAATTGGCGAAACAGGTGAGACGCCGGCAACTTGGACTTCATGTGCTCCTGAAAAAGACTGATTGTTCTTACAGCTATTATATCAGTCACTCATGCACAGCATCGCAGCACCACCACACTCAGGGACTGACAGATTCGCTGGCCTGTGACCACGGCGTCGGTCAGCTCCGGCTCTGACGAATCGATCTCCACGACCCATTCCACACCGGCCAGTTGTGTCGCTTCCAGTGGAAATTCGACATCCTCCTGACTGCCGTTGAACAGCAGCAACAGCGTATCCGACGGGTCGATCTGCTGGCTCGCCGGTATGGCATCGCCGATCAGCTGCAAGGCAACGAAACCACCATCGATACAATGCCAGTCCGCTTCGCTCATCACATCGGCCTGCTTGTTCAACCAGACGACGTCCGGCAGATCGCAACTGGCAGAGCGATGCTCTCCGTGCAGATACCAGGGGCGTCTGAGCACAGGCTGGTTCTTGCGCAGCGCAATCAATCGCTGCGTGAAGTCCTGCAGCTGCCTGGCCTGCGGATTCTCCGACCAGTCGATCCAGGTGGTGGCATTGTCCTGGCAATAGGCATTGTTGTTACCGTATTGCGTACGATTTCGCTCATCACCACCGAGCAGCATGGGCGTGCCCTGTGACAGGAACAGGGTACACAGCATATTGCGCTGTTGGCGGGCTCGGATCTCGTTGATGGCCGGGTCGTCGGTATCACCTTCGATACCGTAGTTGTTCGAATGGTTGTTGCTGTGCCCGTCACGATTCCCCTCACCATTGGCCTCATTATGCTTGTGCAGGTAGCTGACCGTGTCGCGCAAGGTGAAACCATCGTGTGCGGTGATGAAGTTGACCGTGGCTGAAGGTGGACGACCTTGCCATTCAAACAGCGAACTGCTGCCCAGCAGGCGATCGGAAAAATCCGGCAGAACATCCGAACCCGAATTCCAGAACCGTCTGACCGTGTCACGGAACTGGTCGTTCCACTCCGACCAGCGTGGAGGAAACTGTCCCAGCTGATAGCCTCCGGGTCCGATATCCCAGGGTTCAGCGATCAACCTCACATCGGCCAACTGAGGATCCTGGGCCACGGCATCGAAAAATCCGGCCCCCCTCTCGAAGCCGTGCAGCTCTCGTCCCAGTATGGAGGCCAGATCGAAGCGGAAACCGTCCACGCCCATGTCGTTGGCCCAGAATCTGAGGCTGTCCATGACCAACTGCAGTACTCTCGGATTTTCCAGAGCAAGCGTATTGCCGGTGCCACTGTCGTTCACGTAGTACCGTGGATTACGCTCCAGTCGGTAGTAGTAAAGATTGTCTATCCCCCTGTAGCACAAGGTTGGCCCCTGCTCGTTACCCTCGGCGGTATGGTTGTAGACGACATCCAGCAGCACTTCAAGACCCGCCTTGTGAACGGTCTTGACCATGTCCCTGAACTCGTTGACTGCATTGTCGGAGAACGCATACCGTGCATCCGGTGTGAGAAAGCACAGACTCTGATAACCCCAGTAGTTCACAAGATCCTTTGCCACCAGAAATTCATCATCGGCAAAGGTGTGCACCGGTAGCAGCTCGAGCGCCGTCACACCCAGTTTCTTCAGATGTGAAAGAACACTCTTGCTCCCCAGGGCCTTGTACGTGCCACGACGCGCGGCAGGCACTTGCTTCTGCAGAGCACTGATACCCTTGACATGCGCCTCGTAGATCACCGAATCGCACAGATCGGGACGCTGTCTGCGCTCGGCCCCATGACTCAGATGAGGAGCATGCCTGTCGGTACCACGCTTCGATGCTCCGACGACCACACACTTGGGTACATAGGGTGAGCTGTCGCGCTGATCGTAGGACAGATCAAGATCGGCATGACCGCGTATATAACCGAAATTCGCATCGTTCCAGATGAGCTTTCCCTGCAAGGCGCGCGCATAGGGGTCCAGCAGAAGTTTGTGGGGATTGAAGCGATGACCGTTGGTCGGTTCATAAGGGCCGTGTACGCGATAGCCATAGAGCGCTCCCGGTCTGATATCCGGTAGATACCCATGCCACACATTATCGGTACAGGCAGGCAATTCCAGTCGCTGGATTTCGCGTTCACCCGAACTGTCGAACAGACAGAGCTCCACTCGGCTGGCATGCCGTGAGAAAAGTGCGAAGTTCACCCCTTTCCCGTCACTGGTGGCTCCCAGTGGCCAATTGCATCCGGCAAGCATGGTCAGTCAATCTCCCTGTCTGGCAGTTCTATGGACTGCAGTCGCCAGATGTCGCGGTTGTAGTCCTGCATGGTGCGGTCAGTCGAGAATCTGGCGCTGCACGCTGTGTTCATGATGCTCTTGCGAGTCCACACGGCAGGCTGCTTCCACGACGCTTCGACCCGTGCCTGAGTATCCAGATAATCCGGCAGGTCGGCAACTGTCAGCCAGGCATCATGCGGACTGCGGGCTGCATCGATGACAGATCTCACCAGCTCTGCTTCACCTGCGTCGAACAGTCCGCTGTCGAAGGCCTCGAAGATACGCTTCAGACGAGCATCTCTGGCAATGATCGCCGAGGGGGCATACCCACGTCTGACGCCATCCACCTCGTCCACGGTCAGACCGAACTGGAAGAAATTCTCGTGATCCACGGCCTCGAGGATCTCCACATTCGCGCCGTCCAGAGTGCCGATGGTTACCGCCCCATTCATCATGAACTTCATGTTGCCCGTGCCGGATGCCTCCTTGCCGGCAGTGGACACCTGCTCGGAGAGATCCGCAGCCGGACAGATCACTTCCATGGCGGACACGTTGTAGTCCGGCAGGAACACCAGCTTGAGCCTGTCCGCTGTACGCTTGTCGTTATTGATGACCTGCGCCACATTGTTGATTACCTTGATGATCGACTTCGCCATGTAATAGCCGGGCGCCGCCTTGCCGGCGATCAGCACGAAACGTGGTTCATGATCGTGACCTTCCAACAGGTCCAGATAGACATGTACCGCATGCAGAGTGCACAGCAGCTGTCTCTTGTATTCGTGCATGCGCTTGACCTGAACATCGAACAGCATATCGGCACTGACCTGGATACCGGTACGATCCTCCACCAGCGCAGCCAGGGACTGCTTGTTCGCTGTCTTGACCGCCATCCAGCGAGCCTGAAACGATGGATCATCCGCCATGGGCTTCAACCGCTCGAGTTCTTCCATTCTGCCGACCCACTGCGCACCCAGGGTATCGTCCAGCAAGGTCGTCAGACCCGGGTTGCAGTATGCAAGCCAGCGTCGCTGCGTGACACCATTGGTCTTGTTGTTGAAACGCGCAGGCCACAGCTGGTTGAAGTTGGCGAACAACCCCTCCTTCAGAAGCTTCGAGTGCAAGGCGGCAACCCCATTGATCGAAAAGCTGCCCACGATCGCCAGATGAGCCATGCGCACGACAGGATGAGCGTCGAACGAAACGATCGACATCTCGGCCTGTTTCTGGTGCTCCCCGGGCATGGCTGATGCCACCTCTTCCAGAAACCGTCGGTTGATCTCCTGGATTATCTCCGTGGGACGTGGCAACAATGCACCGATCATGTCCAGCGACCAGCACTCGAGCGCTTCCGGCAACAGGGTATGGTTGGTATAGGCCATGACCTGCGTGGTGATGGACCAGGCATCATCCCAGGGAAGTCTGTGGTTATCGACCAGCAGGCGCATCAGTTCCGGAACGGCAAGGCTGGGATGTGTGTCATTGAGCTGGAAACAATGTGCCTCGGCAAAGCCCTCGAAATCCTCGTTCTGCAGCAGCCAGATACGCAAGGCGTCCTGAAGGCTGGCAGACACGAGAAAATACTGCTGCCGCAGTCGCAACACCTTGCCGTTCTCACTGGCATCGTTGGGGTAGAGAACCATGGAGATGTTTTCCGCGGCGTTCTTCGCTGCCACCGCTTCAGTGTAGCCACCGGCATTGAATTCATGCAGATTGAACTCATCGGTTGCCGTCGAATTCCACAAGCGCAAGGTGTTGACAATTCCGTTCTGGTAACCGGGCACCGGCACATCAAAGGGAACGGCGCGAACATCGTCGGTATCGACCCAACGGTGTATGACATTGCCATTGAGCTCGGTGATGAGTTCGACCCGTCCACCGAAGCGCACATGACAGCTCAACTCGGGTCGTTCGAGTTCCCAGACATGTCCCTCATGGAGCCAGTTGTCGGGGCGCTCTACCTGAAAGCCGTTGTCGATGGACTGGCGGAACATGCCATAGCGATATCGCAAGCCGTAGCCGGTGACCGGTAGCGCCAGCGAAGCGCAACTATCCAGGAAACAGGCAGCCAGTCGACCCAGACCACCATTGCCCAGACCTGCATCGGCCTCCAGCAGCTCGGCCTTTTCCATTGTCAGCCCCAACTCTTCCAGCGCACGACTCAGCTCATCCTGCAGATCCAGATTATGTACCGCATTGCGCAGCGCACGCCCCATCAGATACTCCATTGACAGATAACAGGTGTGTCGCGGCACGCTGGACTCGACCGCCTGCCGTGTCACCAGCCAGTGCTCCATCATGCGATCACGAACACTCAGCGCCACTGCCTTGTAGAGATAGTGTGCGGCGGCATGGTCGATATCCCGGCCAAGCGTTCGCTCGAAGTGATCGACTACCGCTTGTCGCAGTGAATCCTTGTCGGTACCCAGAGATATCGGATCGTGTGCCCAGACGTCGTCAACGGTGACCATGTTTCGGGCGGTGCCGGGCAGCTCGGCGGCTGAAATGTTGTTTGTCGAGTTCATGATTTCGTGGAAGCGATCGTTTCAACGCAATGTCGATGAAAGGTTGACTTGGTGGTCAGGTAATGCCAGGCAGGCCGCATTTGCATCCATTTCACAACAGCTTTGCCAAGAGGATGTCATTTTGGTTAAGCTGGAGCCAACGTAACCAGGGTGACGGAATGAGCATCATAGAGGAAAGACAGATATCTCGGCTGACAAGAGACACGTTGGCTCTGATTCTTGCTGGTGGCCAGGGAAGCAGGTTGCATGAACTGACCCAGTGGCGGGCCAAACCGGCGGTACCATTTGGCGGTAAATTCAGAATCATCGACTTCGCATTGTCCAACTGTATCAATTCGGGCATCCGTCGTGTCGGCGTTGCGACGCAGTACAAGTCGCACTCGCTGGTACGGCACATCAGTCGTGGTTGGTCAGGGTTCAAGGCAGAGTTCGGGGAGTTCGTTGAAATCCTGCCCGCTTCCATGCGCGTGGACGAGGGTTGGTACAAGGGAACAGCAGACGCCGTGTATCAGAATCTGGACATCATTCGCACGCACCAGCCCCGGTTCGTCATGGTGCTCGGTGGTGACCACATCTACAAGATGGATTACGGCCCGCTGATCTCTGCCCACAACAACCGAAAGGCAGACATGACGCTGTGCTGCGTGGAAGTGTCGGTTGAAGAGGCCGCCGGGGCATTCGGTGTGGTGAAGGTTGACACGGAAGGTCGCGTCCTGGAATTTCAGGAGAAGCCGGCAGAGCCTGCCGAGATTCCGGGCAAACCCGGACGCGTTCTGGCCTCCATGGGCAATTATGTCTTCAATACCGAGTTCCTGTATCAGGAACTGATCCAGGATGCGGATGCAGAGGGAAGCTCGCACGATTTCGGCAAGGACATCCTGCCCCGCATTGTCGACAAGTACACCATCTTTGCCTTCCGCCTGGGTGACGATCAACCCGACAACCCTGCTCAGCCCTACTGGCGAGACGTCGGTACGCTCGACGCCTTCTGGGAAGCAAACATGGAACTGGTGGACTTCGAACCCGAACTGGATCTCTACGATACCGAGTGGCCGATCTACACCTATCAGATGCAGTTGCCGTCGGCCAAGTTCGTACATGACACCGCCGATCGGCGAGGCATGGCGCTCAACTGCATCGTCTCCGGTGGCTGCATTGTCTCGGGTGGCAAGGCCAGCAGGTCTCTGCTGTTCAGCAATGTCCGCGTGCGCTCCTACAGCGATGTCGAGGATTCGGTCATCATGCCGGATGTCGAGATCGGTCGAAATTGCATCGTGAAGCGCGCCATCATTGACACTGGCACAATACTGCCTGAAGGTACAGAGGTCGGACTCAATGCGGATGAAGACAGGGCCAGGGGTTTCCGGGTAACGGAAAGTGGTATCACGCTGGTCACGCCAGACAACTTCGGTCAGAAGCTGCATTTTGTCCGTTGACCAGACTCCCATTAAAGACCTCAGAGGTATGACGCTCTCATGACCCATATCTGCATGCTGGCAGCAGAAAACGACGTGATACCCGGCGGCAAGGTGGGCGGCATCGGTGATGTCGTACGCGACATCCCGAAAGCGCTCGCCCGACAGGGCGCGACGGTGACGGTTCTCGTACCGGCTTACGGCGCCTTTCATCAGATCACCGGCGCATCGCCGGTCGGGGTCTGTACTGCGGTGTTCCGTGGGCGCACCGAGCGTATCGAGATCTACGAGCTTTTCACGGGTCGCGATGCGGGGGTGCGCTATCTCGTTGCGCATCATCCACTGTTTGCCAGCGGTGGCAAGGGTCGCATCTATTGCAACGATGACGCCAACCAACCCTTTGCCACCGATGCCAACAAGTTCGCCCTGTTCTGTGTGGCGAGTCTGCGAGCGTTGAAGGAAGACCTGATTTCCTCTGTTGATGTGCTTCATCTGCATGACTGGCACACCGGACTGGCAGCTGCATTGCTCAAATACGACCCGGACTTCCAGAGCCTCAAACCGCTCAAGGTCGTATTCAGCATCCACAACCTGGCCCTGCAGGGCATCAGGCCGTTCGCCGAACACGAATCATCACTGCAAGCATGGTTCCCTCACCTGCTGTACAACCATGCCGAACTTGCTGATCCTCGCTGGCAACAATGCGTCAACCCGATAGCAACGGCCATACGCATTGCCGACGTCGTGCATACGGTCTCCCCGACCTATGCAACTGAAATCGTACAGGCCAATGATCAGGCGCGAGGCTTTCATGGCGGCGAAGGACTGGAACGTGATCTGCAACAGGCTGCCGGCCAGGGCCGACTGACCGGCATCATCAACGGCATCGACTACGACGCACCGCTCGCTGCTCGCCTCGGCTGGTCCGAGTTCATGCAAGCGGCCGCCGATGACATGCTCAGACTCATGGCGCGCCGACCGGATCTGCGATCCCTGGACTATGTCGCTCATCAACGTCTGTTGCGCTGGCAACAGGAGGCCAGACCGGCCCACATCATCACCGGCGTCGGGCGACTGACTGATCAGAAGATGGCCCTGTTGCTGCAACCCCTGCCCGATGGCAGCATTCCGCTGGACATCATGCTCGATGCGCTGAAGGGTCGTGGCATGCTGCTCCTGCTGGGCTCCGGAGATGCAGAGCTGGAACAGCACTGCCGAACCATTGCTGCAAGGCACGAACATTTTCTCTTTCTCAACCAGTATTCCGAAACACTGTCGAATCTGCTGTTTGCCAATGGCGACCTGTTTCTGATGCCGAGTTCCTTCGAACCCTGCGGCATCAGCCAGATGCTGGCCATGCGACAAGGTCAGCCTGTCCTGGCTCACGCCGTCGGTGGTCTGTGCGACACCATCAGCGACAAGGTGGACGGTTTCCTCTTTTCTGGCGAATCCATGCCTTCCCAGGCAACTCGGATGCTCGAACGCTTGAACGAAGTGCTGCAATTGAGAGAAAAACGACCGGACGATTTCCGTGAAATAGCCGAGCGCGCGCAGGCGCAACGCTTTGAATGGCACGACAGTGCCTCCCGCTACCTATCGGAACTGTACTCATGAATTCAATTCTTGGTCACGCCGAAGTCAATGCGATCGTCGAGGGTCGTCATCCAGAACCTTTCTCGATCCTCGGCCAACATCCCATCGGCGAGGAGGCCGTCGAGAGCCTCGGCGGCCGTGCGGTCATCAGAACCTTTCAACCGCATGCGGAGAAGGTATCGGTCATCGACGCCGAAGGGCAGCGTATTCCGCTCGAGCGGGTCCATCCGCACGGCCTGTTCGAACGCATCTTTGCCGATACCATCGGTCCCTATCGACTGGAACTGTCGCAGGACCAGCACCAGTGGGAAATCATCGACGCCTACTCCATGACCTCCCCCATGGGCGAGATGGATCGCTATCTGCTCAATGAGGGCACGCATCAGGAGCTGTATCAGGTACTGGGATCCAACCCGATGCAGTTTCAGGGTGTGGCCGGTGTCGAATTTGCGGTCTGGGCGCCCAATGCGCGCCGCGTCAGTGTCGTCGGCGACTTCAACGACTGGGATGGTCGCCGGCACGTCATGCGATCGCATCCGGGCAGCGGTGTCTGGGACATCTTCATCCCGGCTGTGGGCAACGGAGCACTCTACAAATTCGAGATCGTGGCTGACGATGGCCGCCTGCTGCCATTGAAACACGACCCCTATGCCCCCTATTTCGAGCAACCGCCAGGCAATGCCTCGATCGTTTTCGAAAGTCAGTTCATCTGGAGTGATGACGACTATCAGGAGAACAGGAAAAGCCTGGACATGCGCAATCGGCCCATGTCCATCTATGAAGTGCATGCCGGTTCGTGGCGACTGAACGTGAATGGCGATTCTCTGACCTATGTCGAGATGGCGAAGACGCTACTTCCCTATGTGCTGGAGAACGGCTTCACCCATATCGAGCTGATGCCCATCACCGAGCATCCCTTCGACGGCTCCTGGGGTTACCAGCCGATCGGCCTGTTCGCGCCGACATCACGCTTTGGCAGTCCGGATGACTTCCGGCATTTCGTCGACGCCTGCCATGCCGAAGGTATCGGCGTGATCATGGACTGGGTTCCCGCGCATTTTCCGACAGATGCACATGGCCTCGGGGAATTCGACGGTACTCACCTCTACGAGCATGCCGATCCGAGACAAGGCATGCACCAGGACTGGCAGACTCTCATCTACAACTTTGGCCGCGCCGAGGTGTCCAACTACCTGCTGAGCAATGCACTGTACTGGATACGCGAATTCCATCTCGACGGGCTGCGGGTCGATGCCGTGGCCTCGATGCTCTACCTGGACTATTCCCGGGAACAGGGGCAATGGATTCCGAACCGTTACGGCGGACGCGAAAACCTCGAAGCCATCGAATTCCTCAAGCGGATGAACATTCTGGTGCATGCCGAAGGTGGCATCACACTGGCTGAGGAATCCACCAGCTTTCCCGGTGTCAGCCATCCGACCTACAACAATGGCCTGGGATTCACCTTCAAGTGGAACATGGGCTGGATGCACGACATGCTCGAATACATGAGCAAGGACGCCGCCTACCGGAAATATCACCATAACAGCCTGACCTTCGGCATGATCTACGCCTTCAGCGAGAATTTCTGTCTGCCGTTCTCGCACGATGAAGTGGTCTATGGAAAAGGCTCCATGATCAACAAGATGCCGGGAGATGATTGGCAGAAGTTCGCCAACCTGCGCGCGCTGTACGGGATGATGTGGAGTTACCCGGGCAAGAAGCTCAATTTCATGGGCGGCGAGATCGCCCAGTATGGCGAGTGGCAGCACAGCGGCAGCATCCAGTGGCACCTGCTGGACCAGGCCAAGCACCAGGGCATCCTCCGGCTTGTCCGAGACCTGAACCACCTCTATGCAGAGCATCCGGCACTCTACGAAACCGACTGCGAATCGGCCGGATTCGAATGGATAGATTGCGATGACCACGAACAGAGCGTGATCTCCTTCTACCGCTACTCTGCAGACCGTAAACGCAGCTGCATCACGGTCTGCAATTTCACACCTGTCATCCGAACACAGTACGTTATCGGCGTGAATGAGAGCGGTCAGTACCGGGAGCTGATCAACACCGATAGCGAGTACTACGGTGGTAGTGGCCAGAGTAACCAGAGTGTCGCACCGTCTGGCTCGGGCGGTACGCCGGCAGATGAGACATCACAGGCGTCGCTGATTCAGGCCCATGATGAACCGGCTCATAATCGCCCCGCCAGTCTCAAGCTCACGTTACCCCCGCTGGCAGTGCTGATCCTCGAACAAACCAGTCCGGGCTAGCAAGACCGGCCAGCCCTGCGATACACTGCGCGGCCAGGAGTACGAACTTGCACGAGTGGGCGCTACGCCCACTGGTACTGGCGTCATTGCGGCTGCCACCCTTCGGGGTGGCAGCCGCCAGGTGCTGTCGCCGACAGGGGTTCGTGACCGCATCATCGGACACCGGTACTGCCAAACATGAAGAAATTGATCGTTCTTGCCCTGCTGGGTCTGGTTCTCGGCGCGGGGGCATGGAAAGTTCAGAACCCGCAGGGCACGCTCAGCGATGCCCGCCAACAGGTCGTTGCGCTCGGAGAGCGACTGAATTCCGGGGTTCAGGCCATCCGCCTGCCCGAGCAAGGCGATGGCCAGTCGCCGCAACAGACGCTCGAAGAGCGGCTGACGCTGCTGGAAGAATCCATCGTGTCCAACAGCCGTGACGAGATACCGTCGGCTGTCGATGAACTGACCGAAGTGGCACAGGATGCCGAAGCCGGAAATGCTGCCAATGTGGTCAGACTCGATGCCATCGACAGCCGCCTGGAATTGCTGGTCCGCCGCCTCGATGAGCAGACGGTCGAACAAGGCCTGCAACAGGTCCGCCAAGGCATGGAAACCGTGTCTCAGGACGTTGCGGCATTGCGCGAATCTGCCAGCAGCCGAGACGCTGAAGTGCGTAGTGAACTGGCAACGATTACCGAACAGATCGAAGCCCTGGGTCTGCGGCTGGACACGCTGGCCGCCTCTTCAGGCACGGTCTCTGCCGACGCCCTGCAGGGCGATGACAGTGGTGCCGAGGCGAACAGTGGCAGCGCCTCGCTGGCAGCGTCCATCGATCAGCGATTCACGGCACTTGAATCGCGCTTGAGTACGGTCAATTCGGATTCTCGTCAGATAGCGAGCCTCAATGATGAATTGCAATCGGCTCGCGAACAGATCAGGCAACTGCAAGAGTCCACGGCCTCCAACCGACGCAATGTCGATCGCATCGATGGTTCCGTGGCACAGCTGCGCACCACCGGCGAATCCATGTCCATCGATGCGGTGCAGGCCGAGATCGGGGATCAACTGACACTGGTGCAATCTCAGTTGGAAAGCAGTGACGACGATGCCAATATCATTGCCCTGCAGCGCCTGCTCGACAATGCGCGCGTTCGCATCAACGAAGTCGAGGCACGGGTACAGAGATTGCCGGCGTCGTCGGAAGAGGCCGGTGGCGCACAGGATGCACAAAGCACGCTGGAATCCCGGGTAGTTTCACTGAACGAGCGTCTGGCGGATCTGCGCCGCAGGAACCCCGACACTGCCGGTGCGGAACAGGAAGAAGAACCCGTGGCAGCCGGCGACTTTGTCAGTAGCGACGACCTTCGCGGGGAGACTGAACCTCAGGCGGTTCAGTACAAGATCTACTTCGATCGCAACAGTGTGGAGATCACCGATGATGCCGCTGTCGTGCTCGACTCCTTCATCGCGCAGGAGAAGAACCGCACCACCGGCGTGTCCATCTTCGGCTTCACTGACACGCTGGGATCGGCCACCTACAATCAGCAGCTGGCCTTGCAACGCGCCACCAATGTGCGCTCCTACCTGATCCAGAACGGCTTTGATTACACCAAGATCAAGGCGCTCAACGGTCTCGGTGAGGATGCGGCAGCCGCGGTTCTGCCAGACAATGCCGGAGATGCCCAGCAGCGCGTCGTGGTTCTGTACGCGACACAACCCTAGAGCCGAACATGCCCGACTTGACGATTCAGGACAGCGACTGCCTGCTCATCATCGATGTGCAGAACGATTTCTGCCAGGGCGGTTCCCTGGCAGTGCCCGATGCCGATGCCATCGTGCCATTGATCAACGAGCTGTCACCGCAGTTCGCAACGGTTGTGCTGACTCAGGACTGGCACCCGGCGGGACATTCGAGCTTTGCCAGCAGCCACGCCGGCAAGCAGCCCTTCGAGTCCATCACCCTGCCCTACGGCGAACAGACGCTGTGGCCGGATCATTGCGTTCAGGGCAGTCATGGCGCAGAATTCCACCCCCGGCTGGCGTGCGACGCCGCTCAACTGATCATTCGCAAGGGCTTTCGATCGGCGATTGATTCCTACTCCGCGTTCTACGAGAACGATCACACCACCACCACCGGGCTGACCGGTTATCTGCAACAGCGCGGTATCCGCCGGGTCTTCTGTGTCGGTCTGGCGCTGGATTACTGCGTGCGCTATTCAGCTGTGGATGCGCGACGCGAAGGGTTCGATGCCGTCCTGCTCGAGCACGCCTGTCGTGGTATCGACATGAACGGTTCCAACGATGCCGCGCTCGCTGCCATGAAAGAGGTCGGCGTCGTCATCGACTCATGAACCTGCATGACAGCTCGGCGTTCTCGGACAGGCGCCAATGCGGGGGCAGATCATGCGAGCCTGTTTCTCTATGCCCCGGTTGAGCCATTCGATGTTCAGCAACCTGGCCGTCTGCTGAAGCTCCTTTCGGATCGTGTCCGGAATGGCGACCGAACCACCGTTTTCGTTACAGGCCATCCTGAGGCTCGCCGCCAGGGATGCCGCATCGGCCCCCTGAGCCTCCAGTGCCGGGTTGACGTCGATACCGGCACACAGCACATGCTTGTTACCGGAAAGGTCGCTGACCTTGACAGACTCGCAGCAGAAGATGCGCGGCTCGGAGCCTACGTCCATGACCGAGATCTGCGCCGAGGACTCATCGATATCAGAGCTGATCATGCGGAAAACGGCCCAGTGCTGACAGGGGTCCTGCACCATGCGCATATTGCCCCACGGCAAGGGTATGCCGTTGCCCCGATACACCGCCGATAGCTGCCCCGGCGGGTAGGCATCGAAGTAGTGCCAATGCGGGTATGAAGACACCACGGTCATGCGTCGCATGACCACTGCAGTCGTGACATCCAGCATATCGCCGACGTTGATGTCATGAGCACGCTGCTCCAGCAATCTGCGGAACGGCACCTTGGGACACAACAACGCCCCGGCGAAGAAGCTGCATTCGAAATCACGCCAGGCATGCACGATGTCCTGGGTGTTCACCGCACTGGAGGTATCCACATCCAGACCGGTATCGAAACGTGTATCGATGGCCACAGGTCCTGTGGTCGCAACGCTTTTCACGCCATCACCGTCGTGCAGGACCTTGTGTCCGATATACAGCGCCAGATCGTACTTGAGCCGTGCCGGCTGTGATTGCATCAGCTTGTTGACATGAATGGTGGACGGCGCTTCGAAAAACGAGCGCACCACTGTCTTGTCCCTGAGTACCTTGGCACTGATGGCTGTTTCCGGCACCTTGGTGAACCACTTGATGCGCATGCCCATGTCCTTGCAGATATCCATCAGGGCATCCAGGCTCAATGGCATCTGTTTCCTGCCAACGGCCTCGGCCGCACGTTCGAGCTCGGGAAAGTGATTCTGATTGTTCTCCTGATGGGCTCGTATCAACAGATGCGCGAACTGCCTGCCGGACACGCCCGTCTGAGATAGCATTTCGGGGATCGCGTTCTGCAGGATCTCCCTGGAGAAAAGAAATCCCGGTTCCAGCGCCATGCCGCGCATGCCACCGCGACTGCCCTTGTCCGGGACTATCGCCGCCTCGTCGGGAACATCATCGAGAAACCAGCGAATGTCCTTCTGGAAAACCTCGGCAATGACCGACAGCATACGAGCGCTGGGATGGCGTTTTCCACGCTCGATCATGGACAGATACGAGACGGAAGGGGCCGACTCTGCATCCACCTTGACACAGCGGGCTGACAGATCGTCCATCGTCAGATTGTTGCGCTTGCGCAGATTCCTGATCTTCGTGCCCAGGAAGTGGGCATTGCGTATTGCCGATGCACTGGACATGACTCACCTTTCTTGTGAAATTGACAATGTAAAATTTCTTGAGTGAAATTCTAATTCATTTTTATCGACACAGTCGCTAAGGTACACATGAACAAAGGTTACAGGTCTTGTGACCGGAACCGCCTATCCCTACCGTCGGAGCTTTCGCCATGGGAACACAGCAATCGTTTCGCACCACCACGAGCTGGGATCAAGCCATTCCCATGCTGGATACCGGGTTTCCACTGGCCTGTGGATCGCACGCCGATGTTGCAGCCTATCTGGTGCATTTCCAGCACCTGGCAGCCATCCTGACCGATGGTAGCGTCACCGCCCTGCGCCATCCCGGCCAGTTCATCGACATGGAAGGCAATCCCGAGGCGCCAGAGAGCATCCTGCTGGAACAGAACGGCATTCAGGTCGAGATCGAGCCTCGCAGTCATTCTGCTTCATCCACGACCACCGGCCCTCAACACCGTCTGCAGCTGCTGACAATGCTGGGCTGACGCAACAGGCAGGCCTGAAACGCTGTCCGCCATCGAGTCACAATCGTCTAGCGCTTGATTTTGGCGTGTACAAGTACGACCATTGAGGGTTTCCCCTTCGACGGTGATTTTCTCGATGAACGACCACAGGCCTACTGTGATTTACACCCTGACGGACGAGGCGCCAGCACTGGCAACGCACTCGCTTCTGCCGATCATACAAACCTTCACCGCTGCTGCTGGTATAGCGGTCGAGACTCGGGATATCTCTCTCGCAGCCCGCACCCTCAGTCAGTTCAATGACTACTTGAGCGAGCAGCAGCAGACCCCGGACGCGCTGGCCGAACTGGGTGAGCTGGCCACACGTCCAGAGGCCAATATCATCAAGCTGCCCAATATCAGCGCCTCGATTCCCCAGCTGAAGGCCACCATTGCCGAACTGCAGGCCAAAGGCTACGAACTGCCGGCCTACCCGGACGATCCGCAGAATGCACAGGAACAGGAAATACGCCGGCGCTATGACCGAGTCAAGGGTAGCGCCGTCAATCCCGTGTTGCGTGAAGGCAATTCCGACCGACGTGCACCGGCCGCTGCCAAGAACTATGCTCGGGCCAACCCCCATGCCATGGGCGCCTGGTCCAGCGAGTCCGACTCGCACGTGGCGCACATGGAATCAGGCGATTTCTTCTCCAACGAACAGTCGCTTACCGTTGCTGACGCCGGTACGCTCAGGATCGAACATGTCGATGCTGCCGGCAGCGTTGTCATCCTGAAACCGGATTTTCCGGTATCAGCCGGCGAAATCGTGGACGCAACCTTCATGAGTCGTGACGCGCTGCAGGCCTTCTTCGCCGAACAGATACGCGAAGCCAGAGAACAGGGTGTATTGCTGTCCCTGCATCTGAAGGCGACCATGATGAAAGTGTCCGACCCCATCATCTTCGGGCATGCCGTACGCAGTTATTTCGCCGAGCTGTTCGAGCAGTACGGGGAAGTTCTCGACGCGGCCGGTGCCGATGCCAACAATGGCTTTGGCAGCGTGCTCGAAGCCATCGAATCCTTGCCGGCCGAGCAGCAGCGCGTCATCGAGACATGCATCCGGCACTGCTACGAAACAGGCCCGGCGCTGGCCATGGTCAACTCCGACAAGGGCATCACCAATCTGCACGTCCCCAGTGATGTCATCGTCGACGCTTCCATGCCAGCCATGATTCGCACCTCGGGCAAGATGTGGAACAGCGACGGCCAGCTGCAGGATACCAAGGCATTGATCCCGGACAGCTGCTACGCGGCGGTCTATCAGGAAACCATCGAATTCTGTCGAGAACATGGCGCCTTCGATCCAGCCACCATGGGGACGGTACCCAATGTCGGCCTGATGGCGCAGAAGGCCGAGGAATACGGCTCTCACGACAAGACCTTCGAGATTCCCGGCGCCGGCACGGTCCGTGTCGTCGATGGCAAGGGTTCGGTGCTGATGAGCCATGAGGTGCAGAGCGGCGATATCTGGCGCATGTGCAACGTCAAGGATGCTCCGGTTCGGGACTGGGTCAGGCTGGCCGTTTCCCGAGCTCGCGCTACGGGTAGCCCCGCCATCTTCTGGCTTGATCATGAGCGTGCCCACGATCGCCAGCTGATCGACAAGGTCAGCCACTATCTGCAGGAACACGATACCGAAGGTCTGAGCATCAGCATCATGGCGCCGGGGCAAGCCACTCGCCACACGCTGGAGAGGCTCAAGGCGGGCGAAGACACCATATCGGTCACCGGCAATGTGCTGCGGGATTATCTGACCGATCTCTTTCCCATACTCGAACTGGGCACCAGCGCGAAGATGCTGTCCATCGTGCCCCTGATGCAGGGTGGAGGCCTGTTCGAGACCGGTGCCGGTGGTTCGGCACCCAAGCATGTGGAGCAACTGCTGGAGGAGAACCACCTGCGATGGGATTCTCTGGGAGAATTCCTGGCACTGGCCGTTTCCCTGGAGCACTTTGCCGATTCCGCGGGCATCGAGCGTGCTCGAATCCTGGCCGACACGCTGGATTCGGCGACCAGCAAACTTCTGCTGGAAGGCCGCTCACCGTCACGTCGGGTCAACGAGCTGGATAATCGTGGCAGCCACTTCTACCTGGCCTTGTACTGGGCGCAGGCACTGGCAGAACAGAACGACGACCCTGAGTTGAACGCGCAGTTCACGCCGCTGGCCGCTTCGCTGCAGGAAAACGAATCCACCATTGTCGGTGAGCTGAATGCCGTGCAGGGACAGGCTGTGGATATCGGCGGCTACTACTTTCCGGACATCGAGAAATGCGAAGCCGTGATGCGCCCCAGCAAGACGTTCAATACCTTGCTGGCCGACGTCTGATCAGGAAGCCCGGAGAACCGATCGAATCGGGAAACGGTGTGGCGCGACCAAGGCTGCCAGAGCGTTTCCCGGGGTGTCGTCGCGCACCCCGGGACACGCGAAAAGGTATCCTCGCCCGACGAGCTTGCGGTCAAGCCCTCGGGCGACGGCGTTGTCGTCAGGGCAGCAGTGCCAGCTCCGACTCCACATCCGCAAGCCGTGGCAGATCCGCACCGTGTCGTGAACAGGTGATGGCGGCGGCGACCGCCGCAAAATCCACACCCTGCTGCAGATCGGCATCAGCCACGTCAAGCTTGCCCGCCTGCATGCAACCATTGGCCTTCAACCAGTGCAGACTGGCTGCCTGAAAGGTATCGCCGGCTCCCACGGTATCCGCCACCTTGATCTTCAGCGGTCTCGATCGGTACTGTCGGCCATCGGCACTGTAGATGGTTGCGCCCTGACTGCCTTCTGTGACCACGACAACCGTGGCCCCACCCGCAATGGTGTCTGCTGCGAAGGACTCCAGTGAAGTCCCCTTGCCCAGCAAGGTCTCGATATCTTCGTCACTGGCCTTGACGAAGTCGGCCGCTGACGAGAACACCGTGAATGTTTCGCGCCAGATATCGACATCGGGCTCTACCGTGGGCCGCAGATTGGGATCGTAGGAGATGATTCGCTTGCCTGCTTCACGCTTTGCCAGTGCCTGGAGGGCCTTGCTGGTATCCCCCACTGCCGTGGAGTAAGAGGCAAAGTGCAGCAGATCGAGAGAATCCGGGAAACTCTCGGGCAGATCGTCCACCGTCATGGACAAATCAGCCGTGTTGTCGGTATAGAACGCGTAGTTGGCCGAGCCATCCGGATTGGTCTTGATCATGGCAAGTGTACTGTTGAGTTCGGATGGCAACACCCAGTCGGGCCGAATGTCATTGTCACGGATATATGCCGAGATCTGCTGACCGATGAAATCCGTGGAGTTCTTGCACAGGAACCCGGCCTCATTGCCCAGGCGGGAGAGACCGACGGCGACATTGAAGGGTGACCCACCTACATGCCCTTGCAAGGCAACCTTGCCGGTACTGTCGGTTGCCTGATTGAACAGGTCGACCAGAATATCGCCACAGCTGATGAACATGACTTGTATTTCTCCAGTGATCTTGCAACAGGCCCCATGGTTCCGGGCCGGGATTTTCAGGCTTGCAACAACTCGAATTCGATCATTTCCGCGCCGACCTGTTCCGGAGATGCCCCCAGACACAAGACGCCATGACCATCCAGCACGATCGAGTCACGCCTGACCAGAAATGGCAGCAGGGAGTCCTTGCGCACAAAAGTGCCGTTCGTGCTGTCATCCTGTATCAGAAACTGGCCGTGACGAAACCGTATGCTGGCGTGATGTCGACTCGCTTCGTCATTGCTGACCACGATGTCATTGTCACTTGCACGACCGAGACTGATTTCAACGTGTTCGGCTCCCGCATATATTATCCTGTTTCCGTGACGTATCTGCAGCCGCTGGTCTGGTGAGGTGGATTTCTCGTACTCGGGTCTTGACGCCAGTCGGGTCACCGCCACGGGCGTGTCCTGCCAGTGCAGACGATGTACGGTCACCAGCTCCGGCACGCCCTTCACCTCGATGGAGTCCGCTCTCGAGAGATACGGCAGGTGACACGGTGAGAGCTGTTCCACGGCATCGGCTGTCGCCATGATTTCATCGACTCGGGAGAATTCTGCCACCCGGGCAGCGATGTTGACGGCATGACCGTAAACATCCCCATCGTCCGGAATGACCAGACCACTGTGGAAACCGATGCGCACCGAGACCGGTTTGGGAATGTGCGCACGCTGGATATCCCTGGCTCCCAGAAAGGCCTGATCCGGCGTCTGGAAGCTGGCCAGCACCGAGTCTCCCACCGTACGCAGCACGGTGCCCTGATTGTCTTCCACCGCCTTGCGCATGCAGGCCAGGCTCTCGGCCACCAGCTGATGCGCACGGGCATCCCCTTCACGCTTGTAGAGGGCAGCGCTTCCACCGATATCGGCGAACAGTATGGTCAGCGGGCGAGGCTCGTTAGTCATGCTCGGACGGGGGCTTCAGGCTCATGCAATGTGGTTTGAACATGGTAGCGCAAGGGACCTGCCAGCGGGCGTAGCTGCTATCATGAACGATTCCACAACCTTCATTCGATGGTCGTCAACATGGTTGAACTCGTTGCCGTAGATTACGCCGCTCCCGACGCCGAACAACAATTCGTGCAGTCCCTCCGCGATACCGGATTCGGTGTCCTGCGCAATCACCCCATTGCTCAGGATACGGTGCAGAGCATCTATGACCACTGGAAGGAGTTCTTCAACAGCGAGGAGATCGAGCAATACCGGTTTGACCCGCAGAAGTACGACGGCTTCTTTCCTCGAGCCATGGCAGAGACCGCCAAGGGCCATACCGTCAGGGATATCAAGGAGTACTTTCACTACTATCCCTGGGGGCGTTGCCCCGAAGCTCTGAAACCGGAAATCGAGGCCTACTACAGCTCGACCATCGCCTTTGCGGCGAAACTGCTGGGCTGGATCGAGAACCAGACGCCGGCTGAGGTGGCCGCCAACTATCGCGAGCCACTGTCGAACATGATCAACGGTAGTGACCAGACCCTGCTGCGAATCCTGCACTACCCGCCCATCGAGGAAGGGGTGACACCGGGCGCCATTCGCGCCGGTGCGCACGAAGACATCAATCTCATCACCTTGCTGCCAGCGGCCAATGAACCCGGCCTGCAGGTCAAGGCCCGCGATGGCAGCTGGCTGGATGTGCCCTGTGATTTCGGCAATCTGATCATCAATATCGGCGACATGCTGCAAGAGGCCTCCGGCGGCTATTTCCCGTCGACCACCCACCGCGTCATCAATCCGGACGGGCAGGATTCCACGCGTGCACGTATCAGTCTGCCGCTGTTCCTGCACCCTCGCCCCGATGTCGTACTGTCTGATCGCTACACCGCCGGATCCTATCTTCAGGAACGGCTCGAAGAGCTCAGAAGCTCTGACAAGAAGTAGCAGCTCAGGCGGCATTTCCCACAGCACCCTCGAGTGACAATTCCCGGCGTCCGGCAATGGCCCGACCCCGGGCATGCCCCCTTGCAGGGTCTCAACCCGCAGCTTTGAAAAATGACACAGATAGCACTTGTTACCGGAGCTGGTTCCGGCATCGGCCGAGCAACCGCTGAAGCACTCGCCAATGCAGGCTTTCACGTGGTACTGACAGGCCGCCGTGAATCGGCCTTGCTGGAAACGCAATCCTTGTCGGCGAAGCCCGAGAACATGAGCGCCATCAGTTGTGATGTCACTCAAGAGAACTCGGTGAATGAGCTGTATGCCACCATCGAGGCAAAACACGGTCGGCTCGATGTCCTGTTCAACAATGCCGGCACCAATGTCCCTGCCATGACCATTGATGAACTGTCAGTCGATCAATGGCAACAGGTCATCAACGTCAACCTCCACGGGGCCTTTCTGGCCGCTCGCAGCGCGTTCGCCCTGATGCGCAAGCAGTCACCACAAGGCGGCCGCATCATCAACAACGGCTCCATATCGGCCTATGTTCCGCGCCCCGGATCCGTGCCTTACACGGTCTCCAAACACGCCATCACCGGACTGACGCGAACGCTCTCGCTCGATGGTCGCCCCTTCGGCATTGCCTGCGGGCAGATCGACATCGGCAACACGGCCTCCGACATGACTGAACAGATGAATTCCGGCGTGCCGCAGGCCGACGGTTCCATCAAGCCAGAGCCCACCATGGACACACAACATGTCGCCGATGCTGTCGTCAACATGGCGTCACTGCCCTTGTCTGCCAATGTCCAGTTCATGACCATCATGGCAACCAACATGCCGTTCATCGGTCGAGGTTGATCTCCTTGAGTGTGTGCTTGGCGAACTCCCGCCCCACCTCTTCGTAGCGGTAGAACGTCAGACAACCCAGAGCCTCGAGATCCGCGCTTTCATCCCGAAAGCGCGTGGCCACCGATATCGTCTTGTCGAAGTTCAACTCGCGCGCCAATCTGGCTACCCGCAGATGCTCGCGATGATTACTGAGGCAGACCAATACCAGATCGCACTGTGTCAGCCCGGTTCGTTCCCAGAAATCACGGTCTGACGCATCGCCGTGAACGCAGGGCCAGCCGGCCTGATCCAGCTCCCGGGCTGCCGTGTAGTTTTCCTCGATGCCGACGATATTGCGATGACCCGCTTCTCTCAAGGCATCGAAGGCACTGCGCCCGATGCGCCCCATGCCCAGAATGGCAATCCGGGCATCGCCGATGGAACCGATGATTTCTTCGGGCAGACGGTCCGGCTTTTCGAACTCGCGCAGGCGATGACCGTAGCGGATGTACAGCTCGTGTGCCATGCGATTGATGGGAATGGCCAGTACGTAGGAAAAGGCCATGCTCAGGGCCAGCGTGGTCAGCCACTGTTCGCGCAGCACGCCGGCCTGCTGGGCAATGGCTGCCACGATCAGACCGAACTCACTGTAGTTGAACAGCGCCAGGCTGGCGAACCAACCGGTTCTGGCGCGCAGGCCGAACAGGGTGAGCAAGGCAAAATAGATGATCGGGCGCAATGTGATCAGCACACCGAGAACGATGGCAATGTAGAGCATCTCCAGACGCGGAATGCCGTAATAGCCGATCTGCAGAAAGAAGCCTATCAACAGCAGATTCTTCAAGCCCAGCAACTGGTCGTAGAGTTCCTTCGACTTGAGGTGATGCGAGCGCGCCAGCACGATGCCCATGACCAGGGCGCCCAGCCCGCCCTTGAGTCCGACCCATTGAAATATCTCTGCAGCACCGAAGGCGAAGACAACCCCCGACAGCAGCAACAACTCTCCGTGACCGATCATGCCCAGCAAGTACCTGAACACGGGAATGAACAGTGGCAGGGACAACAGGGCCAGCGCCCATGGCGTCGGCCAGTGTCCGGATGTAGCCACCAGATAGACCACGGCCAGTACGTCCTGCACAACCAGTATGCCGATGGCTATGGATGCGTAGAAAGACGCGGTTTCACCACGCTCTTCAAACAGCTTGATCGCCAGTACCGTACTGGAGAATGACAGCGCAAAGGCCAGCGTGATGGGCCCTGCCGCATGCACGAATCCCAGCGGTTCGTACACGGTTCCGATCAGATAGATGACCGCCGTGGTCAGCGGTACCGCTATCACCATGTGCAGAATGGCTGAGCCCCACACATACCGGGGTGCCAGATCACGCAGGTTCAGCTTCAGGCCGATGGTGAACAGCAGTAGCAGGATCCCGGCATCGGCCAGCGGTGCCAGCGCCTCACTGGAGCCATGGCCCAGTGCATTGCCGATGAATCCGGCCATCAGATAGCCGAGCAAGGGAGGATAGCCGAACTTGCGGAATATCAGACCCAGCAGAAATGCCAGGGCGATGACAAGTGGCTCCATGATATCTATCTACTTTTCAGTCAACTCTCTAGCGGCATATCGGCGCTGAACATGATGCCGGACCCTCACGACACCGACACTGGCATCGACTCCGATACCAGCGTGAGCCAGTACTGGCAGCCAAAGCGAATGGCCTCATCGTTGAAATCATATTGAGGATGATGCAGGTTGGCGGATTTACCGTTGCCCATGAAGATGAACGCTCCGGGGCGTTCATTGAGCATATAGGAGAAATCCTCAGCGCCCATGATGGGCAGACGCTCCGGGTCTACCTTGCCAGGACCCACCACCTTGCTGACAACCTCCATCGCAAAGTCGGTCTGCTCGGCATGATTGACCGTCGGCGGATAGCCATCCCGATAATCCACCTCGGCAACCGCTTCGAAGGCGTCTGCGGTTCGGGTCGCAATGTCGATGATGCGCTGTCTGGCGGTACTGCGCACCGTCTCGTCGAAGGCCCGCAAGGTGCCGCGCATGTGCACACTCTGCGGTATGACATTGTAGGCCGCGCCTTCCACTTCCAGCGTCGTCACGGACACCACCAGCGAGTCAGTCGGCTTGACACCGCGTGAGACGATACTCTGCAATGCCAGCACGATGTGTGATGCAACGACGACAGGATCGATACAGACGTGCGGCATCGCCGCATGACCGCCCCGCCCCCTGACCACGATATCGAATTCATCCGCACAGGCCATCATGGGACCGGGGCGTATGGCGAACTCACCCACTGGCAGGTTCGGCATGTTGTGCAGACCATAGACTTCCTGAATTCCGAAGCGATCCATCAGCCCGTCCTCCACCATCGCCAGACCACCACCGCCACCTTCCTCGGCGGGTTGAAAGATCACGACCACGGTACCGTCGAAGTCTCGCGAATCTGCCAGGGAGCGGGCGGCGCCCAGCAGCATGGCCGTGTGGCCGTCATGACCACAGGCATGCATCAGCCCCGGCGTTTCGGAAGACCAGTCAGCCCCGCTGTCTTCCAGAATCGGCAATGCATCCATGTCTGCGCGCAGGCCGATGACCTTGCCAGATCCCTGCTCGCGCCCCTTGATGATACCGACGACACCGGTGCGACCGATACCTTCCACGACCTCATCCAGACCGAAACTGCGCAGCTTGTCGGCCACGAAACCGGCGGTACGCTGAACTTCATAGCCCAATTCCGGATGGCGATGAATATCACGCCGCCACTGCGTGATCTCGGGAAGATGATTGTCGAGTCTGTCGGTGCTTCTCATGATCGCCGTATTCCAGTGCGTGAAAAAATGGGACTCAGGACTTCGGCTGGTAGCGCCCGCCGTTGGCCTCTGACCACGCCAGAGGATCGTTCAGAAAGGCCTCGACGGCGTCGTGAGTCTCGTCACTGAAGTGACCAGCCTCGCGAGATGCCGCCAGCACATCCCACCAGGTAGCCAGATAATGAAGCTGCAGACCGGCCTTGTCGAGATTTTCAGGGGTCTGCTTGAAGATATCGTAATAGAACACCACCAGTGTGTGATCGACCACGGCACCGGCTTCGCGAATGGCCTCTGCAAAACTCAGCTTCGAGCCACCATCGGTTGTCAGGTCTTCCACCAGCAGGATTCGCTGGCCATCCTGAATATCGCCTTCGATGCGGGCATCGCGGCCGAAGCCCTTCGGCTTCTTGCGCACGTACTGCATGGGCAATTGCATGCGCTCGGCGATCCACGCCGCGAAGGGAATACCCGCGGTTTCACCACCGGCCACCGCATCGAAGGCCTCGTAACCGACGTTTCTCACCAGCGTGGAAACCGCAAAGTCCATCAGCGTTGACCGAATGCGCGGATAGGAAATCAGCTTGCGGCAGTCGATGTAGACCGGACTGGCCAATCCTGACGTGAAGATATACGGCTCATCACTGCGAAAGTGCACCGCCTTGATCTCCAGCAGCATGCGAGCGGTGATGGCTGCCATTTCCTCTGATGAGGCGTATGAAGTTGTGAACATGATCGGTTAGGAAGTCTGCTGTTGTAGGGAATCGGCCGGGATTCTGTCTTGTCTTTTCATGCCTGTCAGGCGAACAGCTGCAACGCAATGGCGATGCGACCGGGATTGCAGCCGGGAGAGATCAAACGACTTCCCAGTAAACCGGACGCGCCGGATCAAACGGCATGACCCACTCATCACCTACCGCCACCGGTTCCGGCACAGGCCTGGCACTGTCCGTCTTGCGCAGCGTCATGGTGGCACTGTTCGGCGGTAATCCGTACCAGCGCGGACCATTCAGTGATGCAAACGCTTCAAGCTGCTCCAGCGCCCCGGCCTCTTCGAAAACTTCCGCCAGACAGACCATGGTATTGGCCGCATTGAATACACCGGCACAGCCGCAATCACTCTCCTTCGAGGAGCGCGTGTGCGGCGCACTGTCGGTACCGAGAAAATAGCGGGAATCCCCACTGGTGGCCGCCTTGACCAGAGCTTGTCGGTGTTCTTCGCGCTTGGCGATCGGCAAGCAGTAGTAGTGCGGACGAATGCCGCCGACCAGCAGGTGATTGCGATTGATCATCAGATGGTGCGTCGTCAGCGTCGCCGCCAGATGCGTGTCATTGGCTGCCACATAATCCACACCATCTCGCGTGGTGACATGCTCCATGACCACCCGCAATTCGGGCAATCTGCGGCGCAGAGGCTCCAGTACCGTTTCGATGAATCGCGCTTCACGATCGAAGATATCCACATCGGCATGAGTCACTTCGCCGTGGACGCACAACACGATATCGTTCTGTGCCATTGCCTCCAGTACCGGCATGACCTTGTCAAGATCGGTCACCCCGGAAGCGGAATTCGTGGTCGCACCTGCCGGATACAGCTTGACGGCCAGTATGGTGCCGTCGGCAGCCGCTCTCACCACGTCGTCGGCATCGGTCGTGTCGGTCAGGTACAAGGTCATCAGAGGCTGGAAACCGGACCCGGGCAACGCGGCCTGTACAGCCTCTTCGATTCGCCCGCGATAATCCCGGGCTGCTTGTCCGGTGGTCACCGGTGGCACCAGATTGGGCATGACCAGTGCACGAGCGAAGTGCCGAGCCGAGCTGGCGACAACCGCCTGCATCATGGCATCGTCACGCAGATGCAAGTGCCAGTCGTCGGGCTGTTTGAGAGTGATCTGCATGGTGCTTGCTCTATATGCTGGAAGTCTCAGGAGTCGGTGCCGGCATTGCCCGGCTGACGCTCACCGATGATGCGCCTGAAAGCTTCAAGCGTCTCTGCGGATACATGGTGCTCGACGCCTTCGGAATCGATCTTGGCCGTGGCGTCGGACACACCGATACACAAAAGGAACTGATAGACCAGATCGTGCCGCTCACGAGCGCTGTCTGCCAGTGCCTTGCCCTTGTCTGTCAGAAAGATGGATCGATAGGGTTCGCTGGTGACGAAACCTTCACGCTGCAGTCTTGCCAACGTCTTGCTGGCACTGGGCTGCGAGATACCCAGACGCTCCGCCACCTCGACCAGGCGCGCCTCACCCTGCGATCGAATGAGGTCGTCGATGAGTTCGACATAATCCTCGGTGGACTCCATCTGATGCGCCTGACGCACGACCGCAAAAACCTCGGCTTGCTCATCGGGTTCCTGTAGCGGTCGCTCCGGCGAGCGATGGGAGGATTGTCGGCTCATGGCGAGGTCGCGGCATCTGGATGGGGCTTGCAGGTACTGTCACCTGCCTTGGCCACGGATTATGCCATGTTCTGGGTTTATTATTCGTGCAGCAAGACTCAGCCTGATCGTCCTGGCAGCGGCCTGTAATGCGAGCGGAGCACAGGCAGGCGATTCATCCCATCAGGCCTGCACGCAGCGAACACGCAGTGAACAAGCAGCGACCTCGTGGCGTGACGGAGCAGTCTCGCGGCAGGCTCGCGGCAGGCTCGCGGCAGGCTCGCGGCAGGCTCGGAGCAGGCTCGGAGCAGGCTCGGAGCAGGCTCGTGGCAGGCTCGTGGCAAGCTCGCGGCGGGCGCGTGGCAGGCACGGGGCAGGCTCAAAACAAGCCACGAGCCCGGGCGATTCCAACGCGTACAGCGCAGCCTGCACGCTGACGGTACACCGGGCTCGCCGAGGTTTCACCAGTCAGACTGCAGTGCGGTTGAGTCCCGTGGCTGTCAATCTTACATTGGCGGTCAGCAGTGCCCGTCTGTCGGTGCATCTTGTCACCCCTCGCCCCCCATGGCACAGGGCTGCACGCTACCCTGGCTGCTGGCTACAGGGCTACAGGGCTACAACAGGTCTACAGGGCTGGAGGGCTCGGGGCTACGGGTCTAGAGGGCTAGAGGCTTGCTGGTTTTCAGTATTGATTACCGTTCGAACAATACATGAGCGACTGGCCTGATAATGTGTTGACTCAAATGTTTAACCTAGGCTAATCTATATACCGCATACAAACTCTGAGAATCGAGGCATGTCATTCAAACATTCTTTCGCTGCGCCTGCGCTCGCATTGCTGCTGTCGGTGGTGGCTGTCGGTGCGAACGCGCAAGATGGCAAATTGAAGGTCGTGACCACCTTCACGGTGCTTGCAGATATGGCCCGGAACGTGGCTGGCGAGCATGCCGAGGTCGTGTCAGTGACCAAACCGGGCGCGGAAATTCACGGCTATCAGCCAACGCCGAGGGACATCGTTCGCGCCAGCGATGCTGATCTGATCCTGTGGAACGGGTTGAACCTGGAACTCTGGTTCGAGCAGTTTCTCGGAAACCTGAACGAGATACCTTCGGCCACACTGACCGACGGCATCGACCCGATCTCCATCGCAGAAGGTGCCTATGAAGGCCTGGCCAACCCGCATGCATGGATGGGTCTCGACAATGCCAGTGTCTATGTCGACAACATCGCCGCGGCATTGGCGAAACACGACCCTGACAATGCTGAGGCTTATCAGGCCAACGCCGAGGCCTACAAGCAGCAGATCATCGACACGATCAAGCCGCTGCATGAAAAGATCAACGAGATTCCAGAGGCGCAACGCTGGCTGGTGACGTGCGAAGGTGCCTTCAGCTACCTTGCCCGGGACTTCGGCATGAAGGAGCTTTACCTGTGGCCCATGAATGCCGACCAGATCGGTACACCGCAACAGGTCCGCGCCGTGGTCGATGGCGTAAAGGAAAACCGCATACCGGTCGTGTTCTGCGAAAGCACCGTCAATACCTCACCTGCAAAACAGGTGGCTCGAGAGACCGGGGCTGCCTATGGTGGCGTGTTGTACGTGGATAGCCTGAGCGCGGCTGACGGTCCGGTGCCTACCTACCTTGATCTGCTGCGGGTAACCTCACAGACGGTTGCCGATGGCCTGACCGACAACCTCAATTGACCAGAGGACAAGTCCTTGCCAGAATCAGTAAAACGCAGTGAAACCATCCCCATGCAATCAGATGATTCAGGCGCCGGCATTTCTGCACGCAATGTGACCGTCACCTACCGCAACGGTCACACTGCCCTGTACGATGCAAGCTTCGAAGTCCCGTTGGGCACCATCACCGCACTGGTTGGCGTCAATGGTGCCGGCAAGTCCACACTGTTCAAGGCAATCATGGGATTCCTGCCGGCCGGCAAGGGCGAAATCCGTCTATTGGGTCGGAGCGTGAAGCAAGCCATTCGCGAGAATCTGGTTGCCTATGTACCACAGTCCGAAGAGGTCGACTGGGCTTTCCCGATACTGGTCTCGGATGTGGTCATGATGGGCCGCTACGGGCATATGGGCTTCCTGCGGCGCCCGACGAAGACAGACAGGGAAAGTGTCGACATGGCACTTGAGCGCGTCGGCATGCAGGACTTCCGCCACCGCCAGATCGGCGAACTGTCGGGAGGTCAGCGCAAACGCATCTTTCTCGCTCGATCGCTGGCTCAGGACGGACAAGTGATACTGCTGGACGAGCCGTTCACCGGTGTCGATGTCAAGACGGAAGGTCGTATCGTGGAATTGTTGCGCGAGTTGCGCGAGGAAGGGCGTGTCATGCTGGTGTCCACCCATAACCTCGGCTCCGTACCGGAGTTCTGTGATCGCACGGTACTCGTGAAAAACACGATACTGGCCTACGGGCCGACAGAAACCACCTTCACTCACCATAATCTGGAACTCGCCTTCGGCGGTGTCCTGCGTCACTTCACGCTCAGTGGCCAGGAGCTGCATGACGATGATGATCCGCGTGAGGTATCGATCATCACGGACGATGAACGCCCCTTCGTCCACTACGGCGACCCGGTGGCAAACCCCGCACCGGACGGATCCGAGAACACTGTCGCAACCGGCGATACCAACGCCACTCCGCACTCATGATCCCGTATCTGCTCGAGCCGTTCGGATACGGCTATATGGTCAATGCCATGTGGGTGTCCGCGCTGGTCGGCGGCGTGTGCGCCTTTCTGTCCTGCTATCTGATGCTCAAGGGCTGGTCCCTGATCGGTGATGCCTTGAGCCATTCGGTCGTACCGGGTGTGGCAGGTGCCTTCATGCTCGGTTTGCCCTTCTCCCTTGGCGCTTTCATTGCCGGCGGACTCGCGGCCGCCGCCATGCTCTTTCTCAGCGAACGCTCGGGACTCAAGATCGATGTCATCATAGGCATCATCTTCACGGCCTTTTTCGGCCTGGGCCTGTTCATGGTCTCCGTGAACCCCATGGCAATCAGCATACAGACGATCGTGATGGGTAATATTCTTGCCATCACCCCGGAAGATACCCTGCAGCTGGTATTGATCGGCGTGATCTCGCTGACTGTCCTGCTCGCCAAGTGGAAGGATCTGATGGTGACATTCTTCGACGAGAATCACGCCCGCACCATCGGACTGCGGCCTGATCTGCTCAAGGCCCTGTTCTTCATGCTGCTTTCCGCCTCTGTCGTGGCCGCGATGATGACCGTGGGTGCGTTTCTGGTCATCGCCATGGTGGTCACGCCGGGTGCCACGGCGTACCTGCTGTGCGACCGGTTTACCCGACTGATCATGCTGTCCGTGGCGATCGGCACGCTCACCAGTTTTGCCGGCGCCTACATCAGTTATTTTCTCGACGGCGCTACCGGCGGCGTGATTGTTGTTCTGCAGACACTGATCTTTCTCTGCGCCTTCGTGTTTGCACCGAAACACGGTGTGCTGGCAAGTCGTCGCAAGGCTGCGGCAGCGCTGAACACGCAGCGGAACAGGAACAGCGCAACCCCCCACATCGTGGAAGAGTCCATCCGATGATACTGGAAACCCTGTTACAGCCTTTTCAGTTCCCGTTCATGCAGAACGCCTTCTGGATTGCGGTGTTGGTTGCCCCGCCAACCGCATTGCTGTCCTGCTATCTGGTGCTCAAGGGCTGGGCTCTGATGGGCGATGCCGTGAGTCACGCCACGCTGCCGGGTGTGGTCCTGGCCTGGATACTGAACCTGCCATTGATTGTCGGGGCATTTGTCGCAGGCATGACCTGCGCTCTGCTGACGGGGTATCTGGCCGAGAACAGCCGAGTGAAACAGGACACCGTCATGGGGGTGGTGTTCTCCGGCATGTTCGGCGCCGGCATCATCCTGTTCACGGCGATTCACACGAACGAACATCTGGATCATGTGCTGTTCGGCAATATGCTTGGCGTCGGCAAGGAAGACCTGCTGACAACCGGACTGATCAGCCTGCTGGTCTCCGCGGCGCTGCTGCTCAAGTGGAAAGACCTGCTGTTGCATGCATTCGACCCTGCTCAGGCAACCACGCTGGGCCTGAATACGAATCTGCTTCACTACGGACTGCTGATCAGCCTGTCGCTGACCATCGTGGCGACCTTGTCCTCGGTTGGACTGATACTGGCCGTGGCACTGCTGGTCACCCCCGGCGCCATCGCCTTTCTGACCGTACGCAGTTTCGGTCACATGCTGGTCGTGTCGGTCATCGTCTGCCTCTTCTCACTGCTGGCAGGTGCCTATGTCAGTTTCTTTCTGGACAGTGCGCCAGCCCCGACCGTTGTGTTGATTCTCACCCTTATCTTCATTGCAGCCTTCACCAGACGACTGCTTGAAACACACAGGCAGTCGAGACAGAGAACCGACCAGAATCCGGAAGACGAGCCGCAGGCAGAGGGCTCCATCCTGCCTTGACGCGCAGAGCCCGAGGGTTCGTAGTCGCTGTCGCAGTCAGCTCTACGCGGAGCGCAGGTTTCACGCGGGTCCCGCCTCATGTACAATTGCAGCTGAAACACGCATTGATAATAAGAATGATTCGTATTATTCTCCATGCTATTTTCTACAGAGTCGAATACCGTCCCATGAAATCTCATCTGTTTCGTACATTCATCGCTGCCGGCGCCTTGCTGTCAGTGGCCGGCAATGCCCTGGCGGCTGAAGAAGTCAACGTCTATTCCTATCGTCAACCCTTTCTGACCAAACCGGTTTTCGATGAGTTCACGAAAGAGACCGGCATCAAGGTCAACACGGTCTTCGCCAAGGAAGGACTGATCGAACGGCTGATGAACGAAGGCCGTAACAGCCCGGCTGATCTGATGCTGGTCGCCAACGTCGGCAGTCTGGGTGCAGCCGTCGAGTCGGATCTGGCGCAACGGGTCGACAGTGATGTACTCGAGGCCAATATTCCGGCCAATTTCCGCGACAAGGCCAACCGATGGTTCGGTCTGACATCACGCGCACGAATCATCGTGACGTCGAAGGATCGTGTGGAGCCAGGCCTGGTGGAGACTTACGCCGACCTCACAAAGCCGGAGCTCAAAGGTCGAATCTGCACGCGCAGCGGCAAGCACCCCTACATGGTGGAACTCGTCGCCGCCATGATCACTCACGATGGCAAGGCCGCGGCACAGAAATGGCTGTCTGGCGTGAAAGACAATCTGGCACGCAAACCTCAAGGCGGAGACCGCGCTCAGGTCAGCGCCATCGCTGAGGGTGAATGCGATGTGGCCATTCTCAATTCCTACTACATGGGTGGTCTGCTGAGTGATCCTGAAACCCAGGCGACTGCCGAATCGGTCAATATCGTCTTCCCCGACCAGGACGGCAACGGCACTCACATGAACATCAGTGGGGTCATCATGACCAAGGCCGCGCCCAATCGAGACAATGCGCTGAAACTGATGGAGTTCCTGTCGAACGATGTTGCACAGTCAATCTACGCCGATCTGAACCACGAATACCCGATCAACCCGGATGTCCCCCCTTCGGATCTGATCGCCAGCTGGGGCGAGTTCAAGCACGACGAGTTGTCCTTGAACGCCATCATCAAGAACCGGGCTCTGGCCTACCGATTGGCTGACGAAGTGGACTATGACGGCTGACAAACCGGTCACCGGCCGAGTGAAAGCCCGCTGGGGATCCTCAGCGGCCTATCACTCGGCCATGTCAGCCAAGGTAAGCTGGCCCAGGGAATCCCTGTCAGAATCCGGTCCGGTGCAGACCGGCCTGAACAACACGGCCGTACACCCCGGTCCGGAAGGCCAGTCAACCCCTGAAATCCAGTATCACCGCCTGATTCCCGGGCAGACTGTCGCCGTAGGTCAGAATCCCCCTTGCGGTGTCATCGCCCCCCGTGCACCGGACGCAACCGGCCGCAAGGTCAGACACCGTTACGGGCTGCCCGCTTTCAGTGGCTGGTCTGTTGTTGCGCTGCTGGTTGCCTTCATTGTCTGTCTGCCCGTTCTGTCTGTCCTCTGGCTATCGTTCAACCCCGAAGAGAATATCTGGCCGCATCTGGTCAACACGGTCCTGGGAAGCTACATCTTGACAACGCTGGGGTTGATGCTGGGCGTGGCCATCGGTACGCTACTCATCGGCGTCAGCACCGCCTGGCTGATCACCCACTACGAATTCCCCGGCCGCTCGCTCTTCAACTGGGCTTTGTTGCTGCCTTTCGCCGTGCCCGCCTATGTGATTGCGTTCATCTATACCGACCTGCTGGAGTTCGCAGGCCCGGTACAGTCCGGTCTACGCGCCCTGTTCGGCTGGAAGCTGGCCAACGAATACTGGTTCCCGGCGATACGAACCCTGCCAGGCGCCACACTCATGCTGGTACTGGTGCTCTATCCCTACGTCTACCTGTTGTCCCGCGCCGCCTTCCTCGAACAATCGGCCTCGGTACTCGAAGCGGCCAGAGTGCTTGGCGGTTCGTCCCAGAACCTCTTCTTTCGTGTCGCCTTGCCCATGGCACGACCGGCGATCGTCGTCGGTCTCGCCATGGCCCTGATGGAGACACTCAACGATTTCGGCACCGTGGATTACTTTGCGGTGCGCACGCTCACAGCCGGGCTGTACGACGTCTGGCTGGGCATGAACAATCTGGGTGGTGGCGCCCAGATCGCAGCACTGCTGTTGATGTTCGTGATGATGCTCATCGGTCTGGAAAAGATCAGTCGCCGCCACCAGCAGAACTTCCAGCCTACCGCCACCCGCTTTCGCCAGCTGACTCGCCACCCACTGCGCGGCCGTCGTGCCTGGCTGGCCAGTACCATCTGCCTGACGCCGATAGTGCTGGGTTTTCTGATTCCTGCCTGGGTGCTGGTGGATTATGCCATTACCTATTTCGCGGAGTCCTGGACCGACGACTTCCGCCAGATCGCGCTGAATTCCATGCTGCTCTCGGCAACAGCTGCCGTAACCGCCGTGACCATCGGCATCCTGCTGAGCTACAGTCAGCGCCTGCATCCCACCCGACTGTTGCGAACCAGTGTCAACGTCTCCAGCATGGGCTATGCGGTACCCGGTGCCGTGCTGGCCATTGGCGTCATCATCCCGTTTGCCACGTTCGACAACACGCTGGATGATTTCATGCGCAAGCATTTCGATATCTCCACGGGCCTGCTGCTCAGCGGGACGGTCTTCGCGCTCATATTTGCCTATACGGTTCGCTTTCTCGCAGTCGCCTATGGTTCAGTGGATGCCAGCATGAAGAAAATCAGCCCGCATATGGACGATGCCGCACGGTCTCTGGGTCATTCTTCAGGCAGCATCCTGACGCGCATACATCTGCCGCTGATGAAGAGCGGTGTCCTGACCGCAGCACTGGTCGTCTTTGTCGACTGCATGAAGGAGCTGCCAGCCACGCTGATACTGAGACCGTTCAATTTCGACACGCTTGCTACCCATGTGTACCAGTTTGCCTCCGATGAACTCATTGGTGAGGCCTCATTGGGTGCCTTGCTGATCGTACTGGTAGGCCTTGCGCCGGTCATATTGCTCACGACCACCATTGACCGTTCGCGGGAATTGAAGGCGGCAGGCATCACGACCATCGACGCATCGGGAGATCCCGCATCAGCCGATGGGGCAGCCCCGGTACAGACAAGCACCTGAATTCCTCGACAGAGCGTCCTTCTGCAAACCCGACCCTCGAGGGTTACCCCCCCCGAGGAACGGGTAGTCACTCAAGCGCTCGTATCGGGAGCGGGCATGGCACCCGTCATCATTGCCACGGCATCCGACATCGTGTGATCCCCGGGCTTGATCACGCACAGACGCTTGCCGAGACGATGAATATGGATGCGATCGGAAATCTCGAACACATGTGGCATGTTGTGCGAGATCAGAACGATCGGCAATCCTCTGTCCCGCACTTCCTTGATCAACTCCAGTACCCGGCGTGATTCCTTGACCCCCAGTGCGGCTGTCGGCTCATCGAGTATGACAACCTTGGAACCAAAGGCCACGGCTCTGGCTACTGCCACACCCTGACGTTGTCCACCGGAGAGCGTCTCGACGGCCTGAGAAATGTTCTGGATGGTCATCAACCCCAGTTCATTGAGCTTTTCCCGGGCAATCCTCTCCATCGCAGGCCTGTCCAGTGCCTTCAACCACTTTCCCATGAAGCCGGGCTTGCGCAATTCACGCCCCAGAAACATGTTGTCGCCAATCGATAGTGCAGGAGACAATGCAAGGTTCTGGTAAACGGTCTCGATGCCGGCACTGCGGGCTTCCATCGGTGAGCGAAAATCCACTTTCCTTCCATCGAGTTCCACGGTACCACTATCGGGGACCACCGCGCCGGACAAGGCCTTGATCAAGGTTGACTTGCCAGCACCATTGTCACCGATGACGGCCAGGATCTCCCCTGCACGCAATTCGAAGTCTGCCTTGTCGATGGCGACCACGCGGCCGAAATGCTTGACCAGCCCGCTCGCCTTGATGACTACTCGCGCTTCGTTTTCTGTCTGACTCATGTTGTTCGCTGATACTGTTTCAGAACTCACGCTGATACTCTCCTCAACCACTGATCGATACCCACTGCCAGAATGATCAGGCAACCGATGGCAAAGCGTTGCCAGATGACATCGACGCCGGCAATCTTCAAACCCGAGCTGAAAACACCGACGATCAGCGCGCCGAACAAGGCACCCAGTATCGACCCTCGCCCGCCGAACAGCGAAGTACCACCGATGACCACCGCCGTGATTGAATCCAGGTTCGCGTCATAGAAACTCTGGGGACTGACCGAGCCCACCCGACCTATCGATACCCAGGCAGCCACCCCGGCGATGAAGCCTGCCACACCGTAGACCGACAGCAAGAGACGATTGGTATTGATACCACTGAGTTCAGCGGCATCCCGATCATCACCCACGGCATACACATGACGCCCCCAGGCCGTGTTGTTGAGCACGTACCAGAGAATCAGGAATACGGCGATCATCAGAAACGAGCCGTAGGTGAACACGGCACCGCCCAGAGAAACCCTCTCCCCGAAGAACTTCAAGGACGGTGCAACGTTGTCAATATCCTGGCTGCGGATCGACTGAGATCCGGAGTACCAGATGACCAGAGCAAAGAAGATATTCCAGGTGCCCAGGGTGACGATGAAAGGAGGTAAACGCAAGCGTGTCACCAGAAGGCCGTTGACCATGCCGCACAATGTACCCACAATGAATCCCATGGGTATGGCCAGGACACTGGGTACTCCCAACATCACGGCTGCCTTGCCAGCAACCACGGAGGCCAGCACCATGATCGCGGCGATCGACAGATCGATCCCGGCGGTCAGTATGATCAGCGTCTGCGCACAGGCCAGAAAGCCGATAATCGTCACCTGCTGAATGATCAGCGAAAGGTTGAAGGCAGTGAAGAAGCGTTCACCGGCGACCAGGCGGAACGCAATCACACTGATGATCAGTATGATGACCGGCACCATGGCCGGGTTGCCGTGCAGGAAATGCTGGATACGCTGCAGTACTGTCTTGTTCTCTTCTTCGAATGCCGCCAGGCTGTCATCGCCGGCTGCGACCAGACCGGACTCCGCGTTTTCATTCGCCGATCGAGTTGAATCGGTCATCTTGGATATACCTCTTTTTTATTCCTTGAAGGATGTCGATGGCAACCGGGGCGCCAGTTGGCGCCCCGGTGCTACATCAATGAATCCACAAACGGCAGGAGTGCTGCTCAGCCCCAGCAGCGATCCATGCCTTCCTTGGTATCAATCGATTCGACCCCGTCAACCGGCTTGTCAGTCACCAGAGAGACACCGGTGTTGAAAAAGTCCAGACCGGGAGTGGGTTCAGGCTTCACACCATCTTCCGCCCAGGCCTTGATGGCCTCGACACCCTTGGACGCCATCAACAGAGGATACTGCTGCGAGGTGGCACCAATGACACCGTCAGCGACATTGCTGACGCCAGGACAACCGCCGTCAACCGAGACGATGAGCACATCCTCTTCCCGACCGAATGCCTTCAAGGCTTCATAGGCACCTGCCGCGGCCGGCTCGTTGATGGTGTAGACGACATTGATTTCCGGATCCTTCTGCATCAGGTTTTCCATGGCTGTGCGGCCACCCTCCTCATTACCGGCAGTCACCTCGTTGCCGACAATGCGAGGATCTGTCTCGTCGCCCCATTTCTTCGGGTCGTTCAACTCGATACCGAAGCCTTGCAGAAAACCCTGATCGCGCAAGACACCGACAGAGGGCTGGCTGGCCGCCAGATCCAGCATGGCAATCTTTGCATTGGCAGCCTCGTCGCCCAGTTGAGCAGCGGCCCACTGGCCAATGAGTTCGCCCGCCTTGAAGTTGTCGGTGGCAAACGTGGCGTCGGCCGAGTCAATGGGCTCCAGCGGTGTATCGAGTGCGATGACAAGCAGCCCCGCATCCTGAGCCTGCTGGACAACGGGGACGATGCCGGCCGTATCCGAGGCGGTAATCAGGATCCCCTTGGCGCCAGACGCGATGCAGGTTTCCACAGCCTGAACCTGAGTCTCGTGATCACCATCCACCTTTCCGGCATACGTCGACAGAGTAATTCCCAGTTCTTCTGCCTTGGCGGTGGCACCTTCTTTCATCTTCACGAAAAAGGGGTTGATGTCCGTCTTGGTGATCAGGCAGGCACCGATATCTGCCGCTGCGGCAGGCATGGCGGCACTGGCACCCAGAATGGCAATGGCCAGGGCAGTTCTTGAAGTCGTGATACGCATTTTTCTTCCTCTACGGTGGTGTTGGTGCGGTGATGTCTTGAGCTGGTGCCAGCCGCCATCAGGCTCAGCGGGCAACCTGAGTACATGAAAACGCAAAAAAGTATCTATGTCAATAAATAAATTAATTTGATGTATTTATTGATTCGCAGGCCTGTCATGGGTTAACTTGCGTTCTCAGGCGCACGCTTTCGCGTCGCAGACACTCGCACCGAGTCATGAAACAATGGCCCAACTCAACGGCAGACCGCGTGAACGCTGACACCAGGGAATCGTCAGACTCGCAGACTCCGGACCCCGGCTCTGGTCTTGGCGGTTCCAATCTGAGTCATGTGCGGGCCTATAACGAACGCCTGGTGCTGTCGCTGATTCGTACGGAAGCCCTGTCCCGGGCAGAAATCGCTCGCCGCACCGGCCTCTCACCGCAGACAATCACACTGATCACCCGCTCCCTGAGCACCGAAGGACTGATAGAGACCGGAGAACCGGTCAGAGGCAAGGTCGGTCAACCATCCGTTCCGCTGAAGCTGAACCCGAATGGCGCCTATTTTCTCGGCCTCAAGGTGGGCAGGCGCAGTGCCGAGATGATCCTGATCAACTTCAAGGGCGATGTCCTGCAACACCGGCTGGAATATTACGCCTACCCGACGCCGGACTGCATCATGGAGTTCATGACGCGCGAGATCCCCGACATCACACGCTTGCTGGGAGATGACGACATACACAGGCTGCACGGCCTGGGTATCGCCATGCCTTTCCAGCTCTGGAGCTGGAGCGACACGATCGATGCACCTGCCGCTGCTCTCGAGCAATGGCGAGACTTCGATTTCGTGCAGGCGCTGGCCGAGGTTACCACGCTGCCCATCTTCATCGAGAATGATGCCACGTCAGCCTGCGGGGCAGAACTGACCTTCGGTGAAGGACACTTGTACCCTCACTACGCCTATTTCTTCATCGGCTACTTCATCGGTGGAGCGCTGGTCATCAACGGCTCGGTTCACGCGGGCCACACCGGCAATGCCGGCGCTTTCGGGTCACTACCAGTCATGGACAGGCAGTCCCCGGGACGCCTTGTGCAACTGATCGACACCGCCTCGGTGCACCTGCTCGAGAGTGATGAGGCCTGTCGTCGTGTACTCAAGAAGGACTATCTGGATCACGACTCGGCCTTCTGGTCGAGTGGTGAAGCGGCTGTTGACAACTGGATAGACCGCACATCCGACTCTCTGGCAATCGCCATCACATCCGTCAGCAGCGTCACCGACGTGGGTGCCATCATCATCGATGGTGGCTTTCCGGACGCCGTCCGCCAACGCATCGTGGAACAGACCAGCCGTGCACTGTCGCTGCTGGATACCAAGGGGATCAATCTCCCTCTGGTCAAAGCGGGCGTCATCGGGCCCGGCGCAAGAGCGCTGGGTGCCGCCAGGCTTCCGCTATTTTCCCGATTTCTGCTCGACCAGTCTGTTCTGACCAGCGCAGGCGGATGATCTCTAGTGTACTGTTTCAGACAAAGCGTTCATTCAGCGAGTCGCCAGGCAGCAACGGCCTGTGCCGATCAGGCTCATCTGACACTACGGGAGTACTTCGATCAAACCGCCGATTGCGGACAAGGCCGCAATCGACAGGCTAGACGACGATAGGGACAGACTCAGGAGTAGATCGGGAACCGATCGGTCAGAGCCCGCACTTCGACTTCAACCGCTTTCTCCACGTCGGCATTGCCCTCTTCACCATTACTGGCCAGACCATCAAGCACGCGCAGGATGAGTGCGCCCACTGTCTGAAATTCGGCCACACCGAAACCGCGTGTGGTGGCAGCCGGCGTTCCCAATCGCACACCCGAGGTAACAAACGGTGACGCGGGGTCAAACGGGATGGAATTCTTGTTACAGGTGATTCCCGCACGGCCCAGTGCTGCCTCTGCGGCCTTGCCTGTCACGCCCTTGGGACGTAGGTCGACCAGCATCACATGCGTATCGGTACCGCCCGATACCATGTCCAGCCCCCCTTCGGAGAGCGTCGTGGCCAGTGCATGGGCATTGTCCTTGACGGCTTGCTGGTACTGCTTGAACGCAGGCTGCAGGGCTTCGCCGAAGGCAACCGCCTTGGCGGCAATCACGTGCATGAGCGGTCCGCCCTGAAGTCCGGGGAAGACCGAGGAATTGAATTTCTTGCCCAGATCGGCGTCGCGGCTCAGGATCATGCCGCCACGGGGGCCTCTGAGGGTCTTGTGCGTGGTGGTGGTCACCACGTGTGCGTGATCCAGCGGGCTCGGGTGCAGGCCAGCCGCGACCAGGCCGGCGAAATGCGCCATGTCCACCATGAACCAGGCGCCCACTTCATCGGCAATGGCGCGAAAGCGGGCAAAATCGATGACGCGCGGATAGGCCGAGCCACCGGCAATAATCAACGCAGGCTTGCTCTCTCTCGCCTGTGCTTCCAGAGCGTCGTAGTCGATCTGGTGAGTCTCGGCATCCACACCGTATGTCACGGCATTGAACCACTTGCCCGACTGATTGACGGGTGATCCATGAGTCAGGTGGCCACCGGCCGACAGATCCATGCCCATGAAGGTATCACCGGGCTTCAACAACGCCAGGAAAACCGCCTGATTGGCCTGCGCACCGGAATGCGGCTGGACATTGGCGTAGGTGCAATCGAACAGCGAGCAGGCCCGCTCGATGGCCAGAGCCTCAGCGGTATCGACATGCTCGCAGCCACCGTAGTAGCGCTTGCCGGGGTAGCCTTCAGCGTATTTGTTGGTCATGACAGACCCCTGCGCCTGCATGACGGCTGCTGACACGATGTTCTCTGATGCGATCAGCTCGATTTCATGCTGCTGACGGCCCAATTCACTGTCGATGGCAGCCTGAATGGCCGGATCCTGCCGTGACAGGTCTGCGCTGAAGAAGTCGGACAAGGTGGATGCCGTGTTGGCCGGTACGTCATTACTCATTGTGAGGACATCTCGAAGGGTTAAAGAATCGCATACAACCGGGAATGTCTCTATTATGCCTTCCACAGACCGGTCTTGCCGACCGGATTTAACCAAAGCACTCATCGACTTACCATGACGAATGCCATACAGAGCTTTGCAGATGTCAAGCTGCACAACGAAATCAGGGCCGCCGACGGGTCAATACTCCCGAGCTGGCAGGCAATCACCAGTGTCATGGACAAACTCGATGCCAGCCAGATCGAGCGCCGCCAGACCGATATCGCCCGGCAATTGCGTGCAAACGGTATCGCCTACAGCTCTCTGGCAGAAACCGACGCCACCCCGCGGCCCTGGAACCTTGATCTGTACCCCATGGTCATCGAATCGGCAGACTGGGCGGCGCTGAGTAACGGGCTGGAACAACGTGCCAGACTGAAGCAGGCCATCCTGAGCGATATCTACGGCAATCAGAATCTGCTCAAGAAAGGCTTGATTCCCCCCGCCATGGTCTTTGCGCACAAGGGCTATCTGCGAGATGCCGTGCACTGCGACGATTCCCAGTCGCTTCCGCTGTTCAGCGCGGATGTGTCCCGCTCACCGTCAGGCCGCTGGTATGTGGTCGATGAGATCTGCCAGTTTCCGGAAGGCATCGGCTATGCACTGGAGAATCGGCTCGTCCTGTCGCGCACCCTGCCCCGGCTGTTCCGCAATTCCCGGGTTCTGCGCATAGCCGAATACTTCAAACAGCTGCAAAGCTATATCGGACACCTGTCCGAATACGACGGACGTTGCGTCATGCTGGCACCCGGGCCCACGCATCCGCACTACTTCGAATACGCCTACCTGTCCAAATACCTCGGCTACACCCTGGTACAGGTAGGTGATCTGACCATCCGGGACAACAGGGCCTATATAAAGACCGTCTCCGGATTGCAGCGAGTGGCGGTCATCTTCCGCTTCATCAATGACTTCGAACTGGATCCGCTGGCCATCGGCCAATCGGGTGTCAAGGGCATCACGGGTCTGTTCCAGGCTGTGCGCGCCGGTGGGGTGAAAGTCATCAACCCTCTGGGAGCCGGTGTCATGGAGAATGCGGCGCTCAACAGCTGCATGAGCAGATTGTGCCGGGAACTGCTGGGTGAGGATCTGATTCTGCCGGGCCCACCCACCTACTGGCTGGGCGATGACAAGCAGCGCAATCATGTTCTGGGAAAGCTGGACAAGCTGCTTTTCCGCAATATCGATTCTCTGGGCCAGTTGCACGATCCTCGCCTGATGTCGGCTGACGAACTCGATCGCCTGCACATGAGCATCAGGCGCACTCCTCAACGTTTCGTCGCTCAGGAACGGATAGATCGCTCCTGCGCGCCGGGATTTCGTGGCACCGAAAAAGTGCAAAGGCAGATCACTGTACGCCTCTACATGGTGCGACAGGACGATGGACAATCCTTCAAGTACCAGACCATGCCGGGCGGACTCTGTCTGCTCGACACCGTGGCAGAAGGCAGACGTCCCTCGTTCAATTCCCTGATCGGCAGCAAGGACACCTGGGTCATCGCCGATGGTCCGGTCAAACCGGTGACGCTGCTCGGCAAGCGGGCACTGGAGAACCAGTATGTTCTCAATGGCGAGCTACCCAGTCGCGTGGCAGAAAATCTCTTCTGGATGGGGCGCAACGCGGCTCGCTGCGAAAATTCCGCACGCCTGCTGCGCTCTGTGTTCCAGGTATTGCAGAATGATGATGTTGACAGTTCTCAGGTCAGCCCGGTATTGAGTGCGATCCTGCGGGCCACCACGCAGGCCAGCGGCACACTACCGGGTTTCGTCGGTCGTGGAGGTGCGCGCAAACTGGAGAATCCGGACAAGGAACTGCTGTCTCTGCTGCACGACCCCGACCGAGTCGGTACGCTGCCCTGGACGCTGAAGGCTCTGCAGAACAGCGCATCGGCAGTTCGTGACAGAGTCTCGGATGAACTGCTGCAGATACTCAACCGGCTCGAGGACAGACGCACCAGACTTGTGCAAGACACCAGCAAGAGTTTGTTCACCGACGACTCCGGCGTGCTCGAACAGACCAGTCAGCAACTGGACGACATCCTGATGCTGTTGTCGGCGTTTTCCGGGCTCACGCATGAGAACTTCACGCACGGTGACGGCTGGCGCTTCATGATGCTGGGTCGGCGTCTCGATCGTGTTGCACAGTATTCGGTCATCATCGACACCATGTTGAGCCAGGAGAGAGAGGACACGCTGCTTCTGGAAACACTGTTGAAACTCTTTGACAGCACAATGACATACCGAAGTCGTTATCGTAGCCAGATGGACGCCAGCCTGGTATTGCAGTTGTTGATGCTTGACGAATACAACCCGCGCTCTCTCGCCTTTCAATTGAACGAGATCGAGAAAACGATCAGGCGATTGCCCGGCCGACGCAATCTGTCTCAGGCGGATGACCTGTCACGTCTCGTGATAGCAGGCCACAGCCGGATACAACTTGCCGATACCGAGGTGCTGGTCAATGCGTCACGCGGATCACGTCAGAACCTGAGCAAATTTCTCGGCGTGCTGTCGAAACTGCCCTACGAAATGGCGGATGTGCTCAGTGCTACCTACTTTGCGCATGTGGAAAGCAGTCAGCAGCTCTCTGACGTATCGGCCAACAGTCCGAGCGTCGTGAAAACCGACCCGGCTGCGGGTGGAATGCCATCATGAAACTGCAAGTCAGACACAAGACGCTCTACGAATACACACAGCTTGCGAGTCTGTCCCACAACCACGTCTGCCTGCAGCCTCGCAGTACTGCCGCGCAACAGTGCCTCGACTCCCGAATAGAGGTCAACCCCGAACCCGGCAACATCCAGTTCGACACCGATGTATTCGGTAACCAGACGGCCCGATTCAATCTGAGCCACAGGCACAAGTTCTGTGACATTGTAGTGACCTCACTGATACAGACGCGGGATGTACTGCCTCCGCTGCCGCCCTCTCACAGTGTCAGCGACAACCTTCAGCTCCTGCTGGCAAGCAATACCCAGGATGCACTGATGGCACAGGACTGCCTGCTGCCCTCACCGTTCATCCCCGCCAGCGACACACTGGAAGAGTTCATCAAGGAGCTGCCACTGGGTAATCAGGAGGTGGTGGAATATGCGCAGAACATGATGGAGCATATCTTCACGACCTTCGACTACACCTCGGGTTTTTCCAATCTGGTCACGCCTCTGAGCGAGATTCACAAGGCAAGAAAGGGGGTATGCCAGGACTTTGCACATCTGGCCATCGGTGCTCTGCGCCGGCAGGGAATACCGGCGCGCTATGTCAGCGGCTACCTGGAAACGCTACCGCCACCGGGGCAGAAAAAGTTACAGGGTGCTGACGCTTCGCACGCCTGGTATGCGATATTCGACGCAGAGCATGGCTGGATCGATTTCGATCCGACCAACAACAAGAGGCCTGACAACCAGTACATAACAACAGCCTGGGGTCGTGACTATGGGGATGTTACGCCGGTCAAGGGAATGGTATATGGTGGAGGCACGCACTCATTGACAGTGGAAGTCGATGTTCTGAGAATGCAAGACAGAGTTTTAACCTTGGCGGAGACCTGAAGCCTATGCCTGATCGCTGGAAGCACTACGAAAGCCCGGGATTCGATGAACTGATTGCCAATGACGGCGCTCCCCGACAAGCAGCGAAGCATCTGATCAACTGGCTCAATGAATTAAGCGAGGCAGACCTGTCTCATCGACAGCGTGCAGCCCAATTGGCAATCGAACAGATGGGAATCACCTTCACCGTCTATTCGGACAAAGGCAATATCGACAGAGAGTGGCCACTCGACATCGTGCCCAGAGTCATCGATGCACTGGAATGGAGCAAGATAGAAGCAGGCTTGAAACAGCGCCTCAAGGCACTCAACCTCTTCATCAACGATCTCTACAATGATCAGGCCATACTCAAGGACAACATCATTCCGCGAGACCTGATCGAGTCATCCAGCAACTTCCGGCCTGAATGCCTTGGCATGAACCCCGCGCACGGAGTCTGGGCACATATCTGCGGTAGTGATCTCGTCCGTGGGGATGACGGCACCATCTACGTGCTGGAAGACAATCTGCGGGTGCCGTCAGGGGTGTCGTACATGATCGAGAACCGCGAGGTCATGAAGCGCGCCATGCCTGAAGTGTTCCATCAGTGTCACATCCTCCCGGTGGACAACTACACCGAGAACCTGCAGAACATGCTGTCGTCCCTGAGTGATGAGGAAGAGCCGTGCCTGGTGGTGATGACGCCGGGTGTTTTCAATTCGGCCTACTTCGAACATACCTTTCTGGCGCAGGAAATCGGCGCCGAGCTGGTCGAGGGCCGGGATCTGGTCGTGCTCGACGATGGCTATGTCTACATGCGTGTGGTGGGCGGACTGAAACGTGTCGATGTCATCTATCGCCGCGTGGACGACGCCTTCATCGACCCGGAATGCTTCAACCCGGATTCGACTCTCGGTGTCAGTGGCCTGATGAAGGCCTGGCGCGCCGGGAAGGTTGCCATCGCCAATGCACCCGGCGCGGGCGTGGCCGATGACAAGGTCATCTACTCCTATGTCCCCGACATCATCCGCTACTATCTGAACGAGGAGCCGCTGATCGCGAACGTACCCACCTATCGTTGCGAGAACGAGGAGGAACGTCAACACGTACTCGACAACCTCGCCGATCTCGTCGTCAAGCCTGCCAACGAATCCGGTGGCTATGGCATGCTCATCGGTCCACAGAGTACGGCGGAAGAGCAGGCCGAGATGGCCGAAAACATCCGCAAGAATCCGCGCAACTACATCGGGCAGCCAACGCTGACCCTGTCCACATCGCCCATCCTCAGTGAAGGACGGTATCAGCCCAGACATCTGGACCTGCGCCCCTTTGTCCTGCAAGGCAAGGAGATGACGGTCACGACCGGCGGCCTCACACGCGTGGCAATGGTCGAAGGATCGCTTGTCGTCAACTCATCGCAAGGTGGCGGCAGCAAGGATACCTGGGTGGTGCACAGCAACAATACAAGCCCAGTCCCGAACAACAGCCAGCGACAAACGCAGGAGCATTAAGCCATGCTTGCCAGAGTTGCCGAAAACATGTACTGGTTGAGTCGCTACCTCGAGCGCGCCGAGAACACGGTTCGCCTGATCCAGGTTCACAGCAATCTGCTGATGGATCTGCCGGGACTCGACGATCACCAGAGCTGGATACCATTGATATCCATCAATGGACTCGACAAGGAGTTTGCCGAGGTGCACGTCAGTGCCACCGAGACCTCGGTCAATCATTTTCTGCTTACCGATCGGGACAATCCCGGCTCGTTGATCAATGACTTCGCGGCCATCCAGGCAAACCTGAGAAGCTGTCGGGACATCATCCCCAAGACCAGCTATGAGTCCATCAACAGCCTTTGCCGACTGGTCAGCCGGGAAGTGGAAAGTGTCTATGCCCAACCGTCTCACCGTCTGGTTTTCCTGAGGGATGTCGAGGACCGCCTGCAATCGATCTCGGGCAGCCTGAACAGCAACATGAGCCACGATCTGGCATACAGGGTCATGCGCATGGGCTGCTATCTGGAGAGGGCCGACATGACCTCGCGGGTCATCGATGTGCAATCCACCCGGCTCTCTGCCAATTATTCCAGCGGTGAACTCATTGCCATCCAGAATCAGCGATGGGTCGCCGTTCTGCGAACACTGGTTGCTCATCAGATGTATCGACAGCAATTGCGTCGCCCCGTCAATGGTCCCGATACGCTGGCCTTTCTGCTCTCCGATCCGGGGCTGCCGCGCTCCTACGCCTTTTGCCTGAATCACCTGGATGATTCCTTTCGCAAGGTGGGCGGCAGCGAGGCACCTCGAAAGGCCGTCGCCGCTCTGCAGCAAAAACTCGACAGTGCCGTCTACCCGACGCTTGCCAACGATCCCGAGAAACTGCACGAATTCCTGGATGATCTGCAGTTGGGCATGCTCGACGTCAGTGCCGCCCTGTCCACTGCCTACTTTCAATCACAAGATACGGTAGCCGATGGCGAATCGGGTATCGATCAGGAAACAGCCGTATTGGAAACTTCTGTATGAGTATCAAAGTCGCGCTGGATCACACTACCGTCTACAGCTACGACAAACCGGTCACGCTTCACCCGCATATCATCAGACTGAAACCCGCGCCTCACTGCCGGACGCCCATACTCAGTTACAGCCTGACGGTCGAGCCGGCCAAGCACTTCATCAACTGGCAACAGGATCCGTTCGGCAACTACCTGGCCAGACTGGTCTTTCCCGAGAAAAGTGATCGCCTGTCCGTCCGCGTCGACCTGGTCGCCGAACTCACCGTCATCAACCCCTTCGATTTCTTCGTGGAAGAATCGGCCGAGGCCTTTCCGTTCGATTACAGCGATGTCAACAAGCACGAGCTGGCGCCCTATCTGGCGACCACCACGGCTTCGCCCATTCTGCAGAGCTGGCTGGAAGAGAACAAACCCGCCGCTGATACCAAGATCATCGACGCGCTGGTGGCCATCAACCAGGCCGTGCATCGGGATGTTGCCTATCAGCTGCGCATGGAACCGGGCGTGCAGAGCAGCGAGCAAACCCTGCAACTGGCCATGGGTTCGTGCCGAGACAGTGGCTGGCTGCTCGTGGAGATCATGCGCCATTACGGTATTGCCGCGCGTTTCGTCTCCGGCTATCTGGTACAGCTGACACCGGACATCAAGTCCATCGACGGCCCATCGGGTGCCGAGGCGGATTTCACTGATCTGCATGCCTGGACCGAAGTCTACATTCCCGGTGCAGGCTGGGTAGGACTGGATCCCACATCCGGCCTGTTTGCCGGCGAAGGTCATATTCCGCTTGCCTGCACACCACAGCCAGTCAGTGCTGCTCCCATCACCGGCGTTGCCAGCGAGATGGCCAGTGATTTCTACTTTCACAATCGTGTGGAACGATTCGATGAGCGCCCTCGAGTCACCCTGCCCTACAGTGAAAGGGAATGGCAACGGGTACTCGATCTGGGCAAGCACGTGGATACCCGACTTGAACAACAGGATGTGCGCTTGACCATGGGGGGTGAACCAACCTTCGTGTCAATCGACGACATGGAAAGTCCGGAGTGGAACAATGCCGCTCTGGGCGAACACAAACTCGAGCGCGCCGGTGTGTTTCTGGAGAAGCTGCGAACGGCGTTCTCGCCCAATGGCATCATCGCCTATGCACAAGGCAAATGGTATCCCGGAGAGCCCACTCCGCGCTGGGCTCTGATCAGCCATTGGCGAACGGACGGCAAGCTCATCTGGAAAGACCCGAGCCGCCTGACGACTCCGGGTAGCCATGAATCCACACTGGCTGACGCCGATCGCTTCATGCAGCAACTGTGCAAGGAGCTGGCAGTATCCAGTGAACACGTGCGAGGCTTGTACGAGGATCCACTGCACCACCTGCATCTGGAAGCCTTGCTGCCCGACGGGGTCGATCTGGATTCTCTGGAGCTCAAGGACAGTCGCTCACGTCGTCGCCTGGTCGAACAACTGTCCAAGGGAATCGATGAACCGATTGGTTACATGTTGCCGCTGGCCTATGCCCCACCCCTGAACGAGACCAGCGAAAATCCGGGACACTGGCTATCGGGCAAATGGCCCCTGCGTCGTCAGAATGTCTTCCTGATACCCGGCGATTCCCCGGCCGGCCTGCGCCTGCCGCTGGCATCATTGCCGGATGACACCGCGGTGGACAGTGAAGCGAATGCATTGCTCGAAGACAACTTCGACCCTGCCACACCCTTGCCTGACCCGGACCTCGGAATCGCCTTTGCAGACTCGGCCTCTTCATCAGCAGATCGCGACCAGACGCAGCCTTCCATCATCCGCACCACCTTGTGTGCCGAAGTACGCGATGGCTCGCTCTATCTCTTCCTGCCCCCCATGCAGAGTGCCCGCGGCTGGGTGCTGCTGATGGGGTGCATTGAAAGGGCTTGTGTCGCCGCCGATGTCTATCCCGTCATCGAAGGCTACGAACCGCCGCGCGATGCGCGACTGCAGTCATTTCGCATCACGCCGGACCCTGGCGTCATCGAGGTCAATATTCATCCGTCGCGCACCTTCGATGAACTGGTCGAGCGCACCGAGACCATCTATGAGGCCGCGCGTGAATCGCGACTGGGTGCCGAGAAATTCATGGTCGACGGGCGTCACACCGGCACCGGTGGCGGCAACCATGTCACCATGGGCGGACACACACCGGCGGACAGTCCGTTTCTGCGTCGCCCGGACCTGCTGCGCAGCGTGATCACCTTCTGGCAGCATCACCCCAGCCTGTCCTATCTGTTTTCGGGCATGTTCATCGGCCCGACCAGTCAGGCACCACGCATCGACGAGGCTCGCTCGGAGTCGTTGTATGAGCTTGAAATGGCCTTGTCACGACTGCCGGATGGGGAAAGCAACAAGCCCTGGCTCGTTGATCGACTGCTGCGTAACCTGCTGATCGATCTGACCGGCAACACACACCGAGTCGAGATCTGTATCGACAAGCTGTACTCGCCCGATGGCCCTGCAGGACGTCTCGGCATCGTGGAGCTCAGGGCATTCGAGATGCCTCCGCATGCTCGCATGAGTATCGTTCAGGCCTTGTTGATTCGCTGCCTGGTCAGTCGTTTCTGGGACAGGCCCTATCAGGGCAAGTTGATTCGCTGGGGAACCGAGCTGCACGATCGCTTCATGCTGCCGCATTATCTGTGGCAGGATATCTGCGACGTCATAGACGATCTGAACCGCAACGGCCTGGCCTTCGATGCCGAATGGCTGGACGCTTTCTGGGAATTCCGCTTCCCGGTCTACGGTGTACGCCAGATCGGTGAGATCACGATGGAGCTCAGAGCCGCCATCGAGCCTTGGCATGTTCTGGGAGAGGAGGCTTCTGCCAGTGGCATGGCCCGTTACGTGGACTCCTCACTGGAACGCCTGCAGCTGAAAGTCAGCGGTTTGAACGACGAGCGATACAAGATCACCTGTAATGGGTGCGTGCTGCCGATGCGCAAGACCAGTGTCGCCGGAGAGTATGTGGTGGGAGTGCGATATCGCGCCTGGCAACCCACCTTCGCCCTGCACCCGGACCTGCCGGTTGATACCCCGCTGATATTCGATGTGGTTGATACCTGGGCAAATCGCAGCCTCGGTGGCTGTTCCTACCATGTGGCGGATCCGGGCGGCAGGAACTATGAAGATGTACCGGTCAATGCCAATGTTGCCGAGGCACGTCGCCTGGCCAGATTCGACGAAGACCAGCACACACCTGCACCTGCCGTCATCATGACGCCAGTCACAGGTGGTGCGACACGTTTCGTGCCGACAGAGGGTAGCCAGGATGTCATGATAAAGGACGTACTCAGCGAGAACCATGAATACCCGTGCACAGCAGACATGAGACAGCGAAGCCGCTGACAGTCCCCGTCGCGATCCGGCAGCGCATCAGCGCTGCCGGACATGTGGCGTCCAAACGGCGAGTTCCCCATCAGTCAGCACTGGCCGAGCTGGATCAACAGGGTAGCGCACGTATCCGTTTACCGAACTCGGCTCATGGTCCCCTGCAGGCCGTACTGATAAACACGGCGGGAGGGCTCACTGGTGACGACGACATTCGCTGGTCAGCACATGCCGGACAACAGTCAAGGCTCGTGCTGAGCACCGCAGCCTGTGAAAAGCTCTACCGCACCCACGGCCCTGCGGCCCGCCAGAGAACGCGTTTGTCGGTCGAAAATGGTGCACGTCTGGACTGGCTCCCTCAGGAAACGATCGTCTTCAACGGTTCTTCGCTGGCACGCAGCCTGGATGTCGACGTGGCCGCTGACGCGACGGCGCTGATCGTCGAAAGCCTCGTGCTGGGGCGGCAGGCGATGCAGGAGTCGGTGGATACCCTGCAACTGCATGATCGCTGGCGCATCCGGCGAGATGGCAGGCTACTGCACGCAGAGGATCTGCGCCTCGCACTGAACGGTACACAAACCGCACAAAGACCGAGCATGCTGCATCATCATGGTGCCATCTCGACACTGGTCTTCATCTCCCCCGAATCTCCCGAGTCCTTGCAATTGAAGGCCGATGGCATTCAACAGCTGTTGCAGGATCAAGCCCCTGCTCTGCAGGCCGCAGCAACCGTCATGAATCATCGTCTGGTCATCAGGGTACTTGCCCTGGATAGCCAATCGTTGCGAAGATTCCTGATACCCTGTATTGAACATCTGAGTGATCGGATGTCGATACCGCAAGTATGGAACGTGTGACGATATGCAACTGACACCGCGCGAAAAAGACAAACTACTGATCGCCATGGCTGCTGAAGTAGCCCGCAAGAGACTTGCCCGTGGCGTCAAACTCAATCACCCGGAAGCCATCGCACTGATCAGTGATTTCGTGGTCGAGGGTGCCCGAGACGGCACCAGCGTGGCAGAGCTCATGAGCAGCGGCGCACAGGTCATCAGTCGTGATGATGTAATGCCGGGTATCAGCGAGATGATTCCGGAAATCCAGGTAGAAGCGACATTTCCCGACGGTGTCAAACTCGTCACCGTCCATCAGCCCATCAGGTAATGCTGCCATGATTCCAGGTGAGATAACAACCGCCGCCGGTGAACTGACCCTCAACGAGGGCAGGCAAGCCTTGACACTGCAAGTGGCCAATACAGGCGACCGGCCCATCCAGGTGGGTAGCCACTATCATTTTGCCGAAGCCAACCCCTCACTGGATTTCGATCGTGAGGCGGCCCGCGGGTATCGCCTGGATATTGCCGCCGGGACCGCGGTTCGCTTCGAGCCCGGCCAGCAACGCGAGGTTCAGTTGGTCGCCTTCGGTGGTGCACGCACGGTCATCGGTTTTCGACAATCGGTCATGGGAGCCCTGTAATGGCAAGACAGATCAGCCGGCAGGCTTATGCAGACATGTACGGCCCCACCACCGGTGATCGCGTACGGCTGGCGGACACCGATCTCATCATCGAGGTAGAACAGGACTTCTGTACCTATGGTGAAGAGGTCAAGTTCGGCGGTGGCAAGGTTATCCGCGATGGCATGGGCCAGTCCCAGCAGACGCGTGCTCAGGGGGCCGTCGACACCGTCATCACCAATGCCCTCATCGTGGACTACACCGGCATCTACAAGGCCGATGTGGGCCTTATAGAAGGCAAGATAGCCGCGATCGGCAAGGCCGGAAATCCGGACACACAGGATGGCGTCGATATCGTCATCGGCCCCGGTACGGAAGCCATTGCAGCTGAAGGCCGGATACTCACGGCGGGTGGTTTCGACAGCCATATCCACTTCATCTGTCCGCAACAGATCGATGAGGCGCTGTGCTCCGGCGTCACCACCATGCTGGGTGGCGGTACCGGGCCGGCCCATGGCACCCTGGCCACCACCTGCACACCAGGTCCCTGGCATCTGGCGCGCATGATCCAGGCAGCCGATGCCCTGCCCATGAACCTGGCTTTCGCCGGCAAGGGCAATGCATCCCAACCTGCCGCACTGGAAGAGATGGTTCGGGCAGGAGCCGCTGCCCTGAAGCTGCACGAGGACTGGGGTACGACGCCGGCAGCCATCGATTGCTGCCTTTCCGTCGCCGATGACCTGGATGTTCAGGTCATGATCCATACCGATACGCTCAATGAAAGTGGCTTTGTGGAAAGCACCATCGACGCCGTTGCCGGTCGCACCATCCATGCCTTTCATACGGAAGGTGCCGGCGGCGGTCATGCTCCCGATATCATCTCGGTCTGTGCCTTGCCGAACTTCCTGCCCTCATCCACCAATCCGACGCGTCCCTACACGGTCAATACCATCGACGAGCATCTGGACATGCTGATGGTCTGCCATCATCTGGACAGCAATATCCCCGAGGATATCGCCTTTGCGGAGAGCCGCATACGCAAGGAGACCATCGCCGCTGAAGACATCCTGCACGACATGGGGGCATTCTCCATCATCGCCTCGGACAGTCAGGCGATGGGCCGGGTTGGCGAAGTTCTGATTCGTACCTGGCAGACCGCGGACAAGATGAAGAAACAACGGGGTCGCCTGGCTCAGGAAAGCGGCGACAATGATAATTTTCGCGTCAAGCGCTACATCGCGAAATACACCATCAATCCGGCCATCGCCCATGGCATCAGTAATGATATCGGTTCTATCGAGATCGGCAAGCGTGCCGACCTGTGTCTATGGCACCCGGCATTCTTCGGCGTCAAGCCGGAGATGGTACTGCTCGGCGGCACCATCGTGGCAGCCCCCATGGGCGACCCCAATGCCTCGATCACCACACCTCAACCGGTGCATTACCGCCCCATGTTCGGTGCCTTCGGCAAGTCGCTGACCAACAGTTCGGTCACCTTCGTCTCGCAGGCAGCAATCGACAACGGCTTGCAGGAAAGGCTCGAAGTGGAGAAGCGCATGCTGAGTGTGAGCAACACGCGTGGCGAGATCAGCAAGGCCAGCATGAAGCTCAATGATGCAACGCCCACGATCGAGGTAGATCCGGAAACCTATGATGTGCGTGCCAATGGCGAGCTGCTGACCTGCGAACCGGCCAGCGTGCTGCCCATGGCGCAGCGCTACTTTCTGTTCTGAGCCGATCGCTGGATGCCTCTCCTGCAATTGCTCGTGTCAGCGCAAAAACCACTATGAACAAGCTGCATTGTCACTCAGTCGAACGCAACGCCGATCACAGCGGACAAGTCTCGCCGGTGGATACCATCACGCTGGACGAAACTGACCGACACCGACGCAGACTGGCGATGCAGTCTGACAACGGCATTTCATTCCTGCTCGAGCTCGACGCCGCCATGCTGCTGCGTGAGGGCGATATCCTGCGACTCAGCGATGGTCGGGGAATCAGGGTGATTGCCGAGCCAGAGGCGCTGTATACCGTGCAGGGACGTGATCGCGATCACCTTCTGAACCTCACCTGGCATGTCGGCAATCGCCATCTGGCCACGCAGATAATGGGCGATCACATCAGGATCCGGCGCGACCCGGTCATTCGCAACATGCTCGAGGAGCTGGGCGCGCAGGTGGAAGACATCGAGGCAGGATTCAATCCGGTTGGCGGCGCCTATGATGAAGAGAACGGTTCAGGCCATTCGCACGCTGCGCATCATGATCACCAGCACCACCATGACCATGACCATGACCATGACCATGACCATGACCACGACCACGACCACGACCATGCCCATCACCACCACCACGGTCATTCGCACGGGTAATGGGTGACGAGGCCTCACTGCGGCAGCTGTTGACACTGCAAACCTGGACCTCGGCGGCTTTTCCAACCGGCGCGTTCAGTTGCAGTCACGGCATGGAGACAGCCATCCAGAGCGGCCAGGTGCACGATGCCGAGAGTTGTCACGACTGGATACATGCCATCATTACACAGGGTAGTGGCTGGAATGACTCCATCATCATGGCGCAGGCATACCGGATCACGCAGGCACGTATCGTGGACAGCAGCGCTCCCTCCACCGCTCTGGAGCCCGCACAGTACTCCCCGCAGGCATTGAACGACCTCAATGATCTGGCACTGGCATTGCAGTCGGGCGCCGAACGCCATGCAGAGACCACTCAGTTGGCCGCAGCGTTTCTGTCCTCGGCCAGTGCCTGGCACAAGCCAGCGGTTCTCGACTTCCCGGCAACGGGGCAAGACATGGCATTGCCGGTTGTCTGTGGTTATCTGGGCGGCTTGCACCGCATGCCGGTCAGGCTGCTGATTGCCTCCATGCTGCAGTCCATGTCCAGCAATCTGGCCTGGATTGCCACCCGCCTGGTACCGCTGGGACAGACGAGCTGCCTGCAGCTGATCGCAAGGCTCGAACCGGTCATTGAAACCATCTCGCTACAGTGCAGTAACGCCTCACTGGAGGACCTTGGCAGTGCCACCCTGCTGGCCGACCTGGCCTCCTTGCAACATGAACAACTGGCAGGCCGTGTCTGCCTCACGTGAATACTGAAGACATGAAAGACAACGCAGCACGTCAACCGTTGCGAATCGGCATCGGGGGTCCTGTCGGTGCAGGAAAAACCAGCCTGGTTGCACAGTTATGCAAGGCACTCAGGGACCGCTATTCTGTCGCCGTCGTGACCAACGATATCTATACCCGAGAGGATGCAGAAGCACTGGTAAGAATGCAGGCCTTGAGCAGCGACCGTATCGTCGGTGTCGAGACCGGCGGCTGCCCACATACCGCCATTCGTGAAGATGCCTCCATCAACCTGAGAGCCATCGCTTCCCTGCAGCAACGCCTGCCGGCTCTGGACATCATTTTCATCGAATCCGGTGGTGACAATCTCGCAGCCACCTTCTCCCCTGAACTGGCCGACATGACCTTGTACGTCATCTCCGTGTGTCAGGGCGAGGATATCCCTCGCAAGGGAGGCCCTGCCATCACACGCTCGGATCTGTTGATCATCAACAAGACCGATCTGGCAGTGCATGTGGAGGCCGATCTTCCCACCATGCAACGCGATGCTGCCAGCGCCCGTGCACAGCGCCCCACCGTTTTCACTGACCTCAAACTGGGATCGGGGGTTGATGACGTCGTCACATTCATCGAATCCAGCGGTGGCCTGCACTGAACACCCAGTTCTCATCCGGCGCCTCTCATCGACGACTACAGCACAATTTGATGCATCTCCAACGGCGGGCCATACAGAGCTTGAGTACAGTACGGAAAACGAGGATCCGTCATGCTGTACAGCCCAACCCGATCACGATACCGCTCATCCCTGGCAGCGATGCTGATCGCAGCCCTTGCCTCCTGGCCTGCTCAATCCGTTCAAAGCCGGGAAGTCGTTGATCTGCGGTCAGACAGGCAATGCGGTGCCAGTTCGCCGCGCCTGCTGTCGATGGGAGACAGCTACTATGACCTGGATCTCCCGGACGAAAAGGACCACGATCTGAACCTGTCAGGACAGGTGTCGCAGGAAAAGCTGCGCTCGGCTCTGCTATCCGCAGACTACTCATCCGGGCATGCTCGGATAACGGACTGTTTCGGGAGCGGAGACTCGCTACAGCCGCGTACCCACGTCACCACCCTGCACGACATTTCGGGTAGAACGGAAAGCAGATCACATTATTCGAAGAGCCCGCATCGTTCTGGCGCCGTGATCTTCGAGCTGACTGGATACGATCAGGATCAAAAGGTTTCACGACGCGAAACGCTCCTCATCCCGGCGTCCGCCGTCGCCATCGATACCTCTTCCGGTCTGCTGATCAACAGCGGGCATCGCCACCGACAGAAAACCGAGAAAGGCTCCTATCTGCGAGAAACAGCCTTGACGGCACTACAGACCGATGAAGCACTCATCATCGAGCAAAGCGTGTTCGTCAACGGATCACTGGCCCAATGGACCACCTGGCGGATGCAGCCTTGATACCGGCCAGGGTCTTTGCAAAAATGCTGCTCGCTTGGCAAATTCACGATAGACATCGCTGAAACTGTGCGCTGATCACGAGTGCCTGCCTCCTTGCGCGCGCTACCGATCAACCTAATCGAGAACATGCCAATAACATGAGGTAACAGCAGACAAGAGCTCGTCAATCGATGATCCCGGCCAGTTTCGCAACCCACGCTACGCAGTGCAAGGACGAGGAGTGCATCAAGCTGTTGTTGGTGGATGATGATCCGGGCTATCTCGATCTCTGCCGACGCCAGTTGGGAAAGTCGACCGGTACCACTTTCATCATGGAGACTGCTGCCTCTGTCGAGGAAGCGTTTCAGCGCTGTGAATCGACAGAATACGACTGCCTGCTGGTGGATTACAAACTGCCCGATGGTAGCGGTACGGATATCGTCGATCGACTCAGAGAGATGTACGAGCAGCGCAACGACCCCTCGCAGCTGCCACCACCTGCCATCATCGTCACTGCTGAAAGCGGACAGCACGCGCCTACGCAGGCCATTCGTGCCGGTGCTGTCGACTTCATCGCAAAGCGGAATGTCACGCCGCAATCGCTCAAGCGGGTCATCACCACAGCCGTCGAGCGATCACATCTCGAGTTGTCGGTGATCCAGCGCAACATCGCGCTGGAACGCGCCTACTCGATGCTGGAAAGCGCCAACAGGCAACTGGAGGCCAAACGGCGCGAGATCCTGCATTTCTATCACACTGTCTCACACGAGGTGAAGACGCCGCTGGCCGCGGCACGTGAGTTCATATCCCTGCTCAAGGACGGCGCAGCGGGGGAAGTGACACCCGATCAGCTGATTCTGCTGGAACACGCCATGGAAAGCTGTGACCAGATAAAGTCGCAATTTACCGAGTTGCTGGACCTGGCAAGAATCGATAACAACAAACTGCGCCTCAGACTCAGCACGGTACCCGTCAGCTCCTTGATCGATCGTTCCGTAGCCAGCATCGTGGAATCTGCCAGAGAGAAACAGGTGAACATGCTCGTTACCGAGTACGACCATACGATCGACCTGCGCTGCGATGCGGATCGCATCGTGCAGGTACTGTCAAACCTGGTGAGCAACGCCGTCAAATTCACTCCTGCAGAAGGAACCGTCACGCTGACATTCGTCGTTCACCCGGACGGCAAGTCTGTCGAATTCTCCGTTTGCGATACCGGTTGTGGAATCGCCCGGGAGAACATGGATCTGATTTTCGAGCGTCTGTATCAGATTGAACGCGAGGATGACACCGTTCTCTCATCCGGACTGGGGCTCGGACTGAGCATCTGTCGCGAACTGCTGCTTCTGCACGACAGTCAGCTGGAAGTATCAAGCGAACTCGGAAAGGGAAGCTGTTTCAGCTTCAAACTGCCACGATGATAAAACCAGGTAGTCATACCGGAGGAATACAATGAAAAAGGTACTGCTTATCGAGGATGATGAAAAGCTCAGTCTCGCTCTGCGACTGCGTCTGGCGCACATGAATCTGGAAGTTCATAGTGTCAGTGATGCAATAAGAGCCATGGACGAGGCCGTCAAGACCAACCCGGATGTCGTCTTACTTGACATCAACCTGCCCGGTGGCGATGGCTTCATGGTGGCAGAGCGTCTGCGCAAGCACCACGCCACCATGTCCACACCCATCATCTTCATCACCGCCAGCGAACGCGCCGAACTGGAGAGCAAGGCCAATCAGGTTCCCCGAAGCTTCTTTCTTCAGAAACCTTTCGATGCCCTGCAGCTTCAGGACACCATGGAGGCTTGCAAATGTCTCTAGCCAGAAACGCAAGCCCGGGGGAGCCATTCCCGGGCGAGGCTCCGGAAAAATCCGGGCTTTCACAGTTTGTTCATGATCTGGCAGGATCAGCGGTCACCGCCAATGGCTTTGCCGGCGAGCTGGAAATCGCCCGCCAGCAGGTCACCGAGCTTCTGAAAAAGCTGCCTGCCGATACCGATCCGGAGTTGATGAAGGAGCTGGTGTTCCAGGTCGAGGACGAGATGAAGCACTGCCTGTTCAGAATCGAGGAATCACTGGAAAAACTGGATGACACGATAGATCGCATCAAGGCCGGATGACACGCGAGCCCTCGCGTGTCATCAAGCTACTGCTTAAGCTTGTAGCCGGTCCTGAACATCAGCCAGACCACGAACAGGCAGGCCAGTAGAAATCCCGAGATCATGAACAGACTGAGTGTCACACTGACATCGGAGACTTCGAAGAAGCTCCAGCGAAAGCCACTCACCAGATACAGCACGGGGTTGAGCAAGGTCACCTTCTGCCAGAATTCAGGCAACATGTTCACCGAATAGAAACTGCCTCCCAGGAACACCAGCGGCGTGATGACCAGTAGAGGAATCAGCTGCAGCTTTTCGAAATTGTCAGCCCACAAGCCTATGATGAAACCGAACAGGCTGAAGGCAATGCATGTCATCACCAGGAACAGCACCATCCATACAGGGTGGGCAATACGCAAATCCACGAAGAAGGAGGCGGTGATCAGGATGATGGTGCCGATGATCAGCGATTTGGTGGCGGCAGCACCCACATAGCCCATCACGATTTCGAAAGAGGATATCGGCGCGGACATGATCTCGTAGACGGTACCCGTGAACTTCGGAAAAAAGATGCCGAACGAGGCATTGGAGATGCTTTGCGTCAACAAGGACAACATGACAAGCCCGGGAACGATGAACAAGCCATACTCGACGCCTTCCACCGACTCGATGCGCGACCCGATGGCCGAACCGAACACAATGAAATAGAGCACGGTCGATATCACCGGTGATGCAATGCTCTGCAACAGTGTCTTGCGGGTACGCGCCATCTCGTTGAAGTAGATGGCCTTGACAGCCTGGACATTCATGGTTTTACCTTCCCGTCTTCACTGTGTACCAGATTCACGAAGATCTCCTCGAGCGAACTCTGATGCGTATTCAGATCCTTCAGGCCCAGACCGGCATCGCTGACAGCCTGCAGCAAGGCCGTGATACCGGTGCGCTCACTGCGAGTCTCGTAGGTGTAGGTCAGTCGTTGTCCATCGGCCGAGAGTTCCAGATCAAATGGCTTCAGCGATTCCGGCAGCACATCGATCCCGGTTTTCAGTTCAACGCTGAGTTGCTTTCGTCCCAGCGAATTCATCAGACTGGCCTTGTCGTCGATCACCAGCAGGCGACCATCACTGATCACACCCACGCGGTCCGCAATCTCTTCGGCCTCTTCGATATAGTGCGTCGTCAGGATGATGGTCACCCCGTCCTGTCGAAGCTTCTCCACCAGCTTCCACATGTCCTTGCGAAGTTCGACATCCACACCGGCCGTCGGTTCGTCCAGAAACAGGATTCGCGGTTCGTGTGCCAGTGCCTTGGCTATCAACACACGCCGCTTCATGCCCCCGGACAGACGACTGACCATGGCCGTCTTCTTGTCGAGAAGCGACAGATCACTCAACAGACCATCCAGCTTGTCTTCATCGGGCGCCAGGCCGAACAGTCCCCGGCTGAAACGCACGGTATCTCTGACGATATCGAAGGCACCCAGTGTCAATTCCTGAGGCACGAGACCAATCAGTGACCGGGTGGCACGGTAGTCCCGGATGATGTCATGCCCTCCGACCGTGACGCTACCGGCAGTCGGCGTCACAAGGCCGCAAATGCTCGAAATGAGCGTGGTCTTGCCCGCTCCATTCGGTCCCAGCAACGCCAGGATTTCTCCTTCCCGGATCTCGAGATCGATGCCTTTCAGGGCTTCGTGCCCGCCCTTGTAGACCTTGGTCAAGCCACGAATGGAAATGATTGACTGACTGTCTTGTGCTTCGCTGGTTTGCGTTGCCATGAATTATTCCGTCACTTCAGACACGATAGTGAACATTGCGTCAGGATTCTCGGGACACGGGCAGACTGATACCGATACGTACCCACCCGTCGTCGTTTCGAGCGATAAGCGAGCCATCATGCACCTCTGCAATCATTTTGACAATGTACAGCCCCAGGCCCAGGTGTACCGCCTTTTCCTCATTTTCCCCAGCGGCACACCGTTCGGAGTACATGGGTTCGAACAATTGAGACAGACGGCTTTCATCCAGCGGCAGGCCTCGGTTACTGACAGTCAATACCACTCTGTCACCCGCAACCGCTCGTTCTGCAGGCTTTCGATCAATAGCCACACAGAGCATGATGGGTACATCCGTGGCAAAACTCACGGCGTTGTCCACCAGTTTGTCGAAGGCCTGGCTAAGCAGCTCCGGGGACGCCACGATGAACAGGCTGGCGACGTTCTCATGCTCGGATTCGAATCGCGTGTCGGGGTATACCTGTCGATATCGAGCCAGCGACCCTTGCAGCCACTGAGCCAGGTCGATGCGTTGCATCTGCGCCGACTGCACCGTCTGTTCGAGGCGCGTGGATTCCACCAGGGCCTTGATGATCGAGCCCAGATGCTCGGCACCCCCGCTGGCCCGATCTATCAGCATCAGAGACTGCCTGTCCAGGCCCTCGCGTTCGATATTCTCGATGGACGTTCGAACGACCGACAAGGGCGTACGCAGTTCGTGCGACAAGCGACTGGCCAGCGCCTCCAGGTAATGATTGTATTCAGCCGATCGCGCCAGCAAGGTGGAGAGCTTTCGGGAAAGATCACCAATCTCGTCGCGTGAATCACTGCCCGGCAGCCCCTTCACCCGACCGTCCACACCCACGGCATGTTGCGCTTCGAGCGACAGGCGTCGTATGCGCGAGGACAGCACCAGGGCGAAGATCAGCAGCCCGCACCCGGCCAGCAGACTGACCAGCAGCAGCAGGCTGAACAATCTCGCCAGTTCGCTGCCAGCGTAGGCCGATGCATGCTCCTCATTGCTCTCATACAAGAGGTAGCCGCGCCGGGGGGAAGACCCTATCGGCGCCAGAGTGCCCAGTACACGATCATTTTCATCAGTGACATAGCGGGAGGTATTCGGTTCATTGCCCACCACCGACGCTTGTCGGTCTTCGTCAAGATGCAGTGACGCCGGCGTACCGGAATACTCCGGCAGCAAGGGCAGATCGCCGGCAACAAAGAACGCGAAGACTCTCAGCAGGATCGCATCCCACAGGCCTTCACTGCTGGAGGCAGCCTCTTCAAGCTGCTCATCAGGCAAACTGCGCTCATAGAGTTCATTGACGTCAGCCAGCAGGCGGCCGTGAACATCAAACAAGCGAGATCGACTTCCGGGAGTCGTCCAGCCATCCAGACGCTCGTCCGCGATGTCACTGCGATGAAACAACAGGCCGGTTGCTACATCACGGCGATCGGATTGCTGCAGGTGGAAGCGTCGCATTTGCTCAGGGTCGACAGTGCCCACCCATCGAGTTCTGGGCTCTCCCGGAAAATCCACGTCGATGACGGCCATGGCCACCTTGGCACCGTTACGTGGCAGCGGCAGGCTGATTTCCAGCTGATATCCGTTCTGAGTCTGCACCCAGGCCCCTTCCCACGAAGGATAGGGCAGACCTGCCAGCTGTCGCCGGCCATTGTCCCTGGTGGTATCAGAGGCACTCAGGGCTTCGACGGTTCCCGGCGCAATCGCTCGGAACAACACATGCTGCCACTGCTGCGCCGTCCCTCGCCCCCTGCCGGTCTCCACCAGCAACTCCACCGAGTCACCGTTCACCAGGCTGGTCTGCGGATCCGGACTTTCGCCTTCGGCAGGCTCGACCGGCAAGGCAGGCGGAACATGATATTCCACTTCGTCATCGGTCACTGACACGAAAAGGTAGAGCCTGTCCTCGTAACGAGCCACTCGTACGGTCGACGCCTGTTCCTCCGTGCCCTGCGCAAGCGCGATGGGATCACTGATCAGCGTCTGCCAGTCATCTTCGTAACCGTCGACGAATATCGGATAGGGTGAACTTTCGGCGTACCAGTCCCCGGACGGACCCGTTTCCTGGCCACTGCGCAGGGCCGCATCGAGTGTGGATGTTTCCGACAGAGCCAGGCGCATATTGGCAACCTTCAGCGTCTGCTCATCGATTCTGGTTTGCTGCAGGGAACTGTAGAGCTGCAGAACACTCTGCCACCCTACCAATGGCACGATCAGCGTCAATCCTGCGGCCAACAACATCTGTGAACGTAGTTTCATTGCGTTCGGGCACCCGCCGCGTTGTTGTCGCCTTAGTGCTGATTGTCCATCCAGCGATAACCCAGCCCATAGACCGTCTGGATGCCGGCAAAGTTCTGATCGATGGCCGTGAATTTTGCCCGAATGCGCTTGATATGTGCAGTAATTGTCTGATCATCCAGTACCAGATTGGCCGCATCCATCAACTGCTGCCGACTGCGAACCTGCCCCGGATGACGCGCCAGGCAGTTCACCAGCCAGTATTCCGTGACGGTCAGGTCGACTGTCTCATCCTGCCATCTGGCGATCAGGCGTTCCTGCTCGAGTGCCAGGTCACCCACAAGGCGAACCGGCAACTCATCATCGGGCTGGCTGAAGGCCTCTACTCGCCGCAGTACCGTGCTGACACGGGCAACCAGCTGAGCCAGGCTGATATCCTTTGTCAGGTAGTCGTCTGCCCCCAGGCGCAAGCCGGAAATCACATCCAGCTCGCTGTCCCTGGCCGTCAGAAACAGGATGGGCAATCGTGCCGATAGAACGCGCAGATTGCGACACAGTTCGAACCCTGCCTCGCTGTCACGTCCAAGACCGATATCGATGATGGCAACATCCGGCATATGTTGCCTGACTGCCGCCAGGGCGGACACCGGATCCGCGTGGCCGCGCACGTCATAGCCCGCCTTGCTCAGCGCCAGTGTGTAATTGTCACGAAGGGCAGGCTCATCCTCTACCAGCACGATACGCCGCGGTGTTGTCGGCTCAGTCATTTTTCAACCACAATTGATCGGTATTGCGCCAGAGTCCATCGCTGCAATGTCCAGAGGTGCGTGTTTACTGAAGACCTGACAATCTACAGCAGCTTTCACTGATATGCACCCTATCCTGACTGGCCCTGCAACACTCGTTCCGCTTGATTTCGGTGCCCCGACACGCACTCTGAGGGCAACTGCCGTGAGTGCAAGAGGTCAAGAGCGTTTTACCACACGCTTTGTGCTCTGGTTTTGCCTGATTCTCGGCGTGAATGCTCATGCGGCTCCGGAAATTCCTCGGCAGCTTGCCGATCATGGCAGCGGCACACTGGTTCTGCACCATCCTGACGGAGCTGCAGATGCGTTGGTTCTGGACGCCAGCATGGATCTGGAGGTGCAAGGTCTGCTGGCCAACCTGACGCTGGAGCAGACATTCCGGAACACCAGCGATCAGTGGCTGAATGGCAGATACCTGTTCCCCCTACCCGAAGATGCAGCCATTCGCGGCATGCGTATCACTATCGGAGAGCGCATCATCAGGAGCGAGGTCGCCCCCAGGGCGCAGGCCAGAGCGAACTACGAACAGGCCGCCAGCGTGGGACAGATTGCCAGTCTGATGGAACAGCAACGACCCAATCTGTTTACCATGCAGGTCGCCAATATCGCCCCGCATGCAAGGGTCAAGGTAACGCTGGATGTCATGCTTCCTGTCAGGATGTCAGGCCAGCAGCTGTCTCTGATCCTTCCCACAACCCTGACCCCGCGCTACCTCAACGCCCAGAGCGGTAATGCGCAAGCATTGCAGTCCGACTTCACGCCTGCCGACCAGGCCGACGGACCTGTTCTGGATGTGTCGCTGAGAATCGAAGCGCTTCAGAACAGCAGCCTGGTGACGGCCAATGCGGCGCTGCTGCAAACCGCCAGCGGTCAGTGGCAGATTGACGATATGCCCATGAATCGCGATCTGCATATCCGCTGGCCGGCGCAACACGATCTCAAGACACCCCTGAGTGCCTTCGTGAATGAATACAAGGGCGAGCGCTACGTGCAACTGCTCGCCATTCCGCCCATGCAGACTGAGGCCGCCGGAGAGCAGGCACGAGAGCTCATTGTCGTCCTGGACAAATCCGGCTCCATGGCAGGTGTATCCATGCGAGCCGCCATTCAGGCGCTCGAACGTGCGATTGACAGCCTGAACGAGAAAGATCTGCTCAACATCGTGGCATTCGATGACCAGCACCACCCGCTGTTCAGGCAATCATTGGCGGCAACGGAATCAACGAAGCGCGAGGCACGACGGTTTGCAGCGAGACTTCAGGCAGACGGCGGTACGGAAATGGCGTCGGCACTCGCTTTCGCCCTGACAGACACGAAGCGGGAAGCTGTTGACAGCGACGACGCCAGCCAGCGATTGAAGCAGATCGTCTTCATCACTGACGGTAGCGTGGGCAACGAAGAAGCACTGCTCAGAAGCATACGCCGCGACCTGCACGACAGCCGGCTGTTTACCGTCGGCATCGGATCCGCTCCGAATCGCTGGTTTCTGGAAAAGGCTGCAGAAGCCGGCCGCGGCACCAGTGTAAGCATTCAGGACCAGCACGATGTGGCAGACACCATCAGCGAACTGCTTAACAGTCTGCGATCTCCTGTGATGACCGATATCGCCATCAGCTATCCTGACGGCGACGGTGAGATTTACCCTCGCCCGGTGCCGGACTTGTATGCGAATCGCCCAACCATGTGGGTAGGCAAGCTCAGCGAGCTTACCGACACGCTGGTGATTAGCGGCATGCACGGCGATACGCCCTTCAAGCAGACCATTGATCTGCCATCCCCCGACAGCACGGCGTATGGTGCAACGCTGTCGAGCGCACCGGCGGTGACGATGCACTGGACTCGCCAGAAGATCTCGGCGCTGGAGGATGAACAGCGATATGCAAGCGATCCGGAAATGAACCGTCAGGAAATCACTCGTCTGGCCATCGAGTCCGGTCTGGTGACTCGCTACACCAGTCTGATAGCCAGGGAAGAGGTGCCCAGTCGTCCGGCTGATGCAGCGCTCGCCAACGCAGCCATTGCCAACCGCCTGCCTCAGGGCAACATGATGACCGGTATCACATTGCCGCAAGGCGCAGCAGGTGTGGACACGCTGCTCTGGATCAGCCTGTTCACCAGCATCGCCGGCCTGGCATTGAGAGCAGCCAGCCGACGGAGTACGCAAGCGTGACTCGTCAGAATGTTATCGGAGTACTATCCATACTTGCCTTGTTGACCGGCATGACGAGTGCTGCTTCGGCGATCTGGATGACGGCCAAAGCCCGGCTCGCGCAGCAGCTGCTCGACACCGCCTGGCAGAACAGCAAGACGCTGGCAATACCTGCCAAACCATGGCAATGGGCCGATATGACAACCGTTGGCCGCCTGACGATTCCGGCGATGGACCAGTCACTGATTGTATTGAGTGATGCCTCCGGCGAGGCAATGGCCTTCGGACCGGGATTGATCACGGGTGATCCCCTGCACGCCGAAACCTCGGCACTGGCCATTGGCGGGCACAGAGATACACACCTTGCGTTCATGCAGAATCTGGAGCCCGGTACCAGGTTGACGCTGGAGGCTCTCGACGGCAAGCTTCATCACTACACGCTGATGGACCGGCAGATAGTCGATACAAGAGTGCAAAGCCTCGGCATTGCGACCCAATCCCCGGGGTTGATTCTGGTCACCTGCTATCCATTCAACGCCAGACAGACGGGTGGGCCCTTGCGCATGGTGATGCGAGCGGCCTACCTGCCGACATGAGCACGTCGACACACCAGAGAGTGAGCGACAGAGAGACAAGCGCCCTATACTGTCACGCATGAAATATTCAGCTCTGACACGCCGCATCATCAACGATCACCCTGCCGGCAGCAAGCCGGTAGACCCCTGGGCCGTGCACAGCCTGGCCATGCAACGCGTGGCCAGAGGTGAGCACATAACCCTGCTCAGCATCGGTCAGGAGACGAATGAGACAAGCCCGGGCATTATTGTCGACAAGGCGATCGAGAGCCTGAAGAACGGCAGGCATCACTACGTCAACATGAAGGGCGAACTGCACCTGCGCCAGGCCGTTGCGGACTATCACAAGACTCTGACCGGCCAGGACGTGACCAGTGAAGAGGTCACGATCTGTACCGGCGCTCAGAACGCGCTGTACTCGGTCGCGCAGGTTCTGCTCGAGAAAGATGACGAAGTCATTCTTGTGGCGCCCTATTACACCACGTATGCAGCCACTTTCGGCGCGTCCGGTGCAACGGTGGTAACCGTACAGGTGGACGCAGAAAACAATCATGAGCTGGACGTGCGCAAACTGCTCGATGCGATCACGCCGCGCACCCAGGCCATTGTGTTGAATGCCCCGAGCAACCCACTGGGCAGTTGCTACTCGCAGGCGCTGATGAAACAACTGGTGGAGCGCTGCCTGGCCGACAATATCTGGCTGGTATTCGATACGGTCTATCTGGACACGGTAGTGCAAGGCTCTGTCCCCTTGCCGCATCACATACCCGGATCAGAGCGCATCCTGATCACTGTCGGCAGTCTGTCCAAGTCACACCGCATGACAGGCTGGCGCGTCGGCTGGGCCATCGGGCCCGAAGAGCTGTCTGCACATCTGGCCAGACTGGCAGTCTGCATGCATTACGGCTTGCCGCCTTTCATTCAGGACGCTGCGACGGTTGCCATTCGTGAGGCGGCCGACACGCCGGATATCGTGCGCCGGGTCATGCAGGAGAGGCGCTCACTGCTACTACAGCACCTGAAGGACACCTCACCCGCCATTCTGGTGGATCCGGGACAGGGTATGTTTGTCTTGCTCGATGTCAGCCCCCTGGGTACATCGGCCCACGATTTCGCGATGGGCTTGCTGGCCGCAAAGGATGTGTCCGTACTGCCCTGTGACGGTTTCGGGCCTGGCGGGCACTATCTGGTTCGCATCGGGCTGTGCGTGGACGGCCAGCAACTGGTCGAGGCCGGCCGCCGCATCTGCGACTACATCCGCGAAATGCGGGAGGTCTGAACCGGCGCTTGTGTACGTACAAAGTCCACAGCCCACGCGCGCTATCTATTCGGGAGCCTTTATCTTGACCATCAGACACATCGCAAGCCTGCCCATTCCCCGGCCCGCACGGCGTGGGCGAAAGCTGGCAGCCGCTTTGCTCATGATCGCTGTCACGGTGCTGACGAATACGCCTGCAACAGCCGATCTGCAGGATATCAGACCGGACAGGGAGCATTCTCCGGAGCTTGTCATCAGCATCATCGTCAAGTCCCTGCAGATGAACGACCCCGAGAACGATGCAGGCATCGCTACCGTCTATCGCTTCGCCTCGCCAGCCAACCGGCTCAGCACCGGGCCTCTGGCTCGATTCAGCCAGATGATCAAACGCGGATACCCGAACATGCTCAATCATGTGCGAGCGCGCTACACCCCCATCGAAGTGAGCGACGATCGCGCCGTGCAGACAGTCTGGCTATCGACGGCTCGGGGCCAGGAGAATGGCTATGCCTTCCATCTGAGCCGGCAAGCCAGCGGTGAGTTCGATGGCATGTGGATGACTGATGCGGTAATACCTCTGGGACGGAACACCGCTGAGGAAATCAGGATCTGAACCCCTGGTTCAGTCTTCGCCAATCCCGGCAATGCGGCGCGCCTGCTGAACGGTATTGTGCAGCAGGCAGGCGATGGTCATCGGACCAACCCCACCGGGTACCGGCGTGATGGCGCCGGCAACGGCTTCAGCCGATGGGTAATCCACATCTCCGACCAGTCGCATCTTGCCATCTTCTTCAATGCGGTTGATCCCGACGTCAATGACGGTGGCACCCGGCTTGATCCAGTCTCCGGGCACCATGCGGGCTCGCCCGACCGCAGCGACCAGAATGTCCGCCGTACGGCACAGGGCGTCGAGATTTCGAGTACGAGAATGCGCCACCGTGACCGTGCAGTTCGCCTGCAGCAGCAACGCTGCCATCGGCTTGCCAACGATATTGGACCTGCCCAGTACCACGGCATGCAGACCGGACAAGTCACCCAATTGAGACTTCAGCATCATCAAGGATCCCAACGGCGTGCACGGTACAACCCCACCACCATCGGTATTCAGGCGACCAACGTTGATCAGGTGGAAACCATCCACGTCCTTGTCGTGACTGACGGCGTTGATGACTTTCGGCTCATCGATATGAGCAGGCAGTGGCAGCTGGACCAGGATGCCGTGGACGGCGTCATCGTTGTTGAGCCGTTCGATCAGGTCGAGTAGTGTCTTCTCGTCGGTATCTGCACCGAGCCGATGTTCGAAAGACTCCATCCCGACTTCCACAGTCTGTCTGGCCTTGTTGCGGACGTATACCTGACTGGCAGGGTCCTCACCGACCAACACCACAGCCAATCCTGGCGTCAATCTGTGCTCTGACTTCAGAGCCGCTACTTTCTCTTTCAGATCGTTGCGTAGTTGCTGTGCAAACGCCTTGCCGTCGATGACCGTTGCCATAATCCGAGTGCTGCTCCCGAGCCGTATTACCTGAGGTAAAGTTCACATAACGTGCGTGCGTAGTAGACCATCAGGGCCTTTCATACGCCAGCACATGCTATCAATTGTGATAGCGAGTGTCGTTACATGTACAGATAAGGCGTTGTGGCGTATCTTTACGGAATCGTCACACATCGTTCCGGTTGTTTCCTTATGAATCTGTCGAATCCCAGACTCCTGTTGTCGGCCATGTTCCTGACAGCGGTACTCAGCGGTTGTAGTGATTCCTCCAGCACTTCCGACGGCGGCCTGCTGGATGATCCAAGCGGCACCGATGGCGCCGGAACCGACACCGGCAGCGAGACCGGTTCGGACACCAGTGGCACGGACACCGGCAGCGAGACTGGTTCGGACACCAGTGGCCCGGACACCGGCAGCGACATAGGCTCGGACACCAGTGGCACGGACAGCGGCACCGACACTGGGTCGGACACCAGTGGCACGGACACCGGCAGCGACACAGGCTCGGACACCAGTGGCACGGACACTGGCAGCGACACAGGCTCGGATACCAGTGGCACGGACACCGGCAGCGACACAGGCTCGGATACCAGTGGCACGGACACCGGCAGCGACACAGGCTCGGACACCAGTGGCACGGACACCGGCAGCGACACAGGCTCGGACACCAGCGGCACGGACACCGGCAGCGACACAGGCTCGGACACCAGTGGCACGGACACTGGCAGCGACACAGGCTCGGAAACCAGTGGCACGGACACCGGCAGCGACACAGGCTCGGATACCAGTGGCACGGACACAGGCTCTGACACCGGTGGCGAAGACGGGATCGATATACTGACACCGGTCGTCGATGCGGGAAGTGACCTGGAAGGACTGCTCGCCGATCTCAAGCTCCATGTAGGCAATACGCTGCTTGATCTGAACCAGCGATTGACTTCAGGCATGGAGCTGACAGAGCAACAGGACATCTGCCTGGGAGCCTATGATCCGGCTGTCGGTGAACAGTTGACTGCCATCGATTGCGCAACGCCATTGGCAATCGGAGACATTCCCCTGCGACTGGCCGAGGCTGCCTTCTACGATACCGACAGCTGTCATGTCAGCCTGTCGAAGGGCAGCATCGGCGACTGTCAACTGCAGAGAGCCTCGCTGACAATCAGCCCCGAATGGGTATTGCCGGAAGGAGAAAGGCGTCCGGTTGTCGTGTACGCAGGCGCGCTTCTCGACTATGCCATTGGCGATACGAACCTTCATATCACAAGCAATGAGGACGCCCTGGCGGGTTATTTCAGCTGCACGATCGACCTGCTGACCGGATCGGCAAGCTCAGACGAAAATGGCGGGTCCTGTTCCAGCATCATTACAGCAACTGCCGATCGACTCGACGAACTGCTGCACGACTGACAGGCACCGTCGTTCTGCAACCGGGTCCCCGCTAGCCGGGGACCCGCATGCACCGATGCAGCGTCGCCATCGCCGTTTACTTGATGCTCAGCGGAGCTGCAGGGTGTCGCTGGCGATGACTTCCGCCTTCAGTTCGCTGGCATCGAACAGCGTCTTGAACTGATCGACAGCGGGCAATTCCACGTCCTCGAACAGATCCTGTATATGCCCGTACGCCAGTGGCTGGTAAACCAGTTCTGCAAACACGGTGTACTCACCGCTGGCAGGCAGAGCCACCTGATAGGTGACGGTATCCCCGCCCTGCTGGAAACTGCTATCCATGCTCGCCGCACCCACCGTGCTGATGTTATCCGGCGCTGACGCCTTGTCGAAACCGTCTGGCAACAGGCGATTGTCCTTCAGGTATCGGGCTGCCTGCATCAGTGTATGGGTCACCTGATCGGCCGAATCACCCATGATGGCCTCGTAGACCTGCACCTGATCCGGAGAATCGATGATGTCGTGGTGCAATTCGTATTGACTGCTGTCGGTATCGGCCGATACGCCAGCGACACTGCCATCGCTGTTCAATGCACCGGACTCGAATACCACCGTACCCGCCGCATCGCTAACCACGAAGTGAACATGAACGCGTCTCGACGGAAAACCACTGGGTAGCTTGTGTCCGGTCCGGTTGCGAATCACCAGCCGGGTTTCCAGCATGCCATCGCGAATGACGCTATCGCTGATATCCACATCAGCCGCCTGCTGCAGAAACGCCCGGTTACGCTCGATGGACTCCTCGAAGCGGGCCGCGGGAACGGTAATCCCCAGCTCATCTGCATACGTCATGAGCATGCTCTGCATGACGGTATTGGCACCCAGAAACGTGTGCCGAGAGACACCCTCTCGCGGAATGCCACCACCTCGGCTGGCCAGACTCACTTCGCCAGGCACTACCGGCATATGGCATGTCTGACACGTTTGCTGATCGACACCCTCCTGGGCATAGACGCTGTTCTTCCACTCGGAAAACACCATCTGCTCGGGAAAGAAACCCGTTGCCATATCGTTCTGATGCCCACCACTGGGGGTCTCGAGGTCATGACAGGAGGCGCAGACATCAGACGTACTCATGTGCGCACCGAAAACCGGGTTGAAACGCACTTGCGATTGCATGAGGACACCATTCGGATCCGAATAGGGTCCATAGGCCGGGCGCTCAGACGGGTTATCCTTCTCCAGAACACTGAAATTACCCGAGTTGCCTTCCGGTGTCCCCAGAAGCGCATCGTTGTCGATCTGATGGCAGAGCGTGCAGCTGACTCCGTCCATGGCGTGGTCGAACAATGGATTGACCTCATCCAGAAGCCCACCGGATGCCAGGGATATGGCCAGGCCGTTCTTACGAGCGGTGTCATTGGCCATTGGCGCATGACAGCGCGAACAGGTGTCACCGAGCGTGTCCTGCAATTGCGGATTGCGTTTGGTTTCCGCAGCAACCTTGGCAATCCAGTAGGGATCTCTGGCGGCATTGGCCATCATGCTGCCCGACCAGTCCCGCCCCATGGAGATATCGTTTCCGGAGGCGTCCTGCAGATCATCGTGACAGGCGGAACATTGCCCGGCACCTGAAAAATGATCTCCGGTGAAACCCGTGGCGTGAGGAGCGAGGTCAGGCAATGCGCCACTGCCTGCAACAACTCCTGACCCCGATCCGCCATCATCTCCCGAGTCGCTACTACCCGCTTCGCCAGTACCCCCAGCGCTCGTGCCACCACCTGACGAGTCCAGCTGCACGCCATCACTGCAGGCGATCAAGGTCGACATCAGTAATGCCACCATCAGGTAGCGAATGCCTTCGCATGTTTTCACGATTCGACCCGGGAACGCTCAGTCCGTCGTGTGCATGCGCACCGCAATCCGAGGCCGAGGGTCAACAGGCAAAGCCATGCAAATGACATCGCACCGACCACCACCGGACTTGAGGCCTCGTCTCCGGCAGCTGTATTACCACCGTCCTGTCCTCCATCGGTGTCAACACCGTCACCGTCACCGTCACCGTCACCGTCACCGTCACCGTCACCGTCAGTATCCTCTCCAGTCGTTCCACCGGCGCCGGTGTAGCGAATGCGGCGTACCTCACCAGTCGTGATACTCGCGTAGTAGATGGCACCATCATCGCCTGTACGAATTTCCGTCATGGGTAGCATGTCAGTGGCAAATGCGCTGCTACTCACAGCATCGGCGTCACTGACGTCGGCCACCCGCATCCAGCCCTGAATGAAATCGCCGTAGAACAGCATGCCGGTGTACTCGGCTGGAAACGCTTCTCCGAAATAGAAATCGCCAACCATGGCACTACTGCCAGACTCGGCGTGCTCCCAACTCAGCAGCGGTGCTTCAATCTCCTCACTGGACTGGTAAAGGCTCTGGCAGAAATCCAGCGGCTCGAACCCCGTCTGGCGCTCGTTGCCCTCTCGCCCACCTTCATAGCAGGGCCAACCGAAATTACGTGCAATCCCGCCGTTGATTTCCTCCCAGAGCTCTTCCCCCACATCCCCCACGTAGGGCACCCCTGTCAGTGGGTGTATGGTCATGCTGTACGGGTTACGCAAACCGTAACTGAGCACGCGTGATCGGTTGCTGGCCGGGTTTCCATCAAAGAAGGGGTTATCCGACAGACCCTCACCGGTCTCCGGATCTATACGCAGGATCTTGCCACGCAAGCTGTCCAGATCGTAGGTCATCTGTGTCAGTGGCTCGAATGTGCGATAGCTGGCTCCGTCGCCGTTACTGACGTACAAGGAGCCATCCTCGGCAAAACGCATGGCACCGATGGTATGCGAATCCTCATCCACCGGCAGGCAGTCCTCGATGGGACTACCGATCGGTCCGCAAGACGGGGTCTGCGTATCAAATCGCTCTTCCGCATTGCCGATGTTGGCGTAGGTACTGTTCTGTCCCAGAATGATCCTTTCGCTGCCGACCTCGGCAACGTTGTAGTCCTGTGAAGCATCTGCCGTATAGCGAGCCAGGCGCGACACACGGTTACCATTGCCTTCAGGCACTCCCGGCCCGGTCAGTCCTTCACTGACCAGCTCTGGCGGGTCGAAGGTATAGAGCACGTAAACATGAGGTGTCGCAGGAAAACCCGGGTGCACGGCAACCGATAGCAGGCCGCGATCGACTCTGTCGTTCACGATATCGCTGATGTCCAGAAATGGCTCATCGAGCAGTTGACCGTCTCGTACAACACGCACCACACCGGACTTCTCACTGATGAAGACTCTGCCGAGCGCCGAGGCATCAAAGCCGGTGATCTGCCCATCCAGCCCGGCAATGAAGGGCTCGTCGATGAAGCCGTCGGGAAGCTCTATGGCCCGCGCCGGCAGCAGAAACAAGAGCAGCAGGACAGTGGTTACAGCCTTGAATCTGATCAGCATCTGGCACAAGGTTCTCGGTTGATACGTCAGTGAACATCCGTTGAAATGTGAGCGCCTTTCCAGGCAGCAGCAAGTGCTTGCCGACATCAGCCTGTTCGAGCACAGGGCATTCTAGCCTGCCATCAAATGGCAGGCATGCTGCATGCCGTATTCAATGCCTGATTCGTGATACACCACGAGTCGGATCAATCCTCGAAGGCTGCACCGGGTCTGAGCCTGCAACAGGCCAGTTGCTCATGGACCAGGAAGACTCAGCAAGGGTTTCCCGACCTTTCGTGACACACGTCTGCTTCTGCATCAGAGAGTCCGACGTGAGTGGCCAGAAGTACGAACGGCGCACAGTCTAGATAAGCTGAGCGGCGCCGACCAGTGCCGGATAGGGCGACTGGATGACGAAACTGGGCACCTTCTCCAGGTAGCCCTGCATGCGCCCCTTCGCCTCGAACTGCTCGCGGAACCCTGATCTGACAAAGAATTCACCCAATCTGGGCACGATACCGCCACCGATGTAGACGCCACCTTCAGCGCCCAGAGTCAGGACGAGATTACCGGCACAGGACCCCAGCAACTCACAGAACATCGAAAGTGCTTCCGCGCAGGCTGCATGCTCGGAATCGGCGGCGGCCGACATGCCATTGGCTGTGATGTCTGCCGGGGAGTACTCCCGCAAGGCCAGACCGTCGATCTCGCGCAAGGCCGTGACGATATTGACCAGACCCGGGCCAGACAGGAAACGTTCGGCGGATACATGTCGGTAACGCCGCGCCAGCACTTCGTACACCGCGCGTTCACGATCTGTTCGCACACCGAGTGACACATGACCACCCTCGCCCTGCAAGGCTGTCCAATGCTGGCCGCACGGTATCAGGCCGGATACGCCCAGGCCCGTACCCGGACCGATGATGGCCTTGGCATGATTGGGCACTTCGGTGCCGCCGCCGATCTTCATCAGCTCCCCAGCGGGCAGATGCGGTACGGACAAGGCGAGCGCCGTGAAATCGTTGACCACATGCAAGGTATCGATACCCAGCTGTCGGCGCGTCTCTTCAATGGAAAACGACCAATGATTGTTGGTCAGTTTGACCGCATCGCCCGTGACGGGTGTTGCTACAGCAACGGCTGCGGCAGAGATACGGTCGATATCATGATCAGCCAGGTAGGTCGAGATCGCTGCACCAAGGCTGGGAAAATCGCCTGTGCTCAAGGTGCTGGAAGATACCGGCTGACCGTCATCATCCAGGAGTGCGAACCGTGCGTTGGTTCCACCCACATCGCCGACTAATCGAGTGCCGCTCATGGCTTACGTACCGGGTATCTAATGGCGGAGAGAGAGGGATTCGAACCCTCGATACGCTTTAAAACGTATACTCCCTTAGCAGGGGAGCGCCTTCAGCCACTCGGCCACCTCTCCGAATCGATGTCTGCCAGACGCAAAAGCTGCGATAAGCAGCTTGGCAGGACAACTAAATCGTTTGAAATATCTGGGCAACGGTAAACCCGGAAGTACAACAGATTGCAGCTGATTCAGAAAGAACTGAAAACTGCAATGACTCAAAAACTGGCGCGCCCGGAAGGATTCGAACCTCCGACCGCCTGGTTCGTAGCCAGGTACTCTATCCAACTGAGCTACGGGCGCGTTGTTTTTGCGACCTGCGAATTATGGTTGGTGAAAGACCTCTCGTCAACCTATCGCGACAACTATTTTCATCTTTTTCTTCTTCAATACCGATTTCAACGACTGATCGGCCACAGCTACCACATTGCGACGATGAAGACTCAGCCTTCTAAAGCATAAGACTTGACGTCAGCATTCATCTCTTGAGCGTCTGATGCCCCTTCGCCTTCCTGCTCCTTCTTGATACGGGCGTAGATTTCCTCTCGATGTACTGCAACCTCTTTAGGTGCATTGACGCCGATACGAACCTGGTTACCTTTCACGCCCAGAACAGTGACAGACACTTCGTCACCGATCATCAGCGTTTCGCCTACCCTACGAGTCAAAATCAACATACTACAAGCTCCTGTGCAGAAGCGTCTCTGACGACATGTCAGCGCGCTGTTTGCGTTTCCTTGCGCCAAAGAGACATTGATTGCTCCCTTCGGTTCAAACGGAATTATCTCAGCTCGTTGTGTTGTTTATGCCCTGTAACCTCGATACCCCGTGACATTTAACAGTTGAGTAACGAACGCACGTGAACATGGAATCCACGGCGTTCGTCAGAGTGTCCTGGTGAGTCACGGGCTCGTCACTATGTAAACTGCTGTCACACACCTTGCGCAACGGCACTGTCTGCTCAGGATTCCACTACGTCCTCGCCTGCCAGACCGAACTCTTCATGCAGTGCGCGCACGCCGAGTTCCAGGTATTTTTCATCGATCACGACGCTGATCTTGATTTCGGACGTGGAGATCAGACGCAGGTTGATGCCCGCATCCGCAAGGCTCTTGAACATGCGGCTGGCGATGCCTGCGTGAGAACGCATACCCACGCCGACAATGGAGAGCTTGGCGATACGGTCATCACCTGAAATCGTGGCAGCGCTCAGGGTTTCGTTGTTGCTCTTCAGATAATCGATGACACGCTGGTACTCATCGCGATGCACGGTGAAGGTAAAGTCGGTCGTGTCGTCAGCGCCGATGTTCTGAATGATCATGTCTACTTCGATATTCAGGTCGGAGATGGGGCCCAGAATCGCGTAAGCGGTTCCGGGGCAATCAGCCACGCCGGTCACCGTAATCTGTGCCTCATCCCGTGTGAACGCTATACCGGACACTAGCGCCTGTTCCATTGTGTTTTCCTCGTCATCGTAAGTTATCAGGGTGCCGTCACCGGGCTTGAAGCTCGAGAGTACGCGCAACGGTACATTGTATTTGCCAGCGAATTCCACCGCCCGAATCTGCAACACCTTCGATCCGAGACTGGCCATCTCCAGCATCTCCTCGAACGTTATCCGGTCCAGTCGGCGCGCGCGGCTCTCGACCCTGGGATCGGTGGTATAGACGCCATCCACATCAGTATAGATCTGGCATTCGTCGCATTTGAGTGCCGCCGCCAGAGCCACTGCCGACGTGTCCGATCCACCACGCCCCAGCGTGGTTATGTTGCCGTTCTCATCCACACCCTGAAAGCCGGCAACGACGACCACACGCCCTGACTTGACGTCTTCCATGATCCGGTCTGTGTCGATATCCAGGATACGGGCTTTGCTGTGACTCGTGTCCGTCAGTATGCGTACCTGAGATCCCGTATAGGAGCGCGCCTCGACACCCAGCTCTTTCAGCGCCATGCTCAACAGAGCAATCGTGACCTGTTCGCCTGTAGCCAACAGCACATCCAGCTCGCGCACGTCGACAACGGCGGGCATGACCTCTCGAGCAAGCCCGACCAGACGGTTGGTTTCCCCGGACATCGCCGAGACCACCACCACGACATCATCTCCTGCCTCACGTGCCTGCTTGATGCTCTGAGCAACATGCTGGATACGCTCGACACTACCGACGGATGTGCCGCCGTACTTCTTGACCAGAAACGCCATATTGGATACTGCACACCTCTATCTGTGAACTGTTGCGCCAAAGCCGCCATTGTGCTCGCGCGCCTGCTGCTGGCCGAGCACCCCATACCTGCCGGCAAACCATTACCGCCAGGCCCGAACCGTCATCACCTTACCCTGCCACGCGTATCAGGCCGAGAGCCGCGACTCGATCAGAGCGCGTGCGGCCGTGAAAGCCTCGTCGACCTTGTCCAGGGAATCCGCGCCGCCTTGAGCCATGTCTGCTCTGCCACCGCCACGCCCCCCCATCACGGCTGCCACTTCCTTGAGCAGTTCGCCGGCCTTCAGAGAACCATGCCTGGATTCAGCGACCGTGGCGATCAAGGCCACCTTGCCATCCTTCTCGCTGGCCAGCACGATCACACTGTCACTGAGCTTCTGGCGCAGCTGATCCATCAATGTACGCAAGGCCTTGGCATCCGCATCCGGCACGACCTTCAACAGGACGCTTGAAGCGGCGATGTTCTCGGCTTCCGCCGCCAGATCACTGCCAGCACTGGCCGCCAGCCGTGCCTGGAGCTGCTCGACCTGACGCGACAGTTCGCGATTGCGGGTCTGCAGTTGCTTGAGTTTGGGCAGCACATCGCTCTTGGGAGACTTGAGCGCTGCGGCCACCTCTTCGAGCTGGTGCTCGAGAGACTGTGAGTGCTCGAGCGCAGCGGCACCGCTGACAGCCGAGATTCGGCGTATCCCGGTAGACAGACCACCTTCGCTCAACACCTTGACACCACCCAGTTCTCCGGTTGCGCCCACATGTGTACCGCCACACAGCTCGACCGATCGATCACCCAGTCTCACGACACGCACGACATCCCCGTACTTTTCACCGAACAGCGCCATGGCACCCTCGGCGATCGCCTCGTCCATGGACATCTCACGTGTATCGCACGGACTGTTGGCGCGAATTTCCTCATCAATCCATTTCTCGATGCTCACCCGCTGTGCTTCTGTGACGGGGACATCGTGGGAAAAATCGAATCGCAGGTACTTGTCGTTCACCAGAGAGCCTTTCTGCTCGACATGGGTGCCCAGAACCGAGCGCAACGCGCCATGGAGCAGATGGGTGGCTGAATGATTCTGCCGGATGCGATTGCGTCGGGCCGCGTCGATACAGGCGAGAACCGTATCGCCAACGGCCAGTGAGCCGCCGCCAAGCGTACCGGCGTGCGCGAAGGCCTGTCGCTGCTTCTGCGTGTCAATCACCTCGAACAGTGCCTGCCCGTTGTCAATGGATTTCAGGGTGCCCACATCACCGACCTGGCCACCAGACTCACCGTAGAACGGAGTCTTGTCCAGAACAACCCAGGCATCCTGACCCGGCTCGATGCCTTGCACGGACTCGCCATCCACGAAGAGCTCGCTGATTCGAGCCTGGCATTCATTCTCGGTATAGCCGACGAATTCGGTGGTTGTGCTGGTCTGGAAGTCCAATCCCTGAGCGGCGAACTTGCTGGCCGCCCTGGCCTTGGAGCGCTGCGCTTCCATGCACGATTCGAAACCTTCGGTATCGACATCCAGTTCGCGTTCGCGGGCGATATCCCCCGTCAGATCGGCAGGGAAACCGTAGGTGTCGTAGAGCTTGAAGATGACCTCGCCGGGAATGGTCTTGTCAGTCAGATTGGCAATTTCCTCATCCAGAATGACAAGGCCATCGGACAATGTCTTGGCGAAACGCTCTTCTTCGCGCAGCAACTGCTGTTCGACTTCAGACTGCATGGCGCTCAGTTCAGGGTAGGCCTGACCCATCTGCTTGACCAGAGATGCCACGAGTTTGTGGAAAAACGGTTCCGTAGCACCCAACTTGTTGCCGTGTCTGACTGCACGGCGGATGATCCGGCGCAGAACATAGCCTCTGCCCTCGTTACTCGGCAGTACGCCGTCGACAATCAGGAAGGAGCAGGATCGCAGGTGATCGGTGATGACTCTGAGCGAGGGGTTATCCAGATCCTGCCGACCCAGCAAGCGAGCGGTGTCCTTGATCAGGTGGGCAAACAGGTCGATCTCGTAATTGCTATGGACGTGTTGCAACACGGCAGCAATGCGCTCCAGCCCCATCCCCGTATCCACACACGGTTTTGGCAGCGGTGTCATGGTGCCGTCGGCTGAGCGGTCGAACTGCATGAAAACCAGATTCCAGATCTCGATGTAGCGATCACCGTCCTCTTCCGGGGATCCTGGCGGACCACCCCAGACCTCTTCACCGTGATCGTAGAAGATTTCCGAACACGGCCCACACGGGCCGGTATCGCCCATCATCCAGAAATTGTCCTTCGCACCGATGCGTATGACGCGCTCAGCCGGTACACCGATGTCATTGACCCAGATGCTCTCCGCCTCGTCATCTTCCTCGAATACGGTGACCCAGAGCTTGTCGGCCGGCAAACCGAGAGTGCCGGTCAGAAATGTCCAGGCAAAGCGGATGGCATCATGTTTGAAGTAATCACCGAAGCTGAAATTTCCCAGCATTTCGAAGAAGGTATGGTGCCTTGCGGTGTAGCCGACATTATCCAGATCGTTGTGCTTGCCGCCGGCGCGTACACAGCGCTGCGAGGTTGTCGCTCGAGAGTAGTCTCTGACTTCGTCACCGGTGAAGACATCCTTGAACTGCACCATGCCGGCATTGGTGAACAGCAAGGTCTTGTCATTGCCGGGCACCAGAGAACCGGATGCCACGATTTCATGCCCTTGACTGGCAAAGAACTGCAGAAACTGTTCTCGAATCTGAGAGGTAGTGACAGGTATTGAAGCTGGCATGGCGGGCCACGGACAATCGAAAGGGTCGATAGTGTAGCCGGAGCGCGGCCTCTCGTGTACAGCCTCGTGGAATCAGTGGATCAAAACCGTGGAAACGATCAATCCGAAGACGATCTCGCCAATTCCTTTCGCAGCCTGTTCAGTCCCCTGAGCGCATCACTGGATGAAAAACCGCGACGTTGAAGAAATCTGGCAATGCGAGAGGTGCTCTGCTGCCCGGTATCGGCGATTTCATGCGGCGTAAAGCGTTTGGCGACGACTGATTCCGCCTGTTCGCTCCAATCCACCGTCAGCTGGCGCAAGGCACGCTGAACGAGGTGAGAATCGATTCCCCGTTCGGCGAGCTTTGACCGTATGGACAAAGGCCCATAACCGTGATTCATGCGTTGCTCCGCATAAAGCTCGGCGTAACGTTCATCGTTGAGGTAGTTGGCACTGACAAGATCGGCCAGTGCTTCCTCGATGGCCTCCGAGCCATGCTCACGCTGCTGCAGCTTGCGCGTCAACTCGAAGGTGGAGTGATCCCGCCTGGCCAGCAGGCGGATTGCAGCAACATAAGCCTGATGAGCGGCCTTGCGGGCCAGCTCTTCAGGCGTTTCGGCCTTGCTCATTTGCAGTGACTGGCCAGGCAGCCAGCGACTGACACCGAGCGGCGGAAGAATCTCAAGCCTCGACTTCGGCTGTTTCCTCGCTCTCCTTCTTCAGACTGTCCGGCTTGGGCAGCAGGATTTCTCGCAGCTTCTCATCGATCTCATTGGCGATTTCAGGGTTTTCAATCAGGTGTTTGCGAACATTCTCCTTGCCCTGACCAATGCGGTCACCGTTGTAGCTGTACCAGGCTCCGGCCTTGTCGACCAGTCCATTCTGCACGCCCAGATCAATCAGCTCACCCTCTCTCGACACGCCTTCGCCATAGAGAATCTCGAATTCGGTCTGGCGAAAGGGTGGCGCCATCTTGTTCTTGACGACCTTGACCCGGGTTTCGTTACCCACGATTTCGTCGCCTCGCTTGATAGCGCCGATACGACGGATATCCAGACGCACCGAGCAGTAGAACTTCAGCGCATTACCGCCGGTAGTGGTTTCGGGGCTACCGAACATGACACCGATCTTCATGCGGATCTGGTTGATGAAGATGACCAGCGTGTTGGTGCGTTTGATGTTACCGGTCAGCTTGCGCAGCGCCTGTGACATGAGTCGCGCCTGCAGGCCAACGTGCGAATCGCCCATATCGCCTTCGATCTCGGCCTTCGGGGTCAGCGCCGCGACGGAATCGACCACGATGATATCGACCGCGCTGGATCGCACCAGCATATCGACGATTTCCAGCGCCTGGTCGCCGGTATCCGGCTGCGAGATCAACAATTCGTCGACATCGACACCCAGTTTACGGGCATAGACGGGATCCAGCGCATGCTCGGCATCGACAAATGCCGCGGTGCCGCCTGCCTTCTGACATTCGGCAATGACTTGCAGTGTCATCGTGGTCTTGCCCGAAGACTCCGGGCCGTAGATTTCGCATATACGTCCGCGAGGCAGACCGCCAATGCCCAACGCCAGATCCAGACCCAGCGAACCGGTGGAGATGACATCGATATCTCGAGAGACAGAATCGTCTCCCATGCGCATGATGGTGCCCTTGCCAAATTGCTTTTCAATCTGGCCAAGCGCCGCAGACAGCGCCTTCTTCTTGTTGTCGTCCACTGCTTTGTTCTCCGTTCAATTCAATTGCGGAACCGCCACTCCATGGCAACTGTCCGATGAACGGATTATTTCACAAACAAGAAACGGATTGGGCCTTCCTACCGTTAAAAGACTGTAAATATTTTCAGTCAGTGTGCTGGCTTCGACATTCGTCGTAACTGCCGGGTTTCAACTCTTCCTGCTCCTGGCACAAGGTCTCCAGCTCGTCTTCGACCAAGGCCTTGCGGGCTTCCTGTTCTGCCAGAGCCTCGCGCACCTGCTCGACCTTGTCTGCGGTCTCGTCACGATTGGCCAGCACTTCCTCGAGCAGCTCTTTCTGCTCCGCGATGTACTTCTCCAGCTCTTCGACGGACAACTCCTGTTGTTGCGCCATCGCCGCGCTGGACAGGCCTATCGACAGGGCCAGCAACAGGGTCGACATGATCGAGCCGGATCGTCCTTCCATTATTCTCATGCTGTTCACTTCACTCCCGGTTCCGAATCCGCGCGATGGTACCACGCAAGGCGTGCAGCACCGCCTGTTCGCGCACAGCCAGACGGTCTCCCTGCAGATGCAACAACTCTGCCGATAATTGCCCGGCAACGGACCAACCCAACCAGACCGTACCCACGGGCTTGCCGGGCACCGCACCACCAGGGCCCGCAATACCACTGGCGGAGACCGCGATGGTGGCACCACTTTGCCGCTGCGCGCCCTGCGCCATCGCCAGCACACACGGCTTACTGACGGCACCGTGTTGTTCGAAGATGTCCGCCGGCACGCCCAACAACTGCTGCTTGGCACGGTTCGAATACGTAACCACCGATTGCTCGAACCAGGTGGAGCTGCCGGGCATATCGGTCAGCGCACCCGCGATCAGCCCTCCCGTGCACGATTCTGCCGTGGTCATGGTGGCCTTTTGCGCCAGCAACAGCGCTGCCAGCTCCGTCACCAGGCGCACTTTTTCGCCTTGCGCACCGGCATGGGCATCCTTCGCCGTCAGTTCTGGATCTTCTTTCATGGTCATGAGTCAGTCTCTTTCTGTCAGCAGCGCGTTCACTGAGTACACTATGCATCATGACGCAGAGCACACATACCCCCATGATGCAGCAGTATCTGGGCATCAAGGCAAAATACCCGGAATCCCTTCTGTTCTATCGAATGGGAGACTTCTACGAGCTCTTCTATGAGGATGCCCGCCGGGCTGCCGAGCTGCTGGATATAACGCTGACCGCCAGAGGCAAAAGCGGTGGTGAACCCATTCCCATGGCGGGCATCCCCTACCACGCCGCCGACAACTATCTTGGCCGACTGGTCCGCCTTGGCCTTTCCGTGGCCATCTGCGAACAGACCGGAGCCGTGTCCAACAAGGGACCGGTTACGCGCGAAGTGGTTCGCGTGGTGACACCCGGCACACTGACCGAGGAATCACTGCTGGCCGCCCGCTCGGTAGCCATGCTGGTCTGTGTCAGTGAAGGCAGCGCCGCTGGCGGGTACGGCATTGCTGCGCTGGACGTGGCCGCAGGCGACCTGTCCGTCATGCAGGTGCCTGATCTGACAGGCCTGCAGGCGGAAATCTCCCGTCTGGATCCGGCCGAGCTGTTGTTGTCCGAGGACAGTCGCCTGCAGGACGAATTCGCCACACTGACTTGTCGCAGGCGCGCCCCCTGGCTGTTCGATCTCAGCGCTTGTCGAAAACTGCTGACAGGCCATTTCAAGGTGAGGAACCTCGAAGCGTTCGGCTGCGACGATATGGAACTTGCGATCCGGGCCGCCGCCGTGGCGCTGGGCTATGCCCGTGAGACACAGCTCAACAGCCTGGAACAGGTCAGCAACCTGCGCGTGGAGAACGCCGCGGACACGGTCATTCTGGATCCGGGCACCCGGCGTCACCTGGAGCTGGTGGAAAATACCCGTCAGGAAGAGTCCAATACCTTGTTCAGCGTTATCGATCGCACCGCCAATCCCATGGGGACGCGCAAACTGCGTGCGTGGTTGCAGCAACCGATCAGAGATCGAAAACGCATTGCTCATCGCCAGGATCGAGTCGAGGCCTTGATGCAGGATGAAACCTGCAACGACATCGCGACAACACTCTCCGGCATGCACGATATGGAACGCATCCTGACGCGGATCCTGCTGGGCAGTGCGCAACCCAGAGAGCTGGAACGTCTGCGACTGAGCCTGGAACGCCTGCCAGAGCTCGTGACCCTGTTGCAAGGGGTGAACGAGCGTATCGATTCGGTTCCGTTGTCCTCGACACTGGCGACGCTGCAGCAACCCGTCACCGCCGACCGGTTTCTCGAACGGGCCATCTGCGAGAACCCGCCCGTCGTGCTACGAGACGGTGGCGTCATTGCAGCGGGCTTCGATGCAGAGCTGGACGAATTGCGCTCGCTCAGTGGTGACGCCAGTGATTATCTGGCGCAGATGGAACAGCGCGAAAAAGAGGCCACCGGTATCAGCTCCCTGAAGGTTGGCTACAACCGGGTTCACGGCTTCTATATAGAGACCAACCGCCAGAGCGAGCCACCGGCACACTACATTCGCCGGCAGACACTGAAGAGCACCGAACGCTACATTACGCCAGAACTCAAGGAGCATGAAGACAAGGTGCTCGGCGCCCGGGAAAAGGCGCTGGCCAGAGAGCGAGAGCTGTATGCCGGGGTGCTCGACACCCTGAAACAGGAACTGAATACGCTGCGCAACATTGCTCAGAGTGTTGCCGAGCTCGATGTACTGAACAGTTTTGCCCGGATCGCTGTCGAGCATGACTGGCGCCGCCCGGAGTTGACGGAACAGACCGGCATTCGTATCGACGAAGGCCGTCATCCGGTGATTGAAGCGCTCATTGACGAGCCCTTTGTCGCCAACCCCACCCACCTGGACGAGCGCTGCCGCATGCTGCTCATCACGGGCCCCAACATGGGCGGTAAATCGACCTTCATGCGACAGACAGCGCTGATTGCCCTGCTTGCCCATACCGGTAGCCATGTACCCGCAGCGAAGGCGGTGATCGGTCCGATAGACCGCATCTTCACGCGAATCGGTGCGTCGGATGATCTGGCGCGAGGCCAATCGACCTTCATGGTCGAGATGACCGAGGCAGCCCACATCCTGCGAAATGCGTCTTCGAACAGCCTCGTTCTGATGGATGAAGTAGGCCGCGGCACCAGCACCTACGACGGCCTGTCGCTTGCCTGGGCCTGTGCAGAACACCTGGCCGAAGACAATCGCGCCCTGTGCCTGTTTGCCACCCACTATTTCGAACTGACGGCCATGGCCGATACGCACACGCACATCGAGAACGTGCATCTGGATGCCGTCGAACATGAAGGCAGGATCATCTTCATGCACAGCATCAAACAGGGCGCGACCGATCGCAGTTACGGGCTGCAAGTGGCTGAACTGGCGGGCCTGCCGGAGGCAGCGCTGCGCTATGCGCGAGAACGCCTGAGCGCGCTGGAGCAGCGTTCCGGCGAACTTACCGACGCGGCACCCGATCACCAGCCATCCGCGGATACCGAAGCGCCCGTTCAGGATAAAGTAACAGTGCGCAACGCCCCGGCAAGCCCGCAGCTGGACATGTTCAGCCCGGGTCAGGCCTTGCAGGAGTACCTGTCAGGACTGGATATCGACGCCCTGTCGCCTCGCCAGGCCATCGAGCATCTCTACGCGATGAGCGAGCTGGGCAACTGGACATCCTGACAGTAATTCGCGCCATTCAATGGCACCTATCACCTTGGCATGCTACTTTACAGCGATGACAAAATTCACTCGGGCCGGCCTTATCGTCAAGTTCAACGATGAGAGCGTCGCCAATACTCTTGCTGATGTCGTCGCGTGCCTCGAGGCACTCGACGTGGAAGTGGTGCTGGATAACAGCACGCGTGGACTGGTGGACGGTCGAAAGACCGTCGATACCAGCGAAATCGCCCGCAGCTGCGATCTGGCAGTCGTGATCGGGGGTGATGGCACCCTGCTCAGCGCCGCCCGGTCGCTGGTCGACCACCACATTCCCATTGTCGGAATCAATCGAGGCCGACTGGGTTTTCTGGTCGATGTATCACCGGATGGTGGCCTCGATGAACTCACACAGATCGTCAAGGGACAGAACATCCAGGAAAACCGCGCCATGTTGCAGACTCGCATCCTGCGCGATGGCGAGTGCGTGGCCAGTTCCTATGCATTCAACGACACCATCATTCGCGTCAAGGATGTACTGCAGATCATGGATTTCGACGTCATCATCGATGATGTACTGGTCACTCATCAGCGCGCCGATGGGCTGATAATCGCCACACCGTCCGGCAGTACCGCCTATTCGCTGTCCAATGGCGGCCCGATCGTCGGGCCCACTCTGGATGCCCTGGTCGTTCAACCCATCTGCCCTCACACCCTGACCAGCCGCTCACTGATGGTGGATGCCAATTCCACCATTCGCGTTCATCTGTGGGACGACGACGTGGCAAGCGCACAAGTGATCTGTGATGGTCAGGTCTACATGGATGCCATGCTTGGCGACATGATCGAAGTCAAGCGCAATGTCAATCGCGTCATGCTGCTGCATCCCGAGAACTACGACTATCACCGCATATTGCGAGAAAAACTGAACTGGGGCTGACCTTCGGAACCTGATCCGTGCTTACTCACCTTCATATCCGTCACTTCGCCATCATCGACTCCTCGGAGCTTGAGCTGGACACCGGCATGACAGCTCTGACGGGGGAAACCGGCGCTGGCAAATCGATCCTGCTGGACGCTCTGGGACTCATTCTGGGTGCAAGAGCCAGCGCCGATACGATCCAGCAAGGTGCTGACAGGGCTGATATCACGGCCAGCTTCAACCTCGACCAACTACCCGCCGTCAGCCAGTGGCTGATTGCCCATGAGCTGGATGCCGACAACGATTGCCTGATCCGCAGGACTCTGTCCAGCAATGGTAAATCGCGAGCCACGATCAACGATGTGCCAGTGTCTGTGCAGAGCCTCAAGGCACTTGGCGAACAACTGGTCACGATACATGGCCAGCATGCACATCAGACACTGGGCAAATCAGCCCAACAGAGAGATCTGCTCGATCGGTATGCCGGCGGCGCTCAATATCAGCGAGTGTCCCGAGCCTTCGACGCCTGGAAGACGGCCCATGAGGCCGTCGAGGACCTGGAGCGCAATGCCCATGAGCGCCTGCAGCGCACGGATCTGCTGAATTTCCAGTTGCAGGAGTTCGATGAGCTGGATATCGGCAACGCTACCGTGGAAGAGATCGAGTCGGAACACCGATGGCTGGCCAATAGCGACAGGATTCTGTCATTGGGCGAGCAGGCCTTGAGTGCGATCGATGAAACAGCCTATCCCGCCCTCAACAAGGCCACACCGCCGCTGAGTGAGTTGGTACAGATGGATGAACAACTGCGCGAAGCACTCGATCTGGTTGAGTCTGCGACCATCCAGATAACCGAATCAGCGCATCTGATACGCAGCACACTCGGCAGGCTCGATCATGACGACAGCCGCTTGAACTGGCTGGACCAGAAGCTTGCCACACTGCACTCCCTGGCTCGCAAACACCAGTGCGACATGAGCGATCTGCCGGAGGTGGAGCACAGCTTGCGTCAGGAATACGAGACCTTGACAGATCCGGGCAAGGCCAGTGATGAACTGGTCCGCGAGCGTGACGCCCTGCGGGCGATCTATGACGAAGAGGCCTTGAAACTGACGCGTCACCGACGTCGCCACGCAAAGAAACTGGCTGCGACCATTACCGCCACGATGCAGGAACTCAGCATGGCCGGTGGCGTATTCGAGATCCGGATAGACACGGACGAAACGCAGCCGCAGAGACTGGGTAATGACAGCGTGCACTTTCTCGTCAGTCCGAATCCGGGCGTTGATCCGGGGCCATTGTCGCGAGTTGCCTCTGGCGGTGAACTCTCACGCATCAGCCTGTGCATGACGCTGGCAGCACTCGACTCCCACGCCGTACCCACACTGGTGTTCGATGAAGTCGATTCAGGCGTCGGAGGCGCCGTCGCCATCAAGGTCGGTCAGATGCTCAGGCAGGTTGGCAGTCAATCCCAGGTACTTTGCGTCACGCATCTGCCTCAGGTTGCCTCACAGGCGCACCATCACCTGCAGGTTGCCAAGGATGTGACGAAAGGCAAGACTCGCACGCGCGTTCAGGCACTCGATGGCAAGGCTGTCAGGGATGAGATCGCCCGTATGCTCGGCGGAGAAAAGGTGACGACCAAGAGTCGCCAGCACGCTCAGGAAATGCTGGATTCCGCCTCTTCATCCTCATGATATTCACCGTACAGGATGATCTTGTGGTCAGTGAGCGAGTACCCCAGTTCCCGGGCTATCTCGTTCAGCCGTCTTTCGATCAGCTCGTCCTTGAATTCAGACACCTTGCCTGACTTGACGCAGACGATATGGTCATGGTTGTCACCGGTGTCCAGCTCGAAGATTGCCTGCCCGCCATCGAAGTGGTGGCGCGTGACAAGCCCGGCCGCCTCGAATTGTGTCAGTACCCGGTAGACCGTCGCCAGGCCGACATCACTGCCTTGCTTGAGCAGGGCCTTGTAGACGTCCTCAGCGCTCATATGATGCTGTTCGGCACCCTCGAGTATTTCGAGTATATTCAGTCTCGGCAACGTCACTTTCAGACCGGCTTTGCGCAGGTCTCGTGAAATGGTCTGATTGTGCGTCATTGGATGGCCACTGCAGTTGATGAAGCTGTTGGAATTACCAGCTAAAGTATACGACAATCTCCCCTTTGTTCTCATGGACTTTACCTATGCGTAGCGCAGCCTGCCTGGCCGTCATGATGTTTCTCCTGTCAGCCTGTGGTGGAGACCCTTTCTGGTTGCCCAGAGCGCACAAGATCAGCATTCAGCAAGGCAACCTGCTCAATGAGCAACAGTTCGCGCAGATCGAGGTCGGCATGAACAGGCAGCAGGTCAGCAACCTGATCGGATCACCTGTCGAAAAGAACCCCTTCAGGGATGATCAGTGGAACTACGTGTACACCCGAGCGCCAGCAGGTTCCGCCGTCAAGGCTCGCCGTGCCACGATCATCTTCGAGAACGATGTGGTCGCTCGCATCGATACTGCGGATATGCAGGTGTCGGGAGAGCTGCCGGAACGACGCTATTTCTGGGAGAGAGTGGACAAGGCGGAGGACACCGTGCCCTATCAGGAAATCGACTGACGCGCACGCTGGCGGCGTAGCTCCATCGGGTCCTGCAGCAAGGGCCTGTACAGTTCGATTCTGTCTCCTGTCTGGCAAGGATAGTCATCATCGACCTTTTCCGAGAAAACACCCAGAGGCGCCTGCATCGGATCGATGTCGACCTCGCAGCCTTGCGGGATCAGACCGGCAGCAAGCGCCAGCCGGACGGCCTCTCGTGCACACGTGCCCGGTCTGACATCCAGAATCTGCCGGTATTGCACTGACGGCATCGCCAGAATCACTTCAACGCTCAGAAGCTTATCTGCCACATCAGCCACATCAGCCACATCCGACGCATCCGACGCATCCGACGCATCCGACGCATCCGACGCATCCGACGCATCTGGCGCATCCGACACATCTGGCACATCTGGCACATCTGGTCGATTCATGATCCTGTCTCTCGGCCTTGATCAAGCCGGGTAGACGCTGTCGGCTCGCTTGACGAAGGCCGCAACCATCGTGTCACAGATCTTCGAGAACGCAGGCCCCATCAATGCCGCGAACACGCGGCTCTTGAATTCGAAGTTCATTTCCAGCTCCACCCGGCATGCGTCATCGTCGATGGCCTTGAATCGCCAGACGCCACTGAGTCGCTTGAAAGGCCCTTCAACCAGCTGCATGGAGATGGACTGGTCCTCATCAAGGCGATTGCGCGTCGTGAATCGCGTGCCTCGCATGCGCTGATCCATGGTCAACGAGGCCAGCTGTTCAGTATCGTCCTGCTCGGCCACCGAGGCTGCCTGACACCAAGGCAGAAAGGCCGGATAGGATTCGATATCGAGCACCAGCTGATACATCTGAGTGGCCGAATGGGAGACGAGTGCTGAACGAGCGATGGTTGGCATGACTATGTCGTTTATGTTCTGCCGCGCCGAAGCGCTTTCGGGCCGTATAATGGTCCCATGGCGAAAAAGAATAAAGGCAACAAGATTTCAGGTGATGCACTCATTGCCAGAAACAAACGTGCGACCTACGACTACAAGATCGACGAAAAATTCGAGGCCGGCCTGGCGCTGCAGGGCTGGGAGGTCAAGAGTCTGCGCGAAGGTCGGGTACAGCTGGTGGACGGGTATGTCCAGCTGGTACGCGGTGAAGCCTGGTTGTATGGTTGTAATATCAATCCCCTGAATTCCGCCTCTACCCATTATGTGGCAGAAAACCAGCGGCGTCGCAAACTATTGCTCAACCGCCGCGAACTGTCACGGCTGGTAGGCGCGGTAGAGCGCAAGGGATATACCATTGTCGCCATGTCCATGTACTGGAAAAACGGCAAGGTCAAACTGGAAATCGGCATCGGCAAGGGCAAGAAGGAGTTCGACAAGCGTGCGTCCATCAAGGACCGCGATTGGCAGCGTGACAAGGCGCGGGTCGTGCGAACGCACTGATACCCGACGTAACGCCGCTCCCTGACCTGACGGATAAGTCAGGGGCGTTTGTGCCGCTCAGTGTACCGTCAGCTTGTCCCAGGCGCAGCCATCATCCGCCTTGCGCAATTTGTCGAGCCACTGTTCATGTTCCGCCAGTTCTTCACCACTGGCGTTCACGACACGCAACTGACTGAGATCAAGACTGGCAGCAAGGTCCACCTTCACGCCCTGGCCTGCTACCTCCTGATCCAGCGACAGAGCAGTCTGTCCACCGGTCATCACCAGATAGACATCGGCAAGTATCTCGGAGTCCAGTAGTGCACCGTGCAATGTGCGGTGGCTGTTGTTGACGCCAAGCCGCTTGCATAGCGCGTCCAGAGAATTGCGCTGCCCGGGGAACTGTTTGCGTGCCATGGCCAGTGAATCGGTCACGCGGCACACATCGGACAGCACCAGCGGTTCATCGCACAGGCGAAACTCATGCTCCAGGAAGCCCACGTCGAAATCGGCATTGTGGATGATGAGCTCGGCGCCGGAGAGATAGTCTCTGAGCTGCGCTGAAATTTCGGCGAATCGGGGTTTGTCGATCAGGAATTCGTTGCTGATCCCGTGAACGGCCATGGCCCCAGGATCAATTTCACGATCAGGCTGCAGATAGATGTGCAGATTGTTACCCGTCAGGCGACGTTCGCGCATTTCAACGCAACCGATCTCGATGATGCGATGACCGGTCTTCGGGTCCAGTCCCGTTGTTTCCGTGTCGAGGAATATTGCACGATTGATACTGCCTTTTGCGCTCATTTCGTCTGGATCCTGATTGCTTGCATTCTGTTGATCAGGCAGTACGACCCTGCCGTGCAGAACAGACGTGACGACGAAAACTACCGCCTGCCTACTCTGCTCATATGCGTGCCAGGCAATGCCGCCACGCGCACACTCGGCATCTTATCAACAGTACGTATCGATGAATACTCGATTCTACGATACAAATGACTGCTGAGCGAGGCAGGTTCCGGATAACGCTCGTGACGTCACCCGGAACCACTCTGCCTCAGCTACAGTGCAGCGCCTGCCCAGCCCCAGGCGTAACCGTAATTGTAGGCAGCACCTTTCAACCAATCACGACTTCGGTAACGATCACCCAGCCCCAGCGCGATCCTCGCCCGAGCTATTTTCCACTGACGACCGCCAGCCGCTTCTGCTTCCGAAATCCTGTTTTCTGCCAGCTCACGCAGGCTGTCCAGCAGAACGGTGGTGATTGCATCAAGCTCGGACCGCAATGTGGCATCGGTACGGCGATAGTCCGCAATGCGCTCGATCTCGTTGATGGCCAGCCCCGCATAGACGAAGACCCGATTGCCACGCCTGGCGGACAGTTCATCATCCGTTGTCCAGCGATTGCCTTGCAATGCCTGATCCAGTCGACTGGCAGCACCAGAGAGAATCCGTCGTGTCTGGCCACTGCTCGCAGCGATGACAGCGTCAAGAGCCTGTGCCGCTTGCACAACCTCGGCATTGATGGATGAGTCACCTGTATCAACCGGCTCATCACAGGCATCACCGATACCATCGCCATCCAGGTCTGTCTGGTTCTCGTTCGCCACCATCGGGCAATTGTCGTCACGGTCTTCGACGCCATCACCGTCAGAGTCACTGTTGTCGACATCATCACAGGCATCGCCGGCACCATCGCGATCCGAGTCTGTCTGGTTCTCGTTCGCCACCATAGGGCAATTGTCGTCACGGTCTTCGACGCCATCACCGTCAGAGTCACTGTTGTCGACATCATCACAGGCATCGCCGGCACCATCGCGATCCAGGTCTTCCTGCCCCTGATTCATCACCATCGGGCAATTGTCGTCACGGTCCTCGACGCCATCACCGTCAGAGTCACTATTGTCGACATCATCACAGGCGTCACCGGTACCATCGCGATCCAGGTCTTCCTGCCCCTGATTCATCACCATCGGGCAATTGTCGTCACGGTCTTCGACGCCATCACCGTCAGAGTCACTGTTGTCGACATCATCACAAGCATCGCCGGCACCATCGCCATCTGCGTCTGCCTGGTCCTCGTTCGCCACCATCGGGCAATTGTCCTGATGGTTCTCGACCTTATCCCCATCAGAGTCGCCGTTGTCGACGGTATCGCAGGCATCACCGATGCCATCCAAGTCGCTATCCAGCTGCTCGGGGTTGGCATCGGTGCGACAATTATCCAGCGAGTCGTCAACACCGTCATCGTCCGCATCACCCGTCGGGATGGGGTCACAGACGTCTCCCAGACCATCATTATCCGAGTCGATCTGTCCGGGATTGGCGTCTATCGGGCAATTGTCCTCGAAGTTCTGCAGACCATCGCCATCTTCATCACGATTATCAATATCGTCGCAGGCATCACCGAACTGATCACCGTCGATATTTTCCTGACCAGGATTGGAGTCTGCCGGGCAGTTATCGGCATTGTCCGGTATTCCGTCTTCATCGATGTCGAATGCACTGAAATCCAGCTCGTAGGGACCCGCGTCGCAGTTCAGCCCAGTACCCACCCCGGCCGTACCGCTGAACCCATCCCTGCTACGATCGACACCACGCTGATCAAGAGGATAACAGAACTGGTCATCTGCAGCGTCGATTGCCAGGGAGTCATCTGACAGAGCAAACGTCGGGGTTCGCCCACCGTTCTGCGCCAGCTCGCCGGAGAACAGCGTTCTGATATCGCTGACAAGGGTGGCACCTTCCTGCGTGGTACCGCAGGTCTCATCGTCAGCGAAAATGAAGTAGAAATTACTGTGCATCGTTGTGTCACCGCCGCCGATACTGGCGCAGTTCTCATCACCGTTATCGCCGAAGATATTGCTGACCAGAACCACGCCCTTTTCTTCCTGAAAAAAGGCCAGAACGCCATCGCCGCCACTGCCACCAGCCGCGTTGTTGTCTATCAAGGCGCTATAGGACAGGTTCAGCCCATAGCTCTCGAATCTTGCTCCACCGCCCGCCTCATAACCCTTGCTCTGCGAGTAAACGGCACCGCCACCGATACCGGCGCTGTTCCTGTGGAAGGTGCTGGTGGTAAGGTTCAGATCATCCTTGGCAGAGAATACCGCCCCGCCGAGCGTGGTCGCCGAATTGTCCTGAAAGAAGCTTTGCGCAACGAATGATTGCTCACGACTGGACACCGAATAATACAAGGCCCCACCCGCATTGGCGCGGTTGTTGATGAAGCTGCTTTCCCGGATCTCTGCCGACTCTCGCTTGATGATGATCGCCCCGCCATTGCCTGCGGTACCCGGCACATCACTGAGTGCAGTGTTGTTGATGAAGTCGCTGTCCCTGACAGTCAATCCGCCATCAGAGAGAATTGCCCCGCCCGAGCCATTACCCACGACCGCGTTGTCCAGGAAGCGTGAGTTTTCTACCAGAATCCACCAATTGGCAAGAATGGCTCCGCCACCCGTCGAATTCGATGAGACATCACCGACATCCACTCGTCCGTTGAGGAAGCTCATGTTTCGAAAGGACACCTGATTGTCGGCATCGGCGGTGACCGATGTGCCGTTGCGCGTCACTTCCACCAGCCGCGTCGGGGCAGAACCCTGCAATCGCTCCAGGGTGCCGTTTCGCAATTCCAGCTCATGGTCCTCAGGATTGATGACCAGCGCTTCATCCAGGATGAATGTCTGATCACCGAGGTCGATGATGTCAGCCTGATCGTTGCCTGATGATTCCAGCAAGGCATTCCTCAAGGCGGCGACATCACCGGGTGTGAACGTCTCTGCTGACACGATGCTGCTACAGAGGCCGAGACACAGCACCCCCAACGTCGTCGGTCGGCGAATGGAGAGTCTTTTATTCATGCGCTGCGCTCATAGCTGTCTAGAGGCGCGAACTATATAAGCAAACTACGGTCTGAGGCTTGCTGACACGGCTGGAACTATTGCCTTTTGTGGAGTGACTCTCACACTAACGTATTTTTACAATTGTTAGGTTGACAGCGCAGCGCTCGGCCGGTTGACAGGCATGCAGTATCGACAAGATGAAATCCGCGCCAGAACAGGCGTCAGATCCCGCTACTGCAGGAACTGTCATGGCAATGGCAATTGCAATGGCAGACAGCTTGCCTGCGAAGTACCAGAGCTGACACTCAGCGCGTCATTTCATCGATTCCACGATTGGCCAGATCGTCCACACGCTCATTCTCGGCGTGACCACTATGGCCTTTCACCCAGCGCCAGTCTATCTTGTGGTCTGCCGCCAGCCTGTCGATCTCACGCCACAGGTCGGCATTCTTGACTGGCTTGCCGGCCGAAGTCTTCCAGTTCTTGCGCTTCCAGCCCGAGATCCATTCAGTGATGCCTTTGCGCACATACTGCGAATCGGTGGTCAGTATCACTTCGCTGGGCCGTTTCAGTGCTTTCAGCGATTCGATGACCGCCGTCATTTCCATGCGGTTGTTGGTGGTATCGGGCTCGCCCCCCCATAACTCCTTCTCATGGTCTCCGGAGCGCAGCAAGGCCCCCCAGCCACCGGGCCCCGGATTGCCCCGACAGGCACCGTCAGTATAGATTTCGATCATTGCTCACTCGGTTGTTTCGACAGATCGGCCTCAGGCATCAGGCCCGAACGCCCCAGTGCCGCCAGGCAGCCACCGATTGTAGCGCGTCAAAACGGATTTCTGACGAATAGGGGTATATCCATGCAAGAGACTATCTGTCAGCGTGTCCGACTGTCGATACGGGCAACCGTTGCCCTGCGCCGTGCCGGTGTCTTGTCGGCGGTACGCGCGAAACTTGCAGCCGCTATTCCGGGTCTTGTCCGACGCCACTGCCGCATCATCGTCATCGGCAAAGTCTGCTTGCGTGCTCGCATGATGTACAGCCCACCCAGCCCTCCAAGCCATCGTTCAAGCCCGTCCATCCTGCCAAGCCTGCGCAGCACCCGCTCGCTGTTCACAGGCGGTCTGATGAACATCGCCGAACTGTCAAGCACCCGATAATCGAGAACCGACAGCCAATCGGATACCCGGTGCCGGGCATAGAAGCGACCATTCCAGGGTTCGCGACGCCGCCACCGAGTGAGCATATGCCGTGCGCCGAAAGTGCTGTAGGGGTTGAAGCCGATGATGATCAACTGACCATCTTCGGTCAGCACACGGTCTGCCTCGCGAAGTGCCTGATGCGGATTGTCACAGAAATCCAGTGTATGAAAGAACGCCACCGCCTTCATGGTGTCGGAGGCGATCGGCAGCGACAGCACATCCGCGTGAATATCCGCCTCATTACCCGGCGCATCCAGCATCAGCTGACGTTGCAGCCCTGCGCCAGCCAGCAGATGCAGTCCAGGTACCAGGTTGCCGATCTGAAGCCCCTGATAGCCGAATACATCACCCAAACGCTTACTCAGTTCGCTTTCGAGGCGCATGGCGATGGACTGGCCGAGGCTGCTTGCGTACCATTGCGCAAGCGGCGCCTGCGCGTCCAGCCAGACGGGGCCCTGACGTACCGTTCGTGTACCTTTCATAAGCAAACCGTTAAATCGTACTTTCGATGGCATCAGACGATAATGGATACAGCGCAGCTTCGCCTGTATCACATGTTCACGAATCCAGTATAGCGTTGCAGTGGCCGGTGGTCGTGGCTTTCCTGCTGACCATGCTGTTATCGACCGCGGCTCTTGCACAATCCAGCAGCGCGCCAGGCGGCGACCACACTGGCCTGCCGTTGCCACCTCTGGCCAACACAGCAGAGCTGGACAGGCTCATGTTGCGTGAGATCGGTGACGCTCAGATCTTCGATGCCACCAGTCTCGGCGGCGCACCGGAACAGAGCTGTTGCCTGCAAGGTGGAGCCGGCAGTTCCGACGCCAGCCCGACCGGCCCGGCAGCAGGTACTGTGTGGCAGTTCGTGCAGCAATCCCGCCGGCTGCACATTCCGGACAAGGACTCGATTGCCAACTATCGTCAGCAATACCAGCGAGAAGCGCTCTGGATAAGCAAGATATTGCAAAGAGCCACCCCCTTCGCCGGACATATCGTGGAATTGCTGGATGCCCGCTACATGCCCGTCGAGCTTGCTCTGCTTCCTGCGATCGAAAGCGGTTATCAGCCTGATGTGCACAGCGCCGAGCAAGCTGCCGGCATCTGGCAGATAGTCCCGGCAACCGCCATGGAAATGGGCGTACAGCACAATTCCTGGTACGACGGACGGTCGGACCTGATTGAATCGACACAAGCCGCCATCGAGTACCTGGGCTATCTGAATGCCGAATTTCATGGAGACTGGCTGCTGACCCTCGCCGCCTACAATGCAGGACCGGGCCGTGTCAGAACCGCCATCCGGCGCAATCGCAGTCGTGGCTTGTCGCAGGACTTCTGGTCCCTGTCACTGCCTCGTGAGACCCGCGAATACGTACCCAAATTCCTCGCTCTGGTCGCCATGATCCGCCACGACACCCCGCCGGGACTGGACATCCCACTGCTGCCACGTGGCAATGCCTTCGAGGTACTCGAATTCGAGCATCGTACGAGCCTGGACAAGATCGCAGCGCTCAGCGGCGTACCCGAACGCTCATTGTCGGATCTCAATGCGGCACTGATCCATGGCGTGACTCCGCCGGATGGGCCTCATCACGTGTACGTTCGCAAGGATGACGCAGCACGCATCATCGCCGCGGTGACGAACCTGAGCCCTGGCGCACTCTACACTTTGCCTGCTACCCATACCGTCGTGGCAGGCGACAGTATCAGCAGCATCGCCGCCACCTACAATCTGTCGCAGTCCGACCTCATGGCGATCAATGAACTCGAAGGCTCTCTGATCCGAATCGGGCAGAAGCTTGCCGTCAGATTCCACGGTGATGAATCGGGTAGCAGTATCGAATACGTGGTGACCATCGGTGACACCTTGTCCGACATCGCCGAACAGTTTTCCGTCGGTCTTGACTACATCCGCAACGAGCAGGGGGAAGCGCTGCATGGCGATGTGATTCATCCGGGCGAGAAACTGTCGATTGTTCGCAAATCTGACCGGACAAGCTGAACCCGACGAAAACCCGAGTGGTAGTCAACAATGACATGACGCCCACTTGCGGCGCGCGACGTATCATAATTAATGCTAGTTGACGTAACTGGGCCGAATGAGAATAATCATTGTCTCTCGCCCACCAATCACCGTACTTTCGCCGGCATTCGGCCTATAGAGATCATCAGGGATATTCAATGACCACCATCATCGTGACTCATGAAGACAACGAGGTTGACGAGTTCGATTTCAGCAGCGGTCAGGACACCATCTCTATCGGCAGGCGTTCCAGTAACGATGTGTGCATTCCGGACCTTTCCGTCAGCGGCAATCACGCCCTCATCACGCTGGAAGGTGGTGAATACTGGCTTGAAGACCTGAACAGTACCAATGGCACTTACATCAACGGTCAGGTGGTGCAGCGCCAGTCCATTCAGGATAACGACGAGATCATCATCGGCAAGGTTCGTGTCACCTTTCTCGGGTCGGCAGTGGCGAGCAGCGAAGTCAGCGCCCAGGCCGGAGCCGCTGTCAGCAGTGATTTCGGCGACGGGCATGTGGAATCCGCCGATGAACTGGATGCCCTGGCGATGAATGAAGCCGGCGACGGTATCGAGCAGCAACGCATGGCCGCCGACCCACAGGAAGCAGCCGTTCCTGCACCGCACCCGATGGACGGTGTTGAAAATCCCTCGATGTCATCGGCTGTTTCGCCGTCATCGGCTGCGGCCACGGACGAAACACAGGCTCCGATGCTCGAACTCGAGTCTGCCCCGCCCACCACTTCACGGGGCGCTGTCATCGAGATCAAGAACGGCGCCAAATCCGGACAGATTCTGCCTATCGACAAACCGGTGACAACACTGGGCAGACCCGGCATCCAGATCGCCGCCATCATGCGCAAACCGGATGGCTACTTCCTGATGCACATAGAAAGCGACGACACCGTGGAGCGGCCGACGCTGAACCGCGATGCCATCGGTGATGAACCGGTGCTGCTGCACAGCGGCGATGAGCTGAACGTTGCCGGCATCGATGTGGAATTCATGCTGTCCTGATTGCGGCTATTGCGCTGGAAACAGACCGCTGGACAGGTAGCGGTCGCCACGGTCACACACGATGGTGACGATGACGGCGTTTTCCGTTTCCGGCAGCATGCGCAAGGCCACCTGCATGGCGCCGCCGGATGACACGCCGCTGAGTATGCCTTCTTCGCGCGCCAGGCGGCGGGCCATGTTCTCTGCATCGACCTGACTGACATCGATGATGCGGTCCACCCGCTCCGGTTCGTAGATGGCTGGCAGATAGGCCTCGGGCCAGCGACGAATCCCGGGAATACTGGAGCCATCCTCCGGCTGAACGCCGACGATGCAGATATCCGGATTCTTCTCCTTCAGATAGCGGGAGACACCCATGATGGTGCCGGTGGTGCCCATGGAACTGACGAAGTGCGTGATCTTGCCTTCAGTGGCTTCCCAGATCTCCGGCCCGGTGGTTCGATAATGCGCCCCCCAGTTGTCCGGGTTGGCAAACTGATCCAGCACGATTCCCTCACCCCGTTGCGCCATCGCCGCTGCCTGGTCGCGAGCATACTCCATACCCTGCTCTTCGCTTACCAGGACCAGCTCGGCTCCGTAGGCCGTCATCAGCGACTTGCGCTCATCCGTCATGTTGTCGGGCATCAGCAGTTTGAGCTTGTAGCCCATCGTCGCGGCGACCATCGCAAGCGCGATACCGGTATTGCCACTGGTAGCCTCCAGCAAGGTGTCGCCCGGCTTGATGGTGCCTCGCGCCTGTGCCTGCAGGATCATGTTGGCAGCCGGGCGATCCTTGACTGAACCGGCCGGGTTGTCCCCTTCAAGCTTGCCGTAGATCCGGCTCCCACGATCATTGCGCGCCATACGTTGAATGGGCACCAGACGGGTAGCGCCAATCTGCTCGACCAATGATGGAATCTCGGGTCCCGATACTGATTGACTCATTGTATTTCCAGTTAAGCTGTTGTCAGACGACGCTCAGGCCGCTTCATTGATGACAGATTGCATGAGCTGCTCCTGCTCGACAATCGACAGACGATCACAGGCCAGCACATGCACATTGTTCATGCCACGCAGCCAGGTGAGCTGTCGCTTGGCCAGCTGACGGGTTGCCGCCACTGCCCGCTCGACCCAGGCGTTTTCATCGTGCGCCGCGGAGCCATTGACCTGCATTTCATCCAGGTGTTCCCATGCCTGACGATAACCCACGCTGCGCATTGCCGGGAGATCTGCCTGAATCGCCGCATTCTCCCGCAAGCGCTGCATCTCGTCGATGAATCCACTCTCGACCATGCGCTTGAAGCGCAAGGCTATGCGCTGATGCAGCCAGTCCCGGTTCTCCGGCACCAGTGCAAATTTCAATGGCGGCTGGTCCAGCAGGGAAACGGTGTCTGCCTGCAATCGACTCATGGGGATACCCGTCAGCCGGTAGACCTCCAGGGCTCGCTGCAGACGTTGTGGATCATTGGGGTGTATTCGATCTGCCGCGGCCGGATCGATGCTGCGCAGCTGATCGTGCATGGCGGCCCAACCGAGCTTGCCTGCCTCCTTCAACAAGGCCTCACGCACCGCCGGGTCGGCATCAGGCAGCCTTGCCAGCCCTTCTTCGAGTGCCTTGAAATACAGCATGGTACCGCCCACCATCAGCACCTGCTTGCCACGGCCACGTATCTCCTCGATCGCCTGCAGGGCATCGTCACAGAAGCGAGCAGCGGAGTACACCTCCCAAGGCTCGCAGATATCGATCAGATGATGTGGCACGGTGGCGCGCTCCTCCAGAGAGGGCTTGGCGGTACCGATATCCAGACCTCGATAGACCAGAGCGGAGTCGACACTGATGATCTCGGCATCCAGTGTCGAGGCAATGGACAGGGACAGGTCGGTCTTGCCGCAGGCAGTGGCCCCCATCAGAAAAATGACTGGCAGCTTGCGACTCATGAAGTACCGATGTCTGTCATCACTGTGCAGATAGCATTCATCGCGTTCTCAACGGCCCCGCAGAAACAGTTTGTCCAGCTCCGCCATGTCCAGCGCTGTCCAGGTCGGCCGCCCATGATTGCACTGACCACTGTTCGGCGTGGACTCGATCTGGCGCAGCAAGGCGTTCATCTCTGACAGACTCAATCCGCGGTTTGCCCTGACCGAGCCATGGCAGGCCATCGAGGAGAGCACCTCGTCCACGGCAGCGCGCAGACGTTCGCTACTGTCATGATTCATCAGATCGGAAAGCACATCACGCAGCAACGCGCTGACATCAGCCTGGCCGAGAATGGCAGGCACTTCGCGAATGCACAGTTGTTCGGGAGCCATCCGATCCACCACCAGGCCGATGCCTTCCAGCCAGTCACGTTCAGCCTCACAACGATCCGCTTCAGCTTCACTGACATCCAGAGTCACGGGTACCAGCAAGGCCTGCCGCTTCAGCGCGCCATCGTGGTACAGGGTCTTGAGGCGCTCATACGTGATGCGTTCATGCGCAGCATGCGCATCAACGATGATCATGCCGTCCCGGTTTTCAGCCAGGATATAGACGCCATGCAGATGAGCCCGGGCAAAACCCAGCGGCGGAATGACAGCGTCGGCCTCCGGCTCGTTCATGCGCTCACGCATGCCGTCGCCGTTACGTGCATAGGGACTGATGGGCTCGGGCGCTCGCCCACCACCGGCCGGAGCACCCGCCGAGCTTGCACTCGGCGCTCCCAGACGATTCATGGCATCCAGTTGTTCCTGCACCTGCAGGGGCATCGGGCGCTGAAACGGCACACGTGAATAGCCACTGCCAGTCGCCGCCTGTTCGGGCCGTGTGCCCTGGCCGCCCGACAGCGGCGGCTCATGACCGATCAGGCCGTTCGATCCGGCATCCGCCAGAGAATCAGCCGGCGTCACCGCGGCCAGAAATTCCTTGATCGAGCGACGTACGAAGCCATGAACCAGCTGACTTTCCCGGAACCGCACCTCCTGTTTGCCGGGATGTACATTGACATCGACGCTGGTCGGATCCATTTGCAGAAACAGCACGAAGGCGGGATGCCGCTGGTGGTAGATCAGGTCACTGTATGCCTGCTTGACGGCATGTGAAATGACCTTGTCTCGCACCATGCGTTGATTGACATAGAAATACTGCATATCGGCCTGCGAACGAGAGAACGATGGATCGGCAACCCATCCGCTCAGGTACAAACCTGCGCCTTCGAGACTGACGGCTCTTGCCGCCTCGCCAAAGCCCTTGCCCAGAATGCGGGTGATCCGCGCATTGCGCGTTTCATCATCCATGGCGGCCTTGCAATCAAAGCTGGTCTTGCCATTGTGATTGAGCGTGAAAGCACACTCGGGCCTGGCCATGGCCAATGTCTTGACGACGGTTTCGCAACGCGAAAACTCGGTACGCGGCGTGCGCATGAACTTGCGTCGTGCCGGCACGTTGTAGAAAAGGCTGTTCACATCCACGGTGGTTCCCACCGGGTGCGCCGCCGGCTCCTGCTCCATGGCTGCATCCGGCTGATAATCGATACGCGCCCCGTGCTCGGAATCACTGGTGCGGGAGGTCAGCGTCAGTCGCGACACCGAGGCGATACTGGGCAAGGCCTCGCCACGGAATCCCAGCGTGGACACCTTCTGCAGATCATCCATCGACAGGATCTTGCTCGTTGCGTGTCGACTCAGTGCCTTGGGCAGGTCTGCAGCATCGATACCGCAGCCGTTATCCCTGATACGGATACGATCCAGCCCTCCCTGATCCAGATCGATCACGATTCGCGTGGCCCCGGCATCGAGTGAATTCTCGACCAGTTCCTTGACGATGGAGGCCGGACGTTCGACCACCTCGCCAGCGGCAATCTGGTTGATCAGATGATCCGGAAGTTGCTGGATACTGGGCATGTAGATCGGGTATGGGCGTTGAAGACAAGGCAATCGACGAGCGATCAACCCCATATTATGCGCTTGTTGAGACCACACTGCACAGCCGGGCGCCGCAATCGCCGTCTCTTGCAAGCTCTGGCTCGGGGCTAGGGCTGCTGATGTGAAACAGTGCCGGCGCGACGGCGTTCAGGACCCCTGCCGGCGCCGCTCTGCGGCCAGTATCGTACCCGCCGGCGCTCGCTTGTCCAGAAAACGGACAACGCCTTTCTCGATGGCGCCGGCCAGTTGTTCCTGAAAACGGGCACTTCTGAGGTTCTTCTCTTCCTGCAGGTTCGAGATGAAGGCGGTCTCGATCAGGATCGACGGAATGTCGGGGGCTTTCAGAACCGCGAAAGCCGCCTGCTCGACGGTTGGTTTGTGCACGGTCCCGATCTTGGCCAGTTCACTCAACACGTCCGCACCCGCTTCCATGCTCTGTTCCATCGTGCTGCTTTGCGTCAACGACAGAATCATCTGCCGCAGCCCGGTTTTCAGGTCACCCAGATCGACGTTTCCATACAGCGCCGCCGACTCGTTGTCACTCTTGGCGAGCCAGGCCGCCGCCTCTGAGCTGGCACCGTCCAGCGACAGGGCGTACACCGAGCTGCCCATGGCATCATTGTGATTGATGGCATCGGCGTGTATCGACAGAAACAGATCTGCCCCGCTCTCGCGGGCAATGTCCATGCGTTTGCGCAGGTCCACGTAGACATCGCTGTCGCGAATCAACACCGGTTTGATGCCCGGCTGGTCTTTCAACTTCTCATACAGCTTGAGCGCAACGGCCAGGGTAATGTCCTTCTCCTGTGTCTTGCGCTGCCCTATCGCCCCGGGGTCCCGACCACCGTGACCCGCGTCAATGGCAACAACTGCATCGCGAAGCTGTGTGGCCTCTGGTGCCGGGGCCGCACGATAGACCGGCGGGGCGCTCTGCACATGACTCTTCACACCCAGATCGACAATCAGACGCTGGCCACCCTGCCGCGGCACGAATTTATAGCTGGGGCTGACCTTGCCGCGCAGATCGAAAACCACTCGCAGGAAATCTTCACCATGCTGCGCGTAGCGGACAGACTTCACGACACCTTCCGCGAAGCCCTCTTCCGCTATCCGCGTTGCCAGAATGACGTCTGGCAGATCGATCACAAGGCGATCGGGCTTGTTCAGACTGAACATGTCGACCCTCGCATCGCGTGAATCAAGATCGAAATGCAGCATCACGTTTTCCTGCTGCACCAGGCGAAAACCATTGAGCCTGGCGCTGGCGTGCAGATTCGCGCTGTGGCCAAGCACGCCAAGCATCACGCCGAGCACCGTCAGAAAACGGAGCAGGCGCGCAGTTGTTTCGGAGATCATTGCTATCGTGCCTTGCAGCATCACACCCTCACGTCAGCGATTCTTGATCGGCTCTCTGTCTCTTGGATACGTGCATCCGTCAGTCGTTCCCGTTGACCGCGCACGAACAGCAGAGTTGGACAGCGGACAGGCTCTGCCGATACAAGCATAGAAGAGCTCAGCGGAATGTCCAGTCGCCGGATAAGGGCGGCATGGCCCTGGGTCAGGCCCTGGGTCAGGGTCAGGGTCAGGGTCAGGGTCAGGGTCAGGGTCAGGGTCAGGGTCAGGGTCAGGGTAGCTGACGCTACCGGCCCTGTTGCGCGTTCAGATTTGTTTCTGCAGGACGGTGCGTCGGTCAGTCAATGCCATGCACGACGTGTGTCGGAGAGCGCTCGAAAACCTCATCGGGCACGAAGAAATCGGCCATGAGGCGCGTGGCCCCTTCCTGCTGGTAAGCGGAAAAGTCTGTAACACCCTCTTCCCGCAGCACTTCCTCATCGATGAAGAAGTTGCCCGTGCAGTTGGCCGGATCCCGACTGAATATGGCCATGGCCGCATCGGCCATGATCGACGGCTTGCGGCACATCAATGCCATCTGATCATCGCCGATGACATTGCGCACCGCTGCCGTGTCAATGGCAGTCAGTGGCCACAGGGCATTGACAGCGATCTGCCGGTCACGAAACTCTTCCGCCATACCCAGCACGCACATGGACATTCCGTATTTGGCAATGGTGTAGGCGACATGCTTCTTGAACCATTTGGGATTCATGTCCAGCGGCGGAGACAGATTCAGGATATGCGCCTGTTCTGCTGCCGCCAGATACGGAAGCGCCGTACGGGACACCAGATAGGTGCCTCGAGTATTGACCTCGTTCATGAGGTCATAACGCTTCATGGATGTCTCTGCCGTTCCGGTCAGCGACACGGCACTGGCGTTGTTGATACAGATGTCAATGCCGCCGAATGTCTCGACAGTACGGCTGATCGCCTCTTCCACCTGCTGCTCATCGCGAATGTCACACAGCAGGCCCAGTGCCTGGCCAGCGCCGGCGGCATTGATTTCATCGGCAGCAGTGAATACCGTTCCCGGCAGCTTCGGATGAGGCTCGGCAGTTTTTGCCGCAATGGCCACATTGGCGCCTTTGGCTGCGGCAGCCTTGGCGATGGCCAGGCCGATTCCGCGACTGCCGCCAGACATGAAGACTGTTTTTCCTGCGAGTGACATGCACGAATTCCCGGTTGAGAGGCGTTGACGAAGTGTACTGGAAATGCCGCTAGGCTCAGCCGAAATATCCCGTCACGGACCGACTCAAGGCAACCGATACGATGAAGGCAAATACCAGCAAGGCACAGCCCAGCAGCAGGCACCGCACGGCCAGTGGATACTTTCCTCGCATGACCAGTGTTCCCAGAGCGATATAGGTCAGCAAACCGCCAATCTTGACCGCCAGCCAGAGCGTATTCCAGGGTGCCATGCCAGACAGGGTCGCAAGCGTCACTGCCGACAGCAGCAGGCCCGTATCGTTGACATGCTGAGCAATGCGCAGGCCTGCCCACCCGGCCCAGCGGGCTTCGGACAGCACCCCGATGGCTCGTACCGTAAACAGGCTGATCGACAGGGCTACCGTTGACTGGTGAATCAACTTCACAAGCAGATAATCCACGACCGGCCGCTCAGGCGCTGAAGACCACTTCACGCGATTCATCGGCCGTGTAGCTGATGGACACCTGCAGATCCGCCGGGGGCACTCGGTCTCCCCCTTTCTGCGGCCATTCGATCAGAACCAGATCGTGATCCCGCAGCACATCGTCGAAACCCAGATAATCCAGCTCGGCCGGGTCCTCCAGACGATACAGGTCCATATGAGCAATACGGGCAATGCACCCATCCTCTGGCGGGAGCTCATAGGTTTCGATCAATGTGTAAGTGGGACTCTTGACACGACCGGCATAACCCAGTGCATGAATGATCGAGCGCACCAGAACGCTCTTGCCAGCCCCCAGCTCCCCCGACAGGGTCATCAACGTGCTCGTGCCCGCAGGCAGCGATCTTGCCAACTCCACGCCCAAAGCCTGCATGGCGGCCTCGTCTTGAAGTTGGCGAACAGGCCTGGCCAGAAAGCTGTGCGGGAATCCGGATGTGCTTGCAGTATTCATGATGAGGCAAGATTAACACGCAGCCCCCGTCCACGGCTGAACAGCGCTGTCACACGACCAGAACGATAAACAGGTAACCCGGCAGCGCAATCTTCCGAAGGCACTTGATTTAGATCAATGCATCACTGAGCGCAATGATCAATATTAGTGTTGGTTCCCTGCTTGCTGACATTCCATGGACAACACGCCCGATAACAACAGCGCCGACCAGCGCAAGACCGAACGCGGAGTATTCCTGTTCCTGACCGTCGTGCTCGCGCCTGTACTGGCAGTCGCCATCGTTGGTGGCTATGGCTTCATGGTCTGGATCTATCAGATGTTCGCTGGTCCACCGACGGCCTGAATCATGATGAACATCAGCCCACGGGAAGACGCACCCAAGCCATCGGTCTCACCCGATATTCACATTGCAAGTCTGGTGATATTTGCGCGACCAGACTGCCGTGGCGAGACCATCGAATTCCTGAATGGCATTCCGTTCTGCACACTGTATGCGGAAGAATCCCGAGCCGCACTGGTTATCGTCGTCGAAGTGGAACACCAGCAAGTCATCAATTCACTGATGGACGAGCTCAATGCCCGAAGCGGCATCCTCTCCGTCAACCTTGTCTATCACCATGTTGATTCTGCACATTCATTGAACCAGGAAATGAATTCATGAAAATCACCCGGCGCGAATTCGTGCACATGTCTGCAGCCACGACTGCCGCAGCCGTTGCTGGCATCTCCATCCCCGGCAACGCCTCCAACCTGGTAACCGATGCTCAGCACACAGAGCTGAAATGGTCCAAGGCCGCCTGTCGGTTCTGCGGTACCGGCTGTAGCGTCAACGTCGGTGTCAAGGAGGGACGTGTCGTAGCCACGCACGGCGATATCAAGTCAGAAGTGAACAAGGGCCTCAACTGCGTCAAGGGCTATTTCCTGTCGAAGATCATGTACGGCTCGGACAGACTGACACAACCCCTGCTGCGAATGACTGACGGCAAATACGACAAACACGGCGAATTCACCCCGATCAGCTGGGATGCCGCCTTTGACATCATGGAAGAGAAGTTCAAGAAAGCCCTGAAGGAAAAGGGGCCTACCGCCGTCGGCATGTTCGGCTCCGGCCAATGGACTGTCTGGGAGGGCTATGCCGCATCGAAACTGTTCAAGGCCGGCTTCCGCTCGAACAATATCGACCCCAATGCTCGCCACTGCATGGCCTCTGCGGTCGGCGGTTTCATGCGGACCTTTGGCATGGATGAGCCGATGGGGTGTTACGACGATATCGAGGCGGCTGATGCCTTTGTATTGTGGGGATCCAACATGGCCGAAATGCATCCCATACTGTGGACGCGCGTCACGGATCGTCGATTGAGTGCACCTCATGTCAAGGTTGCAGTACTGTCCACGTTCGAGCATCGCAGCTTCGAGCTGGCAGATGTACCCGTCGTCTTCACGCCGCAGACTGACCTGGCGATGTTGAACTACATTGCCAACTACATCATTCAGAACGACATGGTCAATTGGGACTTTGTCCAGAAGCACACGCGCTTCAAGGTAGGCAATGCCGATATCGGATACGGCCTGCGCCCTGAGCACCCGCTCGAACAGGCCGCCAGCAATGCGGACAAGGCTGGCGGTGCCAGAGACAGCGACTTCGAGGAATTCGCCGCCTTCGTGAAGGACTACGATGCGCAATACGTCTCCGAGTTGTCGGGGGTATCCGTCGAAAAACTCGAAGAGCTGGCGAAATTGTATGCGGACCCGACCATCAAGGTCACATCATTCTGGACGATGGGCTTCAACCAGCACACCCGTGGGGTCTGGTGCAACAATCTGATCTACAACATCCATCTACTGACCGGCAAGATCGCGACTCCCGGCAATTCACCCTTCTCCCTGACCGGCCAACCTTCGGCCTGCGGAACGGCACGCGAGGTTGGCACCTTCTCACACCGCTTGCCTGCAGATCTGGTTGTCACCAACAAGGATCATCGTGACACTGCCGAATCCATCTGGAAAATCCCTACCGGTACGATTCCGGACAAGCCGGGCTTTCATGCTGTTCAGCAGAACAGGATGCTCAAGGACGGCGTACTCAATGCCTATTGGGTACAGGTCAACAACAATATGCAGGCCGGCCCCAACATCAATGAAGAAGGGTTGCCGGGCTACCGCAATCCGGAGAACTTCATTGTCGTGTCGGATGCCTACCCGACCGTGACGGCTCAGGCTGCCGACCTGGTCCTGCCTACGGCCATGTGGGTGGAAAAGGAAGGTGCCTATGGCAATGCCGAGAGACGCACGCAGTTCTGGCATCAGATGGTGGATGCACCCGGTGAAGCCAAATCGGACTTGTGGCAGCTGGTTGAATTCTCCAAGCGATTTACCACAGAAGATGTCTGGCCTGCGGATATCCTGGAGGCCAATCCGCAATACAAGGGCAAGACCTTGTATGAAATCCTGTTCGCCAATGGCGAGGTCGACAAATTTCCACTTGACCAGACTGACAGCGAATACGCCAACCAGGAATCCCGTGATTTCGGCTTCTATCTGCAAAAAGGCCTGTTCGAGGAGTACGCCTCATTCGGCCGAGGTCATGGTCATGACCTCGCCGATTTCGACGCCTACCACGAAGCCCATGGCTTGCGCTGGCCTGTGGTCGATGGCAAGGAGACGCGATGGCGTTATCGAGAAGGCAGTGACCCATACGTCAAGGCAGGCAAGGGCTTCGATTTCTATGGACACAAGGACGGCAAGGCGATCATCTTCGCACTGCCCTATGAGCCTGCCGCAGAGTCTCCCGATGAGGAATACCCGTTGTGGCTCAGCACCGGCCGTGTCCTGGAACACTGGCATTCAGGCTCGATGACCCAACGTGTGCCCGAGTTGTACAAGGCATTCCCGGATGCCGTTGTCTTCATGCACCCGGATGATGCCAAGGCACTCGAATTACGCCGAGGCACCAAGGTTGCCGTACAGTCCAGACGCGGCCAGATAATTACCCGGGTAGAGACTCGGGGACGCAACAAGCCACCTCGTGGCCTGGTGTTCGTACCCTGGTTCGACGCCAGCCAGCTGATCAACAAGGTGACGCTGGACGCCACTGATCCGATCTCCAAACAGACGGATTTCAAGAAATGCGCCGTTCGTATCGTGAGGGCCTGATCATGACTGTCTCTGCTATTCGTCGATACACCCGTCGCGTCCTGCTTTTGATACCGGTCGTTGTCGTGACCGCTCTCTGGGCAGCAAACCCTGATGAACTGGCGACATTGCGAAAGGGTGACATCGCCGTGGACCTGGATCCGCCGCGCATGCCTGAAACGGAAAACAAGGATATCAAGCGCGTACGCAATTATCCCATGCAACCACCAACCATCCCTCACAAGATTGACAATTACACCGTCAACCTCAATGCAAACAAGTGCCTGAGCTGTCATAACCGGACATTGACCGAGCAGTCGCAGGCTCCCATGGTCAGCGTCACGCACTTCATGAACAGGGATGGCAATTTTCTTGCACAAGTCTCGCCCAGACGCTATTTCTGCAACCAGTGCCATGTGCCTCAGGTAGACGCGCAGCCTCTTGTCGGTAACGACTTCGAGGATGTAGACAGCCTTATCGCAAAACCCGACTGAGACCACTGCCATCATGATCACATGGGTAAAGAAAATCTGGAAGGTCGGCTCCCGACCCAGCGTGCACTACAGCCTCGGATTTCTGACCTTGGGCGGTTTCATTGCGGGCGTCATATTCTGGGGAGGATTCAATACCGCTCTGGAGGCAACCAATACGGAGGCGTTCTGCACTGGCTGTCATGAGATGGAAAACAACGTCTATCAGGAGCTGAAGAGCACCATCCATTACACCAATCGTTCGGGTGTCAGAGCGACCTGCCCCGATTGTCACGTGCCTCACGAATGGACCAACAAGATAGCGCGCAAGATGCAGGCATCGAAAGAGGTCTGGGGCAAGATCTTCGGGACCATCAGCACACGAGAGAAGTTTCTCGACAAGCGACTCGAACTGGCACAGCATGAATGGTCACGGCTCAAGGCGAACAATTCGCTTGAATGCCGAAATTGTCACGATCTCGATTACATGGACTTCACCGCTCAGAGCGCCCGCGCGGAGCAATCACACTCCACCTTTCTGGCGAGCGGAGAGAAGACCTGTATTGATTGCCACAAGGGAATTGCTCACGAACTACCGAATATGGAAGGCGTCGAGGGATGGGCGGCAAACGCGCAATAGCAGGCTCGTAATAGTAAAGCGTTGATCGTGCGGGACATGGTTGTCGTACCATGCTCCCGCACTTGTAGACGCACTTGTAGACGCACTTGTGGAGGCACTTTCGGATGCAGTTATGGCCGCAATTGAGAATTGAGGGCCGCAGTTGTAGCAACGATGCGCTTCTGATACCCCATGACTGGAACAATCGCGCCCAACCGCCATGCTCTGTGACAGATGCCTCCGATCATTTCGAGCGGGCTACTACTTGATGAGCTGGTGACATTTATCCAGATCGTGTGACTCCGCTCCGGGCTTCATTGAGCCCCCTTCTTCAGCCTCCTTGATCAAAGCTTCGCAATTCTCGATGTTGTAGGAGGACTCACCTACCTCTCCTGTCTTGCCATCGCTTGCCTCGCCGGCTTTTTCTTTCGAGCCGGCCTGCTCTGAATCCTGTACCACCTTCTCTACCTTGTCATCGCTAACCGGGTCAGACTTGGGTTCTGCGGCAAAAGCCGCAAGTGACAGGACAGACAGCGCGGTTGCGCAGACCAGAGCCAGAAGGGATTGTTTGTAAAGCGGTTTCATACGGATACCTCGTTTGAGTTTTATCCACGTTACCAGCCGGCAAATGGCGCCTCTGACGTACTGTATTTCTTACACAAGCAACGCGCACACGCGTAAAAGCCAGACCAGTTCAGATAACTGAAAAAGCTACAGAGTCGGTTCCTGGAGGGTTGACCCTACTAAAGTTGAGCTGAAGAACACCGATGTACCGATGATGCATCAATTTGTTGCTTATCTGGTTTCATCGACATTCCGCTCAGCAATAGCCACGGAGAATCACGATGCCGACAGACAAACAACTTGCCAACGACCTTGTGCACACCAATAAGGAATACGAGAAGCTCAAGGGCACCAGACTGGATACCGACAAGACGCCCAGAGAAACGCCCAGCGGGCAGGCCCCTGGCAGAGGTGGTTACAGTAAGCAATTGTTCGACGAATGGACACGTGAGGAACTCGCCTCACACGTTGAGAGTCTTGGTATCGACGCCGATGATTCAAGCGACCGGGAAGAACTGATCGCGTTGATTGAAAGTCGAGATGCCACCATCGCTCGAAAGCCTTCCAGCTGAAGACGGGCAGGTCTCTCGCAAAAAATGGACTGCATAGCGACTAGACACGTTTATCCGTCGCTACTCTGGCAGGCAGGCGAATCGAACTGCCTGATGCAACGGAGAGTGATCGGTAAGGGCGCTAATGCAACAATAGGCGCTACAGGCCCCACGCTACAACTCCAACGGTCCCGTGTAGCGCTAACGTACAGAACCAAGGTCCAGCACACAGGTTCGTGCACTCAGGTTCGTGCGCTAAGTTCAGCACTAATGTTCAGAGCTGAGGTTCAGAGCTGAGGTTCAGAGCTGAGGTTCAGAGCTGAGGTTCAGAGCTGAGGTTCTGGGCTGAGATTCAGCACTAGATTCTGTGCATGATGACGGCTGTTGTCACTCAGTGTCAACAGCCGTCAGTCGTTACTCGACCGTGGCAATACCGCTCATGAAGCGGGTATCGTACGATCAATACATATGCTGACCACCGTTGACGGAAACCGTAGAGCCTGTAATGAATCCAGCGTCATCGGCTACGAGAAATGCCACGGTTCTCGCGATATCTTCAGCTTTGCCCAGTCGCCCAACCGGAATCTTGGCAATGATCTTTTCGAGTACCGCTTCAGGTACCGCCCGGACCATGTCAGTATCCACGTAGCCAGGAGCGATGGCATTGACCGTCACGTTCTTGCCAGCACCTTCCTGAGCCAACGCTTTCGTGAAGCCGTGAATACCGGATTTCGCGGCCGCGTAGTTGACCTGCCCGTACTGACCGGCCTGGCCGTTGATGGAGCCAATGTTGACGATCCGCCCGAAACTCTTTTCGCGCATGCCATCGATCACGCAGCGGCACATGTTGAAGCAGGATCCGAGATTGGTGTCGATGACGGCCTGCCAGTTTTCCTGATCCATTCTATGCAGCGTGCCATCGCGTGTGATACCCGCGTTATTGACCAATACGTCCACCGTTCCGCCAAGATCTTCCTCGATCTTCTTGATGCCTTCCTGGCAGGCGGCGAAATCGGAAACGTCAAACTTGTAAACCGGGATACCCGTCGATTCCGAAAAATCTCGCGCTCGTTCGTCGTTGCCGGCGTAGTTCGCTGCAACGCTGTAGCCAGCTGCTTTCAGCCCTTCCGAGATGGCTGCACCAATACCACGAGTACCACCCGTCACTACCGCAATCTTTGCCATGATCAATCCTTCTCCTGCTGGTTGTTGAATTTACGAGTAAAGAACGATGCGCCCTCGCAAGGCGCATCGACTTGTCATGCCGTCCTAGTCACGTTCAACGCACATGGCGATACCCATACCGCCACCAATGCAAAGCGTTGCCAGACCTTTCTTCGCATCGCGTCTCTGCATCTCGTGCAACAGAGTGATCAGCACGCGTGCACCCGACGCACCGATAGGATGTCCCAGGGCAATGGCGCCACCGTTGACATTGACCTTGTCGGTATCCCAACCCATGTCGTTATTGACCGCACAGGCCTGAGCGGCGAACGCTTCATTGGCTTCCACGAGATCCAGATCACCGACCGACCATCCGGCCTTGTCCAGCGCCGCACGACTCGCTGGTATGGGACCTGAACCCATGATCTCGGGCTCGACGCCAGCCGTCGCCCAGCTGACAACGCGTGCCAGTGGCTTCGCACCACGCGTGGCGGCTTCATCGGCGCTCATGAGCACCAGTGCAGCGGCACCATCATTGAGGCCGGAAGCGTTTCCAGCCGTGACAGAACCCTCTTTCGAAAAGGCGGGTCGCAACTTTGCGAGAGTCTCGGCTGTCGTGCCAGGCTTGATATATTCATCCTTGTCGACAACAACATCACCGCGGCGGTTCTTGACCGTGACAGGCACGATCTCCTCTTCGAATTTCCCCGCAGCCTGCGCCGCTTCCGCCTTCTGCTGAGACGCTGCCGCAAAGGCATCCTGTGCTTCTCGAGAGATGCTCCACTTTGCCGCTACATTTTCCGCCGTGGTTCCCATGTGATAACCGTGGAACGCATCCCACAACCCATCCTTTATCATGGTGTCGACGAACTCGGCACTGCCCATCTTGTAACCACCGCGAAGATGGGCGCAATGAGTGGAAAGGCTCATGCTCTCCTGACCGCCAGCGACAACGACCTTGCTGTCTCCTGCCTTGATGGCCTGGAAGGCCATTGCAACCGTGCGCAAGCCGGAACCGCACACCTGGTTGACCGTGACTGCAGTACGTTCGGCAGGGACACCGGCTTTCATGGCAGATTGCCTCGCCGGGTTCTGACCAGTGCCCGCGGTGAGTACTTGCCCGAAGATGACTTCGGAGACGTCAGTCGCTTCGACGCCACTGCGCTTCAGCGCTTCAGTAATGGCGGTCGCTCCCAGATCAACCGCCGACACGCTGGACAAGGCTCCAAGAAAGGAACCGATGGGAGTCCTGGCTGCGCCAGTAATGACTATGTCGTTCATGATGCGAGATTACCTCTGCTGGGAATTAGTGCTTCTTCTTGGGTGGAATGAGATCCGTGATGGTGCCTTCGAACATCTCTGCTGCGAAATTGACCGTCTCGGACAGAGTGGGATGCGGATGAATGGTATGACCGATATCAGTCGCATCAGCTCCCATCTCGATGGCCAGAGCAACCTCGGCAACAAGGTCTCCAGCATTGGGACCGACAATGCCTGCGCCGATGACGCGATCATCAGTCGGATCGAAAATCAGTTTCGTAATACCCTCCGATCGGCCAAGACTCAGCGAACGACCCGATGCAGCCCAGGGGAATACCCCTTTGCCGACTTTCATGCCCTGTGCCTTCGCGTCCAATTCAGTCATGCCAACCCAGGCGACTTCCGGATCGGTATAGGCTACCGATGGAATGACCCGCGCGTCAAATACCCGCTTCATGCCCGCACAGACTTCAGCTGCAACCTTGCCTTCGTGCACAGCCTTGTGAGCCAGCATCGGCTGACCCACAACATCCCCGATAGCGAAGATATGCGGCACATTGGTTCTCTGCTGGTTGTCAACAGCGATGAATCCACGCTCGTCGACCGCAACACCGGCCTTGTCCAGACCCAGAGTGGCACCGTTGGGACGACGGCCCACGGCAACCAGTACCTTGTCAAAGGTATCCACATGCTCGCCATCAGGACCGCTGAAGACCACCTTGAGACCATCAGCCTCTGCAGTGACAGCAGTGACCTTGGTTTTCAGGTAGATGTTCTCGTAGCGCCCCTTGATGCGGTTGTGCAACGGCTTGACGATATCCTTGTCGGCCCCCGGGATGATCTGATCCATGAGTTCGACCACCGTGACCTTGGATCCCAGCGCATCATAGACCGTACCCATTTCCAGACCGATGATGCCTCCACCGAGGATCAACAGGCGCTTGGGAATGTCTTCCAGCTCGAGTGCGCCGGTCGAGTCCAGAACCCGTGGGTCATCGTGCGGTACGAAAGGCAATTTCACAGGCTCCGAACCGGCTGCTACGACACACTGATCGAAAGTGATGACCGTGGTCTTGTCACCGTCAGTGACTCGCAGGGATTTGGGACCATCGAACTCGCCAAAACCATTGACGATCTGAACCTTCCTGGCCTTTGCCAGGCCCTGAAGTCCGCCGGTGAGCTTGTTCACCACACCCTGCTTCCAATCCTTGAGTTCGGCGATGTTGATATCGGGTCGCACGAAAGTGAAACCATGCTCGCCCATCTCTTCATACTCGGTGATGACCTTGGCAGCATGCAGCAGCGCCTTCGAAGGAATGCAACCAACGTTCAGGCAGACACCACCCAACTGACTGTCCTTCTCCACCAGTACTGTCCGCAGGCCGAGATCGGCAGCTCGAAAAGCGGCCGTGTATCCACCGGGTCCTGATCCCAGCACCAGCACCTCTGCGTGCATGTCACCATTGAGCGGAGCCGTGGGACTACCGGCTGAAGCAGGCGCAGAAGCAGGAGCAGCGCTGACAGCAGGCTCGGCCGCCGCCTTTGCCGCTGGCTCTGCGGCGGCCCCGGCCGTTTCGATGGCCATGATCACTGACCCTTCCGAGCAGAGATCGCCCTCAGCCACATCGATCCGGGTAATCTTGCCAGCCACCGGTGATGGCACTTCCATCGTGGCCTTGTCACTCTCCAGTTCGAGAAGAGGATCTTCTTCGCTGACCTCATCCCCTACCGAAACCAGTACCGAGACAACAGGTACGTCCTTGAAGTCTCCAATATCAGGGACCTTGATATCCATGCTGTCTACCTCTTAATGCATCAGGCGACGCACGTCGCCCAACAGGTGTTTGAGAGTGGCTGCAAAACGCGCGGCGAGAGCACCATCGATTGCACGATGATCGTAACTGAGCGACATGGGCAGCATGTTGCGAGGAACAAACTGTTCGCCGTCCCATACCGGCGCCATCTTCGACCGGGTCAGACCCAGTATGGCCACTTCCGGCGCATTGACGATCGGGGTGAAACTGGTGCCGCCGATACCACCGAGCGAAGAGATGGTGAAGGTTGCACCTTGCATGTCATTCGCTTTCAACTTGCCTTCTCGTGCCTGCGCCGACAGATCGGCCAGTTCCTTCGATATCTCGATGATGCCCTTGCGATCGGCATCCTTGATCACTGGCACCATGAGACCGTTGGGCGTGTCTGCTGCGAACCCGATGTTGTAGTACTCCTTGCGGATCAGCTTGTCACCGTCCGGGTGGATGGAGGAGTTGAATTCCCAGTGCGCCTTCAATGCGGAGACACTGGCCTTGACGATGAAACTCAACAAGGTGACGCGGTACCCTTCCGTCTTTGCCTGGGTGTCCATCTCCTTGCGATACTTGTCCAGATCCGTGATGTCTGCCTCTTCCTGATGAGTGACATGAGGAATGTTCAGCCAGGAGCGGTGCAGTGCCGGCCCGGACAACTTCTTGATACGGGACATCTCGACATCTTCGGTGGCACCGAACTTCGAGAAATCCACCACGGGAATGGGTGGAATACCCATGCCGCCGGAAGCGCCCGCCGACGCACCGGACGCAGGTGCCGGCGCAGTGCCCTTGAACCACTCGGTGACGTCTTCGCGCAGAATTCGTCCACCGCGGCCACTGCCCTTGATCTGCGAGAGGTCCGCTCCCAGTTGCCGGGCGAAGGCCCTGATCGATGGCGATGCATGAGCACGCTTGAACCCGGCTTCATTGACATTGGCAACACTGGACTTGCTGGCCTGGGTATCGGCGGGAGGTGCAATTCCGACTGGCTCCTTGTCGACCACTGCCGGCGTAGGACTCTCTGCGGCCGCCGCCGGTGCCGCATCCCCGGCGCCTTCGGTTTCGAGGATCAGAACCAGCGATCCCATGGACACGGTATCACCCTCACTGACCTTGATTTCCTTGACCACACCCGCTGCCGGGCTCGGCACCTCCATCGTGGCCTTGTCACTCTCCAGCTCGATCAATGGATCTTCCGTATCGACAGTATCCCCTACCCCCACCAGAATGCTGATGACAGGAATATCCGTGAAATCCCCGATATCTGGAACGGTTACGTCAAGCGCTGACATGTGTTTCTCCTGAATGTCTTGTATGTGGGCGATGATCAGGCACGATCACACCAGCCTCGGATTGGGTTTGTTGCCATCAATTTCATACTTGGTCATCGCCGCCTCGAGATCACTGCGGCTGATGGCCTCCTGCTTGTAGAGCTCAACCATCGCTGCCGCGGCGATGTGGTTGGCATCGACTTCGAAGAAGCGCCGCAGATTTACTCGGCTGTCCGAGCGACCGAAACCATCGGTTCCCAGCACGGTGAAGGCCTGGGGCACATAGGCACGTATCTGTTCAGCGTAGTTCTTCATGTAGTCCGTTGCGACGATGACCGGCGCACGGGTATCGGACAGCATGTCGGTCACGTAAGGCACGCGCGGCGTCTCCAATGGATTCAGCCTGTTCCAGCGCTCGGCATCCTGCCCGTCGCGCGCCAGTTCATTGAAAGAGGTCGCCGACCAGATATCGGACGTGACGTTGAAATCGCGCTTGAGCATCTCGGCAGCGTCCATGGCCTGCTTGAGTATCGTTCCCGAGCCCATCAGATTGACATGGCGCTCTGCAGGGGCATCGGCAGCTGACAGCTTGTACAGGCCCTTGATGATGCCTTCCTCGGAACCCTCCGGCATATCCGGATGGATGTAGTTCTCGTTCATCAGAGTCAGGTAGAAGAAAACATCTTCCTGATCGACATACATTCTCTTCATCCCGTGATGCACGATGACCGCCACTTCATGGCTGAAGGTCGGGTCATAGCTGATGCAATTGGGGATGGTGCTGGCGAGAATATGCGAATGACCATCTTCGTGCTGCAGGCCCTCTCCGTTCAATGTTGTCCTGCCTGCGGTGCCGCCCAGCATGAAACCCCGTGCCCGACTGTCGCCGGCAGCCCATGCCAGATCGCCGATGCGCTGGAATCCGAACATGGAGTAATAGATATAGAACGGAATCATCGGTACGCCATGAACGCTGTAGGACGTCGCTGCAGCGATCCAGTCGGCCATACCACCGGCTTCGTTGATACCCTCCTGCAGTATCTGGCCCGTCTTGCTCTCCTTGTAGAACATCATCTGCTCTGCATCTTCGGGCGTGTACATCTGTCCTTTGGGGTTGTAGATGCCGACAGAACGGAAAAGACCCTCCATACCGAAGGTTCGCGACTCGTCCGGCACGATCGGGACGATCTGCTTGCCGATCTTCTTGTCCCGCAACAAGGTCGTCAGTACCCGCACGAACGCCATGGTCGTGGATATCTCACGCTGCCCGGTGCTCTTCAACTGCGCACCGAATACCGACAGGTCGGGAATTTCCAGCTTGGGAGAATCCTTCCAGCTTCGGCTGGGGAAGGCACCGCCCAATTCTTTTCTACGCGCTGCAAGATAAGCTTTCTGTTCGTCATCCAGACTGACAAACGGGGCCGAGCGCAGATCGGCATCACTGACCGGAATCTTGAATCGGTCGCGGAAGGCAAGCAGCTGATCCTCTGCCATCTTCTTCTGCTGGTGCGTGATGTTCTGTCCTTCACCGGCATTGCCCATGCCATAGCCCTTGACGGTCTTGATCAGCAGACAGGTTGGTTGCCCCACGGTGTCCGACGCATTCTTGAACGCCGTGTAGACCTTCTCGGGGTCGTGTCCACCGCGGCGCAAACCGAAGATCTGTTCGTCGGTCCAATCCTTGACGAGTGCGGCAGTTTCCGGATATTTCCCGAAGAAGTGCTCCCGCACATAGGCGCCATCCTTCGACTTGAAGGTCTGATAATCACCATCGACAGTCTCCTCCATGAGGCGTCGCAACATGCCACTGGTATCGTTCTCGAGCAGCTCATCCCAACCCTGCCCCCACAGCAGCTTGATGACATTCCAGCCCGATCCTCTGAACTCGCCTTCGAGCTCCTGAACGATCTTCCCATTACCCCGAACCGGTCCATCGAGACGCTGCAGGTTGCAGTTGATGACGAATATCAGATTATCCAGACCTTCTCGCGCTGCAAGAGAAATGGCACCCAGTGATTCAGGCTCGTCCATCTCGCCATCTCCCAGAAAGCACCACACCTTCCGGTCGGCCATGTCGATATGACCACGGTTGTGCATGTACTTCATGAAGCGCGCCTGGTAGATGGCGCACAGTGGACCGAGACCCATGGACACAGTGGGAAATTGCCAGTAGTCCGGCATCAACCACGGATGAGGATAGGAAGAGAGACCCTTACCATCAACCTCTGACCGGAAGTTCAGCAGTTGCTCTTCCGTGAGACGCCCTTCCATGAAACTGCGAGCGTAGATGCCCGGTATGACATGGCCTTGAAAAAAGACAAGGTCGCCACCGTGTGATTCACTTTGCGCACGCCAGAAGTGGTTCAGACCGATGTCGTACATGACGGCGGACGATGCGAAAGATGCGATGTGTCCACCGTATTCGGAACTGACTTTATTGCGGCGCACAACAGTCGCCATGGCGTTCCAACGGTTGATTGTGCGTATCCGCCACTCCATTTCGAGGTCACCCGGGTAAGGTGCCTGGAGGTCTGCCGGGATGGAATTCTGATAACTCGTTGTTGCCGAGAACGGCAGATTGCTACCTTGCTCTCGGGCCTCTTGTACCGTTTTGTCCAAGAGAAAGTGCGCCCGTTCCGTTCCGTCGCGCTCAATGACATCCGCTACTGCGTCTCGCCATTCAGCTGTTTCGATCGGATCGATGTCGTGAATCGGACCATTCATTCAGCGTACCTCTTTACGATTTTTGTCATTATGACTCAAGTTGGCTGCTGCTTATCAAGTCGAATTGCCAATGCTGCAAGTGCAGACAACGGAATACGGAAAGCTTGCAGGAGTAGTAGGACCGACAAGGAGATGCGCGACTCGCATACACCCCTCATTGCAAGGGGCAAGTCCTGCAGAATTGACAACTGCATCCTTTACAAATTGCTGCATCATTAATGAGTATGTAGTTTAACAATCAACACCATGACGAACCATAACAGCACCCATTCAGAAATGGTATCCGATCGTAGAAGGGACACACAAGCAGCGAATTTTGCGAGATCTGCCAGGCTGGAACAGGAGCGAAATTCACCGCCGAGAACTGATGGAACACACCTTGTTCGCAGTGCGCTCCAGCGCTGCGGTGACTCGACTGCAGAAACAATCGGCCAGACGACCTACCGTATTGAGAGCCAGGCAAAACGCCGCTCTACCGGCAAGTAGACAGACTGGAGACATCGCCGCGTGGTCGATTCACGCCCGAGCAGATTCCGGTTGCCGACAAGCGAACAGGATTGCCGGACAGCGCTGACCATCCTGTCGTCCCGAGTCTGGAATTCTGCCAGCGACCCAAGACAGGGATCTGGTCATGGACGCTCATCGCTTCAACTCAGATTGTCGCTGATAATACAAGTCGAGTGCATATTGACTACCAGACACAGACGGTCTCGCAACAGTCTCCCGATCGCTATCCGGATCCTCGCCTGCGAAGCTGTACTCGAGTGTCACCGCCTGGCAGGCAAAACGCAGAATAATGCAAGCCCACCCTAAATTCCAAGGACCTCATGCGCGTGAAAGAGTCAAGAGTTTTCTCTGCAGTTGTAACCTGACAGAAGAAAGACGGCGCCCGGCTATTTACCCACCGAAATACTCGGCACTCGGCACTCGGCACTCGGCACTCGGCACTCGGCACTCGGCACTCGGCACTCGGGATTCGGCACTCGGGATTCGGGATTCGGGATTCGGGATTCGGGATTCGGGATTCGGGGTTCGGGGTTCGGGGTTCGGGGTTCGGGGTTCGGGGTTCGGGGTTCGGGGTTCGGGGTTCGAGGTTCAGGGTTCAGGGTTCAGGGTTCGAGGTTCGAGGTTCGAGGTTCGAGGTTCGAGGTTCGAGAAATCGGGAGCCTGCCTCATCGGCAAGGCAATGTGACGACACCTGGCGAAACTCGCGCAAGCCCGATCAAAACACCCAATCGTCGTGAACTCGCCCCAAAGAACCATGAAAGAAACTCGCCGCCGAGCCGAGCCGAGCCGAGCCGAGCCGAGCCGAGCCGAGCCGAGCCGAGCCGAGCCGAACCGAACCGAACCGAACCGAACCAGGACACTACAGCCTTGCTCGGCTCTTCGGGCTACGTCCGCTCGTGCAATGTCGAGAGGGACGTCTCCCAGGCAGAATCCACAGGAGCTTCGACCGAGATTTGCTCACCTTGCCACTCGAACGACAGTTCGGACGAATGCAGATAGAGCCTCGCCAATCCTTTCTGCCTGAATCGTGTATTCGCGCTGTTGTCCCCATAGCGAGTATCACCCACCACCGCGTGACCAGTGTGTCTCGCGTGCACGCGAATCTGATGAGTACGACCGGTATCCAGTTCCACCTCCATCAGAGTCGCTTCAGCGTATCGCTTGCGAACGGCAAAGTGGGTCCGCGCCTCCTGGCCTGCCGGATCAACAGTGACCCGCCGCTCACCAGCCTGCTCTACGTTCTTTTTCAACGGCGCATCCACCAGCGACACCGCGTCAGGCCAGTGGCCGTCGACCAGAGCCAGGTATCGTTTGCTGATCGTTCTCTGCCGAAACAGGTCCTGCAGTTGCCGGTTGGCTTTCAGACTTCGCCCTATCAACAGGCAGCCGCTGGTCGCCTTGTCCAGACGATGGGCCAGCTCCAGTTTCGGCTCCTGCAGGCTTTGCCGAATGGCATCTATCAGCCCGAAGGCCAGGCCGCTGCCACCATGGACGGCAATGCCCGCAGGCTTGTTGAGTAGCAGAAAGTCCGGGTGCTCGAAGATGATCGCCCTGCTGGCGGCAGCCGCCAATTTGTCAGGGACACGGACCTCGTCCTGCTGCTGCATCTGTATCGCCGGGATACGGACCTGCTCTCCCACCACCAGTTTTCGAGTCTGCTTGACGCGCCGGCCATCGACCCGCACATCGCCCTTGCGAATCAGACGGTACACGTGACTGCGCGGGACGCCATGACATCGCTTGATCAGGAAATTGTCGATACGCTGACCATCTTCATCGGCAGTGACTCGCTCATGACGCGCCCTGGTTGATTCCATCGGCGACGTTTCGTCCGGCGCTCGGCGACTGTCAGACATCAGCGGGCACCCGATTCGGCACAGAGTTGCAGGCTATGATGTTGAATTAGCATGGTTTTTGCTTTCGTGCATAGTCAGTTACCTTCTCGACCGAATGCCGAAAAGGTTAGTTACCGCGATAGTGGCACCAAGGAGGATTGCCGAAATCCTCAGGCACTGCTATATTAAAGAGTCAGCGCTCAAATGGAATCTACTCGCTGACTATTCTGACAGTATCGTTCATTACAAGGGTAGTTGCCACTTTCACGACAGGCAGAAACCGCCTTCTCGGCCAGAGTTGTACAACGGCTCGAACCAACGTGCGGATGCCCGACAGAACGAGAACTGAACAACCAAGACAGACTTACTCGCTCGATCATCTGAGGCCGGAGGCCCGCCATGATCGCAGAATTGCGAAGTACGCAAGAATCGCGTACTTCATTGACAAACAACTAGCACGGATTCCGCCTGTTCGGCCAACGAAATGCTGAGCGCATACATCAGATATTGCCTGTCCCTCCTCTACTGGTATTGCACCGGCGAGGACGAGACGTGCGCGCATTCGCCGGATGTATCGGCCAAGGCAGGGTCCGTCATGGACCAAAACAATAATGAAGAGAATGCTAATCAACGCGACTCATCCAGAGGAGTTGCGTGTTGCCATCGTCGATGGGCAGAAACTGGTTGATCTGGATATAGAGCACAAATCCCGCGAACAACGAAAATCCAACATCTACAAAGCCAGAATCACCCGGGTCGAGCCCAGTCTCGAAGCCGTTTTCGTTGACTATGGCGCAGATCGTCACGGCTTCCTCCCCTTCAAGGAGATCGCCAAGGAATTCCTGAACGGCAACGGCAAGAAGTCCGAAAACGGACGACCCAACATCCGCGATTGCATCAAGGAAGGTCAGGAAATCGTTGTCCAGATCGAGAAGGAAGAACGCAGCAACAAAGGGGCTGCACTGACAACCTTCATCAGTCTCGCCGGCCGTTTTCTGGTACTGATGCCCAACAATCCGCGCGCCGGCGGTGTTTCACGTCGTATCGAAGGTGACGATCGCTCCGAACTCAAGGCAGCCATGTCAGAGGTCGAAGTCCCTGACGGAATGGGCACTATTGTGCGCACTGCCGGAATCGGTCGAACTACCGAAGAGCTGCAGTGGGATCTGGACTATCAGGCAGCAATCTGGAAAGCCATCAAGGAGGCAGCCGGCGAGAAGAAAGCGCCTTTCCTCATCTACCAGGAAAGCAACATCATCGTCCGCGGCTTGCGCGACTATTTTCGTGGCGATATTGGCGAAATCATTGCCGACGAGCCAGCCACACACCAGCAGGCAGCCGATTTCATCAAGCTCTACATGCCTCAGAACGAGCGCAAGCTGAAGCTGTATCAGGATGACATTCCGCTGTTCAATCGCTATCAGGTTGAATCACAGATCGAGTCGGCCTTCCGCCGCGAAGTTCGCCTGCCCTCGGGCGGTGCTCTGGTCATCGACCATACCGAAGCTCTGATCTCCATCGATATCAATTCGGCTCGTGCCACCAAGGGTTCCGATATCGAGGACACCGCGACCAACACCAATCTGGAAGCGGCTGACGAGGTGGCTCGGCAGTTGCGTTTACGGGATCTGGGTGGCCTGGTCGTCATCGATTTCATCGACATGATGGCCTCCAAACACCAGCGCGCGGTCGAGAACCGACTGCGTGATGCCTTGAAACAGGATCGTGCCAGGGTGCAGATCGGTCGTATTTCCAAGTTCGGCCTGCTGGAGATGTCCAGACAACGGTTGCGCCCCTCACTGGGCGAGTCGTCGGAGAATGTCTGCCCACGCTGTCAGGGACACGGCACCATTCGCGGAGTGGAATCCACCGCATTGTCCATCCTTCGCCTGATGGAAGAAGAAGCCATGAAGGACAACACCGGCCGAGTCATGGCCGACGTTCCGGTAGAGGTGGCCACCTACCTGCTGAACGAGAAACGGCAGAGCATCTCCGAGATCGAAGCACGCAATTCGGTGGTGCTGCTGATCGTCGCCAACCCGACTCTGGAAACGCCCAATTACAATATCGAACGTATCCGCATGACAGAAGCGGAACACGAGATGATGCATAAGAAGAGCTACGAGCTTGCATCAGACAACAGTGAACACTATTCACCGCAGAGCGCACGGGATGAAAAAGCGCCGGAAACTGCAGCAGTAAGCACAGTGACCCCATTGGCACCAGCCCCGACACCAGCGCATCGCATGCCACCGCCGGAAACCCCGGCAGCGCCACCGGCAAACGCACAGGGCCCTGGCGGATTTCGACGTATCTTCGGCGCAGTCAGCTCTTTGTTCGCGGCTCCCGCAGCCCCTGCCCCTAAGACAGAAACGCCCCCTGAAGACGACAGCAAGAGCGCAGACACGAATAGGCAGTCCGCGCGCGGGGATGGTGCCGAGGACGACTCTCGCGGCCAGAAGCGCGGCAGCAAGCGTTCCGGAAACCGTGGGAGTCGCAACCGGAATCGCAAGGACGGCGAAAAGGGAGAGACCAACGCCGAAGGTCGCAGCAATCGTGGCAATCAGCGTCGCAGCAAGAGTGAGGATGGTGCTGAGGGCGGCGAACGCAAGAACAGCCGCGGACGTGGCAGAGGCCGCAAGCAATCTGCCGAGTCAGGCAGCGAAGGCAATGCCGGCAACGAGGCGGCACAGGAAAATGTGAACGCTGCAGAGCAGAGCGAATCGTCTGCGAGGAAACCGCGTAATCCGAAGCGCACGAAAGAGTCAGCCGAGAGCAAGACGGATGAGAGCGTTGAGGCAGATGCTGTCATCGCCGATGATGCTGCGAATCAATCCGCTGACGGCAATGGCGATTCTCCGAAATCAGAGGAAGGCGGTCGCAGCCGAGGCCGTCGTGGAGGACGTCGTCGCGGTGGCCGAGGACGCGGAAGAAACGCTGAGCGAAACGAGAAAACGGCTGAATCGGGATCAGAGCAAGCCGTCGCTGCATCGGGAACAGCTGAGGATGCAGGAAAACAACAGGAAACCACGTCGACCTCATCGACCGAGCAAGCGACTGGCAACGCCAGCGAAGAGAGTCTGACTGCGGCGCCGGCAACGACGAACGATACACAGGCAGGCGACGCCGATCAGACTTCGGCGCCTACCGCATCGATGGCGGCTTCAAGCGAAACGTCTGCAGTGGCAGAACAGCACTCCTCGCAGAGCCCGGAAGCCAGTATCGAATCCCCGGCTGAAGAGCCTGCGTCAGCACCTGACGTGCAGCGCGACCAGCCAGTAGCGCTATCGAGTGACACCACCGCGGCTGAAGATGAGGGACAGGTCGTTCACGATGCTGGCAACAGTCAGCCCGTGGAATCATCCAGGCCGGCCTCAGAGCCTGAACCACAGGCAACTGCCGACTCGATCACCGTCGACGCGTCGAACAACAGTGAATCGGACACTGTTGCAGCAGCGGATGCATTCCCGGCCGCCGAGACCGGCGAAGACATCGCTGCAGAGCGTACTGACGTATCGAAGAGTACCGACGATTCAGAACCAGCAGCTGAGGCAGACGACGGTGCCGAGCAGCAGGCAAGTGCCTCATCGACAGCGGTAGAGACACCATCGGAAGCTCCGATCGCCTCTCCTGATGATGACGAGGAGCTCGCTTCGGAAGAGCAGCAGACGATGGAGGCCGAGACCGGATCCGAGGAAAACGCTGAAGCTGAAGTGGCTGCCGAAGATGCAGAGAAACCCAAACGACGTGGCGGTGGACGTCGTCGCGAAAGGGTCAACAGCAAGAAAGCGGCTGCCGCTCAGGCAAAGCCTGTAGAAGCTGACAGTGATCTCTCTGCTGCCCACAACTCGTCAGGCAGCGATGCCCCGGCCGCCTCTCAGGCTTCGGGAGAGTCAGAGACAGGCTCGTCGGCGGAAGCCATCAATACAGACGAGGCGAGCGACAAGGAATCTGCAGACGACTCGATAGCGACCAAGGCGGCAGATGCGTCGAAGATCGCTACAGATCAGACGAGCTCCGTACAAGCTGGCGAGCAGGCATCCGAGGTCAGAGTGTCCCAACGGCAACCCAGTCAGCTCAAGAGTACGGTGCGCTCTCTGGCCAACAAGGACGAAGCGAACTCTGGCGGCATGTCGCTGGCATCCAGGAAGGTGCCGGATATCACGCCCGAATCAACTGTATCCGAAAATGATGGCTCGTCCGGCGATCAGGCGAGTGTGGTGGCTGCTGATGCCGGAGCTGAAGCAGCCGAGAAGCTCAGAGACTGACAGCTCGATCAAGGCAGGCCGGAATGATGGCCTGCCTGCCGACCCGTAGCCTGTGACCAGTTTCGACTGATTTACGGGTCTTGAGTACATAAAAAAAGCCGGTCAATGACCGGCTTTCTTGTTTCCCTGTGTCAGGCATCCAGTGCCTTGAGATCATGCTCGGCAATCAGACCGGGCCTCCCTCCGACTGATCACCAGGCTCACGACTTCTCTTGATCGGAGATCCTGCCCGAAGGATTGGTGAATTGATCATTGAGCGTCTGGACGAATTCGGACGCATGTTCGATAACCTCGTCAATCGTCTTTCTGGACCTGCCATTCCACCCAACCGGATCCTTGCTGAACACCGAACGGAAGAAGCGTGTGTTGAACTTGAATGCCTTTGTATAGGGTTCATCCGGTGTGCCTTTCAGGCGTGATGCCATGAATTTGGTCACCAGCTTGCGCACGAAAAAATGGGCGATCAGAAATACCATGAATACTCCGAGCACGGTGCTCAGCATGGCAATCGGATCGGTGAACAGACCAAGGATGGCCCCCATCAACGAGCCCAATGTGCCCATCATCATCGCCCCACCAAACAGCGCCAGGGCTGCAAGACCGAAAATCAGCGCATCAAGACGCAGTACACGTCGCGCCCAGGTCGCCTTCAATCGCACGATCGCAGGAATCGCCTGATCGCGGATGTTGTAGGCCTGCTTTTCCATGGCGCCAACAATTCGATAGGCCCGCTCGACTTCCACCTGCCGAATACGATCCTCGATCTCCGCCATGTCCGAGTCGCGCTTCTCCTCGAAACGACGTCGGCGTGCCTCGTCATCGATCGGAATGGAGACCTCCTTGTTGTAGATGGTGTAGAACCTGCCAGCCGTCAGCCCCTTCTGCGACAAGGCTCGTTGCCAGGCGCCGACAATCTCTTCGGTATTGTCCTCTCTGGCTGCAGTATCTATCTGGTTCAGGATGAACAGAAACTTGCTGCTGTCATTGCGTGCAATGGTATTTTCGACAAGATGCGTCAAGGTATCCTGCATGGCGCCCGGCTCCGGATGGCGAGCATCGAAGAAAACCAGCACAAGATCCGAGATCTCCATGATGTGATTGGTGAGCTTCAGCGTCGAGGTGCGCTGGGCATCGGCATCAAAGCCCGGAGAATCAATCAGAATCTTGCCTCTCACCACCTCGGAGTCAGTGACCTTGAGCTGTAGATAGGCATCAATTCGACGCCCCTCACCTTCGGTCACTTTTTCGATTTCATCACTGATGCGGTAGAACGGGAAGCGCATGTCGGCATCCAGCGCCAGCCCCGGCAGCACCCTGCCGGCATTCTCTTCGCCGTAGCAGACGACCGTGAACTTGTCGTCAACCGCCTGGTTGCCGGTCTTCTGCAACTTCTGACCCAGATAGCTGTTGATGAAGGATGACTTTCCGGCGGAAAAGACCCCCAATATGGAAACCAGTGGCCACCAGGATATCTGCATGGCGTATGAGTCATCGGTATCGATGAGGCCTGTCTTGTAACCAATCGAGTCGAGTTTTCGAAAGCCGGTTATGGCGTCTATCAAAACCGGATTCTCGAGTTCAAGATGAGTTTTGAGGCTGTCGAAACGTTTGACAATAGAGTTGTCGGGTCGGACCATCAGATTTCAGGGCTCCGGAACATGAGATATCGGTGTGCACACCATATGAACAAGTGACAGCTGTTCAACAGCTACTCCAGACCCATCTATCGGGAATGAACGATTTTTCGTCAGTACTTGCGGGTGATCATTGCGTTGATTCTATCAGGCACAACCACTTGTTCGACCTATGACTTATGCTTATAAGTGTATTGAACGCTCAGCATTCACTCAAAAGGAGATCAAACCATGTGGTTCATAGTCCTGCTCGTACTCGCCGTTGCTGCCGTACTGATCATCAAAGCCGTGAAGGCGCACTCGGAGCGGCAAGCCAGCGCTGCTGACGAACCAGCCCTCACATCCGGGATACAGGGCTCACTGAGAAGAAGCGGCGCTACTGACCCAACCGATTCGACGCCAGTTACCGACGAGTCTTTACCCGCAGCGACGGCAGTGGCGAGCACACCTGCGGATCCCGATAGCCCCATGCCCGATTCTTCGTCTACACTCAATGACATTCGAGAGATGATCAAGACTCTCAACCTGACCGACAGCGATTCTCCGCGATTGGGGATAAGCCGCGATGAATTCAACGCCCTCAGAAATCGTGAGAACGCGGATCCATCGACCCTACCCCTGCCAGACTCGACTTCTCAGGCAGATATTGCAGAGCGACTACGAAGAATGTTGAATTGAACCAATGAACGGCCTGATTGACTCGCGAAACATACATTCCATCAAACGGGATCTCCTGGGGGTATGTATCTTCATCGCAATCATCTGGGTCGTATTCGTTCTTGACCGCTTCCTCCCATTGGAAAATCTGGGGCTGGTTCCGCGAACCCTGCGTGGACTCACCGGTATCGTGGCAATGCCGTTTCTGCATGGCGACTTCAAGCATTTACTGGGCAATACCATCCCATTGGCGGTTACCATGCTGCTGATGGCAGGTTCGCGGGCCAACAGTGGTGCCATCGTCGCCATCATTGCACTGCTTTGCGGGGTCGGCCTGTGGATCTTCGGCAGAACCGCGCTGCATATCGGTGCCAGCGGTGTCGTGTTCGGCCTGATCACCTTTCATGTATTCGCCGGTATCTTCGAGAAGCGCCTGCAGTCAGTACTGATTTCCGTGGTGGTAGGTCTGCTGTATGCATCCACGCTGGTACAGGGCGTGGTCCCCTTTCAGACGGGTGTGTCCTGGGAAGGCCACCTGATCGGCGCATTGTCGGGCGCCCTGGTGGCATCGCTGGTTTCCCGCAACCTGAAGAACGCTTCACCTTCGTCGCCCACAGAAGCATGACGACTCAGTCCGGCTGCAGCAGACTGGATACTTGTCTGCTCAACGCCGATGAGCCTGCCAGATCTTCACGGTAAGCGGGTCCCCTACCAATGAGTCGACCGGCCCTGGTTCAAGTGATGCCAGAATCATCGCCTGACGAATTTCGCGGTCACTGAATCCCAATCGCTGGTGCTTGTGCTCGCTTCGCAGCCGTTCCTCCTGATGGCTTGCAAAATCAACGATGATCAAACGCCCGCCAGGAGCCAGGGTCCGGGCAGCTTCAACGATTACCGCGACCGGCTCGAGACTGTAGTGCAGCACCAGATGCAACGTCGCCAGATCGATGGATTGGTCTGCGACGGGCATGTTGTACATGTCGCCCTTGCGAACCTGCAGGTGCTTGAGTTCATCACTCTCAAGCTGGGTTCTGGCTATCGCCAGCATTTCACTACTCAGATCAATACCGACGCCCTTGTCTACCTGAGCGGCAAACAACTCCAGCATTCGCCCGGTTCCAGTGCCGATATCCAGATAGTTTCCAACCGGATCCGGTCCGACCAATGCTTTCAGGCGGGCCTCGACATCCGCTTCAGGCACATGCAATGCTCGTATCTTCTTCCACTGACCTGCGTTTTCCTGAAAATAGATCCGTGCCTGCTCTGCGCGTTTCTGCCTGATCTGTTCCAGTCGAGCGAGATCCCGATTCAGCTCGGTATCGTCCTTGGGGAGCAAGTCAATGAGCGTGCGTGCCAGATGAGCTGACTCACCGTCTTCGGCAATCCGGTAGAACATCAGGGAGCCTTCTCTGAAGCGGGCGAGCAATCCGGCCTCTACCATCAGCTTCAGATGCCTGGACACTCGTGGTTGGCTCTGTCCCAGTATGTGGGTCAACTCGGTCACACTGAGCTCCCCATGTGCGCACAGCGCGAGCAATCTCAGGCGTGTCGGTTCTCCTGCAGCGCGCAAGCCTGCCAGCAACTCTTCCATACACGTATAAACATATGTGGATATTAGCGGGCAGTATGCACCAGAGCGAGCGATACAGGGTCAATCACTGCGATTCCACTTGCGCAGATAGCGTATGGCAGAGGGTACGGTAAACAGCAATGCGGCACCAAACGCCATCACGCTCTGTGAAAGGCTCAACAGCGAAGAACCTCGATTAGCGTTCATGTAGCTGTCTACCAGTACCAGAAGCAACAAGACCAGAGCCGGGAAATAGATACCAGGACCTGGCCGAGGCTCTACCACCTCTGATTCGTCGTTATCGACATCCATGGTCGTTGTCGACTGCGTCACCGTCGGTGCGGTACTGTTGATCACCAGCTTTCGAGCGACTCGTAGCGTTTCCAGATCAGGAAATGACTTGCTGGATAACTGCTGAAGTGTACTGTTGGGCCAGATCCTGTAGAACTGCACTTGCTCTTCCTCGGTGTGTCCCCTGACATCCACGCGAATGACAAAACCCTGTATGCTCCGGCCCGCCAGGCGAGACGCATAGGCACCGGTTTCGATAGCGACTTCCCGCAGTGCCTCGCCATCGATGGCATCGACCACATCGATGACAGCGAGTAACTCGGCCGTGTCCGGGTCGACGATGACAAAGGACGGCGCTCGCATTCGGTCATTTATCTGGCCTGCCGAACCCAACAGGTCGAGATCGAGAACAATGGATGCTCTCGGATAATCCGATTGCAGTAGAAAGCTGTAGATGAGATCGTCCAAGATTACGCCGCCACACTTGTTGTTGTCGTGTGCCGAGCAGATTACTCAGCAGCACCTATAACGTCAATATCTTGTCAGATAACGTGAAGTAACACACAAGACATTGACACTGAAAATCAATGATAGCAGTGCGCCGATCTCATTGCCGCTATCTGGTTCCCAACAACGCTCGACTTTCTCCGGAGTCGATTGGCAGCCTGCTGCGCAGCGGCTCTCGACTCTCAGCGCATCGCCTGCATCCGTTTGCGCAGTGCCCCTATCGACACAGCCAGACTGCGATTCGCTAGAATGCCATGCCATGGGGTGGGTCTTCTCGCCGCCTTCCAACAAGACCTTTGCTGCACCTCTCGGAGCGCTGGACAGTCATCCGGTTTCTGCACCATGAAGGCTGGACATCGGGTAGTGACGAAAACGAGTCCGGATCGGCGATTCAATGTGAAAGATGATGTACATCAAACCAAACGCCTCTGAACATGGTTAGATAGCGCCGAGGTAACCTTATTTCACAGGCCCGGTAGACACAGGCTGCACAAGGCACAATGCTGATGCGGGTTGTCGGCACAAAACGAACGGAATGCCATGGCTAACAACAAAGAACCTGATTCGCCTCCGACGTCCGGAGCGCAAAAGTCGTCCGAAGTAGAAAAGGCAACGACGGAAAACTCTGTCAATGCAACTCACGCCACGCAGGCCGTCGGTAATTTCGGCGGATCTGGTGGTAATTCTGGTAATAATGGAGGTCAGTCCCCAATGTGGAAAAAAGTAGTCCCGATTGCAGCAGTCCTGATTATCGGCTGGATCGGATTGAATCTTTTCGGTGGCAAAGACGCTGAAGAACCCGCTGCCGAAGTTGCCGATGCGGCATCAGTCGAAGTTTCCGAGGCAGCTGAAGACACCTCCGAAGTGGCCAGTGACACAACAGCCGAGGCTGGTGATGCCCTGGAAGCAACTACCGAATCCGCCACCGAGTCTGCCAGCGACGCTGCCGACTCTGTCGCCGATACGGCCAGTGATGCTGCTGCCTCTGCTGGAGAAGTCGCAAGCGATGCGGTCGACGCGGTCGTTGACACTGCCAGTGATGCTGCGGCAGCTACCAAGGAGGCAGTGGGTGATGCAGTAGATGCAACATCAAGTGTGGCGTCCGATGCTGTCGATTCAGCCTCGGAAGTCGCTGCCGATGCAGGTGACGCGATTGCTGATGCAGGCGATGCGGTTGCAGATACGGCATCCACAGCCGTCGCTGCTGTTGCTGGTGCTGCTGCGTCAGCTACCGATACAGTCACCGCTGCTGCGTCGGACGCTGTCGATGCCATCAGCGGATCTGCTGAAGAAGCCGGTGATGATATCGCTGAGACTGCCGATGAAGCGACTGACGCCGTTGCCGAAACTGCTGACGAAGCCACCGACGCGGCTGCTGATGCGACCGATGCTGCTGCTGATTCCGCTGAAGATGCAACCGATGCGGTAGCTGAAACCGCTGACGAAGCCACAGACGCCGCTGCGGATGCGACCGATGCTGCTGCTGACACTGCTGAAGAAGCTGGCGATGCCGTAGCTGAAACCGCTGACGAAGCCACCGACGCCGCTGCAGATGCGACCGATGCTGCTGCTGACTCTGCTGAAGAAGCGAGCGATGCGGTAGCTGAAACCGCTGACGAAGCCACTGACGCGGCTGCCGATGCAAGCGATGCTGCTGCTGACTCCGCTGAAGAAGCAACCGACGCGGTAGCTGAAACTGCTGATGAAGCCACCGACGCCGCTGCTGATGCGACCGATGCCGTAGCTGAAACCGCTGACGAAGCCACTGATACCGCTGCTGATGCGACCGATGCTGCTGCTGACACTGCTGAAGAAGCTGGCGACGCGATGACTGAAACCGCTGACGAAGCCACTGACGCCGCTGCTGATGCAAGCGATGCTGCTGCTGACTCCGCTGAAGAAGCAACCGACGCGGTAGCTGAAACCGCTGACGAAGCCACTGACGCGGCTGCTGATGCAAGCGATGCAGCTGCTGACTCCGCTGAAGAAGCAACCGACGCGGTAGCTGAAACGGCTGACGAAGCCACTGACGCGGCTGCTGATGCGACCGAAGCTGCTGCTGACACTGCTGAAGAAGCGACCGATGCGGTAGCTGAAACCGCTGACGAAGCCACTGACGCGGCTGCTGATGCAAGCGATGCTGCTGCTGACACTGCTGAAGAAGCGACCGATGCGGTAGCTGAAACCGCTGACGAAGCCACTGACGCGGCTGCCGATGCAACCGATGCTGCTGCTGACTCCGCTGAAGAAGCAACCGACGCGGTAGCTGAAACGGCTGACGAAGCCACCGACGCCGCTGCTGATGCGACCGATGCTGCTGCTGACACTGCTGAAGAAGCGACCGATGCCGTAGCTGAAACCGCTGACGAAGCCGCTGCTGATGCAAGCGATGCTGCTGCTGACTCCGCTGAAGAAGCAACCGATGCGGTAGCTGAAACCGCTGACGAAGCCACTGACGCCGCTGCTGATGCGACCGATGCTGCTGCTGACGCCACTGAAGAAGCGACTGATGCTGTAGCAGAGACTACTGACGAAGCCGCAGACGCGTCCGCCGATGCAAGCGATGCTGCTGCTGACGCCACTGAAGAAGCGGCCGATGCCGGTAACAATGTCATGGAGAAAGCGGCTGAAATGGCTGGCGATGCCACTGATGCGGTTACCGATGCAGCATCGTCGGCAGCTGCTGCCGTTGCAGGCGTTGCAGCTACCGCCACTGACGCTGTCGCCGACGTAGCCTCCGATGCAGTTGATGCAATCACTGGCGATAGTGAAGAAGCTGCCGATTCGGCTGAAGAAGCAGTTGAAGCTGCCGCTGAAGACACCGGCGATGCGGCAGTGGAATCAGCTGAGGAAGCTACTGACGTCGCTACCGACGCAACGGATGCTGCTGCTGAATCAGTTGAAGAAGCCACCGACGCTGCGGTCGATGCAGGCGATACAGCGGCAGACACAGCCGACGAAGCCTCTGACACTGCGACTGACGCGACTGCTGAAGAGACAGACCAGGCAGTGACTGAAGCAGCTAAAGAAGCTTCGGAAAGTGCGGAAGCACCAGCCACAATGACCACTGCAGAACGTGGTTCATTCAGCCTGGCGGGCATCAGTCGTAAACTGGGTAGCGTTTTTGGTACAGCGACAACCGTACTTGGCAATGTCGAAGACGAAGAGTCTGCTCAGAAAGCCCTGCCCCGACTGGAGAGCGCCAGCGAGACGCTGTCAGAAGTGGCAGAGACCTATGCTGATGTACCTGACGCGGCCAAGGTGCCTCTGGGCAAAGTCATTACCAAGGGTCTTGCACGTCTGAAGCCCATGGCTGACACCACACTGACCAAGGAAGGTGTCGGTTCCGTGCTGACTCCGGTCATCGCGCCCATGCTGGAAACGCTGGAAGGCATGGTTGACTGAGTCCGGTCTCGATAGCGACAGCTGCCGTCCCGTCGGTCGGCAGCTGTCAAATCGAAGTCAATAAAAAGGCGCCCTGGAGGCGCCTTTTTTTGTATCTGTCTCTGACGTTCCCGACTAATGGTCTGCACGCATCAGTCGGGACATCAAGCGACGTATCGGTTCAGGAACGATTCGATCACGCAGTGGCGTGTCGTCCCATGGCGTTATCGATCGCAGTAATGATCTCGTCAATATCACTTTCACTGCAGATCAAAGCAGGACTCAGACAAATCGTGTTGTTGAAGCCGGTCAGACTACGATTCGTACGACCGATAACAACTCCCTGTTCCATGCAGTCAGCAGCGATGTTTACCAGCACTTGCTCATCCACTGGTTCCTTTGTCTGCCTGTCCTTCACCAGTTCCATGCCACAGAACAAGCCCTTGCCACGAACGTCACCGATCACCTTGTACTTGTTCTGCAAGCCACGCATTTTCTCCATGAGATACTCACCCATGCGTGTCGTATTATCCAGAAGGTTTTCTTCTTCGATAATGCGCATGGTCTCCAGGGCTGCGGCAGGCCCAGCGGCACACCCACCGAAGGTGCTGATGTCGCGGAAATAGCCCATGGAATCATCGTTGTCCTTGAACTGATTGAACACCTCTTCAGTGGTAACGGTACAGGCTATTGCTGCATAGCCACTGGCCACGCCCTTGGCCATGGTGACAATGTCGGGCTTGATTCCGTAATGCTGGTAACCGAACCACTTGCCGGTGCGGCCAAGCCCGCATACGACCTCATCGATATGCAGCAGGATTCCGTACTTGGTACAGATTTCCTGAACAGTCTCCCAGTAGCCTTCAGGGGGCGTGATCACCCCACCACCTGCTGTGACAGGTTCCAGCACGATGGATCCCACCGTATCCGGATCTTCCTTCAGGATGATATTCTCGATTTCACGCGCGATGCGAACGCCATAGTCGGAATCATCCGGGAACTGACTGCGATACTCGCAGCAGTGTGGCACTTCGACGAAGCCGGGGGTAAACGGTCCGTACTGATCCTTGCGCTCGTTCTGTCCACATGAGGACAATGCCGTGATGGACGTTCCGTGGTAATCGCGGTCTCGATACAGAATCTTGTGCTTCTTGCCACCGTGCTTCATGGCCGAGATCTGCCGCACCATCTTGTAGCCTTTCTCGTTCGCTTCCGTACCGGAGTTGGAAAAATACACGCGACTCATGCCCGGCATCTTGGAAATCAGTCTTTCCGAATATTGTATGGCCGGCAAGTTTCCGGCAGACCCTGCGAAGTAGCACATCTCCACCAACTGGTCTCGCACAGCATTGGCGATACTCTCCCGGCCGTATCCGAGATTGACCGTCCACACCGCTCCGGACACTGCGTCGAGATGTTCCTTGCCGTGCTGATCCCAGATCCGCATGCCATCGCCTTTGACGATGATCAGCGGGTCCTTGGTTTCCAGCGGCTTGTGCGGCGTCAAGTGATGCCAGATATGCGCGCGGTCCATTTCGACCAGATCCTTCATGCTGACATTTTCAGCCGGTTTGTTCATGAATATGACTCCTGCAAGGGCCCTGGGCAACGGAAACGTGCCTTCTGGCGAAAGTAACATTGAAACGGCGGCACCGTTGCCGAAACCGTCAATTCCTGAGTATCACCCGTCAATTTCCTTTTCTCGGAGCGATTGATTTGATGTCAAACTATGGAACAGCTCTTCCCTGTTAAACAGTGCCAGCGAAAAGACTAACGTGATACCAGATAATCTTCCATTGGGCCAGCCAGGTGGCTGGATCGGCCAGGATCTCAACCGCCCGGAATGTGTACTGGCGCATGAATCCGGCCTGCTTCTGATACCGAACTGGTCAGACAGTGGCGGCATCAGCCTGATTGACGTTGAGGGCGAGACGCGCCATATTCACAGCCGCTACGATTTCCCGCTGCGGCCCAATGGTATCGCACTTGAAAATGGCGGTACTGTACTGCTGGCGCATCTGGGCGACACCAAGGGTGGCATCTATCGCTTGCACGCTGACGGTCGAACCGAGCCAGTTGTCACAACGGTAGCAGGCGATCCCATGCCACCAGCGAATTTCGTGGTCAAGGATAGCCAGGATCGCATCTGGATCACGGTCAGTACGCGACTGACCCCCCGCGCTGCCGATTATCGCCTCTCGGCAAAGACCGGATTCATTGCCGTTGCAGAATCCGGAGACAGTGATGCTCGCATTGTTGCCGATGGCCTGGGGTACGCGAACGAATGCGTTATCGATGAAACAAGGGGGCAGGTGTGGGTCAATGAGACCTTTGGCAGGAGATTGACGAGATTTGACTTGCATGACACTGGTCAACCCGCATTGGACGCCGCGAAACTGGTTTGCCAGTTTGATGCCGGCACGTATCCCGATGGCCTGGCACTCGACGAAGAGGGTCACGTCTGGATAAGCAGCATCGTCAGTAATCGCATCATCCGTGTCTCTCCATCCGGACAAGCTCAGCTCATGTATGAAGATTCCGATAGCGCGCATCTGGCCTGGACCGAACAGGCCTTCCTCGCTGATGCACTGGGCAGAGAACACCTGGACAAGGCCTGTGGCAAGATGATGAAGAACATCTCCAATCTGGCGTTCAGCGGTCCATCACGGCAACGCATTCATGTCGGCAATCTGCTTGGGGATTCACTACCCTGGTTTGACACCGACGTCAGTGGTGTGGCCATGCCTCACTGGCATGTCGATCTCGGCGAACTGGGCAAGCGCTGAAGTATCACCACACGCCCCACTGGCTTGTCGAGCCCGGCGAACTGGGCAAACGCTGACGTATCACCTCGCCCCACTGGCTTGTCGAGCTCGGCGAACTGGGCAAACGCTGAAGTGTCACTCCAACGGCGCTGCAAATGCTGACGTTTCACTCCAAAGGCACACCGGCGCGCGCAGCGAAGTACACCGCTTCAGTACGGTTGCGAGCGCCCAGCGTACGAAAGATTGCCGACAGATGCGCCTTCACCGTATTCTGCGAAATATCCATGTTGTTGGATATGGTCTTGTTGGGCTTGCCCTGGAGCAGATAGGTCAGCACCTCGCGTTGGCGATCGGATAACGATGCCAGCAAGGCAACATCGCTGCGCTCGGTATTCTGTCTGGCATGCAGGGCATTGACCATGACATCCCTTGGCAGGTAAACGCCACCGGCAACAATCAGACGAATCGCTTCCAGCAGCTCTTCATGCGTGGAAGACTTGGTGATGAACCCCATGGCGCCGTTATCGATACAGCGATGAATGACGTGAGGATCCTGCTCTCCGGAGAGCACGACAATGGTTGTATCGGGAGATTCCTTGCGAAGTACCAGCAATGAGTCCACACCCACGGCATCATCAAGCCGCAGATCCAGCAGAACCAGATCGATATCGGAGTGAGTGACGAGCATTTCGCAGGCTTGATGCAGATCTTCGGATTCGATCACATCCGGCGAAGGCGACAGGCTTTGAAGCAAATGCACCATACCGCTCCGGAAGAGCGTGTGATCGTCCACTATCAGGATCTTCATCTCATGCGCACCTCACCGTCGCGACAGGGACAGCACCAGCCGCCGGTCGATAGTCACTGAAGCGTCAAGTTTGTATCCATTACACGCATGTTGTCAAACCGGACTATGTGAGTTTGCCGAACTGCTCTACAATGTCACGCTGCGCCGCCGATACCCATACCCGACACCTTGTCCAGATTGCCCCCACTGACCAAACGCCTGCAACGCCAATGCGCACGGGCAGTAACGGATTTCAACCTCATCGAGGCGAATGACAGAATCATGGTCTGTCTGTCGGGAGGCAAGGACAGCTACGCCATGCTGGACCTGCTGCGACACCTGCAACGTGTGGCCCCCATTGAATTTTCCCTGATTGCGGTCAACCTGGACCAGAAGCAACCCGGCTTCCCCGAGCATGTTCTGCCCGCCTATCTGGATTCACTGGGAGTCGAATACCGGATCATCGAGGAAGATACCTATAGCATCGTCAAGGACAAGGTACCCGAGGGCAAGACAACCTGCGGACTGTGTTCCCGCCTTCGTCGTGGCATTCTGTACCGGGTTGCAGACGAGCTGGGGGCGACCAAGATCGCGCTGGGCCATCACGCCGATGACCTGCTTGAGACCCTGCTGCTGAATCTCTTTCACGGTGGTGCAATCAAGACCATGCCACCCAAACTTCACGCCGACAACGGCAACAACATCGTCATCAGACCACTGGCGTATTGTCGAGAAAGAGATATCGAGGCATTCAGCGCCATGCAGCAATACCCGATCATTCCTTGCAATCTCTGTGGATCACAACCGAATCTTCAGCGGCAGAACATGAAACAGCTGCTGGCCAGCTGGGAAGCCGAGAACCCCGAAAGAATCGCGTCCATGCTGACCGCCCTCGGCAATGTGACGCCGTCACACCTGCTGGACAAGTCTCTCTACGACTTCGACAGCAACGAACGAGTGATGAGCTACCCCTTGCTCACTACCACGGAATTTCCTCTCCGTCGTATGCAATGAAGCGCCCGCTTGCCTGATCATGCAGGCCCTCAATCTGCTCGACCAGCAACCGGGCCGTCTTGTCGGCCGGAAACAACTTGCCTTGTGGCACATTGCGCTGGAAAGGTACTGACAAGGCCGTGTCGGTGGTACCCGGATGCAAGGCCACCACTCTGATGTTGCTTGCGGTTCGGGCCCATTCGATCGACAGACATTTCAGGGACATGTTCAGCGCCGCCTTGGAACTGCGGTAGCTGTACCAGCCACCCAGCCGGTTGTCACTGATACTACCGACTCGGGCCGAAATCGTTGCAAACACCGCAACCGGCGAGTGACGCAAGGCCGGCAGCGCATATTTCGCGAGCAATAATGTCGGCAGCGTATTGACCTGCATGCTGCGCATGAAATGTTCAGGATCGAGGGTGCCGATAGACTTCTCGGGCCCATGAGATTGATCGTGCAGCATGCCCACACAATTTATCAGCCAGTCAATCTTCCCCAGACCCTGCACCCACGACTTGACAGCCAACTCATCGCTGGCGTCAAACTCGCTCCAGCGCAAGTGACCCGCTTCTTCTTCCTTCGTCCGGTGCGGTCCGGTTCCTTCAGGCGCAGCGCGACGCGTGGCTTGTACCTGCTCAACATCATCTCGAGTGAGCAACAAGTCGATCAGCGCTGCACCGATACCGCCACTGCCGCCGAGAATCGCTACGCGCTTCACGGTCGACACCAGCGGATTGCCGGTGAGCTGCCGGTACACATCACTTGAGGCTGCCGAATGCCGCGGTAAAGCCACTCAGCGAGATCGACGCAATCACTTCACCCTGGTTGATCGCAATCACCGAGATCTGCGCCTTGTTGCCACGTTTCAGCCGATTGACCAGATCGCCATCGATGGGTTCACGCACCAGACAACCCTGCTCGGTGCACACCTGAAACGGCGCAGATTCCTGCCGACCATCGTCTATCTTCAATGACAAGCCTTCGGGCAGAACAACGCCCAGCGGAGTAATGACATCCAGTACGGCAATGGCTGTTCTTTCACCCACTTCCAGAGGCTCCTCCAGCTGTCGCACAACCATCTCGAGTATGGGTGTCCCTTCGCTATCATTGCCGATCTGCACCATGGCGCACTGTTTTCCTTCCGCGTCACAGGCGACGTCCCAGTCACCATGACGAACCGCATTGCCCCGGATATTCTGTGTGCTGGACGAGCTTGGTGCCTGCGCGGGCGGCGCTTCCCTGTCTGCTGCGGGAGCCGCGCCAAGGTCAAGCTTGTCGGTCGCCTCGTCAGAGGGTCCTAGCTTGAGCCCACCTGACTGTGCCCAGACCGAGCTGGCGGACAGTGCCAGGGTCAGCGCTGCCGCCGTCGACAGTGTGGCCAATCGTTCAATCACATTCATACCCTGTAGGTTCGTTGAAGTTTGTGTGGTTCAATCCGACAAGTGTAGGTACCAGAAGGTCCAGCCGCAAGATGTAACATCGTGACAAGCCGGACCGAAAGCCGTTCAATCAAACGACTCGCAAGCCGTGTTCAGTAAAACTGCCGAAGAGGAGCTACAGAACGTTGGCAGTACGACAGTTGGGCCGTAGACTGTGCACCAGCGCAACCATGACGATCCCTCGCAACATCTGAAGACTAGGAAAACGACACCTGCATGATACGTATCGAATCAGACCAGTGGCGCCTGTACTGTAATCCTGACATGGGGGTGCAGTGGATGGCTGCCGAGATCCGCAAACAGTCACAGTGGGTGGCCGTCGTACCGGATTGTCGCGAGCGGGTACCCATGGAGGCACTGGTAGAGGGGCTGCCGGCCGGACAGTCCGTAACCGCCCCCTTGCCGGCTGCCAGTTTTCACATGCTGCCCTACAGCAATCGCATTCGCGACGGGCGTTTCCAATTCGATCAACAAACGATCCAGCTGGAACACGCAGACGCCCACGCCATTCACGGTGCCCTGCGTAAACTTCCCTGGCAAATCGTGGCCAAGGACTCCAGCTCCCTGCACTGCTCGATCAGTTCCGCAGACCACGAACTGAACTGGCCCTGGGCCTTCGACGCCGAGATCATGCACCGGGTGGACGGTGCTGCCTTGTCCAGCACACTGACCATGACCAACCGGGACTCGCGGGACATGCCGGCAGGGTTCGGCTGGCACCCCTACTTCGTACGACAGATAAACGGCGCAGCACCGGTTCTGACCTTGCCCGTGGATGCGGTCTTTCCGGACGAGAATGGCGATTGCCTGCCAGATGGGCCGGCCATACCACTTCCGACAGAGCTGGATTTCAGGCAGGCTCGCGCGCTGGGCCCCGGCCAGAGAATCGACTGCTGTCTGTCCGGACTTGACGGTGACTGTGTCATCGACTGGGAGGATGCCGGCATTCGATTGACCATGACAGCTGACGAGATCTGTCGCTATCTCATCCTGTACAACCCCGACATGCCGCACTTTGCGGTAGAGCCGGTGACCAATGCCAATGACGCGTTCAATCTCGCCACCAGAGGTATCGATGGCGGCATGCAGGTTCTGAGGCCCGGGCAGTCTCTCGAAGCGACCATGACGCTGAATGTGGAGACTCGCTGAATCGTATCCGGACTGGCGTAGATCGAAAAGTCAGAGAGCTGAACCAGAGCCCGTGAGGATGACACCCGACGTGAGATATCGCTATCAGGGCTGTTGGCGAGTCGAGCGAAGGGTGACACCCAGCGGGCCACGCAGCATATCGGTGGTCAGGGTCTGACCCTCCCTCTCGAATACCACTTGTACGCTCTCTCCCCGAGAACCTGAGCGGGTGGCCTCCTGCAGATCACCCACTGAGAAGGTTCGCGCGTCACCATAGCTGATGATCAGATCCCCACGCTGCAGTCCTGCTTCAGAGGCTGCTGAGCCGGCAATGACCGAATCAATGGCGATACGGTTGGAATCACCCGCCTCGTACAAGTATTGATCGTAGAGACTGTCACCCAACTCTTCCCGCAGATCCGGGCGATTCAACTCGAGTTCTTCAAGGCTGTCTCGCAGCTGACCGCTGTCCTCCCACCCTTCACGAGCCGCCTGATCGAACAATTCCAGCCGCGCAAGCTGGTAACGATCAAGACGCGACTGCAGATCTCTGGCGCTCTGCTCATCAAGCCCCGCTGCCACAAGTCCCTGAAACTGCTGTTCCGAGGGGCTGAGACGTGCCGACAGCGCATCCACCGGCGCATCATCCTCCGCACCCGTGTCCTCGGAATCCACCGCGTCAACGCGCACCTCGTCCTGTTCACTCAAGGCTGTGACGCGCGCTTCGATCTCGAGCAGCTGGCGGTTCAGCGTCACCACGGTTGCCGAAAGCTGCGCGCGTTCATCGGTCGCCGTTTTCAACGCCTGGCGCAATTGCAGGACAGTGGGATCTGCTCCGGCCGGATCTGCCACGGAGCTGTCCGCAATGATGCCCGGCTGGTTTGCCGCTGCGCCCGACGCCACAGATGCGCCCTGTCCGGCTGACATCGAGGCCGGCGCCGGGGCGGGAATGACCTGCATACCGAGCCCATGCGCTACCATCAGTACCGCCATGCAACCCAAAGCGCCTGCAACGAGCGAAATCGCTACATTGGGCAACAGGTTTCCTGCTTGAAGCTCTTTCATGCTGAATATTACCCTCTACATTCTGACAGGATACGTCGAACCGTCTGCCTGAGACCAACCCTCAAGAGCCAGACTCCACCAGCCATGAGTGACCGATTGTAATGAATGATGATCCGTCTCCCGTCATCGAACGGTCTGTTGACATATACGCACACCGGGGCAGCACGGTGCTTGCCCCCGAGAACACGATTCCGGCTTTCGAGCTTGCTCTGGATCATGATGCCGATGTTCTCGAAATCGATGTTCGACTGAGCCGGGACGGCCATGTCATGGTCACCCACGACGCGCGAGTGGATCGCACGTGCAACGGCAGCGGTGCCGTGGCCGACATGACCCTGACCCAACTGAAGCAACTGGACGCTGCCTACCACTTCAAGGATCTACAGGGCAGAAGCCAGCGGGGAAGCGGGGTCAGTCTCATTACTCTGGACGAACTGTTCGAACGCTTCCCCGATACAAGAATCAATGTGGATATCAAGGACAACACACCGGAAGCCGCTCTGGCCGTTGCCAGCAGCATTGAGCGAGCCAGCGCCCGATCGCGCGTCAATGTCGGCAGTTTCCACGCACCTGCCCTCAAGCATTTCCGCCAGCGGGCTCCTGAAGTGACGACCGCCGCCAGTCAGCAAGAAGTTGCACAGTTGTATTTCTTCGGAAAGAAGACAACCCATCCTCTTGCCTACCAGTATCTGCAGATCCCCACCAGCTATTACGGCATACCTCTGGCAGCCTCACGATTCATCCAGCGCGCACGCCTGCGCAACATCAATCTGGTCTACTGGACCATCAATGATGCTGCGATGATGAAGCGACTGGTGGCACGAGGGGCGCATGGGATTGTGACGGATAGGGTGGATATTGCTCGTCACCTCAAAACTGGCCTCGATCAGTGTGTTCAGTAACTCAGTCTGAATATCCTGAGTTGCATTATTGCTTGATCCGCTACATCACCGTCATTCTTTAGCCGGACTTTGCCTGGCCAGCGTCTGCCGAATCATCCGGTTGTGGGTGGCTACATAGATCCACATATGGTGAACCAATGCCTCGGGTTTCTTGGTGGTGCACCAGGTGCGACGCACCAGGCGGTTGATGTTGGCCCGAAGCATGGCCAG
>CANLNQ010000012.1 GCA_947492525.1 uncultured Granulosicoccus sp.
TCCACAGCAATACTCGCCGCGGCTCCACCGCCATCGCTGGTGATAGCCGGTGCTTCGTTGACATCGTTGATGGTGACCGTCAGCAATTGAACATCGGTCAGCCCATCGTCGTCGGTTACTGTGACTTCGACTTCATAGCTGGCCTGGCCTTCATGATTGGGCACAGCACTGAACGTGAGCTCACCACTTACTGCGTCGATACTGAATGCGGCCTGATCTGCACCGCCACTCAGGCTGTAGGTCTGCGTATCTCCTGCATCGGCGTCAGACGCTTGAACCGTAGTGACCGCGAGCTGGTTTTCATCCACAGCAATACTCGCCGCGGCTCCACCGCCATCGCTGGTGATAGCCGGTGCTTCGTTGACATCGTTGATGGTGACAGTCAATGTTTGAACATCGCTTAGCCCATCGCTATCGGTTACTGTGACTTCAACTTCGTAACTGGCCTGGACTTCATGGTTCGGTGCTGCATTGAACGCGAGCGCGCCACTTACTGCGTCGATACTGAACGCGGCCTGATCTGCACCGCCACTCACGCTATAGGTCAGCGTATCTCCGGCATCGACATCTGACGCTTCGACTGTTGTCACGGCTGTCTGGTTTTCATCTACCGCAATGCTCGCCGCGGCTCCACCACCATCGCTGGTGATGACCGGTGCTTCGTTGACATCGTTGACGGTGACCATCAGCAATTGAACATCGGTCAGCCCATCGTCATCGGTTGCCGTGACTTGCACTTCGTAGCTGGCTTGGGCTTCATGATTCGGCACAGTATTGAACGTGAGCGCGCCACTTACTGCGTCGATACTGAATGCGGCCTGATCTGCACCGCCACTCAGACTGTAGGTCTGCGTATCTCCAGTATCGACATCAGACGCTACGACCGTCGTCACGGCTATCTGGTTTTCATCGACGGCAATACTGGCTGTTGCTCCACCGCCATCGCTGGTGATGACCGGTGCTTCGTTGACATCGTTGATGGTGACAGTCAGTGTTTGAATATCGCTTAGTCCATCGCTATCGGTTACTGTGACTTCAACTTCGTAACTGGCCTGGACTTCATGGTTCGGTGCTGCGTTGAACGTGAGCGCGCCACTGACTGCGTCGATACTGAACGCGGCCTGATCTGCACCACCACTCACGCTATAGGTCTGCGTGTCTCCGGCATCAACATCTGACGCTTCGACCGTCGTCACGGCTGTCTGATTTTCATCGACGGTTATATTGGCTGTGGCCCCACCGCCATTGCTGGTGATAGCCGGTGCTTCGTTGACGTCGTTGACGGTGACAGTCAGCACCTGAACATCAGTCAACCCACCGTCGTCGGTCACCGTGACCTCCACTTCGTAGCTGGATTGAGCCTCATGATCCGGCGCAGTATTGAACGTGAGCGCGCCACTGACTGCGTCGATACTGAATGCGGCCTGATCTGCACCGCCACTCACGCTATAGGTCTGTGTAGCTCCAGTATCGACATCAGACGCTTCGACCGTCGTCACGGCTATCTGGTTTTCATCCACAGCAATACTCGCCGCGGCTCCACCACCATCGCTGGTGATGACCGGTGCTTCGTTGACATCGTTGATGGTGACAGTCAGTGTTTGAACATCGCTTAGCCCATCGCTATCGGTTACTGTGACTTCAACTTCGTAACTGGCCTGGACTTCATGGTTCGGTGCTGCGTTGAACGTGAGCGCGCCACTGACTGCGTCGATACCGAATGCAGCCTGATCTGCACCACCACTCAGGCTGTAGGTCTGCGTATCTCCTGCATCGGCGTCAGACGCTTGCACCGTAGTGACTGCGAGCTGATTTTCATCGACGGCAGTACTGGCTGTTGCTCCACCACCTTCACTGGTGATGACCGGTGCTTCATTCACATCGTTGATCGTGACAGTCAGCACCTGAACATCAGTCAGCCCACCGTCGTCGGTCACCGTGACCTCCACTTCGTAGCTGGATTGAGCCTCATGATCCGGGGCGACGTTGAACGTGAGCGCGCCGCTCAAGGTATCGAGACTGAACGCAGCCTGATCTGCACCGCCACTCACGCTATAGGTCTGTGTAGCTCCAGTATCGACATCAGACGCTTGCACCGTCGTCACGGCTGTCTGATTTTCATCGACGGCAATACTGGCTGTTGCTCCACCGCCATCGCTGGTGATGACTGGCGCTTCATTGACATCGTTGATGGTGACAGTCAGCAGTTGAACATCGGCCAGCCCATCGTCATCGCTTACCGTGACTTCGACTTCGTAGCTGGATTGAGCCTCATGATCCGGGGCGACGTTGAACGTGAGCGCGCCGCTCCCAGCATCAATACTGAATGCAAGCTGATCTGCACCACCGCTCAGGCTGTACGTCTGCGTGTCTCCGGCATCAACATCTGACGCTTCGACGGTCGTCACGGCTGTCTGATTTTCATCGACGGAAATATTGGCCGTGGCTCCACCGCCATCACTCGTGATGACCGGCACCTCATTCACATCGTTGATGGTCACAGTCAGTAGTTGGACATCGGTCAGCCCACCGTCATCGGTCACCGTGACTTCCACTTCGTAACTGGCCTGGCCTTCATGATTCGGCGCCGCATTGAATGCAAGCACACCGGTCACGGCATCGATACTGAACGCAGCCTGATCTGCACCACCACTCACGCTATAGGTCTGTGTAGCTCCAGTATCGACATCAGACGCTTCGACCGTCGTCACGGCTGTCTGATTTTCATCGACGGCAATACTGGCCGTGGCGCCGCCACCATCGCTCGTGATGACGGGTGCGTCATTCACGGCATTCACGGTTATAGCCATTATCGCGGAATTCGCACCCGGACCAGAATCATTCACGGTATAGCGGAAGTCTGCATCCGTGGATACATCCTGCGCAGGAGTGAAGGTCAGATCCGCCAGCTCTGCAGCTGTCACCGTCATGCCATTGCTTACTGTGACTGCACCTGCACTGTGCGTGAGAGTGCCGCCATGAAGATTTAGTGCCGTGAAGGTGACAGACTGCAGGCTGTCATTCTCTGCATCGGTGTAGGTGAAATCCGTCGGTGTAAATACCAGGGGAGTATCTTCATTGGTAGACACGCTGTTGCCAGTCGCTACCGGTGCATCAGGCACGGAGGAAACCGTGATGGTAGCAACCCCCAAGTCGAAGCTGAATGCACCATTGAAGAAGAAAAGGGTGTTATCAACCTTGTCGCCTGCATTGCCTGAAGTCTGATCCCAGGCAGAAAAATGAACCCATGCCGAATCACCATCAACGCCGTCGGGCACAAACCTCAATGAATCATTGGCACCCAGCAAAAGCGACTCAGCAAATGACACGGTACCCACGTCGGTCCAGCCAGAGCCAATATTGTATTGCCACTTGCCACTACCATTATCGAGATCGATCAGGGCAAGACCCTCAAGAGCACCTGAATCCACATCCGTGATGCGGTCTCCACCCGCGCTGGCGATGATCTCGGAGATCAGATTGCCGCTGTTGTCGGTTTCATCCTCCGTGATGGTATCCAGCGACATGGTGGCACTGTTATCCAACACCGGCGCATCATTGACTGCCTGAATGGTGACAACGGAGGCAGCACCGACATTGCTGGTGTCATTCACGCCATCAAGATCAGAATCCGAAACCGACTCGAGTGTAATGGTTCTGGTGGCACCGCCAGGCGCTTCGCTGGTGTTGTCATAAAGCAGGTTGTCGACAAGTGCCTCTGCAGCAGAGGCGCTCATGAAAGAATCGTCAGTGACGGTGACCGTCGCCGTGGATCCGGCTACGCTTACGAGAACACTGTAGCCCGAACCCGATGTAAGTGCGGAGAACCCATCGATCAGGTTGACCACCTCGCCATCGATAATCAGTCTCTCACTCCCGGTATCGACAACGTCATCGACGGTGAATACCAACGAAGAAATCAGCTCACCTGCTTCCACGGGGTCTATCGACGTGTTGCTGAATACTCCCACCGCTCCGCCATTTTCTGTCCAGGCTGGAGAATCTGGCGTTGTGGAGACCACTGGAGAATCGTCAACGGCTTGCACTCGCATGACAAGCGTATCCGTGGCCGAATCGACGTCGCCGTCATTGACGACAAAACTGATGGTTCTGTCGGATGTCTCCGGATCGTCGCTGGTATTTTCGAACGTGATTTCCCGCAATGCATCTTCATAGTCCTGCAGCGTGACCGAGTCAGCAACATCGCTCGACAAGGTCAAGGTGATACTGCCATCACCTGCCAAAGGCGCTCCGGGTATGCCACTGACGGAAATACCCAGCGCATTGATGGCAGCCTCATTGACACGGAAGATGTCGCCGGCCTTTCCACCCGAGAGACTGACGGTCAGGCTTTCGGCGTGAGTATCATCCGGGTCGGTCAGCGAAAAATCTTCGTCGATGATCGCTGCAGGAGCGTAACCTTCGACGAATATCGTGGTTCCTCCCGATGATCGGATGGTGAAATCGCTGATGTTCAGCTGATTCCCCGGACCCGTATCGTAGTCATACTGAAAATTGGCCAGAATCAATGGACTGATGAAAGCCGTTCCGTGTCGGAACAGCGTTTGACTGGTTGCACCTGAATCGAACGAACCGCCAATCGTTATCGAATAGTCAGTGGGTGTATCGGGAATCGGCGTATTGGACAGGAGAGGATACTGATACGTGCCGCCTGTGGGAGACATGTTGCGCACGGCATCGCCAGCCAGCAGAGTTGGGCCTGCCCAGGGATCGCGCAAGGTGATGACATTGCCGTCGATGCCGTTTTCATCCCACAGATCGAACAGGAAATTACGTGTGTAGGTGTAATCCGCGTAGGTTTCGCCAAGGCTGTTCGTATACCCGTACCAGGCCAGGGAACGATTCGCGGTGCTGCTGCCTTCGTACCAACCGCTTGCATCAGTCAGAACGATTTCTGTCGCTCCGGGCAATAGATCGACGGCCAGAGTCGTATCGACTGCAGCAGCCACCTTGCCAACATGCCTCGAGTTGATCGAGAGGCCATCGATGTCATAGCTGAAGAAGCCAAGATATTGCCTGGTTACAGGGTCGTAGTTGCCGCCGGCTCCATCACCGCTGTACGCTGTTACCGAGAGATCATAGGTACGGCTCGAATCCACCGCGAGCAGGACGTCCGATGAAATGCTGGTTGTCGTGGTAACAGATATTGACGTTGAACCACCGAATTCGCCAACGAATTCACCAAAACCACCGCGTATGACAGGTGCCTCGTTGATCGAATCCACCAGGATCGTCACCGTTTCCAGATAACTTGCGCCCGAAGCATCAGTCACGGTGACATCGACATCGTGAGACGTGGCGACTTCGTAGTCCAGTGTGTGGCTGGCAGCGACAAGGATTTCGCCTGTCTGGCTATCGATTTCAAAGTTGGCGGAGGAGTCGGACAAGCCAAATGTGACACCCGACAGCACCTCGTTCACATCCCATTCGACAACATAGGACAAACTGCTGCCGGCAGGTACATCTGCCCAGTTACCATCCACCATCAAGCGGGCGTAGTCTTCCCCTGCCGCTTCCGACTGCCCGAACGCCGGCGCGAAGTAATTGCTGGTGGCCGTGCCTCCGGCACCGCCCACCCAGAATCGCTCATCGGACTCGCTGCTTCCGGACAGCCAGTTCCAGTTTCCATCATTGTTCGTATCAACAGCACCCAACCAGACGTCGTTGCCGGAATCAATCACGAATTGTCTGATCAATTCGTTTTCATGATTCGAATGAATGGTGACCAGCTGCCCGGCACTACCATTCAGCGTGTCGGCCCGTGCAGCATCCAGAGCCACATTGAAGCTGACGCCCGTATCCACGAATCGATAGAACTTGCCAGTGCCGGCATCATAGGAGAGGGTCGAATCACTGTTCAGGATGGCCGTTACTGCCTGCGGTATCTCGATGACTCTCACGTCACTGATGACCGCGCCATAGCCATCGTCTGCACCAGAGGCAAAACGCAGAAGCGTGCTGGCTGAATCCGCCGTGAAGGTCATGGTGCGAGGCCCATAGACCGCACCATAGGTTGCATGATCGGTGATCGAGAAGTCCGCCGATTGACCAGCTGCCGATGCCGTCAGGTATTTGACCGCCTCCCCACCTGAAAAGTTACCGGTCATGTTGAAGATCAGCTGGTACTGATGACCGACCTCCGTAACCAGAGTCTGCGTGATGGCACTCGGAAAGTCGCCGTCGACTCGCTGAAGTTCCAGGCCAACTCCGCCACCGGGGGAGGGGTACTGAGACGTATGCGACACGCTCCCCGATTCCACCGTCCAGGCACCAAAGGTATCCCCCTGTGAATGATCAGTCCAGGCGCCGTTATCGCCTTGCAGGAAGTTGCCATCCTTGACCAGATCATTGTCTGTCTCGGGAATGCTCGGCACGATGAAACCCACCGTCGTACCCACCGCGGCGAGCTCTGATACATGCAGATCCTCAACCGGCGTGCTCTCGACAAAGCCAGCTCCACCGGCATGGGCCACACTCAGATTGTTGCCACTGACAATATCGACCACGTCACCTGCACCATCGAAACCATCCATCTGCCAGTTGGCCAACAAGCCAATGGCCGCAGCCTCCGCAGGGCTCAGGTCAAGCTTGCGCTGATAGCCGAGTGCTATCTCGGTATTGCTGCGAACATGATTCCAGACTCTGACATCGTAAAGCACTCCCTCGAAAATCTCGCCCGAATCGAACCCGCCATTCAAAGCATCCTGTTCCTGGCCGAACACGAGACTGCCCACACCGGCTGAGCCATCCAGAACGCCCCCGGCCGAAATCCCTGTGCCACTGTCTGTCAGCTGACCGTCGACGTGAACCTGCCAATCGCCGTTGGTGTTGTCCCAGGCGAGTGCAATGGCGTGAAACTGGCCGTCACGCAAGCTGTTGTAGTCGATTCCCGCAAGCCCTGTCGTGGTGGTGTCATCGATCGCGAAACTCAAGGTGCCATCGGCTTCCAGTACCAGACCGACATCGTCTCGACCGTCAGCTCCCAGATAATCGATCAGCTGCTGCTGATTGCTCGACACGCTCGCAAACGCCACTTCGACGGTGAACGCTGTGGCACCACCGAACACAGCACCCCCATCAGCGGCCTGCAGATAGGCGTCATTACCACCGTCCACATTCAGCTCCACGCCACTGGACAGATCAGTCGGCGTTGCCGAAGGCTCGACAAAGTCGTTCAACGCGACAGTGACATCCTTGGTGTATGGCGGATTGCTGCCATCATCCACGGCTATCGTCAGCGTATGAACAGGATCCGATTCGTAGTCCAGCACGAGGCCATCGGATACCACGATCAGACCGGTACTCGCGTCAATGGAGAACGCGCCGCTTACCGTCTGCGAGTCGATCGAATAGCTCAGCGGATTGGTAGCGTCAAGGACCTCGTCGGCGTTCCACTCGATGACATAATTGTGCGAAATCCCGGTGGTCGGCATGTCACTCCATTTTCCATCACTGGAGTCGAGCCGAATGGCATCCTCACTACCATCCAGATCATTGGGCTGTGTGGAAGACTCCCAGTTCGAATACGGGCCAGCCGGAATTCCGTCCACAGCGCCGTTCCAGAACAGATCACTCTCTGCCCCGTTCTCGATCCAGCGCCACTCGCCTTCAACCGCGGCATCGCTTCCGCCGATGATTACGCTTGCTCCACCGGTTGCGACATCGGCGATATCGCGAATGAACTCGTTCTCTGCCGCTGATCGAATGGTCGCCAACTGCCCACTGACTGAATTCAAGGTGGTGGATTCTGCGTTGGCCCTCGCAGTAGTCTGTTCAAAGGCCCCCACCACGACCTTGAAGAACTTGCCCGACTCGGCGCTGTAATGCAACTCCGAGTCTGCTGCCAACAGAGAATCGATCTGTGCATCGCGCAATGCCTCCACGCCTTGCACCGATCCGACTGTGCTGCCATTGACGGCATTTTCACTCACGCTCAGAGCCAGCGATGCCTCACTGGCGGCAAATCCGGCTTCAGCCGTATGCTGCACGGTCAGATTGTTCCCGCCGACGAGTTCGGTGACGAGCCCCTCGCTGGACAGATCTGTAAATTGCCAGTTCGCGATCATGCCCTGCTCGTCATGGGGCAGATCACCTCGATAGCTGCTGGCTATCTGCTCGGCCGTACGAACATTGCTGAACAGGCGGACATCATGCAGCGTACCGGAAAACGTATTGTTGACGACAAAGCCTGCACCGGGAGTTGTCTGATGCTGGCCGATGACAGCTGTCCCACCTGCATCGATCGTGGTGCTCGTCTGATAGCTGTTGCGTCCCAGGCCCAGTTGCTCACCATCGACATAGAACATCAATATCCCGCCTGCGTTGTCCCAGGTGACCGCGACACTGTGCCTCTGCCCATCAAGCAGTTCTGGTGCTTCGACGATACTTCCATACCCCGCATCACCGTTTGCGCTGGTGCGGAAGAAGATCTCACCGGTGGCATCGATACCGACGTAGAGTTCATCCTGACTGCTGGCTGTCGAATAGGAGAACAGGGTGGTCAGACCGGCAGCTGGCGAATCGATGGAAAAATCGATCTCGATACTGATCATCGAATTCCCCGTGAACAGCTCGTCGCTTACCTGCAGATAGGTGTCGTTTCCTCCGTCCTGATTGATGCGAAGGCCGCCATCGACTGTCAGCGTCGTGATCAGATCCGTGGGCCCCAGAGTACCTGCCCAGTCATTCTGCATCCTGACACTCAGCGCGATGTCGCTCTCGATGGTGCCCTGACGATACTCCAGTTCCCAGTCTCCCCCCTGATTGGCGGCACCCGTCAGATCGCTGGAGGCGCTCACATCAGCCCCGGTCAGACGGGCCATCGTATCGACGAAGCCCTGCCCGGCACCGTCGCTGGCCACCTCACAGCCATAGAGCAGAATGTCTGCCCCCGGAGCCAGGGCCTCGCGCCAACCGGCGATCTCCTGTGCCTGTGAAAGCAGACCCAGCGTGTCGATGCGTTCGCCCGCCAGTTCCAGTGCACCGTTGCTACCGTGAGAGATCAGGTGCAATGTGCTCAGGCCATGCTGATCGGCGAGAATGTCACTGATCTGGCTCAAGGCATCCTTGTCAGGGTCCATTATCAGTACCTGTCTGTTCTCCTGACCTGTACGCAACAGATCAGACAGAATCGTCTCGAGATCCGGCAGATTGGCATCCAGAATCACCAGCTCTCGCGGCTGAACGGTGTCGGCCTGGATCAGGCGCTCATCAGACTGCTCATCGTGCTCGTCTGTTTGCAGCACCACCAGCTCGGCCAGAGGTTCAGGCGCAATATCCAGTGCTGACAGCGCAGCATCTGCCGAGAACAGGATTCGCTTTTCCAGCGTCTCGAGATGAAATTCCGGTAGCGATGTGTTTCTGGCCGGCCTGTATCTGCGTGCCATTGCCGAGCCTACTGCGCTTCGGCATCGGTCTGAGCAGCGCGCCCATCAGGATTGGCAGCCGCCACGGGCGGTGCGAACACGATGCGACAGCGCTGACCAGCCGGAATCGTGTAACCGGCGTTGGGCATCTTCAAACGGACTCCGAATGTGCCACTTCGAGAATCCAGCATGGCATCAACCACGTCCACGGTTGACAGCAGAGAGGTGTCTCCACCCAACTCGGGATACAGCTGTGCCTGATCACCCACCTCGATGGTACCGAACAGGCGTGCCGGAAGCATGACTTCGACACGTAGCGGATCCAGGGCAGCTACCGTCATCACCGGGTTGTCATAAACGAATTCTCCGGCGAAGGCCAGTTGTTCGACCACCACGCCATCCACCGGGCTGGTCAGAATGCGCCGTGCGTACAAACGCTCCGAACGCTTGAGTTCCAGTTGCTGGATGCTGCGACTCTCCTGAGCCTGCTTCAGCGTTGCTCTGGCAATCCGGTATCGCGCCGTGGCTTCATCGCGTTGCTGGGCCGAGATGAGTTTCTGGCGAAACAGATCCTCCATCCGGTCCCGTTCCAGCTTCGCCAGGGTCAGATCGGCCTCTCGAACGACGATTTCACTCTCTGTTTCCGCACTGATTCGGGCCAGTGCGACCTCCGCACTCTCCACGCTCGATTCCAGCTGGGCAAGCGGCTGCCCGCGAGTGACACGCTCACCTCGATCCACCAGAAGTTTGGATATCACCCCTTGCACCGGACTACCGACGTCGGAGATCACCCAGGGTTCGATCAGGCAATCCATCGCATCGTCGGCAATCGCTGTCGAGACCTCAGCGCGTGCCGCACCCGGCAGAAACAACAGAGACCCCATTATCAGGCAAGCAGGTCCCACAACAGACGGCATGGATAGATGCCTTGTTTTCCAACGAAAATGATTGACAAGTGTATTCATGACAAGGGGTGCCGTCGCCCTCCATAGGCAAGCTGACGTTCCAACGTTTCACGTGACAGATACAACGCCTGTCTTTGCTGTAGATGCCGCCATTCAAGTCGCCTTTGAGCCAGACGTACCATTACCATTGCAGATCCGTGCCAACCAGCCCGTGCCAGGACGTAAGCCAGCTTGCCCGCCAATGCTGGCATGGCGTCAACAAGAAAGGGATCATCCAGCGCAGGCATGGCTTGAAAGGTACCGGGATCCCCCTGACGTGCAGCGCGGCCAGCCAGTTGGCGATCCAGTCGCCTTGCGTCATTGAAAGCCAGGGATACGACGTGAAGGCCTCCGAGTTCGGCCACACCGCCACCGAGTGCTATATCGGTGCCACGGCCTGCCATGTTGGTCGCAATGGTTATCTGGCCTGCCTGTCCCGCGGCCGCCACGATCTGAGCTTCCTGCGCATCCTGATAGGCGTTGAGTAGCTGATGCGACAGTCCATGCGCCTTCAGCGTGGCGGAGACGCCCAGAGACTGCTCGACGCTTCGCGTGCAGATCAATACCGGTTGTTGCCGTGCATGGCGCAGCTCTACCGCTTCCACCAGTGCCTGCAGTTGGGCCGATCGATTGACGAACACGCGAACCGGCAGCTCCCTGCGCCGACTGGGGCGATGCGAAGGTATGGGTACGATCAGGCAGTTGTAGACATGATGCAACTCCCCGCTGACTTCCTGCAAAGTGCCACTGATTCCCACCAGAGCGACATAGCGCCTGAAAAACTGCTGGAATGACATCGACGCGATGGTTTCCTGTTCGCCCGAGGGACGGCATCTTTCCTTCAGCTCCAGCATGCGATGCAGGCCATGCGGCAAGCGACGATCAGGCAGCACACGCCCTGTGTGTCCGTCGAGCAGCTCCAGAACACCGTCACGCACGATGTAGTCGCGATCCCGAACAAAGCCATGCAGAGCTGTCAGGGCCTGTCCGACACTCTCTTCCCGATACCGGGAAGAGCGCCATAGCTGCGCGATGTTTTCTGACAGCCTCGTAAGCTCGGCGCGTCCGGCATCAGTCAGCTGCACCGTGCGGTGGCTGGTTTGCACGATGTAATCGGTGCCTTCCAGTAATTGTTCCGCCAATCCCAAGGCAACCACGGCTTCAGCATCCGACGTGGCACCGCCCTTCTGCGCTCTGGCAATCACCAGAGGAATCCGGGCTTCATCCACCAGTAGACTATCGGCCTCATCCACGATAGCCAGGCACAGGCCTCGCAGCAAGGGCGTGAAGGGGCCCCGAGATGGCGGGCACACCAGCACACCCAGGCGGCTGCGTAATGAATCAGACTCGGTACCGCTTTGCAGGGCGTCATTCAACCAGTCGAAGGCTACCTGTTTGGCGGTGGTGTAGACGATATCTGCGGTATAGGCGCGGCGGCGTTCGGCAGGCTCCTGTGTCGATACCACGCTGGCAACCTGCAGGCCAAGTCCGTGATAAAGCCTCTCGAGAGCGGAGGCATCGCGTGCGGCCAGATAGTCATTGGACGTCATGACATGTACCGGTGTTCCACTCAAGGCGGCCGCGCTGGCCGCCAGAGCCACACTGAGTGTCTTCCCCTCGCCGGTAGCCATTTCCACACTGTTGCCATGCAGCATGGCACGCGCGGCCAGACATTGGTTGGCACGAGGTGTGAGACCCATCGTATCTTGCGCTGCCAGGCAGGCCATCGCCAGCGCTTCGTCCAGACAGGCCTCACTGACACTCGTGTGCCGCATGTGCTGAGCCAGCGCTATACGCTGTGCCTTGCGCTGATCCGGCGTCAATGCAGCCAGAGCATTCCTGCGCTCCGCCAGCCGATGCAACCACCGGGAAGATCCGTGTTGTGTGTACCGACGCCTGCTGCGCAACGCAAGACAACGAACGATGACACGATCGAGCCTGGACCGTCGGTCCGGCGCATCACGTCTGAGTGGCGAGGCACCGTAGCGCAGGCCGGGTCGACAGAGCATCATCATGATGCCACTCGCTCGGCGAAGGATTGTTGTATCTTCGTGCCCATCCGCGTGAGCCACGGCGTTGGCTCGTACACCAGACGTATGCCCACGTGCGAGCCCACGGCCGCGTACTGAGCATTTTCCGGCCATTCCAGCTCCACATCGAACACCGCGTTCTTCAACAGCGTGCCATCGCCTGCGGGATCGGCCTCGTGCAGGCCACCACCGAAGGTACTCAGGGCCGCGCTGCCCACCACGCGACTGGCCTTGGGTGTTCGACGCAGTACCGCCGTGTCATACACCTGGTAGCTGCCATCGGCGCCCTTGATTCGCAACTGTATCGTCTGCAGGGCCTCGTTAAAGCGCGCGATCGATCGCTCATCCAGGGCCATGCGCACGGTGCGCTGAACATCTGGTATGACATAGGCCACCACCTCGCCACGCGTCAGCGCCCGCCCCTGTAATGCCGAGGTGCCAACCACGTCGAACAGGCCGTCAAGGCCGGCTCGCCGGGTTACCGCGGCCATACGCTCGCGCGTATCACGTATCGCAACCTCGGTGGCCTGCAGTTCGGCATCCAGAGTGCCCAGAGCCAGGGGGTCTCTCGCCGCGGCACCGGCTCGCCGAACCTGAAGCTCGTCGACGCGCGCGACAAGCTCGCGCAGGCGGGCCTGCAATTCCGGTTCCTTGCAGACAAACAGGGGATCACCGGCCTGGACCGCTTCGCCCGGCTGCACGAAGACCTCACTGATGTCACAGTCACCACCAGCGCGAATCACGGCGTCTTCGGGCACCCATACCACCCCCGGCACCACGCTTGAATGGGGAAGCGGCAATCCGACAGCCGACAGAATCAGCAATACCGGAACAGCGCCGGCCAGCATCAAGGCCCGTGGCGAGTGAAAGAGCGGGTCCCTGATCAAAACGCACAGCGCACGCCACACGGGCAGCACGATTGACAGCGCGACCACCACAAGAGCAAGCATGACCCCGATGAAAAACCAGCGATCACTGAGCATCCAGGCGATCGACAGCATCAGCAGCGTTCGATAGATTGACGAAAGTACACCATAGGCATGAAGCCAGAGCGTTTCAGCACGGTCCTCATCACGAGGCCGATGATCCGGCTTGCCCGACACCAGACGCTTCAGCGTATCCAGCACCGCTCGACGTGAGCGTGTCGCGAGATTGGGGATCTCTATCCAGTCTGCCAGCAGATAGTAGCCGTCGAACTTCAGCAAGGGGTTGCCGTTGAGCAGCAGTGTGGATATTCCGCCGGTCATGAACAACACCAGACCGATATCCTGCAGCAGTCCTCCGGTATTGGCCCACAACAGGACACCCACTGCCGCTGCGGCCAGCTCCACGACAATGCCGGCGGCACTGACCAGCATGCGATCGAACTTGTCGGGAAACAGAGCACTGGCACTGGCATCGACATACGGCATCGGCAACAGCACCATCAATGCAATGCCGGTTTCATGCACCTCGCCGCCTGCGCGCTTGATGGCCAGGGCATGCGCAAATTCATGAATCAGTTTCAACAGCGGATAGATCAGCAGAAACAGCACGGTATGGCGAGCGTTGAGCCACTCGTTTCCTGACAGGCTTTGCCACAGGCGATCTCCCTGAGAGACCATGCTGAAACAGGCCAGTCCCATCAGCAACACCCACAACAGGGCAGCCTTGCGAGAAAAGAGTCCTGTTGCCAGCGGCAGCAGACGGGTCAACCAGCGATCCGGATCATGCAGGGCAAAGCGCAGGTACAAGGGATTCAGATAACGCTGACGACGTTCACCCTCTCGATGTTTCTGGCGCCGATCAAAGAGTTTTTCTTCCGGTATGTGCCTGTCGGTCACCATCAGTTCGGCAGCATGCAGCTCGGCCAGCAGCGCTATCCATTCATCCTGGGTGGGGGCCTGCTGATCGCGTTCGACGATCGCCTGATCCCAGACCTGACCTACACTGGTTTCACCATCGAGTCGATCCACCAGTTCGAAACTGACAGCGTCCAGACGGTGGCAAGCCACCGCGGCGCGGCGGTGCAGCACGTAGGCGGTGCGGCCTCGATACACATGCCGCGAGACGGTGACATCGCTGGCCAGACGAGGACAGACATCGCGCACGCGGTGCCACTGGGCGCTGAACAGCGAGCGCTGACTCATCCGACCCACCGCCACCACAGGTCGGCCAGAGCGCGGTTGAAGCGGCGCGTCAGGACACCCATCACGCTCATGCGACCCGCTTCCAGACGAACCACCCCACTCTGCCCGGGCCGCAGCATCGCTGTCGACTCGGCAAGCTCGGCCTTCACCCGGAATCGATTCCTGCCATCCTTTGCTTCTGCCACGGGATACACGGAATCCACAACGATTGGCAGACTCTCCCCGGGCATGGCGCGTAACGACAAGATGCCAGCCTGACCCACGTGCACATCGTAGATGTCGGCTTCATCCACCAGCACATGGACTTCGAAGTCTGCATTGGGTGCGATTTCGAACAGGACTTCGCCACGTGAGACAGCGCTGCCACTGGTACGTGACGCGTCGGCGGCAATGACGATCCCGTTCATCGGAGATACCAGCTCGGTACGCATCAAGCGCTGTTCCACACCTTCCCGCCGTGCCCGGGCTTGCGCCAGACGTGCCCGCGCGATGCCGGTGGCCTGTCTGTCATAGCTGGCCATGGCAGCCCGGAATTCTGCGTCAGCCATCGCGATGTCGCTGTCTCGGCTGGCAACTTCGAGCTCCAGTTCACGTTGATCCAGGCGCGCCAGCACCTGTCCCTCGGTAACTCGATCCCCTGCTACGATCAGCATATCCGCGACAAAGCCATTCTGGGGCGCGCTCACCAGACGACGCTCATGAGACAGCAATTCTGCCGGGGCCGCGATATGCCATGGCATGCTGATGATGAACGAGCCAATCAGCGCCACCATGGCCAGCGCACAGAGTGCCCGCACACCGGGGCGTTCACCGCCGAGATATCGCTGCAGACCGGTACGACTGCTACTGGTCAGAACAGACCACCAGCTGCGCTCCGCCTGTTGGTGCAGATTCAGGACAGGGGCCAGACACACTGACAGACGCTCGAGTGTCTGAACCGGAAACGCGCGCTGATCCCGTCGCTCCAGAAGAACTGCACCGATCAGTTCCTGTCTGTCATACAAGGGCACGCTGCAGATCGCACTCGATACCCGTCTGCCCGCCAGGGCACGGTGAGCCGCTAGAACACCCAGGGAATCCGAAGTCGGCGGCCAGCACACGATGGATTCCTGCGTGCAGGCTTCATCCATGGCATCGACCAGCAATCGCGCCTCGGATGAAGACGTATCCAGTACCGCCTGCTGTGAGACGGCATGCAGCTTCAGACCGGTAGCATCCGTCAACGCGATGGCCACTCGATCTGCATCGAATCGGGCCTTGAGCGCAGCGGCCAGGGAATCGAGCGCACCTTGCAGCGATTGACTGTCGAGCATCTCGGCCAACATGCCGAGCAGCACCGCCTGATGCCCGGCCACTTTTTCGGCGCGAACGGCGCGCGCATGCAAGGCAGCCAGCTCCGGCGCCGACGGCGCCGTCTGCGTGACCTCAGCCGCGCGCCGGCGCTGTTCTCTGGCGTGGCTGTTCATCACGCGCCGGCGAGCCCTTGAACCAATGTTCCGTTGAAGATGAAGCTGTCCATTTCGCCGATTGAATTCCGGAGCGGCTGCGAGAGCCAGTCTGCTGTGATCTATTGATCAGCAAACGTTGTTCCAGTGCGAAACGGCAATACAGACCTGCGTCACGTTTCAGAGGAATTCTGGCGATGTAACCCGCCTGAGCAAGATCGATACCGCCGCGGTCTACGCACCGGCCCGAAGATCAGCCAGCTTACTCGCGTTCCAGCAGGATGCTGCTGCGCCTTGCTCGGAGGCTCGTCAAGTGCTCGGGCGCCTCCCTTACGCCCGGGCTTGCCCAGTCCTCAACCAGCACCACATCGATCGTGTGCGTGATGATTTCCTGGCCGATGACGTGGTATTCGATGTTCACCCGGCTCAGGTCAGCATGAGCCGGCGGTTCGAGTACCACGTGTGCTGTCCAGTAGCCGGCCTTGTTCGACGGTTCCGCATTCTCCACCTTCACAGCCCAGGGATCGGCAGGTCCGGTCAACGAATGGGCCTTGATCCTGTCAACAATGTATTCCTTGATGACTTCGTCACGCAAATGCCCGGTCTCTGCCGAAGTCGTCGCGCTGCCTGTCGGTTGCCCCGGGTTGCCGGCGAGTTCGAGCGCAGAGACCAGCCTGTCGGTGGGTAGCTGCAGTTCGAGATGCCACTGCTTTTCCAGAATGCGCACGTCGACCCGTGAAGTGGGCATCGGGTGCGCAGATACCGATGCAGACTGCATCAGCAGCGCCAGAAAAAGCGTGGCAACAAGCGTTTTCATCGATGAAATCCGTAAGCTTTCTGCCAATACTCTAGAAGTCGAAATTGCCGCCGTAATCCAGCTCCTTGTCTCTCCAGATGCTGTGATAGTGGGGATCACTCAACACGACACCTGGCTGCACCGTGAATTCTATCCAGACATCGGGACCATCGATGCGCGCGTACGAGCCCTGGGTTTCCAGATCCGAATAGGAAGCCCAGGCAATATAGGTTTCATCCAGACTCTCATCCGTGGTGTAGGCGGCTGACTGACCCGTTTCATTGGCATCACCTGCATAGGCATCGATCACTGCCGCCACCAGGGCTCTCTGAGCATCACTGAGCGTGGACACCGCCAGCCCTTCGGATGTCTCCGGGTAATCCCCATCCTGCTGAGGCCCCACCAGCACATCATCGTAGGCTTCCGACAATTGAGCCGCCGTCAACTCGGTAGCACTCAGGCTGTCGAACAGGGCCACGAAACTCTGCTTGTGAAGCGCCATGGGTTCATGGGTCACACCGTCTTCAACCCAGCTGACGGGTTCAACGGCCACAAAATACGGTGTTGCCCCGACCGGCGATCCGTTGAAGCTGGCAAAGAACGTGTAGTGATGACCACTGAACTCGGCAATCCAGGGTTCGCTGGCAGACGGCGTGCCGAGAAAAGCCAAGGCATACTTGTCTTCACCGTAGACAAGCGAATTACCGTTTTCACCCAGATAGGTGTCCGCTGCGCGGATACCGTCCATCGTTCCCTGCCCCTGAATGCTCAGGGCGGCATCCACCAGCACCTCGGCCGCCTCTTTCGCATCCGCGCTCATGTCCTCCAGGGAGATTCCGTTGCGCGTGACCGGTCCCTGCAAGGGCAGATTGGACCAGTAGTCCGTTGCATTCTCCTCTGTCAGTTCGTAGACCATTGACTCAGCCTCGTCCGTATCCAGAGTCGACAACACATTGTTTGCCAGGCAGACCATGAGTTCGGTCTGATCGGTGTTGGCAAAACACTCGGAGGAATACGTGTAAGCGCTATCCGAGTCGTCAGTCTCACCAGAGTCCGTGATGTCATCCGAATCAGACGAACTGGAGCTGCTGCATGCGCTCAGCAAGGCGAGAGGTGCAGCCATGCACAGTATCAGTGGCAGCTGCGCGCTCTTTTTCAAACGGGTAGTCATGGATGTCGATATCCGGGGTGTAGGGGAAACGGTGCTCAGAAGCAATGCGATTGGCGGCGGTTGTCATGAGACGTGTTGAAGCTGACCGCCAGCACATACCTTGGCGCTGATCAGCTAGACCCTTCCCCGACAAGACCCGCCCTTGCCTTGAAAGGCTAGCACCGGGTTTCCTGGCAAATGTGGATCGAATGTGGATATTCTGCCTGCGTGCACCAGACCGGCATTCCACGCCACGTTCGATCTACTACGCCAATGAAGCTGCCAAGGCAGTCCACAGAGGCAAGGTCAACAAGCCAAGTGCCGTTGATTGCATGACGACGATGGCCACCCGTGAACGATCTGCACCATAGCGGGCAGCGAGCACATGGGCTGCCGTCGCCGTGGGCAAGGCCGCAAAGATCAGCAAGGTGGCAGGGACCACGCCACGTACCCCGGTGATCAGAACGACTCCGCTGACCAGTGCCGGCAACACCAGCAACTTGATGGCGCTGATCGACAGCGAGTAGCGGTCAGGTGGCCAGATGCGAGACTGTCTGAGCGCCGCGCCCAGCGAAAGCAATACCACCGGAATGGCAGCATCGGCCAGACGCCCGACGAATGCGGATATTCCCGCCGGCACCGCTTGCCCTGACAAGCCGACCAGCACACCCAGCACGCTCGCCAACAGAAACGGGTTCCTTGCGATTTCACCCAACTGCGCCAGGCGGGAGTGCGATTGCCCACGCGTCAGACCGGTCACCGCATACAGATTGGCCAATGGGATCGCCACGCCCACGACAATGGCGAGAATGGCGGCACCCTCGGCCGGCAAGGCCGTGATAGCCACAAAGCCCAGCGCCGTGTTGAACCGCCAGCCATTCTGCGAGATACCTGCCGTGTCGAGCGTGGTGTCCTTGCTCAGGAAGGATCCGGCCAGCATGGCCAGCACGAAACCCACCGTCACCAACAGCGCCGCCAGCAGCCCGATGGTGAGCAGGGAGCCGAGTTCGATCGGACGTTGGGAAGCTGCGTTGAACAGCAGGGCGGGGTACAACAGGTAGTAGCAGAGCCAGTCGATATACCGCCAACCATCATGGCTGATCCTGTTGCCGATCAAGGCGCCCACTGCAATGACGGCGAAGTCCGGCAGCAATACTTGCAAGCTGTTCACTGATGAGACTGTTTCCGTTGCTCATTCATCGAGCGCAGATCATAGCGAAACCCGGCTGCCGAGTACATTTTCCATCGCCGCTGCCGTGCAGGAACAGCACTGGAGAACCCGTGAATCGGGCTTTTATCCGAGCGTGCCAAAAATTTACAAGTCACGCCTGTCGCTGATCCAGAAGAGTAGCCTGCAATGGCATTTTATCAATACGACTGCAACGCGTCCCGGCCGATGATCGGCAGCAAGTCTGCAGACGGGGTCCGGCATGCGAATGATGCCTTCAGGCAATCGCCGCAAACGACAGCACAGGACCATCATCAATGATCGTACTATCGCTACTACTTGCATTATTCGGACTGGCCATGCTGGCCGGGGGTATCTGGCTGATCACTCTGGGAGGCAGCGTCTATTACGCACTCTCGGGCGCAACACTTCTGGCCATTGCCTGGCTGATTCGAAAGAGACGCTCCGCAGCACAGCTTCTGTACGCCCTGCTGCTGGCAGGCACTGCCGGATGGGCCGTGTGGGAAAGCGGCTACGATTGGTGGCCACTGGCGACTCGTCTCGGCGTGCTGTTGCTTCTGGCAATTCCACTGCTCTGGCCGGGTAAGATGGCACACCGGGCATCGGTTCGCACATTGCAAGGCGTCTGGCTTCTCGTGGGTGTGTTTCTGCTCAGTAGCCTGTTCAACGATGCTCACCGCATCGATGGAAATCTGCCGACGCAGTCGGCGGTGGCAGCACCGGACCTGGGACCATCCACGGACAACGGTGAATGGGTCAGCTATGGACGCAACAACTACGGGCAGCGCTATTCGCCGCTGGATCAGATCACACCGGACAACGTGAATGAGCTGGAGCTTGCCTGGCAATACCAGACCGGCGACATGAAAGGTCCGGAAGACGTGACTGAAACCACGTATGAGGCCACTCCCCTGAAAATCGGCGACAGCCTGTTCCTGTGTACCCCACATAACTTGCTGATAGCGCTCGATGCCGATACCGGAGAAGAGAAGTGGGTATACGACGCCAAGGTACCGGCTCAAAGTCAACGCCAGCATCAGACCTGTCGTGGCGTTTCCTATCTGGCGGCAGAGTCGCTGAATGATGGACCCTCAGCCGATCAGGACGCAACATCGGATGAGCAGCCAAACGCCGAAGCGGGATCCGAGCCGCTGGCAGACGCACAAACCGTTACCAGCGAACCTGCCGAATCCCTGCCATCGGTCAGCTGCGACGCGCAACTGTTCATGCCGACCTCCGATGCGCGCCTGCTTGCCGTGGACCCGGAGACCGGTGCCCGCTGCGCTGATTTCGCGAACGATGGCGTGCTGGACCTGATGCACAATATGCCCTATACGCAGGATGGCTATTACTACTCCACCTCCCCACCGGTGGTAGCCGCCGGTGTCATCGTTGTCGCGGGTGCCGTGAACGATAACTACGATATCAACGCACCTTCCGGCGTTATCCGTGCCTATGATGCACGCACGGGCGAGCTGCGATGGAACTGGGATGCGGCCAACCCGGACGATACAGCCCCCATCGCGGACGACGACACCTATGCCACCAGCTCTCCCAACAGTTGGTCGGTGGCCAGCGCGGATGAGGAGCTCGGGCTGATCTATCTGCCGATGGGCAATCGCACGCCCGATCAGCTGGGCATGTATCGGACGCCAGAAGAAGAGAAATACGCCAGTTCCGTGGTTGCCCTGAGCCTTGCGACCGGTGAGGCGCAATGGGTGCAGCAGTTCGTACACCACGACCTGTGGGACATGGATACGCCGGCGCAACCCAGCCTGTTGGACATCCCGACTGAGGATGGCCTGCAGCCGGCGCTGGTGGTGCCGACCAAACAGGGGGATGTATACGTTCTCAACCGCGAGACCGGAGAGCCCTTGCTGCCGATCACCGAGCAGCCGGCCCCGCAGGGGACGGTAGAAGGGGACTGGACGGCCCCCACTCAGCCGACATCGGCACTCAGCTTCACTCCCGAGCCATTGCGCGGCGCGGATATGTGGGGGGCCAGTCTTCTGGATCAGTTGATGTGTCGCATTCAGTTCCAGTCATTGCGTTACGAAGGCAGATATACACCGCCGTCCGAAGAAGGCACGCTGGTGTATCCGGGAAATTTCGGTGTCTTCAATTGGGGCAGCATCGCGGTGGACCCGGAAAGTCAGACACTGTTCGGCATGCCACTGTATCTGGCCTTCACATCCAGACTGGTGGAAAAGCAAGATGATCAAACACCCGCGGGAGAGACCAATCAGGGTGAACAGGGCTTGAACGAGAACGCCGGTGCCCGGTATGCCGTCGAACTCAGTCCCTTCCTCTCTCCGCTGGGAATTCCGTGTCAGCAGCCACCCTGGGGCTACGTGGCAGCCGCTGATCTGCGTACCGGTCATGTTCACTGGAAACACAAGAACGGCACCATTCAGGACATGACGCCACTGCCACTGAAGATCAAGATGGGCGTGCCCGGTATCGGCGGTCCGATCATCACACGCGGCGGTGTTGCCTTTCTGGCTGCCTCGGTCGACAACTACTTCCGTGCCTACCGCCTCGCCGATGGCGAACAATTGTGGGAGGCTCGACTGCCTGCCGGTGGTCAGGCGACACCCATGACCTATCTGAACAGCGATGGTGAGCAGATGGTGGTACTGGTAGCCGGTGGACATGGTTCGATCGGTACCACGCCCGGCGACTACGTCATGGCCTACAAACTGCCCTGAGTGGGAGAGTCGCGTTGTTCTGGCGATGCGCCATGTCGTTCGGCTGGCGCGATCGCATCGCAACGCATCAGCTCGACTCGACTCGACTCGACTCGACTCGACTCGACTCGGTTGTCACATCATATGAGTGATATCGCACTTGTGGTCAATAGTTACAGCAACCAGCCACGGTGCCATCAATCAGGAGAGACTGTTCAGCAACGGCAGACACCATTTCTGCGCAACGACGTTCAGAGGAGACACCATGAACAGTGATGACGACAAACAGACCGCACCTGAACTGCCAGTACATGAGACAGATCCTGGCAGGCAGAGCGTGCCTCCCGAAGAGATTCCGGAAGACGAGAATTTCGTGGATGAGCCATTGGCCGACAAGAGTGATGTGAGTGCACCGATGCACGATTCGGAAGATCCACTCAATAATGCTCGCAGGGTGCCCGGTCTCGACCCCGACAGGGTGGAAGATCTGCGTGATGAGAGTCGGCAGGAAATCGATTTCAATGAAGGGCGCATCAGGGATGTAACCCTGACCCAGGGACGTTCGGTCATCGATGCGGAATTCGATGATCGGGGTCCAGCCACCCATCTGAATCCGGATAAAGACCAGTAGCCTGTCTTGACAACGATGACGGCGACCGCCGCCGGGCTCTGCGACGGTGATGGAACATCGCCAGCAGCCTGAATCAAACCTTTCACGGAATCTGCGGCCTGTCAGGCTCATGCAAGAGGCCGCAATTGTTTTCAGTCTTCAAAACTTGCCATCGGTATGATCGTCCCCCAGTCCGCCGATACTTCGCGGTTCGATACGGCTTGCGTGAGTTGCTGACGACCAGCTGGCAGGCACGCTACCGCTCCAGCGGCGAGTCACCGTTGAAGAATGTAACCCGTAATAACAGGGGTTGCAGGATAGATACGGTAGTCAGATGTCGCTATGGTTGCCACGTTCAGCACTATCGAACATGTGTCGGCTGACGTAAACAGAAATCTTGCTTGAAGGCAAGGTTATACTCTGCGTTGGATTTTCGTTCAGCATCGTCCTGAACGGTCCGGAACAGCGAAAATCATCTGCTGTTCATACAGCCTGTAAGCGGTGTCCATGGAATGGCATCCACGGCGCATGAAAGGTCTGGGGGAATGTATCAATGATCAAGTGGATCGGACTCATGAACAGGTACGTCCTGTCTACGCTTGCTGCATTGTTGATCCCCTCGAGTGTGGGTCTGGCTCAGGAACGTTATTCCCTGTCGGTGGTGCCGCAGCTGCCTCCTCTGGTTCTGCATGATGATTGGCAGCCCTTGCTTGAATACCTCGAGGAAGAGACCGGATTCGAGTTCGAACTCTCCCTGCAGGAGAGCATTCCCCTGTTCGAGCTGGACTTTCTCGACGCAAAACCTGATTTCGTCTTTCTGAATCCCTACCACGCCGTGATGGCTTTCAAGGCCCATGGGTATGAGCCTGTTCTCAGTGACGGCTCCCGACAACTCAAGGGCATACTGGTTGTGCCCGTGGGCAGCAAGCTCGAATCGGTAAACGATCTCGATGGACAAACCATCGCCTTTCCTGCACCCAATGCCTTCGGCGCATCACTGTATATGCGCGCATTGCTGGCCAACGAATTCGGGCTGGATATAACGGCAAGTTATGTCGGTACTCACGCCAATTCATACCGACATGCCCTGCTGGGCGAGGCTGCCGCCGCCGGTGGCGTTTACAACACCTTGCACAAGGAGTCGGAGGACTTTCAGGCAGCGCTGCGCGTGTTGTATGAAACCCCTGGCGTCACTCCCCACCCGCTGGCAGTTCACCCCAGAGTGCCAGCCTCGGTGCGAGAGGCCGTGATCGATGCCATGATCGACTTGAAGGAGACCGAAACGGGTCAGGCCATGCTGGAGGCCGTGCAACTCAGGGATCCCATGCCGGTGACTTACGAGGGCCAGTTTCAGATACTCGATGAGTATCACCTTGAGGATTTTGTCGTGATTGCCGATTGAGCATGCTGCCGAACCACAGAGCCAGGCAGCCCACCGGTAAAAGGATTGCCAGATGACTGAGCCAGCAAACGCAGGAGGGTTTCTGCATCTGGTATCCCTCAGAAATTTCCGGACGCAAGTCGCCCTGTTGATGCTGCTGTTGACGACCATCGCCTTTGCGCTGTACGCCCTGAACACCAGTCGCCAGCAATCTCGGTATATTGTGGGCTCCATCACCAGCACGGGCCTGGCGCTTTCGCAGAACCTGGCATTTGATAGTGCCAATCTTCTCATGCGAAAGGATTTTGCCTCTCTGGAAGTCCTGCTCAGGCAATACGCCAAGCTTCCGAACATCGCCGGCCTGAATGTCATCGACGCCGATGGCAAGTCACTGAGCAAACTGACAGTCAGCGATGGCCAGATAATGGCCAGCTATGATCACGGTGTCATGGAACAGCTGCGTCTGGAACGATACACGCAACTCGCTCCTGATCAGCGCCGGCTGTCGGTGTGGGAACCCATTGTTGTCGGACAGGAATCGATCGGTGCAGTCAAGCTCGAACTCGATCTGGCACAGGCCTTCGAAGAACGCCAACGACTGCTGATCAACACGCTGGGCTTTGGTCTGCTGACAACCCTGGCGCTGTTGATCGTCATGTTCCTGTACTTTCGCAAACCGCTCAAGGCCATTCAGGACGCCAGCGAGTTTGCCTCCACACTGGATATTCGCCGCGGTGAAACCATCGAAGTGGTGGATTTTGCAAGAGAGTTCAGGCAACTGGGTCAGTCGCTGAACCAGGTTTCTCAAAAGCTGCTGGAACAGGAACAGCAGGTCGAAGCGAGCAGTGCGGAGGCCCGAAAACTGGCCATGGTGGCCAGCAAGACGAGCAATGCCGTCATCATCACCAATGCGAATGAGGAAATCGAATGGGTGAATGACGGTTTCGAACAGATGACCGGATACAGCGCAGAGGAAGTTCATGGCAAGCGGCCATCGAGCTTTCTGCAAGGTCCGGATACGGATCCGGAAGTCCGGCGTTTCATGCGCGATCGTTTGTCAGAACGCAGAAGCTACGAAACAGAAATCATCAACTACAGCAAGTCCGGCAACCCCTACTGGGTGAGCATCGCCGTGCAACCGGTATTCGATGATCATGGCCTGCTGCGCAACTACATCGCCATTGAAAGCGATGTCAGCGAACGCAAACAGGCAGAGCGCCAGCTTTACGAAGCAAAGACCGAGGCTGAGGAAGCCAACCTGGCCAAGAGTGTCTTTCTGTCGAGAATGAGCCATGAACTTCGCACCCCGCTCAATGCCATTCTCGGATTTGCCCAGCTACTCGAACTGGATGAACTGGGAGAGGAGAATCATGATTTCGTCGAACGCATTCTCAAGGCCGGCAAGCACCTTCTGGCGCTGATCAACGATGTTCTGGATATCTCCAAGATCGAAAGTGGCGGGATGACCCTGTCCCGAGAACCGGTTGACATCAGAGAGGCTGCCGAGAATGTGGTGCGACTGATTGATCCTCTGGCCGTGAATCACGACATCACCGTGTCCATCGACCCCAGCCTGACCGAGGACATGCGCGTCATGGGCGACCTGCAGCGCGTGAATCAGGTCATGGTGAATCTCCTGTCCAATGCCATCAAGTACAACCGCGCTCAGGGCAGTGTCACTATCCGTGCAGAAGTGCAACCCAGCCAGCGACTGCGCCTGTCGATCGAGGATACGGGACCGGGTATTGCCGAGGACAAACTGGATCGTCTGTTCACGCCCTTCGATCGTCTGGGAGCGGAGCAGACGTCGGTTGAAGGCAGTGGCATAGGGCTGGCATTGACAAGACAACTACTGGCCGCGATGGACGGTACCATTGATGTGATCAGCACGGTGGGCAAAGGATCCACTTTCCGGATAGAACTGCCGCTGGCATCCGATCAGGAAGACTCGATGCCGGTCATCCTGAGCACCGATCCCGTTACCGAGAACGAATCGGCCTTGCGACCTTCGCGCACCGTGCTCTATATCGAAGACAACAGCTCGAACGTGGCACTGGTTGAAAAGGTGCTGGAGCGTATCGGGCATATCGAATTCCTGGTTGCCATGCAAGGGCAGGAAGGCCTGGATCTCATCAATGAGCATGAGCCGGATCTGATTCTGCTGGATCTGCATCTGCCAGTGATGGGTGGAGAGGAGGTTCTGGATCGCATCAGGCAGAACCCGAGCCTGGACTCGGTACCGGTGATCATCGTCAGTGCCGACGCCAGCCCCGGACAACCCGAGCACCTGTTGCAGAAAGGTGCGAACAACTACATCACCAAACCGTTCGATGTGCGCGAGCTCATGGAACTCGTCAGAAGCTACACAGAGCAATGATGGAAGACAATATCAAGGATCTGAACATTCTGATTGTCGACGACAATATCGATAATCTGGTGTTTCTGGAGCAGCTGTTTCGCCGCAAGGGCTACAGAAACATCATGAGCATGGCCGATAGCCGCAATGTGCTGCCCTACGTGGGCAAAGCGGATCCGGACATCATTCTGCTGGATATCATGATGCCCTATATCGATGGCTACGAGATCCTGCGAAGCATTCGCGGACTCATGGATTCATCGGTATTTCTGCCCATCGTCGTACTCACGGCCGTCACCGACAGAAAGGCTCGGGAACAGACTCTCAAGGATGGCGCAACGGACTTCCTGACCAAACCCCTCGATGCGGTTGAAGTGATCCTACGGGTCGGGAATCTGCTGAAGACCCGGTTCATGTACAAGCAGAACCTCGAGTACAGCAAGTTGCTGGAGAATGCGGTGCTACACCGGACGCGCGAGCTCGCTGCCAACAACCAGGCGCTGGAAAAACTGAATCAGGTACTTGATGAAACCAATATCGAGATTGCCGATCGACTCGCCGAGGCTGCAGAGTACAGAGACGATGCCACGGGCAAGCACACCTTCCGGGTAGGCGCGATGACCGGCCTGATTGCCGAGGAACTCGGCTTTTCCCCGGATTTTACCGAGCTGGTCAACAAGGCGGCACGACTGCACGACCTGGGAAAGATCGGCATTCCCGATGCGGTGCTGTTGAAGCCGGGAAAACTGACCGAAGAAGAGTTCGGCATCATGCAGGGGCATTGCCTTATCGGCGCCAAGGTACTGTCCGGCGGACACAGCGAGTTGCTGGAGATGGCGGAGAGAATTGCCCTGTCACATCATGAGCAATGGAATGGCAATGGATACCCGCATGGTCTGGAGGGCAAGTCGATTCCCATCGAGGCTCGTATCGTTTCGGTCGTGGATGTCTTCGATGCCTTGACGCATGAACGCCCCTACAAAGAGGCATGGAGTCAGCAGGAAGCCGTCGAGTACATCAAGCAACAGAAGAACACACAATTTGATGCAAAGGTCGTGGATGCGTTCCTGAGCGTACTGGAGCGGTATGCCGGGAAAATCGATTTCATCGACATGGATGTCGGCCCAGAGCATTCGAGAGACGAGCCATGAGACTCCCGGTCGACACGACAGGTATGGAAACCTGTGGAAAAATCATCGATGGCCGCCTGCATCCACGGCTGAGCTGGCAACTCACTACCGGGCAAACGACACATGGGGCAAGGCCATCTCGCCCCATGTGCCAATCGCCTTACGGGTTCAGTTTATGGTCACCCACCGAAGAATGAAGAAATTATCGCTACGCTGTGTCAGCGAAATGCTGTCCTTCGAGGCCCAGATCAGTGGTTGCACATACAGCGGGATGTAGGCGGTTTCATCCTGCATCAACTGGTTGACCTCATCGATCATGGCCTGACGCTTCTCGGCATCCAGTTCCACCTGAATCTGCGGGAGCAGTTCATCGATACGCGCGTTCGAATAGCCACCGAAATTCCAGCTGCCCAGCTTCTTCTCTTCGTTGGGCGTGGCCGCCAGAAAACGGATCGGGTGTTCGGCATCGAAGGTACCGGGTGACCAGCCCAACAGATACATGTCGAACTTGTCTTCGCGCAGCTCGGGCCAGTAGTTGCGAACCGGCATGCTGGAGAGCTTCGCATTCAAGCCCACCTTGGCCATCATGGATGCTGCCGCCTTGCAGATGGACTCATCATTGATGTATCGATCGTTCGGGCACTGCAGACCGAAGCTGAACCCTTCCGGATAACCGGCCTCGGCCAGCAACGCTCGGGCCGCGTCCGGATCATAGGCAAAGCGCTCGCTCAGACTGCTGGAATAGCCACTCATGTCTTCGGATACCAGCTGAGACGCCGGCTGCGCATTGCCACGCATGATCTTCGCGATCAGCGTATCCACATCAATGGACTGATAGGCGGCACGGCGTACGCGAGGGTCCTGGAACGGGTTCTTGCCCTGGACATCTTCCGAGAACATCAGCGCATCGCCATCATGCTTGAAACCGAACATGATGACGCGAGCCTCGATGCCTTCGTGCACCGTGAAGCCATCACGCTCTTTCATGCGAGGCACATCCTGCAGGGGAATGGGTGAGACAAAATCGATCTCGCCCGAGAGCAACGCTGCCATGGCCGTGGCACTCTGGCCAATGGGTGTGAACACGGCCTCGGTGATATTGCTCTCCAGCGTGTCCCACCAACCGTCGAAAGGTGCCAGCTCGGTGCGCACACCCGGGTCTCGAGAGGTGATTCGGAACGCGCCAGTACCATTGGCGTTGCGCGTGGCGAAGTTCTCCGCCTCCTTAGACGGTCGCTCGGCCTGGTTCTCCTCGGACCACTCCCTGTCCATGATCATGAAATTGGCGATGGAGCCGGGGAACAGCGGGTTGGGCTCACTGGTCAGAAAATCGATGGTGTAATCGTCCACCACGCTGACTTCCTCGACCGAGGCAAACCAGGAACGGGCGTCCGACTCTTCGGAAGAGGCTCGCTCATAGGAGAACAGCACATCATCGGCAGTGAAAGTCGCGCCATCGTGAAAGGTGACCCCTTCACGCAAGTGAAATCGCCAGCCGCTGTCGCCCAACTGCTCCCACTCGGTGGCCAGCGCAGGCTCCACTTGCATCTGCTTGTCGCGGCGAACCAGGCCTTCATACACATTGTTCAGGAAGCCAAGCACCGGTGCCGTGTTACTGGCGTGCGGATCCATGGTCTGCGGGTCGGTCGTGCCGGCCCAGTTGAAGGTCTCGGCCTGACCGGCCAACGGCAACATCAGCACCATGGTGCCAGTCAGGGCAAGGGTCGATCTCAGTGACGACCTGAAAGATTCAAGCATCGAGTTTTTTCCTCTGATTGTCTGTCGTGTGGGTCTGTCTGAATTGAATGATGTCGACAACGCAATGCTCATCGACCAGCCACCAGCGCAGCGACCGGACGACAAACATCGCCTCTCGATGGCCCGTCCCGGATCAGCCGGTAATGGCACGCTCGAGAAAATCGAGTCTGTCCTGACCCCAGAAAAGTTCCCCATCCAGCGCGTAGGTGGGCGAGCCGAACACATCCTTGCTGTGAGCATCGGCCGTGACATCCATCAGCTTCTGACGCATTGCATCATTATCGGCAGCGGCCAGCAGCGCCTTGCCGTCAATACCGCACTCATCGGCAATCTCGATCAGTGTCTGGGGATCGGCAATGTTCTTCTCATCTCGCCACACCGCGGTCAGCATGGCATCACTCAGCGCCGCAGATTGCTCGGCGGTAGCGGCGTAGACCATACAGGCAGCCAGTGTCTGATCAGCCGGGAAATAGGCCGGGGTCAGGTTGATGGGCACATTCAGGTGTTTCGACCAGCGCTTGAGCTCATCCATGCGAAATCGCTGACGCGATGGATGGCGCTTGGCCGGCGGTACACCCCCCATGTTGCCGAACGTCGACGCAACGTCAATGGGCAGATAATTCACGGAAACACCCGTGCGCGTCTTCAGCTCGTTGAATTTGCCGATGGCCAGATAGCTCCAGGGCGAAATCAGGAAGTGGTAGTAATCGATGGTCTTGCTCAAGCGAATGTTCTCCAGGCCAGGTCATAGGACAGAGCGCCGGGAACGACACTGAGTTCCCGGACAGCGTTTGCGAAGCGGCCAACCTGTCGACTCCCTGACGGACTGCCGCCACCCAGTATACGCATTGCGGTGTCGCAACCAGAACAGCTCGGTGAGCAATCGGAGGCAATCGCGCCGCCATCAGGTGTCATGGAAACGTACAATGGCCGCATATTCTGCCAGACTCCTCCCATGCTGCTCGTACTCAAACATTCCTGGGCCTTGATGCTCGGCGTCCTGCTATTGATGCTGGGCAACGGCCTGCAGGGGACCCTGCTTGGCGTGCGTGGCTCGCTGGAACAGATCGACTCATCCACCATGGGTCTGATCATGGCTGGCTACTTCGTCGGTTTTCTGGGCGGCTCTCGCCTCACGCCCCTGATGTTGCAACGCGTGGGACACGTCAGAGTCTTTGCCGCACTGGGCTCTCTGGTGTCTGCCGCCTTCATCCTCTATGCATCCGTGGTGAATCCCATCGCCTGGTTACTGCTGCGCGTACTGGTCGGTTTCTGCTTTTCGGGCATCTATGTGGTGGCCGAGAGCTGGCTGAACCATTCGGCCTCGAATGAATCCCGCGGACAGGCCCTGTCACTGTATCTGATCGTACAGATGGGCGGCATGGTGCTTGGCCAGCTACTGCTCAATGTTGCCGACCCCGCCGGATACGACCTGTTCGTGCTGATCACCGTGCTGGTGTCGGTCTCTTTCGCCCCCATGCTGCTCTCCTCCTCATCCAGTGCGCCACTGATCAGCGCTCCCCGGCCCATGTCACTCAAGGAGCTGATCAATACCTCGCCACTGGCCTGCTTCGGCATTTTACTGCTCGGCGGCGTGTATTCCGTTCTGTATGCCATGTCGCCGGTCTATGCCACTGAACGCGGCCTGAGCATCGCGCAGACCTCCTATTTCATCACGGCCATTTTTCTGGGCGCCATGGTGTTCCAGTTTCCCATTGGCTGGCTATCGGACAGGATTGACCGACGCCTGCTGATCATCGGCGTCACGGCCGTCGGGGCGATCGTCGCCCTGATCGGCATGCAATTCAGCGATAGTTACCTGATATTGCTCATTTCAGCTTTCCTGCTGGGCGGCGCAGCCAACCCGACCTACTCGTTGCTGGTCGCCTATGCCAACGATTATCTGGAGCTGGACCAGATGGCCTCGGCCGCCGGCGGACTCCTGTTCATCAATGGCTGCGGAGCCATGACCGGCCCCGTGATCGTGGGTTTCGTCATGACCAAACTGGGCATCGAGTGGTACTTCATCACGCTGTTCCTGCTGCTCGGCGGTATCTGTCTGTATGGCATCTACCGGATCAGTCAGCGTGCGCACGAAGTGGTGCACGACGCCTCTCCCTACCTGCCCATCTCGGCGCGAACCAGTGGCCTGGCAACCGAGTTTGCCCTGTCGGCCGCCGAGGACGAACAGCTCGAGGAACTCGAAGATGCCGAAGAGGTTTTCGAGTCGCGTTTGTATGACGACGAGGTGATACAGCGCATGGACGATGGCAGCAGCGGTGACACCCCGAGTACGCCTCAGAGCAAGGCCGACTGACGCAGACGTCTGGCCAGACTCAGTTCGCGGTACAGCGTGAACAGTCCCATGGCGATGACGATCCCCGATCCCAGCAGAGTCAGGCCATCGGGGACTTCATCGAATACCAGGTAGCCGAGCATGATGCTCCACAGCAGGCTGGTGTAGCGAAAGGGCACCACGTAGGCCACTTCCCCGGTTCGCATCGACAGGACGATGAACTGGTAACCGACGAACAGAAAGACGGCGGCCAGTGACAGAACGCCCAGTTGCTGCCACGACATGTCAATCCAGTTGCCGGCGAGAAACACCATGACGAAGCCGAACACGGAGACCAGCACGGCCGTGGCGCCACTGACCAGCAACGAAGGCAGGGATGCCGGCAGAGCACGGGTGGACAGATCCCGGGCCGCGGCAAACAGCACCGAGATGACCACCCACAACGATGCCGGAGCGAAACCGCCGGTGCCCGGTCGAATGATGATCATGACACCGGCAAAGCCCACGGCAATCGCTGTCCAGCGCCGCCAGCCAACCGCTTCGCGAAATACCACTGCGGCCCCCAGGGTCACGGCCAGGGGCAGGGCCTGCAGAATCGCTGACACATTGGCAAAGGGCAGTGCCACCAATGCCATCAGGAAACAATAGGCCGCCGCCAGCTCCATGCTCGCGCGCAAACCGACCATGGGGATCAGTGCCTCGCGCAGGCGTGGCAGCAAGCCTCTCTGCCACAGCACCAGAGCGATGAGAAAGCTCAGGATCAGACCACGAACCGCCAGTACCTGGGTGGTCGGCAAGGCACCATCGAGAGACTTGACCAGCGCATCATTGACGGCAAAGCCTGCCATGGACAACACCATGCACAGGCTCGCACGCAGATTGGGGGACATGTCGGTCCATCAACGTCAGACAGGGGCATGCATCATAGGCCCTTGTACAATGGCGGGCTATCCGGAATGCGTCACCTGTAATACGAAAATAAAGATGGCAACTTGTCAAGAAGAAAACGTTGCTACTACAAGACGTGAAATTTCTGAAAATAAATAAAGTAGGTAACTTAAAACTGGTTAATTATCAATTTGCTGTTTTTCTGAAAAATAAGGTTGGTAACTTCCAACTCAATTTCATTACGACCAGCATGGTAAGCCGTCCAAAGGTAATGCTTATCCGTCTATGATTGGGCCCATCTGATACGTAAACGTTCACGACATCAGACTGGCGTTCTGACGCATGTAACCTATCATCAGTGCATCACCCGCACTTGCTGGTAGCCCGAACGTGGTCGACTTCCTGCGCCCAGCACCACCCAGAACACTCGAAGAGGCTCATGCCCAGATCGATGGCTTGTGGGGCATTGTCACCTGAACTCAAACACCAGAACGATGAGCTTCGAGAACAGGTGAATGAGCTGGGTGAACGCATTGGCAAGAGTTCGCGCAATTCATCTCGTCCGCCCTCGTCGGACTCCACCACCCAGCGGGCCAAACGACGCAAGAAACCAAAGTCTCATCGGCGTCAAGGTGCGCAACTGGGTCATACCCGTCATGAAAGGTCGCTTGTTAGCGAGCAGGACGTTGACAAGATTCAGCCCTCTTTTCCCGATGCGCAGTGCGGCTGTGGTGGCCAGGCCGGCATCGAGTCCGAGCCGCGATGCCGACATCAGGCCTTTGATATTCCCCAGGTACCCCCAGCGTCATGATAGTTGGCCTCTACCTTGGTCGCGACACTGACATTGATCATTGCATAAACAGTCGTTTGTGCAACAATTTCCGCACTTTTTCACATCCGCGTCAGATCAAGGCTTCATCAGGTCTGTTTGTTGCAATAACCTGTTGCATAATAAAATTTAATTGCAACATGTTATTGCATCATGCGACTCGGCTATGCACGCGTCTCGACCCAAGATCAGGACACCCGCGTCCAGCTGACCGCGCTCAAGGCGGCGAAGTGCGATCGTGTGTTCCAGGAGAAGGCCTCCGGGGGACGCTGGGACAGACCCCAGCTGCAACAGTTGCTAGAGCAGCTACGGCCGGATGATGTGTTCGTGGTCTGGAAGCTGGATCGGCTCTCACGCTCGTTGAAGGATCTGTTGCTGGTGTTGGAGGCGATCGATCAGGCCGGTGCGCACTTCCAGAGTCTGACCGAAGCGATCGACACCACCACCTCGGCCGGTCGGATGATGATGCACATGGTGGGTTCGTTCGCTGAGTTCGAACGTTCCTTGCTCCGAGAGCGGACCCGTGTTGGTTTGGATGAGGCCCGAAAAGCCGGACGTATCGGTGGCCGTCGTCCGAAGTTGACTCCAGAGCAGCAACAGGAAGTGGTGGAGCTGGTCAGTACCGGAAAGAAGAGTGCCGCTGATGCGGCCCGGTTGTTTCAGGTGCATCCGGCTACGGTCTCGCGTCTGCTGGCACAGCATCGAGCGACCCAATTGGATCAGGCCCCCAAGCCTATACCGCCGGCAAAGTCGAAACGACGGGCGAAGAAGAAGGCGCGCTCAAAGAAGATTTCATCCAAAAAGAAAGCCGCAACGAAACCGGCGGAGACAGTGCTGGATGCCATTGGGCTTGCCAGATCAGTAAGCTTCAAAGACTTCCCCGGTGCTGTCAGTGTCATGTGTGAGGCAAAGACACTGCCCATTGGGGAGAGATTGGATTGGCAGCCGACATCGCCGCATCAATACATGGCTATCTGGGAAGTAGAAGCACTGATCGGTAAGTTCCGGGAGACACACGCTGATGCCGTAATCGAGCAGCGCTACATGGTCGAAGATAAAACGATCATCGAGTTGATGGCTTCATACGCAGATAAGCGGGCTGACCATCGTATGGTGTGTCAGGCAAGAGGGCGGTGAAAAATCAGCGGCTTGGGAATGCCTGTCCTGAAAAGCCATTTGGGGACATCGGGCAATTCAAAACTGAATTTGCACTACAACGTGTATTGAATTTTTCTCAGCGGTGGTAACTCAGATTTGCCCCCTGTTGTATTAGCTGGCAAGATGACTTTCGTCAGTCCTTATAAATTTTTATAAAAGTACAACAACCTTTCAAGGAGAGAAGTTATGGCTGCACCGAGTGTCAGTGGCATATTGTTCACTGCGATTTTACCTCTCATTCTTACCGCCTTTTTCGTATCACCTGCTACGGCCGACACGCTAGGGGCTTGTGTCAAGAACAACAGTGGCAATATCAAAATGGCTGACTCTGCGGCCGAGTGTAAAAACAATGAATATTTCATCTCATGGAATGACCAAGGTCCGATCGGATTGACAGGGCCTGCCGGTGCAGATGGCAACGATGGTGTTGACGGGCAAGACGGCGCACCTGGTGCTACCGGGCCTCAAGGCCCGATCGGAATGACAGGGCCCGCTGGTTCAGATGGCAACGACGGTGTTGATGGGCAAGACGGTGCACCTGGTGCTACCGGGCCTCAGGGGCCCGCTGGATTAGCTGGTACTGATGGAACCAACGGAGTCGACGGACAAGATGGTTTGGCGTGCTGGGATCTGAATGGTGATGGTTTGCAAGATACGGCTGAGGATATAAACAACGATGGATTATTCAGCGCCCTCGATTGTGCAGGACCGCAAGGTGTAGCCGGTGCAACTGGTGCACAAGGCCCTCAAGGAGATACAGGACCAGCAGGCACTGATGGTGCTATTGGACCTCAAGGCCCGGTCGGAATGACAGGGCCCGCTGGTTCAGATGGCAACGACGGTGTTGATGGGCAAGACGGTGCACCTGGTGCTACCGGGCCTCAGGGGCCGATCGGATTGACTGGACCCGCCGGACCTAGAGGACCTGCGGGATCTGATGGTGGCGGTTCCTTAATACTTGTTAGCGAAACCTCTATAGAAGAGGATTCCAATTTTTTCCCGAACGCGCCAAGTAGTAGAGCGGCTGAATTTGTCATCTGTCCTGTCGTGCCGGGATTCGAGTCAATTGCTATATCAGGTGGTTGCAGTGTTAGAGAATTTAGTGGAGGTGCCAACGGCTGGACTCTTAATCAGAATTCAAAGTTCTTAAATGGATGGAGCTGTTGGGCACAATGTAACGGTATAGATGGCTGCAATGGGCTAATTATTGGGGCCCAAGTTAATTGCATACTTGAGTGAACACATTCGCTTTCTCATGGCAGAAGGTTGCGTATTTTTAGCCTCCTAGCGCCCCACAAATGTCATTGTGGGGCGCTGCCCTACCTTCTTTTGGAGCTACTAAGGCATAGCATATTAGGTCGCCATTAAAGGGACCTTTTTCGATGCTCTCGAAGGGCTCGCTTGGGTGCTTCAGCGTAGTGGTTCTCATGCTCACTAAGCAAGCCGAGCAACAACTGTAGCTGGTCAGCGACATACTCATCACTGAGAGTTGTTGCTGGGAGGCTTTCCCGACTCGATCTTCCCTGTAGCTCAATACGTTCGTCCATCGTTGCACAAACGTTCGTTTGCGCAACAGAGTACCTCATCCGCTCTCATAATTCTTCGGCATCACCGCTTAGACATTCGATGGCCTTGCGCGCTTTCGCTAGTTCATCTAGAGCTGAACGTCAATCTTCCGCTTGAACTACCGGACAGAACCGCCCCACGGATAGCCTCACGGTCGTAGAAAGTGCTTGCAGAGTCCGAAAATACTCCCAGCAGCATGGCGTAGCAGGACAATGGCGAGGAGATTTCCTCAACCAGCGCAGAGACTCCGGAAACGGGTCATTGTGTTACTTGGAGTGATTCAGCAGACACTGTCTGCTGAATTCATTCCGGTGCCGGGCCACAATAAAGGCGCGCATCTGCCGCACTTTCGCGGCAACAAATCCAAGGTGCGAATCGCGCACCGAGGTCCTCGGCCAATCACTTGATCAGCCTCTCGCCATAGACCGACCTTTTAGTCCTTATTCTACCGTCACCGACTTCGCCAGGTTCCTCGGCTGATCCACATCGGTTCCCTTGATCAGTGCCACGTGATAGGACAGCAGCTGCAGCGGGATCGTGTAGATGATCGGTGCAATCAGCGGATCGCAATGCGGCACTTCCAGCACGGTCATGGTCTGGTCACTGACGAATTGCGCCTGCTTGTCGGCGAAGACATACATCAGGCCACCGCGTGCACGCACCTCTTCCACATTCGATTTGAGCTTCTCGACCAGCTCGTTGTTCGGTGCGACAACGATGACCGGCATGTCCGCATCGATCAATGCCAGGGGGCCATGCTTGAGTTCACCCGCGGCATAGGCCTCGGCATGAATGTAGGAAATCTCCTTGAGCTTCAGAGCCCCTTCCATGGCTATGGGGTACTGGTCGCCACGCCCCAGGAACAGGCTGTGGTGCTTGTCGGCAAAATCCTCGGCCAGTCCCTGAATGGCCTCATCCATGCTCAGCACCTGCTCGATCTTTGCCGGCAGACTCTGCAAGGCGGCAACCACCTGCTTTTCCCGCTCGGCACCCATGCCCTTGTGATGGCCGACGGCGGCAGCCAGCATCAACAGCGCTGACAGTTGCACGGTAAATGCCTTGGTTGAAGCCACACCGATCTCGGCACCTGCCTTCATCAGATAGGTCATGTCCGATTCCCGCGTCAGCGAGGAGCCGGGCACGTTGCAGATGGTCAGACTGGTCATGTAGCCCTGCTGCTGCGACAGACGCAGAGCTGCCAGCGTGTCTGCGGTTTCCCCCGATTGGGAAATGGTGACCAGCAGGCTGTTCGGACGGACATGCGACTTGCGGTAGCGATACTCGGAAGCGATCTCCACATTGCATGACACACCGGCAAAATCCTCGAACCAGTAACGCGCAGTCATGCCGGCGTGGTAACTGGTACCGCAGGCGATGATCTGCACATGCTCCACATCCTTGAGCAGTTGCTCGGCGTTCTCGCCAAAGGCGGCGTCCAGTACACGACCACCGGACAGACGATCTTCCAGCGTGCGCTGGATCGCTACCGGCTGCTCGTGGATTTCCTTCTGCATGAAGTGACGGTAGATGCCCTTGTCGCTCGCGTCGTGAGAGAGAGTCGATTCCTCGACAGCGCGTTCGACGGCATTGCCATTGACATCCACCACCTCGACACTGGTGCGGGTGATACGCGCCACGTCCCCTTCTTCCAAGAAAGCGAAACGCCGTGTTACCGGCAACAGGGCCAGCTGATCCGAGGCAATGAAATGTTCACCGACACCGTAGCCGATGACCAGTGGGCTGCCGGATCGAGCCACGATGAGTTGATCCGGTTCAGTCCGGTCCATGATCACCGTACCGTAAGCGCCTTCGAGTTGCGACACGGTCTTCTGCACGGCTTCGAACAGGCTGCCCGAGGTCTTCAGTTCATGATCGACCAGATGCGCAATCACTTCCGTATCGGTATCTGACGTGATGTCATAGCTCAGCGCCTTGAGCTTTACACGCAGCTCCTGATGATTCTCGATGATGCCATTGTGCACAACAGCAATGCGATCGACAGACACATGCGGGTGGGCATTGGCCTCGTTCGGCTCACCGTGGGTTGCCCAGCGCGTATGAGCGATGCCCGTACCACCGGGCATGCCGTACTGTTCGACAGCCTCGACCAGTTCCTTCACCTTGCCGACACGGCGCAATCGGTTCAGTGAGCCGCTGCTATCCACGGTCGCCACACCGGCAGAGTCATATCCCCGATATTCCAGGCTCTGCAGCCCCATCAAAAGTATGCCAGCGACATCCCGCTGAGCTACTGCGCCTACGATTCCGCACATAAAATGTCGTCCTGATGATTGTTCTACTGCCGCCGGGGCGACAGCTGATTATTTTTTCTTGACCGGTCGAGACCAGTTTTCCACGTCTGTCTGTCTTGCTCGGGTGAGCGACAGGCGATCTGCCGGCACATTGCGGGTAATGGTTGATCCGGCACCCACCGTTGCGCCCTCGCTGACCGTCACCGGTGCAACCAGAGCAGAGTTCGAACCGATGAAGGCATTGTCGCCAATGACGGTCTGATGCTTGTTGGCGCCATCGTAGTTACAGGTGATCGTGCCTGCTCCCACGTTGACGTTCTTGCCCAGTGTGGCGTCTCCCACATAGCTCAAGTGATTGATCTTGCTGCCTTCACCCACCTGAGTGTTCTTGGTTTCCACAAAGTTGCCGATGCGTATGCCGCTGTCCGTGCGTGTACCGGGGCGCAAACGCGCGAATGGCCCGACGGTGGCATCACTGCCCAGTTCCGCATCTTCAAGTACGCAGTTTGCCAGTATCGTGCTTCCATCAGCAATCACACTGCCCGAAATCAGGCAGTTCTGACCAATTTTCACATTGTTGCCGATCACGCAGTCACCTTCGAACACGCAATTGACGTCGATCGTGACATCAGTTCCGGTTTTCAATGTGCCGCGGATATCGATCCTGGCAGGGTCCGCCAGGGTGACACCATTGCTCATCAGCTCTTCGGCCTGATGCAGCTGATGCAGGCGTTCAAGCCTTGCGAGCTGTACGCGGCTGTTGACTCCATCCACCTCCCAGGCATCCTGTGGATGCACGGCCTGCACCCTGAGCCCGTCCTTGACGGCCAGCTCATGGATGTCGGTCAGGTAGAACTCGCCTTGTGCGTTGTTGTTGTCGATGCGGCTGAGCAGATCGCGCAGGCTCCCGCCCTTGATGGCCACGACACCGGCGTTGACTTCAGTGATGCCGAGTTGATCGGTGGTGGCATCCTTCTGCTCCACCACGCCCACAATGGCACCGCCTTCACGCAGGATACGGCCATAGCCGGTCGGATCATCCATCATCAGCGTGAGCAGACCAATGGTCTGGTCATCACAGGCATCCAGCAAGGCCTGATAGGTGGAGGCACGGGTCAGAGGCACATCGCCATAGGTGATCAGCACGGTATCCGAATCATCAATGCCGTCCAGCCCTTCGCGCACCGCATGTCCGGTGCCCAATTGCTCGGATTGCAGGGCCCATTTCACCGGCTGCTCGATGGTGCTTTGCACCTGATCGGCGCCATGCCCGATAACCACAGTGATGCTGGCCGGATTCAGCTGCAGGCCCGTATCGAGAACATGCCCCAACAAGGGCTTTCCCGCCAGGCGATGCAACACCTTGGGCATCGCTGATTTCATTCGAGTGCCCTTGCCGGCTGCGAGCACGATCAGACGAGTGGTCATCGGTCAATCCTGTTTGAGAAACGGGTCATTATCTCACTTGTTAGCGGGTGTCGGCTTGCCGGGGTTGAGTCCTGCCCGATACCAGATATCGGTAGTCTGATGAAAATCTGTGGGGGCTCACAGATATGCCGCGATGGCTGGACAGTGATTTGCATGCGGCCTCGACCGCACGATTCCGGTGAAATCAGCCGTCTGAATGGCCTGAAGGTGAGCCATTCGACGTGACAATTCTTCACAAAATACTTGAAACTGCGGCACGTCAGCGCGACACTGCAACTCGGCCCAACAGCATCAACGTGATTCATCTCGCGAATCAGCAGTGATGACGGACGTACCAACATGCCTGCCCCAGCCAAGCCCGACAGACTGATATCGCCGGAAGAGCTGCCCCTCTGGGTACCCGGCAAGGTAACCTGTTCCAGCCACCAGCTGGATTGGAAGGATGTGGGGCAGTGCAGCTATCACTACCACGGTCAGGACGTGGAAATCCCGGCCATGGAGCAGTTCATGGTGGTGCGTTACCACGCGGGAGAGACCCCCATGGATCGCCAGTTCGATGGCCAGTGGACCCGTACCAAATGCCAACCCGGGCATTTCTCGCTGCTGTCACGTGCGGCCGATTCGCACTGGCACTGGACCGATGATGTCGAAGTCTCGCATCTGTATCTCTCCAATGAGCTGATGTCGCGTGTCGCCAGCGACATGCTGGACATGGAGGTCGGCGAAATTCTGCTACACGATATCCTGCGGGGGTCGGACCCCGTGATCAATGCCATCGGCGATGCCATGACTCTGGAGGCCGGCAGCCAGAACCGAGGCAATGCGCTGTGTGCCGAGGCGCTGGGCGTGCAGCTTGCCGTGCACCTGCTTCGCCGCTATGCCAGCTGCGCCGAGCGACAGACAACGCCGAACGGACAGTTGAGTCCATTGCAGGTGTCACGCTTGCGAGAGTACATCGATGCACACCTGCACGACACCCTCACACTGGCAGAGCTGGCCAGCGTGCTCAACCTGGGCGTCTGGACGTTCGGGCGCCAGGTACAGCGAACGCTGGGGTGTACCGCGCAGGCACTGGTCATGAAGCATCGCATCGAGCGCGCACAAGCCTTGTTGCTCGATGACGGCCAGGCACTCAAGCAGATCGCAGCAAGCTGCGGCTTCTCCGATCAGGCACACATGACACGAAGCTTTCGCAATCACACCGGCAATACGCCCGGTGCGTTCAGGAAATCCCGTCGGTCACGACCACGCGATTCGGGCTGAGCGCACGCCTTGCGACGCAATGCACGCGTCGACAAGCCCATTGCCAATCGTGTTCAACGATTTCCACAATCGATTCAATACCCGCATTCATGCAGCGCCTACAGTGACAATCCACGGGCGCACAAGTGTCATGACCATAAAGCAATAGCTGACACACACGGTCAGAGTCCTGGTCAGACACGGATTCGACGCCCGGTCGGTATTCGCTCTCAGCAGCGTTTCATCAAACCACCGAGGATTTAGTCACCATGGATTCGCAAACCAGACCGTCAGAAAGTTCGTCCAACAACCCAGCGGTGAAAACCCTGGATGCCCTGATCATCGGCGCGGGTGTGGCCGGCCTGTACCAGTTGCATCAACTACGTCAGCAAGGGCTATCGGTACGTGCCTACGATGCCGCGGGCGGTGTCGGTGGAACCTGGTACTGGAACCGCTACCCCGGTGCCAAGTTCGATTCGGAATCCTACATCTATCAGTACCTGTTCTCCGAAGAGTTGTACATGGGCTGGCAGTGGAGCGAGCGCTTCCCCGGCCAACCCGAAATCGAGCGCTGGATGAACTATGTCGCCGACGAACTGGACCTGAAGAAGGATATTCAATTCAACACGCAGATCGTCAGTGCTCACTTCGATGAGACGCGGCAACGCTGGAGCGTCACCACCGACTCGGGCGAGCGCATCGACACACAGTTTCTCGTCACCTGCTGCGGCATGCTCTCTGCCCCGCTCACCGACATGTTCCCGGGCCAGGACAGCTTCAACGGTGAGCTGTTCCATACCTCGCGCTGGCCTCGCGATCCGGTCGAACTGGCTGGCAAACGGGTGGGCGTGGTCGGCATCGGCGCGACCGGTATCCAGGTGATTCAGACCATCGCCGATCAGGTAGATCAACTCAAGGTCTTCGTCAGAACGCCTCAGTATGTGCTGCCGATGGAAAACCCGGCCTACGGCCCCGAGCAAGTGCGCGAGTATCAGCAGCGTTTCAGGGAACTCAAGGAAACACTGCCCTATACCTTCGCCGGGTTCGAATACGATTTCGAAGTTGCCTGGGCCGATCTGACGCCAGAGCAGCGACTGGCCAGGCTCGAAGACACCTATGCCAATGGCTCGCTGAAATTGTGGCTGGCCTCGTTCGCCGAGATGTTCTTCGATGAAACGGTGAGTGAGGAAATATCCGAATTCGTGCGCGAGAAGATGCGCAAGCGTCTCGGCGATCCGCAACTGTGCGACCTGTTGATCCCGACCGACTATGGCTTCGGCACCCATCGTGTTCCACTGGAAACCAACTACCTGGAAGTCTATCTGCGCGATAACGTGGAAGCCGTTCCGGTGAAGGACAACCCCATCGAGCGTGTGTTGCCAGAGGGCATTCAGACAGCTGACGGTACCGTACACGAACTGGATGTGATCATTCTGGCCACCGGATTCGATGCCGGCTCCGGCGCCTTGACTCGCATCGATATCCGCGGACGTGACGGACGTTCGCTGAAAGAGGAATGGGGCCGGGATATTCGTACCACCATGGGCCTGCAGATACACGGCTATCCGAATCTGTTCACCACGGCGGTGCCGCTTGCCCCATCCGCCGCCCTGTGCAACATGGCCACCTGTCTGCAACAGCAGACCGAGTGGATCAGCAACTGCATTCACTACCTGCGACAGAATGCACATCGCGTTATCGAGCCTCTGGCAGAGACCGAGGAACAATGGGTTCAGCACCATGACGAGACGGCCAACGCCACGCTGATTACCAAGACCGACTCCTGGTACATGGGCAGCAACATACCGGGAAAACCTCGACGCTTGCTCTCCTACTGCGGCGGCGTCGGCACCTACAAGGCCAAGTGTGACGATGTTGCGGAGCGCGAGTATGAAGGCTTCGCCATGCAATAAGGCGCGTCATGAACAGCACCACGCATCCACACTCGACTCGAACAGAGCCTTGCATCAAGGCTCGGCTTCATCAGAGCCATGGCACAGGGCTCGACACGAACAGAGCCATGACAGATACCTACGGAGAATCCCCTTGAACCAGACATTCACACAAACCGCCGATGACATCCTGACCCATACCGTCGCCGCCGACCCGGGGGTACCCGGTGTCGTCGCCATGGTCACTGACAGAGAAAGCAATATCTATGAAGGCGCCGCCGGCAAGCGCTCGCTCGGTGCGGATACAGACATGACGACCGACAGCGCCTTCGCCATCTTTTCCACCACCAAGGCCATCACCGCGACGGCTGCCCTGCAACTGGTGGAACAGGGCAAACTGGATCTGGATGCACCCGCCAGTCAGTACGCTCCCGATATCGGCAAACTGCAAGTCATCGAAGGCTTTGACGATGACGGTACACCTCGTTTGCGCGCTCCCAAACGGGACATCACCACCCGAATGCTGCTCCTGCATACCGCCGGATTCGGTTACGACTTCTTCAACGAAACCTATCACCGCCTGGCTCAGGAACAGGGTCAGCCCAGTGTCATCACGGCATCGAAAGAGGCGCTGATGACCCCCCTGCTGCGCGATCCCGACGAACAATGGGAATACGGCAGCAACATGGACTGGTGTGGACAAGTTGTGGAAGGCATCAGCGGCATGCGACTGGGCGAGGTATTTCAGAAACGCATCTTCGACCCCCTGGGCATCCAGGACATGACCTTCGAACTCAATGATGAGTTGCGCGCTCGCCTCGCCATCATGCATGCGCGCAACGAGGATGCTTCACTGACACCCATGGAATTCGAACTGCCGGACAAACCGGAGATTCACATGGGCGGACACGGTCTCTACGGCACGGTCGGCGACTACATGCGCTTCATTCGCATGTGGCTCAATGATGGACAGGGAGAACATGGCCAGGTGCTGAAACCGGAGACCGTGAAGATGGCAGAACAGAACCAGCTGGGTAGTCGGAAGATCTGCGCCCTGCCGGGCGTGATTCCCTCACTGTCCAACGATGCCGAGTTCTTCCCCGGTCAGGAAAAATCCTGGGCGTTCAGCTTCATGGTCAATGATGAAACTGCGCCAACCGGTCGGCCGGCCGGTGCCTTGGGCTGGGCGGGGCTTGCCAATCTGTTCTACTGGATAGACCGGGAAAACGGCTACGGTGGATTCTGGGCCACGCAGATTCTGCCGTTTGCCGACGCGGCCTCGTTCACCGGTTACATGCAGCTGGAAACCGCCTTCTATGAATCCCTGAAAAGCGCCCAGGCAGCCTGATAGCCAAGCCAGGCAACAAGACAGGTCTGGTCGATTGGCCAGGCCTGTGCCAGGCACGTGAGACGCAATTGCTCGACGTGTCGCTTGCTGCGGCAGGGATACAGTGGCAGAACGAGCCGAGGTTACCCAGAGCCTGCGCTGCTCATCAGCGGGTGTACACTGGCAGTGTCGATGGCGTCATCCACGTCCCGCGTGCATGACTTGACCACGGTCTGCGAGGAACAGGCATGAATCTGGAACGGGTAATCTTCGGCTTTTTCACAATCCTGGCGTTGACCTTCAATCTGGTTTTCGTCATGGGCGAGATCGACAACCCGAACCACCACGATGTCTGGGTGCTGACGATTGCCATTCTGGTCAACCTGATTGCGACCGGCCTGAAACTCGGTGATCGCTCCCAGATCGGGGCGCTGCTGCTGGCCGCCAGTCTGGTTGCCGACCTGCTGCTGATCACGGCCCGCATCTTCTGGATCGTTGCCGAGAGCGATTCGGCCACCGGGCCCAGCGCCGATGCCACGGTGAATATCGTGTCGCTGGCCGCCGGTGCACTGGTGGCCAATATCGTCTCGGCGGTCATCCTCGTGGGTGATGCACTGATGTCTCGCCGCTAGGCACACCGCCGTGACCTCGACCTCCGATCTGGACCGAGTCACCATGGTGGTATTGCGCCATATGCGCAAGCCGGTATTCGCCCTGATCATCGTCTACGCCATCGGCATCAGCGTGATGGCGCTGATCCCCGGGGTGGACGCCGAAGGCAATCCGGAGAAGATGAGTCTGTTCCATGCCTTCTATTTCTTTACCTATACCGCGACGACAACCGGCTTCGGAGAGATTCCGCACGCCTTCAGCGATGTGCAACGACTATGGGCCGTGTTCTGCCTGTACATGGGTGCCATCGCCTGGTTGTACGCCATCGGTTCCATCATCGGCCTGGTACAGAATCCGCATTTCACACGGGCGGTGAATGAACACGGTTTTGCCCGGCGAGTGCGTCAGCTGCGAGACCCTTTCGTCATCGTCTGCGGTTTTGGCGATACAGGCAGCCTGCTGGCTCGCGGCCTCAGCGACCATCACCGCCGCGCCACCGTACTCGATCGCGATCCGGAGCGCATCAAGGCCTTCGCCGTACGCGACTATCGCGTCAGAATGCTGGGCCTCTGTGCACACCCGGACGTCCCCCGCCACCTGATTGATGCCGGCGTCAGGCAGCCGGAATGCAAGGCTGTCGTGGCTCTCACCAACGAGGAGGACGCCAATCGACAGATAGCGATTGTCGCCAAGTTGCTGAACCCCGCTGTCAAGGTCATCGCACGCTCAACCTCGGAGCGTCACTGCAAGCATCTGAATGCCTTGCAGGATGTGCAGGTCGTCAACCCCTTTGCCGTATTCGCCGAACTGCTGGACATGGCCATCGCCTCTCCTCTGCTGCATAACCTGAACAGCTGGCTGGTGGGTGTGCCGGGCGCGCAACTCGGCCACCCTCTGGATGTACCCCGCGGGACCTGGATCCTGTGCGGCTACGGACGCATGGGACAGGAGTTGCATAGTCGCCTGGTGCGTCATGGCATAGAGACCGTGGTGATCGATCCGGAGGTCACTGACTGTGAGTTCCCCGGACGGATCGTTCGCGGCTATGCCGACTACGATACGCTCAGAGAAGCCGGGATTGAACAGGCTGCCGGTATCGTCGCCGGGACCGACAGCGATTCGGACAACCTCGGCATACTCGTGTGTGTCCGGCATCTGAACCCCGACGCGTTCACGGTGGTGCGACAGAACAAGCACGAGAACCAGCTGGCATTCGATGCAGCCAAGGCCGACCTGATTCTGCAATCAAGCCTCACCACGGCACGCCGCATACTGAAAACACTCATTTCCCCGTTGATTCAGGAACTGATCGAGTATCTCTACGAGCGGGATGGGCAGACGGACGCGATCGTGCAGCGGCTGCGCACGACCGTGGGTGGACGCTCCCCCCACCTCTGGCGGGTTGCCATCACAGTCGACAATGCATCGGCTGTCATGGAGTTTCTCGAATCCGACAAGCCCCTGACACTCGGTGAACTGATCCGCCACCCGGACAATCCGGAAGGCACGCTGCCCTGTGTACCTCTGGTCATTCGCCGACAACAGAAACTGCTGATGCTGCCATCTGACAGCGAAGTCGTCCTGCCTGACGACGGCATCCTGTTCTGCGGCAGTGAACGCAGCGAAAGACTGCTGCAAGCCACCCTGAACAATCCCTACACCTTGCATTACCTGACCACGGGCGTCGAGTTGCCACGTGGTCTGGTGTTTCAGTGGTTTGCTCGCTGGTCGGGCCAAGCCTGACATCAGGCGACGAGGACCAGCGGCATCGGCAACAACGACATCGACATCGACATCGGCATCGGCATCGGCATCGGCAACGGCAACAACGATGCAGCAGGCTGACTATCGGCTATTTTGCCAACACCCACTGCTCCTCGATTCGGCAACCCGCCTGACGCAGGATGACCGACACCGGGCACTTCCTGCCGACCAGCTCACGCAAACGCTGCACCGCCTCTTCACTGACATCCGCGTCGAGCTCGACCCGCAGCCGTATATCCGGAAAAGGCACCGTCACATCTGCCCTGCCGAACACGCCTCGTGTGTCGAAATCCGCGCTGACCGACATCTTCATGTCGCGCAGCTTCACCCCCATTTGTCCCGCCACGAAATGCGTGATGACATTGGTGCAGCCCAGAAACGCTGACAGCAAGGTCTCCAGTGGCGTGGCATGAAGATCGGTACCACCGCGTTCCTTGGGTTCATCGGTAATCACCACATGACCTCTGGCGAGCATGTCGGTGCGTGCGGCGGTCACGGCAGCGGCCGTGACGTCGATCCTGAACAGATCGGGCATGGATACAGTCATCGTTGGTTCCCCTGTGGATATGGTTGATCATCAGACCGACAGATAGCGCGACACCAACTCGGGTGACTGGCGCAGTTCATCGGATGTGCCTTCGAACTTCACTTCACCCTTTTCCAGGATGTACACCCGATCACTGAGATCCAGCACGAAGTTCAGGTTCTGTTCGGCAAGCACCAGGGACAGACCTGCAGCCTGGAGTGCAGCAATCTGCTCCTTGAGCTTGTCCACCACCAATGGCGCCAGCCCTTCGGATGGTTCATCGAGCAACAGCAATTCGGGGTTGCCCATCAGACTTCTGGCGATGGTCAGCATCTGCTGCTGTCCACCCGACAGATGCCCACCGCGACGATCCCTGAATCGCTCCAGCTCGGGAAACAGGGCATACACCCTTTGCTCATCCCACTGCTCGGCATCACCGTGCATTCGCCTGGCAATATCCAGATTTTCCCAGACCGTCAGATCAGGAAACACCCGACGGTCCTCAGGCACGAAACCCACTCCCAGACGGGCAATGTCGGAGGTCGGCATGCCGTTGACCTTTTGTCCCTTCCAGCTGACGCTTCCCTGCGAAGGCGGCGTCAGACCCATGATGGAGCGCATGGTCGTACTCTTGCCCACGCCATTGCGTCCGAGAAGGCCAACACTCTCACCCGCCTCGACCCGTACCGAAATATCGAACAGAACGTCCGAGATACCATAGGAGGTATGTATTCCATCGACCTCAAGCAGCGTCATCAGCGTAGCCTCCCAGGTATATCGTGCGCACATCGTCGTTGGCCCGAATCTCCTGTGGCGTGCCACTGGCCACCAGCTCGCCGTGGTGCAGAACCGAGATCCGGTCGGCGATGGTGAAGACCACATGCATATCATGCTCGGTGAACAACAGAGTCAGTTGCCGCTGTTCGGCGATGTCGGCAATCAGCGCAATCGAATCCAGCGTCTCCTGCGGCGACATACCTGCCGTGGGTTCATCCAGCAACAGCAGTTCGGGTTCGGAACACAGGGCTATGGCCAACTCCAGCTGCTTCTGCTTGCCATAGGACATCAGCCCGGCGGTCACGGTCTCGTCCTCGGTGAGATTGACCAGTTCCAGCATCTGCAGGGTCTCCTCCCGGAACAAGGCTTCGGCCTTGCGAAACAGTCGAAAGCTCATGCCTTCGTGAGCAATCATGGCGACCTGCACGTTCTCGAACACACTCATCTGCGGGTAGATATTGATACGCTGGAAGGAGCGCCCGATACCACGCCGGACAATACGACTCGGCGAAAGCCCCGTGATTCGGCGCCCCTTGTAACTGACCACTCCCCGGGTGGGAATGATCTGTCCCGTCAGACAATTGAAGAAGGTCGTCTTGCCCGCTCCATTGGGCCCGAGAATGGCGTGTCTTTCGCCTTCCTGCAATGTCAGGGATATTCCGTCCAATGCCTGAAAACCACTGAAATTCATGCCCAGATCGTTGATCGTCAGCACACTCATCGTCGCGTTCCTCCTCGACGTCGATTCAGGAAGCCGGCAATGCCCGTTGGCATGAAAAACAGGACAGCCAGTAGAATCACGCCCATGACCGACGGCCAGTACTGCGTGTATTCGGTGACGGTGCGATCCAGAAAGATCAGAACGGCGGCACCAATGACGGGGCCAACAAAGCTTCCCACGCCGCCGAGGATCGACATGATCATCACTTCCGCGGAGGTGGACCACCAGGCGGTTTCCACGAATACCGAGTGATTGAATACGGTAAACAGGGCACCGGCCACACCGGCAAAGGTACCGGCCAGCGTGAAGGCCACCAATTGCACGCGGCGCACATTGACACCGATGAATTCCGCACGGTTGCGGTTCTCTCGTGTGGCCACCAGTGTCATGCCATAGGCTGAACGCACGATGACCCACAACACGGTGGCACACAGCAGAACGACACACAGGGAAAAATAGAAGAAGCGCACCGGTGAATCGAGAAATTCAGGCACTGCCACACCGATGAATCCGGTATCTCCCCCCGTCACACTCACCCACTTGAAAGCGATGGCCCAGACCAGTTGTCCGAAGGCCAGCGTCAGCATGGAAAAATAGATTTCAGTGAGCTTGACGCAGAAGTAGCCGATGAGAGCCGCTGCCAGAGCGGTCACTGCCACCGCCGCCGGAAAGGCCAGCAGAAACGGCCAGCCCAGCGTGGTCAGCAGAATGGCGCTGGCGTAGGCGCCTATCGAGAACCAGGCGGCATGACCGAAGGATATCAATCCGCCATAACCCAGCAGCAGATTGAAACTCAGCGCAAACAGCGCGAATATCTGTATTTCAGTGACCAGATAGATCAGATAACGACTTCCTGCCAGCGGCACCAGCGCCAGCAGCAATACCAGCAGAGCCGTTCCCGTAATTGACTTGTTCATCGATAGCCCGCCTCGGGTTTGCCCAACAGCCCCCAGGGGCGTATCAACAGCACCAGCACCATCATCAGATAGATGAGCACTATCTCGAACTCGGGTATCAGCAAGACGCCGAAGGCGTTGAGCAAGCCCAGTATCAGGGAGCCGAGAAAGGCGCCACCAAGACTTCCCAGACCACCGATGATGGCGATGATGAAGCACTCCACGACGATCTCGGCATCCATGCCCGGTGCCAGCGCGATTGCGGGTGCGGCCAGCGCCCCGCCCATGCCGGCTATTGCAGAACCGGCCACGAACACCCACAGATAGATGCGTCCGACATTGATACCCAGAGACTCCAGCATCTCGCGATCCTGCCGCGCTGCCCTGACTAGTCGCCCAGCCCGGGTCCGATTGACGAAATACCACAAGCCCAGCCCCACCAGAACCCCGATGACACACAGCAGGAGACGGTAGCTCGGGTAGTAGGCCACACCCAGATTGGTGGCGCCGTCCAGACCCGGCGGGAACGACACCGACAGAACCGAACTGCCCCAGCCAACCTTGACCAGGTCGCCAATGAGCAGCACCAATGCATAGGTGAAGAGCAATTGATACAGGTGATCCCGATGATAGAGATGACGCAGCATCAGGCGCTCGATGATCCAGGCGAGCGCACCCAGGGCCAGCGCAGAACCGATGACCGCCAGCCAGAATCCCATGGGACTCATGTCAAACGCGCCAACCAGCGTGAAGCAGACATAGCCGCCCAGCATGAAGAAGGCACCATGGGCGAAATTCAAGACGCGCAGCACACCCAGAATCAGCGTCAGTCCTGACGAGATGATGAACAGATTCATCCCCAGCGATAGTCCGTTCATCAGCTGAATGAAAAGTAGAACCGGATTGTCGAACATGTACAGGCACTCCGATGGTTGCTTGACCGTATAGGCAGGGGGAGCAACGACAACTGGTCGCCGCTGGCCCGCGGGGAGCGGCGCGATGATGATCGCGCCGGCACCGAGTGTTTACCCCGGGGTCTGACCCCGGGGCAGCGGTCAGTCCATCAGGTCGTCGGCCGGCACATACTCGACCGGGTTCAGAACCTTGTAGGGGTAGCTCTCATCTTCCGAGTCACTCATCTGCCCCCAGAATTGCCCCCGATTGGCCTGATGGTCGGATGCGCGCATGGTCTGCTTGCCAATGGGCGTATCGATGGTCAAGCCTTCAAGCGCGGCAATCACGGCATCCGCGTTCACATCGCCCGCGGCCCGGACACCTTCCAGAACCCATTTGGCGGCGATATAACCGGTACTGGGCCAGGATGGCGGATGCTCGCTACCCAAATAGTCCTTCAGCTCCTTCACATAGGCGTTGTGCTCAGGGGTATCCGGGTAATAGAAGAGCTCGTAGCTGTTGGTCCAGATGCCTGCCGGCATGTCCTTGCCCATGTTCTCGGATACCAGCGGGGCACCCACTTCGCCGGCACTGACGAATTCCAGCTGATCGAAGAAGCCGAACGGTTTGGCCTGTTTGGCAAAGGCGGGGAAGATGCCACCCCAGATATTGGAGAACACCCCGTCACAACCGGCCCCCATGGTCTTGGTGATATAGGCGGTGTAGTCTGTGGTACCGAACTTGGGCCACTCCTGATTGATGATCTGCGCATCGGGGCGAATCTTCTGCAGATGGGCCGTGAAGGATTCATCGAGACTGTAGCCATAGGAGTAGTCCAGCAGCAGGGTACAGACCTTGTCCCAGCCCAGCTTGTCGACAATGATGGCTGCCGATTTTCCTTCGGTATTGGTATTGGCAGCTGCCCGGAAAAGATGTCGGTGAAAATACTCGGGGCTTGTCATTTCGGTGGTCTTGGGAATCGACGCGACATAGATCACGCCTTCCTGCTTGGCCACTTCCGAAATCGCCTGCCCTTCCGAAGAGCTGATGCCACCGACCAGGAAATCCACCCCGTCCTTGGCAATCATGTCCCGGGCAGCAGCCGTGGCCTCTGCAGGGTTGCATTTCGAATCCCGATGAACCGTGACCACCTTGCGCCCATCAATACCGCCTTCGGCATTGACCTTGTCAACGAGCATCTGGTGCCCCTTGAGTGCCGACTCACCAAATATCAGACAGGGCCCAGAAGTGGCATACAGAGCGCCTATCCTGATTTCCTGCTCCTCCGCCAGGGCGGGATGTGACGCCATCGCAGCGGTAACTGCGGCGCACACGAGAAGTGCTGTCGTTTTCTTCGACATGGTATTTTCCTCCATTATTATAAGGATATTGATGCTGAGCTCGCGCCAGCGCCTGCCAGCAATTTCAGAAAGCCGGCAGACCTGCAGTGCGCGTTTCGCAGCGGTACAACGAGGTGGATGAGGTAAAGAACAGTTGTCGCAGATCCTCACCCCCCCAGGTGAAGTTCGCGGTCAGCTCGGCCATCAGAATGACCCCGAGACAAACCCCATCCGGTGTGAACACATGCACTCCCCCGGGGCCCGTGCAGTAGAGATTGCCGAGGGAATCGATCTTCATGCCGTCCGGATGACCTTCGGCTTCCCCGTCAAGGGTCACCCAGACATCACCACCACTGGCGTCACCCTGTTCGTTCACGTCGAACACACGCACATGGGACCGCTCGGTATCGTTGACATAGAGACGCTGCTGATCGAGCGACAGGCACAGGCCATTGGGTTGTGCGAAATCGTCAGCCAGCAAGGACAGGCCGCTACCGTCAGGCTTCACGCAATAGACTCCGCGGAATGACAACTCCGGTTCTCGAGGGACACCGAAGAACTCCATACGCCCATAGGTGGGATCGGTGAAGAACACCAGACCATCTCGACGCACCACGATGTCATTGGGGCTGTTCAACTCCTGCCCATCGTAATGTGAAGCAAGCACCGTGATGGATTGATCGGCTTCGGTGCGGGTGACGCGACTGGTGGCATGCTCGCAGGTGAGCATACGACCCTGTGCATCGTAGGCATTGCCGTTGGCCATGTTGCTGGGTTGGCGCAAGGTGGTCACTCCGGTACTCGGCGACCAGCGACGCATGTGATCGGCCGGCATGTCCGAAAAGGTCAGATGATGCTCTTGCGTATGCCAGATGGGCCCCTCGGTGAACGTGAATCCACCGCCCAGTCTTTCCAGCTCAACCGTATCGCCGATCACCTCGCGGAAGCGTTCATCGCGTATCTGAACACTCACGATTGCGCCCTGAGTTCCTTGACGCGTTGACCCCCGGAAAACCAGTCGGATTCGGACACTTCATCGAATACGATCCAGACATTGCTGGCGGGAATTCCTGCAGCCTCAGCGATGGATCGTGTCACGTCCTCATTGATTCTTGCCTTGATTCCCACCGGATCTGCAGCAATGACTTCCTTGACAATTCGAATGTTCACAAATGGCATGGCGCTCTCCGATGCGTGGTTGCCGAACCGGAATCTGTTCGGTTGCCAGCAGTCTACGGATGACGTTCTGGCGGTATACGCAGAGGTACGCAGACTATGCACGGAAGGCCGCACATCGGCTGCGGGAACCCGCAGGTGTTGCTCGGCCATGGGTGCAGGGGCCTGAGCTGCATTGAGCCACACCCTGCTCGATTCGAAGCGGTCCGGCTTGCGTTGACTCGACGAAGCTGCAACACCATCAGCAACGCTGGCACCGTCCGCGTACCGCCACGCAAACTCAGTCCTGCCGCCCCTCGCGCCTGAACCATTCCTGCAGCAAGGCATCCTCGTTCTTCAGCGAGTCCGAGTTCAGCAGGCCGCGCGACATGGCCAGAAAGACAGCCCGCGTCCGCGCGTTGTAGCAGGGGCCGTGAGTTCCGGAAGGAATCTCGGAACGATCCAGACCCAGCTTCAGATACAGCTGTTGCAGACGACTCTGAGCACCTCGCAGCGAGACATTGCGCCGGGCTGCCATGACCTTGTCGGTCAGACCCAGACTCAGATCCACCAGTGCCTCGTATTCGCACTCCGACAAGCCGGCATGCTGATCACGACTGCGACGCTGAACACCGCGCACTTCCCTGTCCACGATGCATTGCTCTTCGAGAAACACGCCCTGGATGGCCAGATGCAGGCGATCCTCGGAGGCGGACTTCAGAATATAGCCGTAGACTGCCTGTTCCGGCACGATGCGCGTGATGCCTCGGATGTAGGCCTCTTCGGCATAGTTCGACCAGAACAGAATCCGGGTCTCCGGTCGGCAGCGCCAGATATGTCTGGCAACATCCACGCCGGTGACCTTCGGCATCTGCAAGTCGAGAATCACGCGATCGTGGTGGTAGCGGTCGAAGCTGCGCATGGCCTCGGCACCATCGGCCGTTTCCTCGACATGCTGCAGATCGGGCAGAACCGTCAGAGCGATCGATTTCAGAAAGGTGCGATGCAGGGCATCGTCCTCCGCGATGAGCAGACTCACCGGGCAACCTCCAGCGTCTCGAGCATGTCGGCAGGCAACGGCATGCAGAGCTCCACCTGTGTACCGCAGCCCTGGTCGACTTGCGTGATGCTGACCGTGGCAAAGACCAGCGCCGCGCGGGTGTGGATGTTGGCGATGCCACCGTGCTGGACATGTTCAGGGCTGGCGATGCCGATGCCATCATCGCGTATGCGGATATACAGACACGGCGCCTCCACCACAAGCTGTACCTCGATACGACGCGCCTCGGCGTGTTTCACCGCATTGTTGATCGCTTCCTGAACCATCCGATACAGCGACACGGTGACCGACTCGGGCAGGGTGTCGACAATCCCCCGGCTGGCATCGATCAGCTGGGTCTCCACTGCCGACTTCAGATTGGCAGTACAGCGCTGCAGATGCGCCTCGATGGCATCGGCAAAACCGAACAACTGCAACACGCCGGGTTTCATGTCTTCGACAATCCCTCGCAGCTCCACCAGACTGTTCTCCAGATCGTGCTCGATCGAGAGCAGCATCTCTTCATCAAATCGCCCGGCGGATCGCACCTTGGCCAGTCGTCGCGAGAGCCTGGCCAGATCGGCCAGGGTCTGATCGTGCAGGTCCATCCCCAGACGTTGTCGCTCCTGCTCCATGCCTTCGGTCAGATTCTGGGCCCCCAGACGCAAGGCTTCCTCACGACCGCGCGCTTCACTCTCAGCGACCGCCGCATCCCGCGCTTCACGACCACGCTCCAGCGCGAACAGATAGGCGGCGACCAGATCAGCGGCTCCCTGGGCGATCTCCACCAGGCGCTCGTCATACTGCGCCGTGCGATGACTGCTGATGGCCAGCGAGCCGGTGATCTCGCCCTTGACCCGCAGGGGAACGATGATCCGGCTGTGCAGATTCGCCTCGAAAATGGGGGCATTATCCGCCCCGTCGAAATGAAAGCGATCATCCTGCCAGGCATCGTCGGTCAGGATATGGTCCGCATTCCCCCACAGGACGTCTCGAATCGGGCTGCACTCGGTGGGCTTCAGACGGTTTTTCAACTGGCTCCAGGACGTGTGCAATCTGGCCTCGTAGCAGATCTGGATACCCGAGGCATGCAGAAGGACGATGTCGAGATGATCATGCGGTATGAGGCTGCGCAAGCCGTTAGCGAAATTTCTGAGAACCGTGTCATATTCCGTCGGCCCGGCAATGGTGCGGGCAATCGACAGAAAGCAGGCCAGTGCCTGGGCAGGATCGGGCAAGGTACTTTGCCTGTCGTCCTGCGAGGACCTTCTTGCGCTTGTCAGCTTTCCGGACAATGGTGCCAATACCTCGTTCAGACAGTGAAAACGACAGGACATCTGCCTTCGGCGGCAGCACTCGTCATCGTCGACAGGCTCGTGCAGCTGCTGCGAGCACCACCCAACACGGCGCGAGTACGCAGAGTCACAGCTCGGACTCTGGCGGTAAAGCGTAGTTTACGCCAAACTCTTGCGGGAACCCGCAGAGCGGCCCTGCCCTGTTGATGCAGGCTGGTCGACAGTGTTTGACAGATGCCAGACCAATTGGCACAGTCTGAAATCTTCCTGTTGCCGACTGTCTGACAGCCTACGATGAGCACTCCCTGTAGCGACCCCGTGGCCCTCGGGCTCTGGCATCCTCTGGCTGCCATCGAGGATATTCCGCCATCGAGCGATCAGCACACCCGACTACTGGGTCAAGCGCTTCGCTATCGCAAGGATGCCGGCAATCAGGTGGCGGTATTCGACGGAGACCGCCCCTTGCCGGTGACACAGGCCTACGGGTATGTCTGGACCTGTCTCGGCACGCCGGCCAGACCGCTTTTCGATCTCCCCGAATACGCAGAACCTGACCGACGCAACGTCTGTGCGGCCACGGTGGGCGTTCGAGTCTCCGCGCCCCGCGCCGTCGAGAATTTTCTGGACATGGGACACTTCCCGTTCGTGCATACCGGTATTCTGGGTGTCGAACCACACACCGAAGTGCGTGAGTATCAGGTTGAACTGAACGAAGACAAAGACGAGATTCTGGCCACCGAATGCATCTTCTATCAACCCCAGGCGGCCGCAGGTGCCAGTGGTGGCATCATGGCCGACTACATCTATCGGGTACCGCACCCTTACTGCAGCGTATTATACAAGTCCTGCCCCACGGACGAATCCCGCCTGGATGTCATCGCCCTGTTTCTGCAGCCGGTGGATGAAGAAACCGTCCGGGCCCACGCCCTGGTCAGTGTCATCGACACACAGAGCAGTGATCTGGATATTCGTCTGTTCCAGCAGACCATCTTCAGCCAGGACAAACCCATTCTGGAGAACCAGCTACCCAAACGCCTGCCACTGGATCCGCGAGCCGAGACGCCGATACGCGCCGACAAGGTCGCGATCGTCTATCGTCGCTGGTTGCGCGCCAAGGGTCTGCAATATGGGGTCATCCCGGCGGCGGCCTGAGCCCTCGGCTGAACCCTCGGCTGAACCCTCGGCTGAACCCTCGGCTGAACCCTCGGCTGAACCCTCGGCTGAGCCCTCCAGCCACGCGCCACATGCGCCGCAGTCCGCTGTCGAACCGAATCTGTCGCGCCGAATCGACCACAGATTCCCATTGATTCAGGCGCCGATTTCTGGTTACCTAGGTAGCTGTTCGAGAATTTCCCGAACCCGCCAACCCCTCAGGAACTTGCTCCAATTCAGTGCCGTATGATCGATCTTGAAGCAGCTCGTTATCTCTGGCACCCGATTGCAGCATCATCGGATCTTGTGCCTCGTCATGTCTTCCATGCCCAGATTCTGGGTCGGGAACTGGCGCTGTGGCGCGCCGATGACGACAACGTCAATGCTTGGGAGAATCGCTGCCTGCATCGCGGCGTCCGGCTCTCCATCGGCATCAACGATGGTACCGAACTGCTGTGTCAGTACCACGGCTGGCGCTACGCCAATCGCACCGCAGGCTGCACCTACATACCGGCTCATCCGGCAGATGCGCCAGCTCGCACCATCTGCAACAACACCTACCCGGCGATGGAGCAATACGGTCTGGTCTGGAGCGGTGAGTCGCCCGAGGGCCCCTTGCCGGTGCTCTCCACCGTGGACACCTCCTTTTTCACCCCCTTGCGGGCGGTCACCGTCAACGCCACCAGTCAGGATCTCCTTCTGCCGTTGATCCAGGGGTACACGACCCGTTTGCCCGCATCTGACGACAACCGCCCACGCTACGGCGCCGACACACCGGATGCCTTCACCATCATTCTGCGGGTTGCCGACAGAAGCCAGACCGGGTCGACGCCGGTTGCCGATATCGCCTTTTTCCTGCAACCGGTCGATGCTGGCCGTACCACCATCCGCGGCATTCTGTGCGGCATCGATGAACACAACACGGACGCACAGACGCTGAACGATCTGCTGCGGTTTCACAATCGCCTGTTGTGCACCATACGGGACCGATTGGAAAGCACGCTGGCAGATGCGCCTTCGCCCGCCCCCTGGATACCGATCATTGCCGCGGTCAGCGAGAACCAGGCGTCACTGCCGGCGATGAGCGATACCGGCAACAGTACCCCGCTGCGTATTCGCGTCGCGAGCATCGATTCGCTGAGCCCGACTGTCAGACACTTTCGCTTCGAGCCTCTGGACGATCTGCCGGAGTCGCAGCTACCGACGGCGCAACCCGGCGCTCATATCGACGTGCAGCTACCCAATGGCCTGGTTCGCCAGTACTCCCTCATCAACGGGCCTGGAGAGACCGATCACTACGCCATCGCGGTCAAGCGCGAGGCCGCCTCCCGTGGCGGCTCACAAGCCTTGCACGAGCAGCTGCGCGTGGGTGATCTGCTGGCAAGCTCAGTTCCCCGCAACAATTTCACCCTGCGGCGCGATGCCGAGCACACCCATCTGATTGCCGGCGGTATCGGCCTGACGCCACTCTTGGCCATGGCCAGAGCCCTGCACCACATGGGACGCCCGTACACCCTGCATCACTTTGCAGCTCAGGACACCGAGCTTCTGTTCCAGTCGGAACTGCAGGCCATGAGCGGCGAGTATCTGTGCCATGTAGGCCTGACACCCTCACAGACGGCCGCCACGATGGCAGAGCTGCTTGCCACGCCGGATGCGCACCAGCATCTGTACCTGTGTGGCCCCGCGCCCATGCTGCAATGTGCGCGCGACACGGCGGCCGCTTGCCAGTGGCCCGAACACACGGTGCATTTCGAGTATTTCAGCAATCCGGAGGCCCGTGATGATTCATCGGCATTCGAGGTGGACCTGGCTCGCTCGGGTCTGAGCCTGAACGTGCCGGCCGGGCAAAGTCTGTTGAGTGTGTTGCGCGAGAACGGTGTCACCCTGCCCTCGTCCTGTGAACAGGGCGCCTGTGGCACCTGCCGTGTCACCGTGCTCGACGGCACGCCGGACCATCAGGATGTCTACCTGAGCGAGTCGGAAAAGGCACGTGGCGACTGCCTGATGAGCTGCGTGTCCCGCGCCCGTTCGCAAAAGCTGACCCTGGACCTGTAGCCACACCATGCACGATACCTTGCAACATTCGCCCTCATGATCACACTGTACGACTACGAACTCTCGGGCAACTGCTACAAGATCCGGCTGTTGCTGAGCATGCTGGGCATTCGCCATGAGAAGCACGCCATCGAGTTCTATCCCGCAGCGGAGCATCGCAAGGAAGCGTTTCTGGCCATCAACCCGCTGGGCGAATTGCCGGTGCTTCAGGATGGTGAACTGACCTTGCGTGATTCCCAGGCCATCCTTGTCTATCTGGCGAGCGAATACGACACCAGTGGCAACTGGTATCCCCTGCAGGACCCTCGTACGCTGGCAACCGTCACCCAGTGGCTATGCTTCGCCAATGCCATCACCGCCTCCGCCGGCGGTGCCCGACTGGCCGATGGCTTCTTCCATCCTCTGGATGCCGATGCCTGCCGGAGCGAAGCACACCGTCTGTTCCGTGTGCTCGATGAGCACCTGTGGTTTCAGGAGCGAGAGCGCCAGGACTGGGTCGCGACCACCGCCTCTCCAAGCATTGCCGATATCGCCTGCTTCCCCTACATCATGCTGTCTGAAGAAGGGGGTATCTCTCGCATCGATTATCCGGCCATCCGTCGCTGGACAGACCGTGTCAAACGCATTCCGGGTTTCATTCCCATGCCGGGTGTGTTCCCGGCAGGACCCGGCCTTTGAGCGCGCTGCTACGCTTGCGGGGGATCACCAAGGTCTACCCTTCCGTGGTTGCCAGTGACCGAATCGATCTGGATATCCAGCCCGGTGAAATTCACGCCATACTGGGTGAGAATGGCGCTGGCAAGTCCACCCTGATGAAACTGATCTACGGTGTCAGTCAGCCGGATGAAGGCGAGATCCAGTGGCAGGGTCAGACCGTGCATATCAGGAGCCCCGCACAGGCACGACAGCTCGGCATCGGCATGGTGTTCCAGCATTTTTCCCTGTTCGAGTCCTTGACGGTTGCCCAGAACATCTCCCTGGCCGTGAAAGGCTCCATCCGCGAGCTCTCGGCGCGTGTCGAGGAGACCGGAGCCCGGTTCGGCCTGCCGATCAAGGCCGATACGGTGGTGCACTCCCTGTCGGTGGGCGAACGGCAACGGGTGGAGATCATTCGCTGCATTCTGCAGAACCCGAAACTGCTCATCATGGATGAACCGACCTCCGTTCTTCCGCCCCAGGGTGTTCAACAGCTGTTCGAAACCCTGCGCAGACTGCGGGACGAGGGTTGCAGTATTCTCTATATCAGCCACAAGCTGGAGGAAATCCGCCAGCTGTGCGACAAGGCCACGGTACTGCGGGCCGGCCGGGTCGTGGCCAGCGCCGATCCGGCCAGTCACAGCAATGAGTCACTGGCCAATCTGATGATCGGTCGCTCCATCGAGCCACCGCCGCATGCACCGGCCAATGCCGGCGATGCCAAACGACTGCTCATCCAGTCACTCGATCATGTGCCGACCGACCCTTTCGGCACCGTCCTGAAGGGCATTTCGCTGCACGTCTCACCCGGTGAGATAGTCGGTATTGCCGGTGTCTCCGGCAACGGTCAGAACGAACTGATGCGACTGGTCTCAGGCGAGGAACTGCACAGCGCCCACCACGCCGGCGAACTGAGCATCGACGGTACCTGCGTCGACCGGCTCGGCCCATTGCAACGCCGGACGAAAGGTCTGGGCTTTGTGCCCGAAGAACGGCTTGGCCGAGGCGCCGTGCCCGAACTCAGCCTGTCGCTGAACGGGCTGTTGACCGCCTACCGTCACGGTCTCACTCGCCTGGGCATGATTCGCTTCGGTGCTGCACGCAAGTTCGCCCGCCAGTGCATCAGCGACCACGATGTGCGCTGTGGTGGCGAGCAGTCACTCGCTGGCAGCCTGTCGGGCGGCAATCTGCAGAAGTTCATCGTCGGCCGGGAGATAGCCTTGCAACCGAGCCTGCTGGTCCTGTCGCAACCCACCTGGGGACTGGATGTGGGTGCTGCCAGCAATATCCGTCGTGCCCTGCTGCAACTGCGCGACAGTGGAGCCGCTGTGCTGGTGGTTTCCGAGGAACTGGAGGAACTGTTCGAGATCAGCGATCGGCTGTATGTCATGTTCGATGGTCATCTGTCACCCTCTCTCACCACGCGTGATACCAGCACCACACAGATCGGCCGCTGGATGAGCGGTGAATTCCTGCAAGAGACGATTACCGGAGCCTCTGATCACTGATGGCCTATCGACTCGTTGCACGAACAGAAACCTCCCTGCGTGCCCAGCTGCTGGTGCCACTGGCAGCGATCACCCTGACCCTGCTGGCCGGTTCCGTGCTGTTCAGCCTGCTGGGCAAGAGCCCTCTGGCCGCCTTTCATGCCTTCTTCGTCGAACCGCTGAGCACACGCTATGGCATCGGCGAGGTCCTGCTCAAGACCGGCCCGCTGCTGTTGATTGCCCAGGGCCTGGCCATCGGCTTCCGCGCACGTGTCTGGAATATCGGCGCCGAGGGCCAGCTGCTGGCCGGCGCCATGGCAGCCTCGGCACTCGCCTTGCATTTTGATACCACGGAGTCTGTCTGGCTGCTGCCGGCCATGGTGTGCATCGGCACCCTGGCGGGGGCCGCCTGGGCAGGCATCGCCGCCTGGCTGCGCACGGCCTACAATGCCAACGAGATTCTGGTGACCTTCATGCTCTCGAGCATTGCGCTGCAATTGCTCTACTACCTGGTCAGCGGCCCATTGCGCGATCCCATGGGGTTGAGCTTTCCGCAATCGGCCCTGTTCAGTGATGCAGCCCTGTTTGCTCCTCTGCTGGAGCACACCCGGGTCAACAACTCCCTCTACCTGTCCTTCGGCGCCACGATCCTTGCCTGGATCTTCGTCCAGCGCAGCCTGTCAGGCTACAAGCTGCTGATCGGCGGGCTCGCACCCCAGGCCGCCCGCTATGCCGGTTTTTCCGAAAAGAAGGCGGTCTGGCTGGGTTTGCTGATCGGAGGTGCTGCTGCCGGCATGGCCGGGGTAGGCGAGGTGGCAGGTCCGCTGGGTCTGCTGCAGCGAAGCATCTCGCCCGGCTATGGCTTCGCGGCCATCATCGTGGCCTTTCTGGGAGGCCTGCATCCGATCGGCATCGTGTTCGCCGCTTTTTTCATGGCGCTGATCTACGTCGGTGGGGACATGTCCCTGGTCTCGGTAGGGCTGCCCAACTCCTCTGCCACCATCTTTCAGGGCATGCTGCTGGTCTTCTATCTGGCCTGCTACCTGTTCGCCAATCACCGCCTGCAGAAAGTGGAGATCAGACACTGATGCTCGACTCCCTCGTCTTTCTTATCGCCGGTACGCTGGCGGCAGCCACACCCTTGCTGTTTGCCGCACTGGGAGAAACGGTTGTCGAAAAAGCCGGCGTGCTGAACCTCAGCATCGAAGGCATGATGGCTGTGGGCGCGGCCACCGCGTTCACGGTCGCCACACTGACCGGCTCTCATGTCAGCGGCTTTGCAATCGCGGCCCTCGCCAGTGCACTGCTGTCAACCGTATTCGCCATCCTTGTACTGTTCTTCCTGGCGAATCATGTGGCGGCAGGCCTGGCTGTGGGTATTCTCGGTCTTGGCCTGTCAGCGCTGATCGGCAAGAATCACGAGGGACAGACGATCTCGCCTCTGTCAGACCTGGATATGGGATGGCTATCCGAGCTGCCGTTACTGGGCAAGATCCTGTTCTCTCACGATCCCATGCTCTATCTGGGTATCGTCATGATCTTCCTTGTCTGGTGGTTGCTTTCACACTCGAAGCTCGGACTGATCATTCGCGCCGTGGGAGAGTCCCCCGACGCCGCCAGCGCCATTGGCTACCCTGTCATTCTCATCCGCTTTCTGGCCATTCTCTTCGGCGGCGCGATGGCGGGAATCGGTGGAGCCTATCTGGTGTTGTCCTATACGCCGCTGTGGGCCGAAGGCCTGGTGGCCGGGCGAGGCTGGATCGTGGTGGCACTGGTGGTCTTCGGCATGTGGCGTCCGCTTCGCATCGCGCTGGGAGCCTATCTGTTCGGCGCTGTCTCCCTGCTCGAGCTGTTCATCCAGGGCATGGGATTTTCCATCCCGTCGCAGCTGATGTCGGCCATGCCCTATATCGTCACCATTGTCATTCTGGTCATCATGTCGCGCAATCCGCGATTGATACAACTGAATCACCCTGCTTCGCTGGGCCAGAGCTGGCATCGCAATGCATGACGAATGCTCCTTTTCCTTTCTTCGACAACTCAATGAGTGCATCATGAAAAAATTGAACAGAATCCTGCCTGGCGCCCTGCTGGGTCTTGCGGCAACCCTGAGCCTGGGCACCACCCAGGCTCAGGACGTCTTCAAGATCGGCTACATCTACCCATCACCCGCTGCCGATGTCGGCTGGGCCCACGAGCTCGATGAAGGACGCCGCGCCGTGGAAGAACACTTCGGCGACAAGGTGGAAAGCGTCATCGTGGAAAACATACCCGACGGTCCGGATGCCGCTCGCATCATGAACCAGATGGCCGCGCAGGGCGTTGACATGATGATGCTCGGTTCATTCGGCTACATGAACGATGGCCTGAAGACCGCCAAGCGCTACCCTGACATCGATTTCATCCACGCCAGTGGCTACAAGACCGCCGACAATTTCGGCAACTTCCTCACGCGCAATCACGAAAGCGCCTACGTCGCCGGCATGGCCGCAGGCTATGTCACCGAGACCGGCAACATCGGCATGGTGGCCTCCTATGCGATTCCGGAAGTCATCGGCATCATCAACGCCTTCACGCTTGGTGCGCAATCCAACAATCCCGATATCAGCGTCAGTATCGTCTGGTTGAATTCATGGTTCGACCCCAGCAAGGCGCAGGAATCTGCCCGGTCACTGATTGCCCAGCAATCCGACGTCATCTTCTCCATCTATCAGGACACGCCCTCCGTTGTCACGGTGGCAGAAGAGGAAGGCGTCTACGTGGTCAACACCAGTTCCGACATGAAGCCCTATGCACCCACGCATCTGCTGGCTTCCATGAAAGTCTCCTGGGGCGACTACTTCATCGAGCAGGTACAGGCATCGATGGACGACAGTTTTACCGGCGGATCGTTCTGGGGTGGCATGGCCGACAATGCCGTCAGCGTGGAATCCATCAGTGAGGATCTGAGCGCGGAGCAGCGCGCTTCTCTCGACGAGACCATCAAAGCGATCAGCAGCGGTGAGTTCAACCCCTTCACCGGGCCGATCATTGATCAGGATGGCGAGGAACTGCTTGCCGAGGGCGAAACACTCAGCGATGCCGATCTGCTCTCGATCAGCTGGCTGGTTCAGGGTATCGAAACCCGACTTCCCAAGTAGACACAGCACTCGACGCCGCTTTCGAATGAGACAATCCATGCCCGACAAAAACCATTCGATTGCCAGCTGGCACTGCGGACTGTTCATGCACATGCCGTGCATGGGCAGTCTGGATGTGCTGGAAGATGCCCTGATCGGCGTGGATACCCACGGCACCATCGTATCGGTACTCACCCCCGCGGATGCGGATTACCGAGACACAAGACAGACGGCACAGAACAGCGCCATACTGCATCAGATGAGCACCCGGCAACTGATGATACCCGGGATGACAGACTTGCATATCCATGCGCCGCAGTGGCCGCAGCGAGGCATGGCCCTGCACTTGCCTCTGCAGGATTGGCTTCAGCAATACACCTTTCCGCTGGAGGCCCGTTATGACGATCTGGACTTCGCCAGGCGGGTATATACCTCACTGGTGAAGACACTGCTGGCCAATGGCACCACGACGGCCATGTATTTTGCCACCCTTCACGAAGAAGCCACCGAATTACTGGCCTCTACCTGCCTGGAACTGGGTCAGCGAGCCTATGTCGGTCGTGTCGCCATGGACGATCCCGGCCAGTGTCCGGACGATTATCGTGACGCCGATGCAGAAGCAGCCCTGGCAGCCAGCGAACGCAGCATTCGCGCCATCAGAGGGCTTGACGGCAATGGCGCTGCACGCGTCAAGCCGGTGGTCACGCCGCGCTTCATACCCAGCTGTACCAGTGAGCTGTTGAACGGTCTGGGTGAGCTTGCCACCCGGCACCAGTGCCATGTGCAGACACATTGCTCGGAGAGTGATTGGGAGCATGGCTATGTCCAGCAGCGGCTGGGCAAGAATGATACGCAGGCTCTGGCCGATTTCGGTCTGCTGGGTCGGCATACGGTACTGGCTCATGCCAACTTCATCAGCGATCACGACATGCAGCTCATACGGGAGGCGGGCAGTGGTATCGCGCATTGCCCGCTGTCCAACAGCTACTTTGCAGACAGCGTGTTCCCGCTGCGTCGCGCGCTGGAGAAATCACTGCGCATCGGTCTGGGAACCGATGTCGCCGGTGGTCACAGCGCCTCCATTTTCAATGCCTGCCAGCATGCCGTTGCCTCATCACGCCTGCTGGAATCGGGTGTTGACACGCGGGTTCCTCGTGAACAGCGCGGCCAGAGCGACGCACGGATCGATTTTCTGGAGGCCTTCCATCTGGCGACAGCAGGCGGCGCCGATGTACTGAACAGCCCCACCGGCAGCTTTGAAGTCGGCCGTCAGTTCGATGCCCTGCTGATCGACCTGGACAAGCCGGGCAATCCTCTGGACGAATTCCACCATGCCAGCAACTGGGAGAACCTGCTGGGCTGCATCGTGCACAATGTACAGCCTTGCAATATCGAGACAGTCTGGGTAGACGGGCGCGCCTTGTCGCCGCTGATCAGGACCCCTGCAGGAACGATCTGAGAGCGACGAATCCGGCATCATCCGCATCCAGCGTCAACGCCGCTTCGGTGAGCCTCGCTGCCTCGTCATAGCGCGACTGAGACAATTTCTCCAGGGCACTGCTGGAGAAACTCGCCATCATCTGCTGCCATTGATCGGAGCTTCTGAGCTTTTGATAGTCGCTGGCGCTCACCGCCGTGATACGGTCGAGCACGGAATCACCCGCTGGTGTCAGGTAGCGCTTGTCTTCCAGTAGCGCCATGACTTGCGAATAGGCGGATACCTGAGCCGACGCAGACAGGATGCCTTCCACCCGATTCTGATCATGCACGGCGCTCGGCAGTGCCTGCGACACGCTTCGGATCCGGCTGGCGATATCCGGGAACTGACTGGCGTTCCATTGCCTGGCAAAGGTCAGCAGGCTCGCTTCGGTTGCGCGAATCGTGTCCAGCAGCACAGGATCGTCGGCATCCAGCTGCCAGGCGTCGTCGAGCATGGGTGCCAGCACGGCCATGTTGTCCAGCTGAGCCGCCACGCCCTCTCTGGGCAATCGGGTCGTCGTTGCCGTCTGAGGCCTTGGCAGCGATTGCAGTGTGGCCGCAGTCAGAGCACCGGTGTTCTGACCGCTGGTATAGACATAGTAGCCACCTCCGGCTCCGAGCAGCAGCAACAGACCAAGACCTGCCATCCACATTCCCGAGCCCTTCCTGCCCCGCTTGCTATCCCGCGCTCCAGCGACAGGCTTCGCAGGCGGTGCCTGCCGGGAAGGTTGCACAGGCGCCTGACGGGGCGCCTGCGTGCGCAGATCCGTTTCATCGAAATCCAGCAGATCATCATCCGGTGCGAAAGTGGTATCGGCGCGTGCAGGTATGCGCTGACTGATTTCGGGCTGCGAAGTATCGGACAGAGGCGACGTCATTGATGGCGTGATCGGCGTCCGTGATGAGGCAGGCTCGAAGATATCGTCATCCTGCGCAGCTGTCTGTTCGGATGGCCGAAAGGAATCGCCACCCCGCCTCGAGGTCGAACCCACGGGCGCCGGGGTCGGACCAAGGTCGGTGAAACTGTCGAATTCGTCGACAGGCGGCTCGTAGCCTTGCGCCGAGGAGGCCGTAGACTCGGTATCCGGCGCATATCCGGGGGTGGCCGCAGGCGATATTTCTGGCGCAGGCACTGGCGCAGGCACTGGCGCAGGCACTGGCGCAGGTATTGGTCGGCGCGGCTGGATACGGGTGCGATCATCTTCCAGCTCTGTAAACCCACGACTCTCGGGGGAGGACACATAGTTGCCGCCTCCCTGCGCAAAGATCTGCGCCCAAGCCTCCAGCGTTTGCGGCCGACCTTCAGGTTCCAGTTTCAGTCCGGCGTACACCGCATCCAGAAACTGCTGAGTGAAACCGGGATAGTCCTGCGCATCCAGACGCTGCAGCAAGTCCGGTTTGGAACGCATCAGGCACGCAGACCGGCTCAATGACTCATCCGGCTTCTGACCGACAATCCCTTCATACATCGTGGCCGCCATGGCATAGATATCCGTCCACGGCCCCTGATCGCCGTAGTTGGCACTGTACTGTTCCAGCGGCGTATACCCCTTGCTGACCAGCGTGGTCATCTCGCTGGTCTGCTGCTGTGTTGTCTGACGCGCCGAACCGAAATCGATCAAGACCGGGGTTCCGTCTTCGCGAATATAGATATTGGCGGGCTTGATATCACGATGGATGAATTCGAACTTGTGAATCTCCTTGAGGCCGTCAATGATCGGAAAGAAGACCTGTTCGAAAAACGCCTGGTCCAGCCGGTCTCTCTGCTTGTAGAGCTTGGCCAGGTTCTGGCCGTGCTCGTACTCCATGACCATATAGGCCGTATTGTTCTCTTCGAAAACCGAATGAACGCGGACGATATTGGGGTGACTGAAGCGGGCCAGCGTCTGCGCCTCTTTCAGAAAGCTGCCCAGCCCCCAGACAAAGTTCTGACGGTGATCACCGGTAATGGGCTTGACGCTGTAATCTTCCTGGCGAAAGGCGAACGATGTGGGCAGGTATTCCTTTATGGCGACGGCTCGATCCAGATTGCGATCATGCGCCAGATACGTGATGCCGAAGCCGCCCTGCCCCAACACCTGATCGATCGTGTACCAGAGCACTTCGTAGCCCGGAGCCAGGGCTTTGGCTGACATCAGCGCTGTTCTGTCATCGACCATCGGATACGACTCACTGCCTGTTCTGAACTACAGTATATCTGCGATAGCAGCCATTACCGGGTACACCTGGCCAAAGGACGGGTAATAATCACCCGAAATGTGAATGCACGCCGCTGGCAGGGTCTCAGCGAGCAACCGTCGTGACCCGATATTCAATGGCATGCTGTGGTTCGCTCTGTGGGTTGAATCCCAGACCGATACTGCCGAAATTATCCAGTGAAGCCGATTCACGACGCAGGAATTCGGTCGCAAAGCCGCCTCGCACCAGATAAGTTCCATTGGTGCTGGCGTCGTGAATCAGAAAGCGTCCCCGCACCATCTCGATGGTGGCGTGGTTGCGTGACGCGGATTCGGCATCGATTCGCACATCGTTGTCGTGCGCTCTGCCGAAGGTGACCACCGGGTTCAGCGTGTCGATTCTGAGCCGACGTGCCCCGATCAGCAGATCCAGTACCTGATTGGTCTGATAGCGCTGGGTACGACTCTCGGCCATGATGATGGCCGTCTGCGCAGCGTCTTCTGCCCACTGAATGCGATAGACCGGCAAGGGATTGTCGACCCCCTTGAAGTCCACACGATCCAGAAACAGTGCCTGAGAACGAAAACGGATGGACAGCTGTGCCACGGCCTCCTCGGTCGTGCAGATTTCATCGGCTTCGGCAAAGGCTGCCACCCGTGCTGCAATATTGACGGCATTTCCATACACATCACCGGCATCGGGTATGACATTGCCGTGATGAAAACCGACTCTTACCGACAGACTGAGCAACTGGTGCTCTTTCTGGATATCGATGGATGCCTGATAGGCGGCATCGGTCTGTTCGAAGCTGGCCAGCACGGCATCACCCACCGTGCGCAACAAGGTGCCGCCATGACGCTCCACCACCTGCCGCATGCACGACAGGGAATCAGTTACCCGCTGGTGGGCCTCCGTATCGCCCTGGGTCTGATACAGACGGGTGCTGCCTGCAAGATCGGCAAACAGAACGGTCAGGGCCTGAGAAGTCATGAGTGCTACCAGCGGTCGGGTAAATCCTTCTCTAATCTTACACAATGGTTCTCGATGGTGATGTATCCACCGATACGCAGCTCCTTGAGTATCTTGCTGATCATCTCCCGGCTGGATCCGACTCTACTGGCCAGTTCCTGATGCGTGATCCTATCGGTCAGTCGGGTGCCATCTCCCTGCTCTGTCGCCGATGAATTCAGGACACGTACCAGTCGACCGTACACATCCATCAGCGCCAGGCAGCTGACATCCTCCGTCATGCCACGGATGCGCTCCACCAGTGAATGGATGATGGCCTGAGCCACCTTGGGCTCTTTCATGATCTCGTGATTGATCTCGGCACGTGGAACCACCAGACACTGACAGGCACTGGTGGTGATCACATTGGCCGTGCGCGTATGCCCGTCCAGCAGACCCAGCTCACCAAAGCAATCCCCGTTACCGAAGGTGCCGACGATGAACTCGTTGCCATCATCATCATCCGTGAAGGCGTAGGCACTGCCTTCCAGCAAGACATAAGCCGCATGACTCTCTTCACCGGCGACGATGATATGCGTGTTCTTCTTGAACTTGCGCAAGGTCGCAGCCCGTTCCAGATTGGCAATGGCCTCTTCCGGAAATACCTGAAAGAACTTGATATCAGCCAGTGAAAGGGAATTTTCAGCAGTTCTGAGCTTTGCCATGACGGGGAATGATTCTCTGACTACGGAGTACAGGAAGGTGCATTGCTGTCGATTGTGCTGGCATCCGGCAGATTACCCGCAGGCGCACCGTTGAGTATCCAGCTCAATACCGTACTGTATTCACTCTCGTCCAGCAGTGCTCCACCCGCATGATAACCATCTATCTGCGATTGCGCCAAGTCCAGTGGATCCGTTGCGCCGTTTGTCGGCTTGCGCAGAAACAGACTATCCAGCGGTGCATCGAAATTCACGCGAGCCAGCACACTGCGATACAGGAATTCGTGTCCGTTGAAATCCTCGCTCTGGCAAGCGGAGTAATGAATCGGCATGGCGCCATATGCCGTGTCAGGCGCATGACAAGTCCGGCACTCACCCACGAACAGTTCATCGATGCCACCGGCACCGAAGTAGCGAATGGCCGCAGCTGGCTGAGGTGCGCCGGCATCACCGGTGGCGAAGACCTGAATACTCTGACTGGCAGAATCACTGCCACCTTCCTTGCCGTCCACCGTCAATGTCAGCGTGTAGCTGCCGGCGGCAGTGACTCGCAGAGTGGCATCACCCACCGCACCACCGGATTCGATGGTGGCGGTCTCCGAGGGGCTGACCTGCCAGCGGTAACTGTCTTCCCGGGCAAACGCACTGCCAGAGCCGGTCAGGGCGATTGCCAGTGAGGCACCACTGGCATCGAGACCGGTGGCCAACGGTGGCGCGCTGATGATGGCCACGGGTGCGCCCGGCCGTACGGCCTTCTGATCATCGCCGACACGATTCGTCAGCCCCAGAGCCGTGGCCAACGTGGCCGGATCCTTGTCTTCGCTGTCCCAGAAATCGGAATAGTTGAGCAGGCCCAGCGGCATCTTTCCCTGTTCGAAGATCAGATGATCCACACGTTCGTCGTAGCTGCTGAAACTGGCCAGACTGGGAAAGGCAACGCTATCGTTGGACCGGGTTCCGCGCAATGCATGACAGACCAGGCAATTGGGCCCCATGGAGGTGCGGTACAGATTCTGATTGGCCGACCAGCCAGCCGGGACGAAACTTGCGTCATAGCGATTGGCCGGATTGGACGGGTCACCGTTGTATCTTCCCCTGAGCGTATCGATGGCCAGCTGGGGATTCCAGTCGCCCTGCTCCGTGAAATTCGCCGCTCGGTATTCATAGGTCGACAGAATGGCCTGGTTGATCAGACGGATACCGTCTTCATTGTCCTCCCGCGTAAACCCGGGCTCATTGGCGAACTGCAGGGTATCGAACTCGATGGTCTGCAGATGCGCCTGCACATCACCGGCAATGCCCCCGACCAGTGTCGGTGCCAGTGTCTTGGTACCCGCCGCATCTTCCACTACCAGCGTACGCCCGCGTCCGCCGTGACAGACAATGCAGGCACCCGGCATCGATTTGAGCCCCCGACCATCCAGGTCCACGACATGCTGCAGCGAACCACTGACACCATTAGCGCGGATGCCATCGCCGGCAAAGTTATAGAACTTGGTGAACTTGCCGGCGCCGGCGTCCGTGGCCGGAAAGGCACTGAATTCAATGGCGTTGACACCGAAATTCCACTGGCGATCATCATTGACCAGGGCCTCGAAATTCAGCGGCCCATAGGGTACGCCCGGCACCGCATCCACCTGAAAATTCTCGACGTAGACCGCCACATCGCCCGTCAGCGTATTCCATCGCATGAACATGTTGCGGCCATAACCCAGATCCTTGGTATCGCGAAAGGTGACGTGCGTCTGCACGCAATCCGAGGCATTGCAGTCAGCTTCGCTGCCATCGGCATTGATGAAACCATTGGCCAGCCGCCACTTGAAGAATGTGTCTCTCGTGTCATCAGGGTCGATGGTGTTGTAATAGGCTTCCGGGAAATCCGCGACATTGTCGATCTCGTCAACACCGGCCCCCTGGAAGGGAACCCCGGGGGCGGTATTGAGAAAGGCTGCAAAGGCGTCCGGGTCACTGGTGAGCGGAAATCGAGGCTCCGCGATGTCCGTGTCGTCACCGCCCCGACACCCCGCCAGCAGCACGGTGCTCACCAGAATCAGGCACATGCTACGCATGACTTCACTCGCATATTTCATGACAGTGTCCACCGCGAAAGACGATTGAATGGGTTCACAGGTCGATACCCAGAGTGAATTCGATCAGACTCCGGTCATAGCTGATATCGCCATCGGCCTCGGTACTGACGTAGCGATACAGCAGATTCGCCGTCACCGTACCGCTGATGCCATATCCCAGCCCGGCTTCGATGATGGCCGAATCAGCATCGATCAGATAGGCAAAGCGCTGTGCCTCGGCGCCGCCGAATGCCTCGTCGGGCTCGATGAATTCGGCATTGTTGACGATGGCCAGCGTCGGTGTTGCCGTGGAGACTTCATTGCCGGTGACGAAACGAAAGCCTGTGCGCAACACCAGTCTGGGCATTGGCGAGAAATTAGCGGTTGCAAACACTGTGGCCTTGGTTGTGTCGAAAACCTCGGTCTCGGCATCGGTGCTGGCCAATTGCACGCCCAGCGTCGTATCGAAGAAATCCGTTGGCTGAAAATTGATCGAGGCACTGGCATCGACCATGACCCCATCCCGCCGTTCGGTCTCCGAATCGATATAGCTGGCCCCGACGCCCAGGCGCATGAATGGTCTGCCCGAACTCTTCTTGCTTTCTCGGAACCAGTCCGCCCCCAGACGGTAGCGCGATTCCCCCAGGCCTTCGATATCGACATTGTGTTCGTAGCTGGCCGACCCGTTGATGGAAAAACCACTACTGGTTGCCTCGTTTTCCTGCAGGGGAACAGCCAGCAGGTTGCCGGTAAGCCGCCCCAGAAACGACGAGGTTTCCTCGATGTCCCGATCGAACTCGGCCTTTGCCGGATTGCTGTCGTTGATGAATTTCAGATCGATGCCGGTCAACTCGGCGGCCAGGAGGTTCACGCCCGATAGCGGAAGCACAACCGCCAGAGCTGTCGTCAGCAGATGTCTCATGTTCGCGTCCTGTTCAGTAAACCGTGGTAACGAATGAGCAGATTCATCAGCATGATCAGCAACAAGACAGGACCCATCAGGCCTCCACCCTTGCTCGGGCTGGTGTCCACCGTTTCCGGGCCCGTTGACTCGTCATCCTGCAGACTGCGTGCGATATCGAAGATCAGTTCCACTCGGCCATCGGCATTGCCATCCGCATCATTGCTGCCACCGTCCTGCGCCTTGATGCGCAAACACGACAAGGCAGGCGTCAGACCATTCTGGTAATTGGCACTGGTGATGGCAGGACAGCCGCCACTGCCCGCCGGTGCCGACGCCAGTTGATCGGATACGCCAGTTGCGAAAGCCTGCCATTGACCCGAGCCGGGATCGAACACACGGACCACCGGATCCAGCGGCAGATTGGCCCCCAGCGACAGGATCAGTGAGGCATCGCCGCCGCTGGCTTCGACATCCACATTGATGACTCCCATCAGGCTGCTGAAACGGGCATCCGGGGTCACGTTCATGCCGGGGTAGAGTTCAGCGGCTGCGCGGCTGAAGTCCTCGGCCGTCATCACTGCACCTGCTCTGGCATAGTCCACCCGAACGGCATCGGCCCTTGCCAGGGTGCCCAGCCGCAAGCTGCCTTCACTGGTAAACACGGTGGAATTGGACGACAGGGGCAGATTGGCCAGCAGTCGGTTCGCATTGCCATCATCATCGTCAAGCACGAAGGGGTAACCGTCCTGATCGCTGTCGGCCAGTGGTTCGCAGGCGTTGCCCACACCATTTCCGTCGCTGTCGCCCTGCTCCGCATTCGGCACACTCGGGCAGTTGTCGACATCGACATCGATGCCGTCACCGTCCGGATCCACGATGGCACCCGGTTCTTCCTCGCCGCTGTCCTCCCGACCAGTGAGGTAGTAGATGGCTTCCAGCAGATCCTGTGTGGCGTAGCGACTGCCGAAACCCGACATGCTGCCGATACCGTTGAGCACACTGTCCAGCAAATCCTCAGGATTTCCACCTGCGGCATCGATGCGAGCATCCCAGGCATCGTCATCCTCGAACAGCGGTGCTCCTGCTGTCCCGGTCAGGTGACACAGCAGGCATTCACTTTCCACCAGCGCCTGCCCACTGTCTGGCGCTTGCCCACTGATACCCGGCAATCCGTCGCCGTCAGGATCCCGATCACACAAGTCACCGATATCATCCGAGTCCATATCAGCCTGTGCCGGATTGGGCAGAATCGGACAGTTATCCACGACATCAAAGGCGCCATCACCGTCTTCGTCCGATGGCTGCAACGTCACGACTGCCGAGTCAGAACGTGCACCGTCACTGTCCTCTGCCCGGTAGCTGAACGTATCCGTTGTACTCAGCACGGCATCCACCTGATAACGCACCACATTATCGACCACACTCAAGGCGGCACCCTGAGCCGAGAAATCGGAATCGAGCACGATACTCAGACTGCTACCTTCCGGATCCGAATCGTTGGCCAGCACATCCAGTGACAGCGTGGTCGCATCACTACCGACGATGATGGTGTCGGCGGTCGCCGAAGGCGCCGCATTCAGCGCTTCCACGCGCACCTCGATCGACAGACTGGCACTCAGGCCCGGCTCATCGGTCACGGTCAGCATGACAACCGCCGTACCTGCCTCATGACCTTCCACAATCCAGGACGCGGGTGGCGAATATAGCCCGGTAGCCACCACACTGTTGGTGGAGCTCACATTGAATTCCAGCGGATCGTCGTTGCTGTCTTCGCTGGAAAAACCCAGTGTGAATTGATCGCCGACTTGCAGAACCAGCGGACCTTCCAGAACGCCATCCAGAGAGATTGTCGGTGCGACATTGACGGGAGGTGGATCGATGATGACAGGTGGATCGATGATCACCGGCGGGTCAATCACTACCGGCGGCTCAATGATGACAGGCGGCACCACGACGATGGGCTCGGGGACCGTTATCGTGAAGCTTTGTGTTGCCGCCTCACCAGCGACATCTTCCGCCCGTATCGTGATGGTGCTGCTGCCACTGCTCACAGGTTCCAATGTGAATTCACCTGCGGCCCCCTCAATGACAACAACTACCTCCTCATTGGATGAATCGACTGTCAGTGATACAACCCCGACGTCGTCCGTTGCGATCGGCGAGAAGACAAACGTGTCATCGGGCAATTCAAGCGTCTGATCACCCGGGTTATCAGAGATGATCTGTGGTGCTTCATTGGGTGGGGGATTCCGCTGAATGCTTACCTCGTCACAGTTCCAGAGCCGGATGTTTCCATAAGCATCCACCAGACAGTACCGCACATCGACGGGGTTGTCGCTGATGTCGAATTCCACCTCTCTGGTGGTGCTTGACTCGCCTTCGTCAGGAAAAACATCATTGAACGGCGCCACTGCCGGACCACCGACAATCTGGTAACGCCAGGACGCCAATAGCTCGCCATTCTCGAAACCGGATAGTGTCACGGTTGCACTAGTTGCATCATGAGGAACACTGCCAGGGGCAGTCATTTTCAAGCCGTCTTTAATCGTGACGTCATGATGACAAGAGCCCGCACAATTGATCTCATCCCGATCCCACCCCCCCGATGTAAATATCAGCGATCTACTTTTCCATTCGGTTTCGTAGGCATGTACCTCCGGAATAACCGGGATGAAGACGACGAACAGCAACATGAAGCTCTGTCGGGCGAGGCTCGTAAAGCCATCTGCCACCGAGAGCAGGCGCTGTCTGTCTGAAAAGAACTTTGGCATATTCACAATCACCTTGCGCCTGGACGTTCAGCCGATCCGTTTGAGAAACCCAGCGTGATAGTCCGTGAATCAGCGAGCGTTGCTCTCTGAACAGAATCATTCAACGTGATAACACATGAACCCCGACACGACCATCGTCTGAATGGGTAGTACAACAAGCAAAGCTTGGTAACTCTCTGTATTGGCAATGACTATACTTTTGTTCAGGAGAGTCGTTTCGAGAAGTGCCCTCCGTTATTCAGCCTCGGCCGATCGTCAGGCGATTCGTGCAATACGATGCCTACCGTAAGCCCCCATCGACAACGGTGATGGCACTACATCACCAGAATGCCGTGCTTTTTCCCTGTTGCACGCAGCAACACTGCGAACCGTTCGCCCAGTGCTAGCCACGGCCTCTGGCATACTGTGTCTTGAGTCCTGCTTGCGGTATTGTCAGCACGATAGCTGACTGGCCGTTCGAGAGAAAAGGACACACCCTGTTCACGATGAGGAGCGGCTGGATGATCGATGACATCTTGAAGTTCATCAGACCGGTTGGCAGTACCCTGAGCGGACTGTGTCTGCTCGCTCTGCTGAGTGCCTGTGCCGACAAGGCAGCGATCAGGGAGGCGGAAAGCGAGCGCTACCGTCAGCTGGAAAACGAGATGATCAGCGCCCAACAGGCTGAGGTAAAACGTCGACAGGCCGAACTGCGTATCGCACAAAGGCTGCAGCAGATGGACGCCGAGCGAAGCGCCGCCGCTCGCCAGAGACTGAACGACGGTACGGACGGGACGGCTCCAGACTCACCGGGTTCTACTGATGTTCAGAAAAATACCACCCCGTCCCCTTCCGAGTCTGCCGTTGTCACTCAGATCGTGATCGCGCAGTCAGACAGCGATACGACTGCCGATACCTGGACACTGCAGAGCTATCCCGATCCCGTCGATGGCGCTCCATTCTGTGCGCTGGTCTCCACCCCGGTCGTGGTCATGAATGGCGAGCTGGAGACCAGGACGCGTGTCATTATCGGCGCTCAGCGGATTTTTCTGCGTACAGATGCCACTTTCGATACCGATGCGACCGATACCGGTTTCCGAGTCGACGCCGGCATTCCGATTGCCTTTGATCGCTTCATCAACGAGCTGACGGCAGAGGTCAGCGACAGCTATGAAAGATTGCTCTCAGCCATCGAAGGAGGCTCTTCACTGGCCGTTTCATTTGCGTTCACGCCGCAACTTTCCTCGGCAGAAACGCATGTCATCGAGTTCGACCTGCAGTACCTGGAGCCGTCGTTGACGGCCCTGGCCCGCTGCGAGTCTCAGAACTCGGCAACCACCATCGCTGATCGGGAAGAATCGGTCAGTAGCTGACATTCCAGACGTTCTGCGCCAGGGCGCTCTCCCGCGAATTCTTGCTGACCAGCCACCTGCCGCGCGGCGCCAAGCTTGCTGTAGGCAATCAACAGAGAACCTTCCAGAGAACCGATACGCCAGTAGTCGGTCACGCTCTGCAGTTGATGGGAAAACCACGCCACAACATAGCTGAAAGCATGTCTTGTACGATTCGACCAACTGTCGCCGTGATCGTGAAGGCTGAGACGCTCCAGATCTGCCCGCCTCTGGGCAATGACATTCTGCTGGTGACGAATCCTCATGATCAACCGCTCCACCACCTGTTCGGCATGACACAACAGGAAGCCGCTCTCCTTCACGCCATCGTGATCGAGCGGCAGCTCACACACCGTTGTCGAATCGGATGATGACGCTCGCTGCAAACCGGGCGAACAGGGTGTCATTACAGGCCGCGCCCCTGCCTGTCCACCGGATTGTGCCTGAGCCTGCGGCGTCAGGACGAACAGCAAGACCATCAGCGCAAACAGCGATGACCATCGCTGCCCGATCGAGAATCCGATAAGGGCCGTGTCTGCCAGACACCACACAATGGACCAGCCGTGAAATGGGTACATGACGAGCGAATCTCCGGTCGGTTGTCATCGGGGATTGACACATTGCGATCTCCCGGTGAAACAAGACTCAACCGAAAACGCCGATTTCGCTGTGTCCAGCACGCTCTGTCACGGTGAATATTCACACGAGAGGACGGGACGCTGCCCACCGCGCGCTTGATGTCGCCCCTTCTGCACGATGCATCGCGCTACTCATGGCATGACTCATGGCAAGACTCATGGCAAGACGCATCGCACGACGCGTGGCAAGACTCATCGCACTGCCCATCGCACTGCCAATAGCACTACTCATCGCACTACTCATCGCACTACTCATCGCACTACTCATTGCACTACTCATTGCACTACTCATTGCACTACTCATTGCACTACTCATCGCACGACACATGGCAAGACTCGCCGCACTGCTTATGACGCCACCCGTGCTCTCTGCACCAAACCAGAGCGCCATCGACCCTGGCATTACCGGCAGATGCGGACCGGTATCGATCAGCCCGCAGATTTCATCTCAAACTAGTCGAAAGTATAGGATCGCTCCTGGAAACGCGCTGCCAGGCCGTTCAGGATCCAACAAGACCCCGTATCGGGCAAAATACCTCGGTGAGGAGAGGCTGGTTCACCTTTTGATCAGGGAGAGATTCACTGTTTTCATGGCCGTTGCTGTGTTTACATGAGTACAGATCAGTCGGTGAGCTATACATGATGAAAGACAGGGAAGAAAACAGTCACATGGAAACAGCGTCTGTCACGGACACCGAGCCCTGCCCGAGTGCACCCGACACCCAGGCTCAGGCCTCGCCGATACACGGTGTGCTGATAGGCACCTTGGTGGAACTGGGCGATGAAGGTCAGGCCAAAGTCAGCTATCCCGGCAATCTGGCCGTGCTCCCGGTAGCCGCTCGATCAACCGCACCACTGACAGCGGAATCGGTCGGCCGGGAGGTAGCCCTGCTGTTTGAAAATGGCGATGTTCGTCGCCCCATCATCGTCGGCGTGATGCAGACATCCATGGCCACCGCCGGTGCTGATCTACCCGAGCCCACGCAGGATGCGCAGGCCAGTGATGCCGAAACCGCGCCGACGACGGCCACGCTGGATGAATCGCTGAAGGCGAGCGACAGTGAGCTGATCATCGATGGCCGACGAATCGACCTGCAGGCTCGCGAGGAAATCGTCCTGCGCTGTGGCAAGTCCAGTATCACCATGACCCGTGCCGGCAAGGTGATCATTCGCGGGGCCTATGTCAGCAGCAAGTCCTCGGGCGCCAATCGAATCAAGGGCGGCTCGGTGCAGATCAACTGACTGATCCGACAATGCCTCCCATCATCGACAACATCGTCTATCAACACGCCGAGAACGCCTGCTCTCTCTGGTGGCAATGGTTCATGGCACGTCATGATCCGATCTACGACTTCATCGACCTGCAACAACTGGAAGGCCGGATAAACGCCAATCTGGACGGTCTGTTGATCGCCGGCGACGCCGCATTGCCCTTGCTTCAGGAATTGCTCGATGCCAATGACGAGGGATCAGTCTTTGCCATGAGCATTCAGGCATTGCGAAAGGGCGACCACACACTGATCGACGATCTGCTGGAGACCTTCAAGGCGCAAGAGCAGGCGATGCACGAGTTCGAAGCGGCTCTGGCCTGGGTGCATGAACGACATCTGCAGGGCATGGTCGCAAGGTTGCTTGACAGTCAAGATGCGAATCGACAGTTGTTGGGCCTGTCGGCTTGTCTCGCACACCAACGCAACCCCGGCAACTACTTCCGACAGTGCCTCACGCATGAAGACAGCCGGATTCGTACTCGAGCGCTCCACTTCGCTGCAGAACAGGGCGACGAGCGCTTGTTGCAGTACCTGAGCAGCACCCCGCCAGAGGATACTCGTGAACGCCACGCCTGGGCGCGAGCCTTGCTGTTTCTCGGCAAACAGGCCGAGGCACGGCAGCAACTGGAGCAGCTGGCTCTGGGCAACAGCGAGGTCGCTTCCGATGCGATGCGTCTGAGCGTACTCAGCGTGGATGCCGCCAGGGCCAGACATCTGTTGAGACAGCTCGAACCCCGAGAGGAACGTCAGCGTGATGTGGTGAGTGGTTTCGGCTTGCTGGGCGATCCGCGTGCCATGGATTGGCTGATCGATCGATGCCAGAACGCAGAGCTTGCACGTCTGGCCGGAGAATCCATCGCTCTGATAACAGGTGTCGATCTTGCAGAAAATGATCTGGAGCGCGACGACCCTCCGGAAGACGCCGGATCTGCTCTCAATGACGATCCGGCTGACGAGCATGTCGAACTGGAGGCCGATGAGAATCTGGTCTGGCCAGATGCCGAAAGAATCGCCGCGTGGTGGCATTCATCGGCAAACCGGCTGGCGCCCGGTACCGCCTGCCTTTGTGGATATCCACGCTCGGCAGAGTCCCTGCGTCATGTTCTGCGCCACGGCCAGCAACGACAACGAGCGGTAGCCGCAGAGCTCCTCATCACGCGTGAGCCCGGCAAGCGGTACTGCAACCCCGTATTACCCACACACAGGCAGGGCTACTTCATGTCGGGGGGGAACGATTGACGTGCAACTGACCAACCACACTCCGCTGATGGCAGGCTTTACGCTCGGCATGATGCCGGATGGGCGTGAATCCCTGGTGGTAGTCGTCAAGGGCAGCTACTCGATTCCTTCGAACGCATCGGCATCACCGGTGCTACTCGAAGAGCAGCTGCCATTGCTGGAAGCCGACACCTTCCACGGCGATCCGGGATTCTCCTCCCCACGGCACGAAGCAGACTATGCCCCGATCAAACTGCGCTGTGATATCACGCTGATCGGCACTGCCCATGCGCCGGACGACAAACCGGCTGAACGGGTGCAAACCGGTTTCAAGGTGGGCGAGCTCAGCAAACTGGTGGATGTACTGGGGGATCGGCACTGGGTTGCCGATGACAATGGCATATCAGTCAGCCGACCGGCCCCTTTTCTCATGCGGCCGATCACCTATGACATTGCCTTCGGTGGTACCGATCGCGCGCATGAAGACACTCGATTGCACGATGCCTACCTGTCCAATCCGTCAGGAATCGGCTATCACAAGGCGCTTGATCAACACCTCGTGGACGGCGCCCCTGCACCCTCCACCGAAGAGCCGAATTCGCCGGTCAGGCACCCGCATGAGCTGATCCGCCCGATGTCCTTCGGCCCTGTGGGTCGGTCCTGGCAACCCCGCATCGGCTATGGCGGAACCTATGACGATGACTGGCTCGATCAACGCTTTCCCTTCCTGCCCGACGACTTCGACTTGCGCTATTTCCAGAGCGCGCCAGCTGATCAACAATGCGACTATCTGCAAGGCGGCGAGCAGGTGCGCCTGGTCAATCTGACCCCTGGCGGGCGTTGCCGGTTTCAGATTCCCCAGCTTGATGTGCCGGTCTGCTTCTTCAGGAAGAAATCACGACGCGTCGAGAAGAAGGCTGTAATCGATACCCTGGTCATCGAGCCGGATGAAGGGCGTTTCACACTGACCTGGCGCACTCAGATTCCGCTGCAACGAAATCTCTTCGAGATCCCTGAAATCGTCGTGGGTAGCAAGCGTTGGAGCGGCAGGGGTGCTGCCGATACTGACGGGATGCCGTTGCAATCCACGGCGGTGCGGGACAACGTTGACGAAACAGGGAGCAGCAACGATTGAACGGTCACATTGCCATCACCGGATCCGGCCTGGTAACGCCTGTCGGCAATGACAGCGCCAGCAGCTGTGCCGCCATTCGTTGTTCCATCGACAATGTGCAGGACAGCGTGTTTACCGATGAAGCCGGGGAGCCGATAGGCGCTTGCATGACGGCAATCGACGCCTCTTGCCAGGGAGAAGCAAGACTGGTCCGATTGCTTGTCTCTGCCTTGCAGCAATGCCTGAATGCCGACAAGTCGATCGATATCGAACACACACCCCTGATACTGTGTCTTCCCACAAGAGATAGACCCGGGCGACCGATTGCCAATGACGATGACTTTCTGTCAGCCATGCAGCAAGAACTGGGTCGGCCATTCTCCGGGCTTTCACGCATTCTGTCTCATGGCCATGTGTCGATCGCTGTCGCTCTGCGCCTGGCCAGACAGATGCTGCATGAGTCTGATACACGCGTCAAACATGTGCTGATCGCGTCTGCGGATTCCCTGATCAATCAGAAGGATCTGAGTGAATACGAAACGCAAGACCGACTCTTGACGAGCTGTCATTCCGACGGCTTCATTCCCGGTGAAGCCGGCGCTGCTCTGGTGGTGGAGCGCACCTCCGATAGTCCTCAGGCCATGCACTGCCTCGGTCTGGGCTTCTCCATGGAACCGGCACCGATACTGTCAGGCAAACCCTGTCGGGCCGATGGACTGACAACGGCCATTCGAGGAGCGCTGGAAGAAGCGCAGATACCCATGCAGGAAATGGCCTACCGATTGACCGACATCTCGGGGGAGCACTACGACTTCCGCGAAGCCGCACTGGCCCTGTCGCGTACACTGCGCGTACAGCGTGACGAGTTCGACCTGTTACACCCGGCAGATTGCGTGGGCGACACCGGTGCCTGCCTTGGATTGATTCTGTTGGCTTATCAACGCATGATGTTTCTCGTTCAACCACCTCGCCTGCCCCAGGTACTGGTTCATCTGGGCGACGATGACGGCAAACGTGCTGCCATAGTGCTGGGCAGCGGTTAGTCAGGTGCGCTGGTGACTCGCTTTGCCGGGCAGGCGCACGCAGGCTCCGTGTGTCAGCTTGTCGGTTGGGCGGATGCGGGCTCTGTGTGTCAGCTTGTCGGTTGGGCGTATGCAGACTTTTAGAGTCAGCTTGTTTGCCAGTTGCCTGTCTAGAAATCCAGATACGGCCATGGCGGCGTGTTGCCCGGCATATTTGCCATGTGATTGTTGGTGGTCAGATCCAGATGCCTGACAGCGCTCTTGCCTTCGAACTTCACGTTCATGGACCACATGACAAAATAGGCCTTGCCGCGGTTGGTGCTGCTGAGCAGCCCTTTCTTCGTGGCAACCCCCGCCTCATCTCCCATCGACTTCTTGAAGCAGGACTGGTTCTGCAGCATGATTTCCTTGCCACCGATCTTCACTTTCTTGCTGCCCTTGGACGTATCAGAGGCCATGGCCGTGTTCGGGTAGGGTACCGGCACCCCCGGGGGCGTGGGCGGCACCTTGTCAGGAGGTGTAAAGCACACATCAGGGAAGGCGCAGATCGTCTTGCCTGCCGCTTTCTTGCAGGACACCAGCCTGCCGTTTGCATAAACCTTTGTCGACATGATCTACCCCCTGAATGAGTCGATATTATCAGCCCTTGTTCGGTATCGTCTTATCCGATTTTCCCACTCACCATCGGCAATAATCACGACTTCGTCGCAATCAATGCCGACCACCATCAATTCTGCAGGATCTTCGAGCCCTTGAGCACGATGTTCTTGCCGGCCTTTCCGGTAATGGCGCCGCTGCCCTTGAACGTGATGTCCTTGCCGCTGATCAGAATGGTACCGTCCTTCTTCATCGTGATACTGGCCTTGCCGGTGGACAACACGATCTCGTCGCCGGCACTGATATTGATCGTCTTGCCAACGCTGAGTTCGAAATCGTCAGCCACGGTCTCGGACAGATTCTTGCCTACCTTCAACGTCGAGTCGGCAGCGATGGTTTCCGACTTGTTCTTGCCGATGGTGATCTTCTCATCCTTGCCAACCGATTCCTTGCGGTTGCCGGCTATGCTGATCGTCTCGTTTCCACCCACCGATTCCTTGCGATTGGCGGCGATGGCAATGGTCTCGTCAGCGCCGACATCTTCCTTCCGGTTTCTGCCAATGGAGATGGACTCATCCCGACCGATCTCCTCCTTTCGATCATGACCGACGCTGGTGTATTCATCATTCTCGACGATATTGGTCTGATCCTTCTCGGCATGCAGGTAGAGCTCTTCGCTGCCCTTCTTGTCCTCCATGCGGATTTCATTGAAATTGGCCAGCTTGCCGCCTTTCGAACTACGGCTCTTGATGCCGCTTTGCGTGGCATTTGCAGGCAGGTCATAGGGCACGGGGCGGTCACCATTGTAGACGCGACCCGTCACGATGGGCCTGTCCGGATCACCATCGATATACTCGACAATGACCTCCTGGCCTATTCTTGGAATATGGATACTGCCCCACTTCTCTCCGGCCCAGGCTTGCGATACGCGAACCCAGCACGAGCTGGTTTCATTGGATTGCCCGTACCGGTCCCAGTGAAACTGCAGTTTCACCCGGCCATACTGGTCTGTCCATATCTCCTCGCCGGCAGCGCCCACCACGATAGCGGTCTGCGGGCCCCGGATCTCCGGCCTGGGCGTCTTGCGCTGCGGGCGGAAAGGCACATTCGATGGCATGCAGCGAAACGATGATTCAAGCTCTACCGAACCACCACCACTGCCACTGTAGAAACTGTCCATCTGAATCCGCAGTGCGGCATACAACACCAGGTATTCACGATTCTGATCGGCCCGCTCGCAATTGCTCAGCGTAAAGACATTTCCTGCCCCCAATCCACGTACATTGCCGTCGGCACTGGCCACCTCATGATCGGCAGACAGGGCCTGCATACGGGTTTCTGCCAGACGAGTGCCATAGCTTCGTGTCATTTCGCCATTCGCGCCACTGGGATAACCACCCGGATAATCGTAGATTTCCTGAGAGGGGTAATTGCCTGCCGTTGTACCGTCTGTCTGCACCAGCAGATCGCGTTTTGGTTGGTCGAAGGCAAAATCCTTGGTGACGTACTTGCCTGAGCGAATGCGCCTGCGAAACTGCCAGTTGACCAGATGATCCGTGGTGCGCGAGGTCTCGGTGCTCTCCGGGTAGTGGGGAATGTCGCTGTAGCCGGGCGCGGGTGAATGAGCCGATGAGTCGTCACACAACATCAGCACATGCCGATCATCGAAGTGCTCAAAGAAGTAGTAGATGCCTTCATGCTCCATCAGGCGGCTGATGAAGGCAAAGTCACTTTCCTGATACTGCACACAGAAATTACGCGGTTCGTACTGGCCCATCAGACGAATTTCGAAATCGTCAAAGCCGTTCTCGCTCAGTACCTGTTCGATGACATCGGGTACGCTCATGTCGGAGAAGATGCGGCAATCGGTGGTACGCGTCATCATCCAGGGCCAGGCCGTCATCGTCAGTCTGTAGAGTGCATATTCGCCTCGGCTACCGATATGCCCTGCCTCGCAGACAAGACCATGCAGGTGACGCACACCATCACCATCGGTATCGAATTCCACGCTGATCGGTTGTCCCAGAACCTCGTACAGGTCCAGAGATGCATTTTCGCTGACACACTCCAGAGTGTATTCGAACAACTCGCTCACCTGCTCCTGGCCAGTCATCCGGCTCAGGGCCAGCGTATTGTCGGGCAGACCGGTGTGTATCCGGACTGCGCGCATTGCCTGGTCGATTCCGCTCATCTTGTTTCTCCCTCTGGCGAGAACCGAACGGGAACCGTTCAGCTCATCGCATAATCGAATTCACTGTCGTTGACGCTCACTTCAATGAGCTTCAACGGCGCACTGTCCTCGAACTGCCGCTCCAGCAGATACCGGCTCATTTCCGGCAACATGGAGTTGGTCAGGATGGAGTCGATCATGCGTCCACCACTGTCCAGTTCCGTGCAACGCTGAGCGATGAGCGCCACCACATCGTCGGTATAGGTAAATTCGATACCATGGTTCTGTCGTATGCGTTTCTCGATACGCCCCAGCTGCAGTCGTGCAATGGCACCGATCATCTGGTCATTCAACGGATAATACGGAATGGTGACCAGCCTTCCCAACAGCGCTGGAGGAAATATACTCAACAACGGCTCTCGCAAAGCCTTGCTAATACCCTCCGGGGATGGCATTAATTCCGGATCCTTGCACATGTTCATGATCAGGTCGGTGCCGGCGTTGGTTGTCAACAGGATCAGCGTGTTCTTGAAATCGATGACGCGACCCTCGCCATCTTCCATCCAGCCCTTGTCGAACACCTGGAAGAACATTTCATGCACATCCGGATGGGCCTTCTCCACCTCATCCAGCAAGACGACGCTGTAAGGGCGACGGCGCACGGCTTCGGTCAACACGCCCCCCTCGCCATAACCCACATAGCCCGGTGGTGCGCCCTTGAGCGTCGACACGGTATGTGCCTCCTGGAACTCGCTCATGTTGATGGTGATGACATTGTTCTCGCCACCGTAGAGCACATCGGCGAGGGCAAGGGCCGTCTCGGTCTTGCCCACACCCGAGGAGCCAGCCAGCATGAACACACCGATCGGTTTACTGGGGTTGTCCAGACTGGCTCTTGAGGTCTGGATACGTCGGGCAATCATCTCCAGGGCATGGTCCTGACCGATGATGCGATTGGCCAGATGAGTCGACAGATTCAGTATGGTTTCGATCTCGTTCTTGACCATGCGCCCCACCGGCACACCCGTCCAGTCCTGCACAACCGATGCAACCGCTTGCTCATCCACCGTGGGCAGAATCAACGGATCTTCTCCCTGCAGAGTATCGAGTGTGTTCTGCAGGTCTGCCAGTTCGGCCAGCAGTGCCTGCCGATCACTCTCGGACAGCGCTTCGGTGGAAGTCTTGTCTACCGACGCAGTCTCTGCGGCATCCATACCTGCTGTATCCCGATCTGCTGCATACGTAGCTGCTGTATCCGCACCCGCCGCCGGGGTTTCACCGGTCGCGGCTTCGAGCGCGCTACCCGTGCCTTCCACCGGACTCCCGCCGGCGCGCAACTTCTCACGCAGCGCCAGGATCTGCTCGACCACCGCTTTTTCCTCTTCCCAGCGACCCAGCAGTTCCTGCTCGCGGGTGCGCTCCGTTGCCAACAGATCTTCTACCCGGCTTGCGCGCTCGGCGGTGTCGATTCCGACGCTGCCTTCACTGGCAATGATCTTCTGCTCGGTTTCCAGAGCCTGCAGCCGCTTGCGCGAATCATCGAGACTGGCCGGCACGGCGTGCTGGCTGATGGCAACCCGAGCAGCGGCCGTATCGAGCAGACTGACCGATTTATCGGGAAGCTGGCGGGCCGGGATATAGCGGTGCGACAGCTTGACGGCGGCTTCCAGTGCTTCGTCGAGTATCTGAACCTTGTGGTGTCTTTCCATCGTCGAGGCTATGCCTCGCATCATGAGAACCGCTTTCTCCTCACTCGGTTCGTCAACCTTGACCACCTGAAAGCGGCGCGTCAGGGCCGGATCCTTCTCGATATGCTTCTTGTACTCTGCCCAGGTCGTGGCCGCCACCGTGCGCAGTTCTCCTCGGGCCAGGGCTGGCTTCAACAGATTGGCCGCATCGCCGGTCCCGGCGGCACCACCTGCGCCGATCAGGGTATGCGCCTCGTCGATGAACAGGATGATCGGCTTCTCCGAGGACTGCACCTCTTCGATGACCTGCCGAAGACGATTCTCGAATTCGCCCTTCATGCTGGCCCCGGCCTGCAACAGCCCGATGTCCAGTGACAACAGTTGGACATCGGCCAGCGCCGGCGGCACATCACCCCGCGCAATGCGCTGCGCGAAACCTTCCACCACCGCCGTCTTGCCGACACCGGCCTCACCGGTCAATATGGGATTGTTCTGCCGCCGCCGCATCAGGATATCCACCATCTGTCGGATTTCTTCATCACGGCCGACAATGGGGTCGACATGACTTCCTGTTGCCGCCTCCGTCATGTTGGTGGTGTATTTGGCCAACGCCTCCTGCTTGCCCATGGCGGCCGGTGCCATCGCGCCACTGGCCTCACCCGGAGCCGCACCACCCCCGATACGATAGCCATCCTTGGCGGTCATGGCATCTTCCGGCGATCCGGCCACGATGTCATCGAATTCTTCGATCAGCTGTTCCAGCTTGATCTGCCCGAAGGACTTCGAGATACCCAGCAAACGGTTACGCAGTGATGGAGTCTTCAGCAGGCCGACCATCAAGTGGCCGGTACGCACCACACCATCGCCGAACAGCAGTGTGGAATACACCCAGCCACGCTCCACGCCCTGCGAGATGTCGTCACTGAAATCCGAGATGGCGCTGGCGCCACCGCGCAGCATTTCCAGATTATTGGTGATATCCCGCGACACCACCGACAGGTCGATATCGAAGTGGCGCAGGATATGGTGAAAATCCGAATCCTGCTGATTGCTGATCTGGTCGATCCAGTGCACCAGTTCCACATAAGGATTGCCACGCAACTTGCACAGTTTGGTGGCAGATTCGATGGACTTGTAGCCTAGCTCGTTGAGCTTGCCGAACAGATTGGCTCTGCTGATTTCCGTCATGATCCCTTTTCCTGTCTGTTATCGATGCGCTGACACAGCGCCATCGTTGTCTATCCGTTTCCCTGTCGCGGGCTGGAGCAATGTCCGGTTCAGCGCGACTGCCTGATCGGGCAGGCGCTTGCCGCGGCCATTGCTGACCCAGCTGTCAAAGCCCAGGGCGCGTTTCCTGTCGAGTGTCAGTGGACGAACCTGCGGTGACGACAGTTGCAGTTCCAGATCCCAGTCCCACTCGTCGCCCACGTAGTTCCTGACCAGATCATGCAGTGCGCCGGCCTTCTCGCCACCGGGCTTGAATGCGCTGAAGGTCTCCCAGTCCAGTGGTCCGAGTCGCACACAGAACTTGTGGCGAATACTCCAGACGCGCTTGCCGATGTACACCGCGCGGCCCAGCTGCGCCGAGTGCGACCGTTGCCCCAGACGCAGGCGTGATTCCTCCGGCAATTCCAGCCAGCCGCCCACCCATTCCCGGATACTCACCGGCAAACCGAAATGGGCACCGATCAGAGCAGCGATACCATCGGGGGATTTCGCACTGCTGCCGAACCAGCCGGGGTGATGACGCTTGACAGCATCGGGGATTGCATCCCTCGCCTGACTGGCCTCCGGCAACAGACCACAGAGCGCGCCCAGCACCTCGGCGTAGGTGTTGTCATCAGCGCGATCAAAACTCACGGCAGGGTCGAACTGCACACTGGCCTTGTAGAACAGCGACAGCATCCGATGATTGAACAGATCCAGAAATTCCCGGAAGGTCGGATCAGCGTGGTGTTGCGAACGCTGTATTGCATATTCAGTCAGATGCAGCGGCATCGGACCGTGCGAACCGAGAAGCCCCAGAAAATTCACGTGCAAACGATGGGGATGGGCTCTAACTCCCGGTTTCAGGGATTGCAAGGCATGCCCCTTGAAACCGAGGCCGACCTGCTGGGACAGACGCACTACCTCATCGCAGACCCTGGCTGCCTCCCCCACCCGAGGCTTGTCAGGGTGCGCGTTCTCCAGCAGACGAACAGCTGCGACGAAGTCGAACGCACGGATGCGCTCATGCAGCTCATCCAGTGGTGACGCTACAGTGTCGATCGCTGTCCGATGTTCACTGGCCATCGTTGTATCTCGTTGCGTTGAACACTCTCCAGAACGGTCTCGGTAAACGAATTGACCGTGGCATGACGTGCAAAGAATCTCTCCAGAACCGCGCCCAGCACATAGGCACCACTGCCTTCAAAAGCCGCCTCGTCGATACGCACTGACACTTGCATGCCGCGCGCAATCTCCAGATGACTTCGCTGCTTCATCTGTCGCACGACGGGCTGAGTCCTGACCGACAGAATCCCTTCCAGCTGACGGCTGTCCGAGCTCCGATTGGCATCACAGTGCATCTCCAGCATCTGCCGCAGCATGGCAGCCGCAGCGGCACCATCGTCATCGGCTGCGCTGTCCAGAGACAGGTAATTCAGGTTCAGATTGCTGACCAGACGCCAGGCGTCCTTGAAGTGTGCGCGTGAGGGCCTCGGTACCGTGGGTCCATGCAAGCAGCGGATGCTGTCCACCGGGGCGCCGATATCCAGATTGAAGTCCGTTTCCTTCTTGCCAACCGGCATCTGCAGGGGCAGGTCCCGATTTGTGCACAGGGTGTCCACAGACAGCTGCTTGAGGTCCGAACGATAGGGGGCTTCGCGCTCATCCACCAGCGATATGAAGACTTCGCTGCCGACATAGCTGGCCCTGGCACCGCGTCGCTTCTGCCGTGATGACAACAGACGCGGCTCTCGCTCCAGCCCGAAGAAGCGGTGATTCGACTGTTGCTTCTCACTGCTGCCGAAATACGGATAGAAGGACTCCTTCTGCGTCTGGCTGCTCGCATGACCGGTCGCGCCGGTCACGGAATACACCTCGAAATCCATGGGACGAGCACGGTCTGGCAGGATGTGATAGCGATGCCGGCTGCGATCCAGCTGAATGCGATCAGCCGCTTTCGGAAACAGATTGATGGCCGGTACACAGTTGAGCTTGAAATTTTCACGACCGAGTGATTCGAACAACCGCTCATTGCGGTTGTCGAACGTCAGAATCAGCTCGATGGTGTCGCTGCTGCAACGCTTCAGACGAGAACGCAGCCCCTGAATCCTGGCAAACAGGAAGCGCTCCGGGAACGCAAAGTATTCCTGAACAAGGCGGTATCCCTGAAAGCCTCGACTGCTGACCGGCAGCAGGGCTTCATCATCGGCAAAGCCCTGCCGTTGCAGGCTCACGGCGGCTGCGGGGCTGCGCACCTCCGCCCCCTGACAGACCACGGCAATCGCCTGTGTATGCCGAAACAGCTGTTCGTAGAGCAACGTGCCGACGCTGTCCGTGCCATTGAGGTAGACCGACAGCTCGTCGATGGGCAATTCCGAGAATTCATAACCTCCGACGCTCTGCAATTGCAGTGCAACTCCGGAACGTGCGGACTTGTCCGCTCGGATGCCAGCGGCTTCCAGCGCGGCAGGCGTGCCCAGATAGCGCATGTCCGAGATCTGCACCGGCCATAGGGTCAGATCGTGTGCAGTTCTGAACTCGCATTCGGTTCGCTCATCCGGTGCGATCTGGCTGCGCAGTCGCGTACCGCGCGCAAGCGTGAAGCCTTCCGCCAGTGAGCCTTCCGTCAAGGAAGGGAACACTTCATTGATGACCATCGAGGGCGTGGGTGACAGATAGGTGGGGTACACCATTTCCAGCAGCTGGCGCGCCAGTTGTCCATGACTGGCTTCGATCTTCAACTGCACTCTGGCAGCCAGAAAGGCAAAACCTTCCAGCAGACGCTCGACGTAGGGGTCAGAACATTCGAGGGTTTCTAACCCGAGTCGCCCGGCTACCTTGGGGAATTCGGCGGCAAATTCGCCGCCCATTTCACGGGCGTGTTGCAGCTCCCGGCGATACAGTTCGAACAGTTGCGGGTTCATGCTTCGGTAACCTTCACATCACCCAGCTCCAGGTCGAGCTCGGTTCTGAGAAACAGGGCTTCGGGCATCGGCCGCCCCCACATCGTGCCTTCTATCTGGAATGCGATGGCGTGAGGATTGATCAGATTCTCATCCTCTATCAGACTCACTCGCAAAGAGTTCTTGAGGATTCGCGGCTCGAAGGTTTCGATGGCCGCCTTGATCAGCGCCTTGATCGAATCTCGATCAGCCAGATTCAGGGTGGTACCCGACAAACCGGGCATGCCGTAATTGATGACCGTGTTGCGCAGCTCCGGGTAGGCCTCAAGCGATTCAACCGATTCCAGATTGACCGTGTTCATCAGCCATTCAAGATCACGCAGCACGGATTCACGCAGATTCGTGACGTTGCCGGCCCGATGATGACGAGTTTCCTCACGCTCCCTGGGCCGCTCATCGGTGAGACGATCGAGCAGTGAGGGCAGCAGTCGTTCCTTGTGGGTAAGCTCCGCCATGACTGCCTGCTATACCGCGTTGGCTTCGCCGGCACTGGCATTCCCGCCCGCGCCTTCAGCTGTATTGAAGACGATACTGCGCGTCTGCAGCAGTGAGTACTCGTTTTCATTGCTCGAGAACATGCGCTGTCCGGAACCGGTGTAGAAATTCCCTCCTACATCTGTCCAATCGGTCTTGCGTGCCAGTGCGCTCTGGGGATCTGCCAGGGTTGCATCACCCGGGTAGCGGCTTGGCATGAAACCTACGGAGTTGCCCTCGTTGTTCCAGCGAATCTGCACCGGCAACCAGACCAGATCACGCAAGTCTTCCGGCTCGGAAAAGCTGATCTCGGCAACGGTCTCCATCGGTGCCCAGTAGTACTTGCCGTTGAGAATGAGCTCGAATACCGGACCCAGGCGCATATCGGCATCGCTGAGCCAGTCGAAAGCCTGGCCGTCTATCGTGCCACCGCGTGCAACCGCCAGATCCATGGCCTTCATGACAATGGCATTGGCCTCCTCACCGTTACCCTTCGCCACCTCACCCAGGGCCTGAACCAGCGAGCCCAACCAGGCATTGGGCTCGCCGAACAGCAAGGGAGCGCGTTTGCCGCTGAAGACTTCCGCCCGAAAGGCCTCGCACAACAGCAATTCCCGATAGGACTGCGCCATCAACAAGGTGCTGGGGTCCATGTCGGCAACCACATTCAGTTGCGTCAACGCCCGGTTCCAGTCGCCCTTGACGCACAGCAGTTGAAACAGAAAGGTTCGGTAGGAGGGGTTGGCAGGATCATCCCGGACAGCCTTCATCAGCTCACCGAGCGCCGCGTCCAGGTCACCGGCTTTCAAGCATTCTTCAGCGTTCACGATCAGGATACTCCTCTTGACTCAGGGCAGATAACCGGAACAACACACCTCGCGAAATCGCTGCCCCGCGCTTGCACCCGCGCTTGCACCCGCGGCTGCACCCGCGCTCCGCCACATTCGAGCTTTGTGGCCGGAGCCTGGGGGGCAGGAAATCTCGATGGTGATCAAACGTTGGCCTTGTTCTCGGCGATGTCCCAACCGGCAATCTTGTCGGCATCGGCTGAACCGTCTTCCTTCTGCGGCTTGTAGATCAGCTGTACCTTGGAAAAATTCAAGGTCACATTCTCTGTCAGTCTGTCTTCACCACCGGATCCGCCGGTACTGACGGATGTCACCATGATGTCTTCCATCTTGATGGTCAGGTACTCAAGAGGAGTGCCTCCCGCCTTGCGAACAACCAGCGTGCCTTCTTCGATATGCTTGCCGTCAAACACTCGCTGCAGCAGATTGTGTGTGGCTGAATCGATGTAATGCGTGAAGGAAATATCCTGAACGTTGGCTTTACCGCCGCCACCGCCAGCGCCCATATGCGTCGTACCGCTTTGCGAGGAACCCCAGCTCCAGGCCAGCACATCGATTTCCTTCTTGTGCTTTTCATCCTGTGCTTCGCCATCGATTCCAGTCAGTTTCAGAAACATGTCAACAGCCATGGTAATTCTCCTTGTAGTGTCGTGTTAAGTGTTCGGTTGAACGTTTGAAACAGCGTGTTTGCCTTGCTGTTGTGACTAGATTACGACCGGACGGCTTGCCTCTGTATTAACCAGTTCACCGCCCGGACGTGAATAATCACCCCTTGGCCGAAGGCAGCTTGGAAACCAGGCGCAAGGACACTGACAGACCTTCCAACTGATAATGAGGACGCAGGAAGAACTTGGAGGTGTAATAACCGGGATTACCTTCGACTTCTTCTACAACCACCTCGGCGGCTGCCAACGGTTTCTTCGATTTGGTGATCTCTCCGGAATTGGCAGGGTCTCCATCGACGTACTGCGTAATCCAGTTCTGCAGAAACAGTTGCATGTCCTCACGCTCCTTGAACGAGCCGACCTTGTCGCGCACCATGCACTTCAGATAATGCGCAAAACGACAGGTGGCGAAGAGATACGGCAGGCGCGCCGCCAGATTGGCATTGGCCGTGGCATCCGGGTCGTCGTATTCGGCCGGGCGTTGTACCGACTGCGCACCGATGAAGGCTGCCGTGTCCGTATTCTTCCGATGTAGCAGTGGCATGAAGCCGTTCTTGGCGAGCTCCGCTTCCCGTCTGTCTCCAATGGAGACTTCGGTGGGACACTGCATGTCCACCCCGCCATCATCCGAGGGGAAGGTATGCACCGGTAATCCTTCCACGGCACCACCCGATTCAACGCCGCGGATGCGTGAGCACCAGCCATATTCCTTGAACGAACGATTGATGTTCACCGCCATGGCATAGGCGGAATTGGCCCAGACATAACTGTCGCTGCCGCCAGAGTTGTCTTCTTCAAAGTCGAATTCCTCAACGGGGTCCGTGTTGGAACCGTAAGGCACTCGGGACAGAAAACGCGGCATGCACAGACCCAGATATTTCGAATCTTCCGAATCGCGTAAGGAATTCCAGGCCGCGTATTCGGGCGTACCCATGATCTTGGTCAGATCACGCGGGTTCGACAGTTCATCCCAGGTCTCCATCTGCAGGATATTCGGATCGGCCCCCGTCAGAAAGGGCGCATGAGCCGCCGCAGCCACCTGCTTCATGCCATTGAGAATCTCGACATCCGGTGTGCTGTGATCGAAATGATAGTCACCTACCAGACAACCATAAGGTTCACCACCGAGTTGATCGTATTCGGCCCCGTAGATTTTCTTGAACAGCGGGCTCTGGTCCCAGGAAACTCCCTTGTATTTCTTGAACGTCTTGGCCAGCTCCTTCTTTTCCACGTTCATGACGCGGATCTTGAGCATTTCATCGGTTTCAGTGTTGTTGACCAGATGATGCAGACCCCGCCAGGCCCCTTCGAGTTTGGTGAATTCCTCATGATGCATGATCAGATTGATCTGCTCGGTGAGTTTCTGGTCGATCTGGGCAATGATGGATTCAATGGTGCTGCGCGCATCATCGGATATCAGTGCCGTGTCCGCCAATGCCTGCTGCGCCAGCGTACTGACGGCATTCGAGACAGCCGAACTGGCTTCCGGGCTGCGAGGTTTGAAATTCTTTTCCAGCAAGGAGGAAAAGTCATCGCTTTCCTCTACCGCGCCTTCCGCGCCGGCGACTTCCGCTTCTTTCTCTGCCATGTTCAATTACTCCTTGGTTTCTTCAGCGTCGTCTTCCGGCTTGGGAGCCGCTGCCAGACTTGCCATCAGTTCCGGATCTTCCAGCAGGTTCTGGATCAGGTCTTCCGCACCGGCCTTGCCGTCCATATAGGTCTTCAGGTTTGACAGCTCGTTGCGTGCATTGAGCAGTTTGCTCAATGAGTCCACCTTGCTGGCAATGGCCGCCGGACTGAAATCGTCCATGCTGTCGAACGACAACTCGACGCTCATCTCACCTTCACCGGTGAGCGTGTTGGGCACACTGAGCGAGACCTTGGGTTTGGTCGACTTGAGGTAGTCGTCAAAATTGTCGACATCGATTTCGGAGAATTTCCGATCATCCATGCTCGCCTTCGCCTCACCGGCGTTGCCGGACAAGTCCGACATCACGCCCATCACGAAAGGCAGCTGAATCTTCTTCTCTGCACCATACAATTCGACGTCGTATTCGATCTGAACCCTTGGTGCCCTGTTTCGTGCAATGAACTTCTGACCACTGGCCATGACATTCTCCCTTCAAGAATCTGTTATCCGAAAAGCGTATGCGGAAAGGGTGTGCAGACACCACTACCCAACCGGACTAGAACAAATGGACTATCAGGCTCTTCCTGAACCTGCCGCGCGCATGAACATCACAGCTGAATGGCGGCCTACTCATCCGAACTCGAGACGGGTTCCGGTAACAATCGACTGAATTCGGCCACCAGTTCCGAAAAAGGTCTGGGTACCAGCTTTCGAATATCAGCGATGATCAACGGAACCGGATTGGCCGGTTCGGCGTTCAGGAAAAACGTCTCGATATCCTGGAGTACTTCCACCACCTGCTGACGTGAACTGATCACCGCTACCGTGTGACTATTACCCGACTGCGGTATCTGGGTGGAATCGCTGTCGCCAGGCTCCGTACTTGCGGTATCCGTGTTCACATCCGAAGGCGTTGGCGCACCAAACTCGGGCAAGGTCTCGCCAGCCAGAAAGCGGGCGAAGCTGTCACTGAGCAGCGAGGCCAGAGGCTGTCTCTGTATCTCGGCCAGCAACGCCGGCAGATCATCACGGCGCGCAGGAGCCAGAGCCTGCAGAATCTCGAAAAAGGGTTTATCAACGATATCGCGGGCACAGAGGGTGAGAATTCTCACCGGACTGGATGGTTCGTACTCCTGATAATAGAAAAGGATGGCATCAAAGGAGGCCATGACCGCGTGCCGATTGCCCAGGCTACTGTGCCTGTTCGCCTGACTGGATGTGGCGTCGTCGATGGCTGCTGATTCCTCGAACGCGTCTGCTTTCAGCGCACTCGCTTCGGTCTGCTCTTCTTCCACCGGACTGCTCAGATAGTCATCAGCATAGTCGTGAAAGTGCGCCCTGCACCCCTCGATGCGCTTGATGAGCCTGTCCAGAGTCAGGATGTTCTGCTGACCACTCTTCTCGGCAAACACGCTCTCCACGGAACGACACAATACCGGCAAGGCGTCCAGCGCATCGCTCATGAGTTGCATCTGTTCAGCACCGGTTTCCGCAAAGGCGCCCCGTATCAGGCCTTCCTGGCAACGAGCCTTTTCATCATCCGACGCCGCCACATTACCCAGAGCAATATCGATATCGCGAGCGGAAAAATCGCCGATACCTCTGACACTCACCAGAGCCTGACGGTGAATGGCATCGAGAAACAGGGGTTGCTCGGCCAGCTCATGGATCAGATTCACTCGGGCGTAATACATGTCGTCCGGATCATCCAGGTCCGGTTCGGGATACATCTCGTCCCATTGATTCTGCAATAGTGAAACGAGGGTCTGCAGGCTCTGACTGAACCCGGGAAAACCGTTGACGCTGGCCTCTGCCTGGATCAAATAGATGTGTACTGCAAGCTGGGTGGGAGCTTGCTCCATCAACTGCCTGGCCAGTGAGCGCACCTCTTTCCACTGGGGTGGCTCTGCCGGTATGACCGAATCTCCCATGCTACGCTCCGGCTTGCCCGCAGCTGCAACAATCAACGCCTGGAACTCCGGCGTGCTTTCGAAATCTTCCATTTCTCCCAACATCAGCGACACTCGGCATTCGGCAGGCACCCCGTCACAAGGGTCACCAAACATGAGCGGTCAAACGACAATACAGAGCGCACTCTCCGGATACCATGCCTCCTTACCTAACCAAAAGTAGAGTTTCACGCCGCTATCGGCTATTCTTTTGACTAGCTGCTATCGGATTCGGGTTAACGTTTCACACATTCGACGCTCCAGAGACTGTCGGCTGCCACCCTCACGCCGGTGGACACCATGCATCAGAACGGTCTCATTGATACGTCCGCTTGCTCGGCAATGACACCTCGCTTGCCCTAGTATTGACAAGGGCGCGCTCAGACAACATCCGTCAGCGGCCACGAATAACAGACAGTTCGCTGTATGGCGGACAGTCGGACTGATACGTTGATACACACGCTGATACAGGCAGGAACACAATCAGATCATGCGCCTGACACTTGAAGTTCGCGCTTTTTGCGATCAACCGGCAAGCGATCGGCTGCGACGCCAGTTCGATACCTTTCCGGTCATCGTCGGGCGTTCGAGTGCCTGCCAGTATTGTCTGGAGGATCCCAGTCGCTACATCTCGTCCAATCACGCGCTGATCACGCTCGAAGGCCAGCAACTGTTCATCAATGACACCAGTGCCAACGGTGTCTACGTCAATGGCTCCCCGGACCCGATCGGCCGAGGACGCAGCCACCCCCTGAATCATGGCGACACGCTGGCTATCGGGGACTACACGCTCTCGATCAGCATCGATAGCGGTCAGAACATGGCGTCGGCAAACCATCACGCTGCGCACACCGATGATCCCTTTGCCGATTTTGCCTCCAGCCCGACCAAGGCCGTATTGCCGGATGAGGCGGCAGGCTATGATCCCTTCCGAGGCCATGAACCGGACTGGACCCCACCCTCGACGACTTCAGAGGATCCCTTCGGCAGCGACTGGGACGCGAACGATTCAGCTGCCGGGTCCAGCGTTGCATCAACGGCCACCTCCGACAATGACTGGGCAGACTGGCCAGAGGAGCCGGCCCGAGCGGAACCGGCGCCTGCCGCCCGGCGATCATCGTCACCAGCATCGCACGATGATGAGCTCGACTGGTTCTCGGGAGTGGACGAACAGACACCGGCACCAGACCCGGTTCCCCGACGCGCTGAACGGCAACGAGCCCACGCCCCCGACAGACCAGTTGCTCGCCCGCCCTCAGCGGCAGCCCCGGCCCCGTCGAGGGCGAGGCCCAAGGCAGCTCCCCCTGCCAACGCGAACCCGCTCGCGGATCCGCACGCGGACCCACTCAATACCCTGCTGCGTGCGGCCTCACTACGTGAAGCAGACTTCCAGCATCTTCAGGAAGCCGAGATACTTGAACAAACGGGTAAGTTGCTGGCACAGATGGTCGATGCAATGATGGTACTTCTGCAATCGAGAACCGAATTGAAGAATGCCATACGCAGCGACATCACGACATTGTCGAGAAGCGACAACAATCCCTTGAAGTTTTCTTTCGATGCCGCAGATGCACTGACCAAGATGCTGTCCAACCGCGACGACGGCTATCTGGAACCGGAACGCGCCATCGAACAGGCCGTGGACGATCTGAAGTTGCATCAACTGGCGATGCTCGAGGGCATGAAATCAGCGGTTCGCGCCGTCCTGATGCAGTTCAATCCGGAGACTCTGTCGAGAAATCTGGAAAAAACCGGCGGAATTTCGGCAAATATTCCCATTACTCGTGAGGCAAAGTTGTGGGAATTGTTTTGCGATCAGTACGAAGCTATCAGGGAAGAGGCAATGAACGACTTCACGGAAGTCTACGGCCGTGAATTTCGCAAAGCCTATGAATCGAGAATCAGGAAAGTGGGTAGAACACCGGATTTCTAGCCCACAAAGCGAAGGTCTACTGGAGCACGACATGCAAGGATATCGACGGATGCCCCCCTTCAGCGGACACAGCAGACACTTTCTGCTGACATTACTCGGGGTGATGTTCTTCAGTCTGCTCAGCGGCTGCGGCTTGTTGCAGAAGACCGGATTGGTGGCAGCACCCGAGCCAGCGGAACCGCGGCCTGTGCCACTTTCCGAGCAACCCTACCAGCTGAAACTTAGCCTTTCGGCTAGTTCCGATCTGAATCCGGATACTCGGTCACGTCCTTCGCCCGTGCAAGTGAGAGTATTCATGACGGATGGCCAATCGGAAATTGGCAGCAAGGAATTTGAAGAGATGTTCGACTATGCCGGTGCACAGATTGAACCCAGACCATTGTCCACAGTCACGTTGCGGCCGGGCCAGACGACAGCGCTGACGCTGACGACCAACAAGGCGCAGACTCGGCTGGTCATTGCCGCCGCCTTTCGCGACCCCTATCAGGCCTTGTGGAAAGCCGCAGCGCAGATCACACCCACGGACACCGTGTCGGTGCGCGCCAGCATCGGGGCCAACACGGTCACCATCCACCAGGACCCGTGATGTCCCGGCCGCTACACATGATCGCTTCGTACAAAAAAGACGCTCCTGAAGGCAATTTGCTGACGGACCCATCGACAGCGCAGAGAGGCACACGTGCAGAAGAATGACAGAACCTTGTGGAGCGAGGGCATGTTCCTCGGACCACAGCATTTTCAGCAGCATGATCGCTTTCTGCTCAACACCATGGCTCTGCTGGCTCGGGGCATGGGTATCTGGGCACACGGCCTGATCGAATACGAGATTGACGCTGCTGCGCTGAATGAGGGTAGATTTGCCCTGACGCATATCAGCGGATTGTTCTCCGATGGCACTCCCTTCGACCTGCCCCGCGATGGGGAGCTGCCCGCGCCGCTCATGATCGACGGTGATTGCCGCGATACCATCGTCTCACTGGCCATCCCCTTCGAGGATCAACAGGGCAAGGATGTCGCCGAAGAGCGCAGTAGCAGTTCCTTTTCACGCTACGTGATGGGAGATCGTCTGGTCAGTGACCGGCACAGCCCCGATTCGGACAGTGAAGAGACCGTCTTCACCGCAGCCTTGTGGGCTCGCCTGACCCTGGCAGGTGATGAGCAGGCGGCGTTTCACACCCTACCGCTGGCTCGCATCAGTGAACGACGGGAGGATGACCGGGTCGTGCTCGATGAGCGCTTCTATCCCTGCGCCATGACGCTGCAGGCCTCGGCCCCGCTCACCTCACTTGTCCGGGAACTGCACGGTCTGGTCAACCAGCGAGCCACGGATCAGGCCGGCAAGATCGGCACCGCCACCGCCAGCGACTCCTCGCAGCTCAATCAACTGCTGTTGCTGCAGATTCTCAACCGGGTGCGTCCCCTGCTCAGACACCTGGGCGACGCGGTATCGACTCACCCCGAGCACCTGTATCGGGAACTGCTACAGCTGGCCGGGGAACTCTCCACCCTGACCAATACGACAAGATTGCCACCGGAATTTGTCGAGTATCTGCACCGTGATCAATACCGCAGCTTTGCCCCGCTGGCGGATCACCTGCGTGAAAGCCTCAACTGGATACCGGATTCCACGACCGAATCCATCCCGGTTCAGCACGTGAAGGCAGGGATCTATACGGCCTCGATCAGAAACCCCACCCTGTTCGAGACGTCACGCTTCATTCTGGCCGCCAAGGCGCGTGTGACCCCGGACGAACTGAGCCGTCGCCTGCCGCGACAGAGTACGATTTCGTCCAAGGCCCGGTTGCGCGATCTGGTGGAGGCCCAGAGTCAGGGAATTGCCCTGAAACCGGTCATCACGCTGCCGAACAGCATACCGATGTACGAGAACCATGTGTATTTCGACATGCGGGCTGATGATCCGCTGTGGAAGGAAATCGCATTGACGGGCGATCTGGCCCTGCACATCGCTGGCAGCTACAGTGATCTTTCAATGCAACTGTGGGCCGTTCGCAAATGAGCAAGGACCCGTTTGCCTTTGATGATGAGGATGATCGCACGGTACTGCGCCCCGGGGGCAGAGCCGGCACACATCAGGGCAATGCGGCGTCGCCGGCGAGTCCGGCCGTGGGCACACCACGAGCGGCTCCACTGCCTCCCATGGGCGGCATCAATCCACTGGAGCGAGCAGCCTCGCGCCTGCTGCCACTGATGCTCGGCATTCGTCATTCCAGCACTCACCCCGATCCGGAGCAGCTGCGCAACCGCCTGATCCGTGAACTGCATGAATTCAAGCAAGCCGCCCTTGGCATACTCGGTGATCAGAAGAAGGTGACCCAGGCCAGTTACGTGATGTGTACCGCGCTGGATGATGCCGTCATGAACACGCCCTGGGGCCATCAGGCCAACTGGTCACAGCACAATCTGTTGTCCACCTTCCACAACGAGGTGATCGGCGGTGATCGCTTCTTCGTGCTGCTGAAAGGACTTGGCAAGAACCCGCGAGACAACATCGATCTTCTGGAACTGATGTACCTGTGTCTGTCACTGGGCTATGAGGGCAGCTATCGCATTGCCCAGAATGGTCAGAATACCCTGGCCAAGGTCAGAGCCTGGCTCTACGACATCATTCGCGACGTACGTGACTCACCGGATAACCGCCTGTCGCTGCAATGGCAGGGTTCGGGGGTCAAGGAAAGCCGTCTACCCCGATCAACCGTGATCTGGGTGGCAGCCGCGGGGGCGCTGGCAATCTGCTCATTGAGCTATATCGGCTATCGTTACGCCCTGGGTGCCGGTTCAGATTCTGCCATTGCCAGCTTTTACGGCATTCAACCCGAACCGCTCCAGGTCAGCACGGTCGTACCACCACCTGCACCACCGGCCAGCAGCAGTACGGCTGCGCAGAGTATCACTCTGACTCAGTTGCTTCAGGGACAGATAGACCTGGGCCTGGTGGAAGTGGATGACAGCTTCAATGAAGGGCGCGTGCGAATCCTGGGTGACAATCTGTTTGCCTCCGGACGCAGCGAGCTGAACGCCGAACTGGAACCGCTCGTGCGCGCCATTGCCGAGGCCATGCAGCAGTTCCGCGGCGCCATCGTGGTCACTGGCCATTCGGACAATGTGCCGATCCGTTCCGGCCGCTTCGCCTCCAATCTGGAACTCTCACGGGCCCGTGCCGAATCGGTTGCACAACACATGGCCCCCGTACTCGATGAGCCCGCACGTCTGTCAGCCGAAGGACGCGGCAGCCTGGAACCCATTGCCGACAATGCCAGCGCCAGCGGACGGGCCCGCAACCGGCGCGTTGAAGTGTCCATTTTCTACTAGCCACCAATCATAGCCATGAGCATGCACAGACACCAGGCATCTCGACCGCTCAACAGACACGCAGCTCGGTTGCGCCTGTCATGAGCGCCGTGAAGAAACTGTTCGGCAGTCGCCTGTTCCTGGCATTTCTGGGCATCGTCTTTCTGTCGCTGATCATCTGGTTCGTGGGCCCCATGATCGGCTACAACACGACAACGCCTCTCGAGAGTCGCTACAACCGGATTGCAGCCATCGGCAGTCTTTCGATGATCTGGTTGCTGATGGCCGTATTCCGCTTCGTCCGCTCACGCCGACAGAACGCCCGTATGCTCGATTCACTGGCCAGTGAAACGCCCTCGGCCAATGAATCGGCCAGCGCCGAAGAACTGCAGATTCTGCAATCCAAGATGCAGGAGGCTGTCGACACGCTCAAGCAGAAGGACTTCTCCCGCAGCGGTGGCAGTCGCTTCATCTATGAATTGCCCTGGTACGTGATCATCGGGCCGCCCGGTGCGGGCAAGACCACCTTGCTGAGCAATTCCGGACTGGATTTTCCACTGGAGGAAACACACGGCAAATACTCGGTCAAGGGCCTGGGTGGCACTCGCAACTGCGACTGGTGGTTCACCGACCAGGCGGTGCTGCTGGATACTGCCGGGCGCTACACCACGCAGGACAGCGAAGCCGAAGTGGATCGCAGTGCCTGGTCCGGCTTCCTGTCGATGCTGCGCGAGAAACGCAGTCGACGTCCCATCAACGGGGTACTGCTTGCCCTGAGCATGGAAGACGTGCTCAACAGCGATGACACGGAGCTGGAACAGATCGCCAAGACGCTGCGCACACGGATCGAAGAACTGTATCAGCAGCTGGGCATAGCGCCACCGGTCTACCTGATGTTCACCAAATGCGACCTGCTGGCAGGCTTCTCCGAGTATCACAACGATCTGGACAAGCAGGCACGTCAGCAGGTCTGGGGGCACACACTGGCACTGGACGACACCCACCCCGGCGCAACACTGGCGCAAGGTCTTGATGCGCTGCAGGACCAGCTCAATCACCAAACGGTTGGCAAACTCCAGTCGGAACTGAGCCAGAGAAATCGCGAAGGCATCTATGGTTTTCCGATGCAGTTCAACTTCGCCAGGGAGCGCGTCAAGCTCCTGCTCGATCGCCTGACGGCCTCCTCTCGCCTGTTGCAGCCCATTCTGTTTCGCGGCGTCTACTTCACCAGTGCCACTCAGACCGGCTCGGTACTGGATCAGGTCATTCACAATGTATCGCGTAACTTCGGTATTCCCGAGACTCAGAGCGACGCCGCCACCGGTGAAGGTCGCAGCTATTTCATCCAGCGCCTGCTCAGCGATGTCATCTTCGGTGAATCGGGTCTGGCCGGCACCAATCTGAAAACGGAAAAGCGCCTGAAACGCCTGCAGTGGATCGCTGTAGCCAGCATTGCAGTTCTGTCCATCGGCCTGCTGGCATTCTGGTCGGCCAGCTATCTGGAGAATCGACAACTGATCGAACAGGTGGAGACACAGGCAGGTGCACTGCAACGCTCTGTTGATGCGCTCGATCCTCGAAGCCTGGATCTGCTGCCCACCAACACCCTGCTGAATCAGGCTCGCGCTCTGGCAGAAATCGACGGAAGCGACGAACACGCCAGTGGGTTCGTCATAAGGCGTGCGGGGCTTTATCAGGGCAACAAGATTTCAGCGCTGGCACTGAGCCGTTATGACGAGCTACTTCAGGAGACCTTGCTGCCACGGCTGATGGTACGTCTGGAGCATCAGATGCATGCGCGCAACACCAACAGCGAGTTCCTTTTCGAGGCGCTGAAAACGTACCAGATGATCGGCATTCGGGAACGCTTTTCGGCCGATGATGTCATTGGCTGGTTCAACTTCGATTTCGATTCCAATCTCTCTGCCGACATACCGGCAGACACCCGCCAGCAACTGAAGCAACACGTGGCTCGCCTGTTCCGGGACACACCACGACGCCTGCCCAGACCACTGGACAATTCACTGATCGATCAATATCAGCTCATTGCTGCCAATACAACTCTGGCCCAACGAGCCTATAATCGCATTCGCAACAATGCGCAGGGCGACATCCATTCCTTTGTTCGCCTCACCAGTGAAGTCAGTCCCGAGTTGCCCCGCGTCTACACACGCCAGGACGATCTTTCGCTGGATCAGAGCGTGCAGCGCTTTCATACCGTCTCCGGCTATCGCGACGTCTTCCTGCCAGCCAGCCAGAGCATCAGTCAGACTCTGGCTGAAGACAGCTGGGTATTGGGTCCTCATTCCACCACAAATGATGATGAAGCGTCCCTCAGGGAACTCACCCAGGCAGTCGTGCGGCGATATCATGAAGATTACATCGCGCAATGGCAGAGCCTGTTCGACAATCTGAGCATGCGACCCATCGGTGATCTCGGGCAGGCCTCGGAATTCGTGTCCCTGATCTCGGACAGCGACTCGCCGCTCAAGCGCTTTCTGGTCTACGCCAGCGAGCAGACCACGCTGACCCGGCCACCAGCGCCGGATGATCCTGCCCGGGACGCCACCGGTACCGAACGCGAGAGTGAACTGGGCTCCCTGCTGCAGACGGCGCCAGCAACGACCCAGACGCCGCAGGCCGTGGATCCGGTGACAGCGCACTTTGGCGCACTGCACGCGCTGGTGGACGGGTTCGAGACCAATACTTCGTCACTGGATACGGCACTCAATCAGCTTGCCGATCTGAATATCCAACTGTTGCCGATGGCGCAGAGCCCGGCCGGCACCATCGATACGGCACTCAACAACGAGCTGGCCATCAACATGCAGAAGCTCACTCTGAAGGCTGACAGACTGGCCGAGCCTCTGGCATCGCTGGTGTCGGGTCTGACCAATGAAATCAGCGACGTGGTCGGCGGCGGCTTCTGCCAACAGCTGGATACCGCGTGGAAGACCGATGTGCTGCCCTACTACCAGCGCGCGATTCGCAATCGCTACCCGGTCAACCGCGAAGGCAGCGCTGACATTGCCTTGAGTGACTTCGGAGCGTTCTTCGGGCCCGGGGGCATCATTGACTCCTTCGTGAACACCTATCTGAGCGGGCAGGTATCCAGAACCCCGAAACAATGGACCTGGATCGGCACCGGTTCATCTGTCTGTCTGTCGGACAACTCGCTGAAGCAGTTGGCCTACAGCGATGACATTCGCAATACCTTCTTCTCACAAGGGGGCACGCTGCCGGGCTTTCGCTTCGATCTGGTGCCGGGACAGCTGACCATGTCGGCCGATATCGAACATCTCTTTCTCGATATCGGAGGCAGCCGTACCGAGTATTTTCACGGTCCGATCAGTGGCACCACGTCGTTCAGCTGGCCACCTGCAAGCAACAATACCCAGGTCAGCCTTCGCGTCGAACCGGTCGTCCCCGGCTCGTCATCCAGTATCAGTCTCAGCGGCCCCTGGTCCGTATTGAGACTGTTTGATCAGGGCAGTCGCTCTGCCAGTAGTGGCGGACTGAGCGTGACGTACAGCTTCGGCGCTCGCCCGGTCACGCTGGGTCTCGTCAGCAGCAGTTTCAACCCACTCAACTCAGTCGCGCTTCGCAATTTTCGCGCGCCGGAGAGTCTGTGAACCAGCTCGGCTACTACGGCAAGACAGCCCACCGTGGAGACTTCGTGCGATTCAACCTGCCGCAATCCTTCATCACCGTCTGGGATGACTGGCTGCGCGACATCATGATTCAGGGGGAAAGCCGACACAGCGACTGGGCCGAGCGCTATGCCCAGACTCCGACTTATCGCTTCGTGCTATCAGGCGGCATCGCGGGCAACACCCCCTGGCAGGGGGTAATGGCAGCCAGTGCCGACAAGGTCGGCAGACGGTTTCCTTTCTGCCTCGTCCACTCCCTGCCGGAAGAGAGCTTGCCGATTGTCAGCCTGTTCAATCGCCTGCAATGGTTCCAGGATGCCGAAGAGCTGTTGAACAAGACTCTTTCCAATGACTATGTTTTTGACGAATTGCAGACAGAGCTGCAGGAGCTGGCAGAGCGTCACTCCAATGCCGTCCCGACCCGGGGCGATCTGCCCGTGCAGGATGATCAATCGACCGACGAGCAGTTCAACGTCTGCCTGACCCACTCGTCCACGCTGCCGACAGAACGCTCACTGGCACCGATGCTCGACACCGTGCTGCAACGAACCGTCAGTGAGTACAGCCTGTGGCACTGCAGTGGCAAGGACACACGACTTGTCTTGAGCAGTGGCCTGCCGATCGATGATGCCGGCCTTGCCCTGATAACCGCTGACTGGGAGTCGGCAGCCAACGTACTGATCGACCTGACAGCCTGGACACAGGAGAACTCTGCCGAGAACCTGCCGCCCGCCATGAACGACGGTGAGGAACAGGCTGTACCGCAGCCCGGGCAAGCAGACGACGAGACCGAAGCACGATCGGAGAACTCTCCCGATGCCACGGCAACAAGGACGCAGACTGTCGGTGAACAGCCGGCCAGGGAAGAACGCTCGGGAATAGACGAACAGAACTCGGACGATGCCGATGCACAGACCCCCTCGGCTGATGACTGGGCTGCACTGGATGAATTCAGCAGCGATGAACCTTTCGAAGAGGTGATCGTACCCACGGTCGAACCGCTGGAACTTGAAGAGGACGACCTGCCCGATGCACCCTGGGAGCGCTGACCATGTGGCACAGTGAAAGCTACACAGATACGGGACAGCGACGCAGCATCAACGAGGATGCGGTACTCGACCTCCACGAACAGCGACTGTGGCTGGTGGCAGATGGCATGGGTGGGCATTCGAACGGTGACTACGCCAGTCAGCTGTTGACCCGTAACTTGCGTCAGTTCCAGTGCTCCCGCCTCGCTGCTGTCAGCAAGGCCCGGCTGGTCAAGTCGCTCGACGACTGCAATGCACAACTATTGGCCAAGGCGGATCAGGAGCAGGTGGATGTCATAGGCTGTACAGTGGTGCTGTTGCAAGCTCGTCATGACAGCCTGTTATGCAGTTGGTCAGGTGACAGTCGAGCCTACCGGCTGCGCAATGGAGAACTGCTGCAAATGACACGGGATCACTCACAGCAATCGGCGGTGGAGGACAGGGACCAACTGCGTCATCCGGTGTCGCTTATCGAACCCACGCAGATGCTCACCTCTGCCATCGGTGGCGCACCGGAGCTGGCGCTGGAACATTGCTGGTTCCGGCATCAGGACGACGATGCCTATCTCCTGTGCACTGATGGACTCAACAAGGAAGTCAGTGATGATGAAATCCAGCAGGCCATGCAGCAAGGGTCTGACGGCAAGGCCGTTCTGGACTCGCTCGCCGAGCTTTATCAGCAACGCGGGGCCAGAGACAATGTCGGTATGATATGGCTAACCAGGAGTGCTCAATAGCATGAAACATTCTCACCCATCGTCATCGCTCGCCGTGCTGGCCACCTTGCTGGCATCGTTGACAGTGATCTCCTGCGCCAGCGTTGTCAATCGCACGCCACCCTCCATCGCCCATGTCCATATCGGCCACGCCATCACCGCCTGGCCGCTGGCTCCCAGAAAACAGGGTTTGCTGGTGGTCGCCGAGCTCAAATCCATCGAAGCCGCCACCAACAGCGAACTGATGCTTGAAGCCGCACGACAGGGCAATATGGACAGAGCACAGAAGTATCTGCAGGAGACGGCCAACGCGGTCGACCCCGGCTTTCTCAAACGAGAGACCAGCAACGACTACGGGCTGCGCCGCGCGGCTGCAGAAGCAATCACGCACTTGCAACTGGCCAGCGAGGTGGAAGATGCCAGCGCCAATGTGCAACGCACCGTCACGGTTACCCGCATCAAGGCCGAAGATCTTATCGATCGATCCGATGAACTGCTGGCCTATCTGGACGCCGGCTCGAAATCCCAGTCCATCGAAGAAATGGAGATCATTGCCGAGGAAATCGTTCTGACACTCAAGGCGATTGCCGGTGGCCCCGAGGTGCAAGGCAGTTACAGTCTGTATGATTTCAGAACCGATATCGAGGCGATGGTGGCGCGCGAGAATCCTCCCTACGAAACGGTGGATTCCTACTACTTGTTCAACCTGGTCAAATTGCCGGACGGTCAGTGGGGCTTCGGCTCTCGCAGCAGTCGCGGTTCGGCTGGCGTAGGGTACTGACTATCATGAAAGCCCTGATGAAACCTGCCTTTGTCAGCCTGTGCCTGATGGTTGCAAGCCTGTCACCAAGCGGTCCGGTATTGGCGCAGTCGGTCGATCAATGCATGTCGGCACGTGTGAACGACGCACTGGAGCTCTGCCAGCGCATCATCGACAACGGCAGCCGCAATTCGGACGTCTACTGGAAGCTCTCGTCAGCGCAGTATCAGAGCGGTCAGGTGGATCAGGCCAACCAGACACTCGACGATGCCCTGCGCTTGTACCCCGGTGACACGCGATTGGAGTCTCTCAAGGAGATCATATCCACCAATACCAGTGAACAGGCGTTGATTGCGCGCTCGGCAAGACTCAATCAGAACTCACTGGACAAGGGGGCGATGAAGATATCCTGCCTGACGAAAAACGGCGATGTCGGTATCAGTGCCTGCAAGCGCCGCCTGGAACTCACCAGCGTGGACGGAGATCGCATCCGCGCACGACTGAGCAGCCTGCAGGAAATACAGGAAGCCAACCGACAGGCGCTTGCGCCAACAGCTCCTGACTCCACACCAGACCAGGCGGTGACCAGCTTCGAGCCTGCACCCGAATCGGTCGCCAGCATCGAGCCCACTCCCGAACCTGAACCCTTTACTGAAGCCGAAGCCGAAGAACAGCAGCTCGACCCTCAACAGGCCATTGCAGAAGCCCGACGCGAAGCTTACAAAAGCCTGGTGTCCGATGTGCAGTCACGACTCAATGCCTTCGGATTCAACGCCGGTTATCCCGATGGTGTACCGGGTGCGAATACCCGACGTGCGCTGGCTGATTTCTACACGGCCACAGGCGCTTCACCGGTAACGTCCATTACCGACGTGACACTGGAAGACCTGCAGAGCGAGAAGTCGAAACTGGAGCGTGCCAATATTGCGCTGCGTGAAAGTCAGCAGGCACTGAGTGCAGGCGATCGCGCCAGGGCGACCGAAAAGCTCGCTGAGGCTAAGGCACTCAGCGGACTGGTGAAGGTGCCAGACGCGCACGCCAAGGCACTGGCAACGGTTCTCGCCTCCTCGGAGGAGCGTGCAGATCAGATCGCGCTCGGTCCACCGGCTGCAAAACCTGCGGTATCCACGACAGGCTCACCAACAGCTGTCAATGGGCAGACGCTTTCGAATAATGGCAGTGGCGTCGATTCACCCGCCCTGCTTGGTGATCTGATCGGCCAGATCAATGAGCTGCAGGGCCGCATACGACGGCAGCAGAGCGATTACGATCAACAGATGCAACAGTTGCGAAACGCCTTGTAGGAACGGCATGGTGGTGCCTGATCAGGCACCACCACCCTTGCAATTACGTCGGTGCGTCGGCAACGGTCTCAGGCGAGATCACGCCGAGCACACCTGTCACGATCTCGATACTCAGGCGTCTTCAGTCATCAGGCGATCCACTTCTTCCTTCGCCTCTTCCTTGGATTTACCGTACCGTTCCTGGATCTTGCCTTCCAGCACTTCACGATCACCGTCGATCTGATCAAGGTCATCGTCGGTCAACTCACCCCACTGGGATTTCACGTTGCCTTTGAACTGCTTCCAGTTACCTTTTACTTGGTCCCAATTCATCTCGATTACTCCTTTTCTGCGTTACGTCCATATCGGACAGGAATCATTATTCCCGAGTTGGCGAGCCGTGCCGCGACGATGCAATATGTGCTTCTTGCAGCTGTAAATTCTGCAAATTCCCGGCGATACCCTTTATCGGTAGCGCATCGTGTAATCGGGTGTCCAGCCTCTTCTCAAGGGCGCATCTGCCGATAGTCATTCATGGCAAGTGCGCCCGAAGGCCGATACGGTTGCAGATCATCTGCTTGCGGACGGTGTGTCGTATAGTCTTCGTTTACCGCTTCCCCATCCAGACGGTCATTGATCGAACCAGGAGCACCAATTCATGGAAATCAACGCTGATTTCTCACAACGTTCACTGTTGCACACGCCCCAGCTGGAATGGCAGGACTCCCCCATGAAAGGCGTTCGACGCCGCGTTCTGGATCGTGTGGGCGACGAGGTGGCGCGTGCAACAACCATCGTCAGCTATGCGCCGCAGAGCCATTTCTCACCCCATGTTCACACCGGTGGTGAAGAATTCATCGTGCTCGAGGGTGTCTTCCAGGACGAACACGGTGACTTTCCCGTTGGCTACTATGTTCGCAATCCCCCGCAGTCCAGTCATACGCCACGTTCGGATGATGGCTGCATCATCTTCGTCAAGCTCTGGCAGTTCGACCTCGACGACAGGCAGGCGGTTGCCATCGACATGAATACCGCCCCGCTGAGCGCTGATGAAACGCGGCAGGGTGTACAGATCAATACCTTGTTCAAGGATTCGCGTGAAACCGTGCAACTGGAGCAATGGCAAGCCGGTGCCACAGTCAGTGTGGATACCCGTGGCGGAGCCGAGCTTCTGGTACTACAAGGTGACTTTACCGAAAGGGGGGACAAGGTCGACACACTCTCCTGGCTACGCCTGCCGGTCGGCGCCGGGTTTCAGGCTACCGCTGGCCCGTCAGGTGCACGCGTCTGGATCAAGACCGGACACCTGCGTTTTGCCGACGAAGAGAAGGCGCGACTGGGCTGAGTGGTGCGGCATCGGTTCATGTCGATCAGGTAATAACACTTTGTTCAGCCATATCCACCACCACGCTTGACCTTCCAGCGACTGGAATGCCCATGATAGAGGCAGGTTCCAAACCGGGAGGTCAGCGTGACAGCACACAGACAGTATTCCATCGAGATAGAGGGCATGAATTGCGCCTCTTGCGTGGGGCGCGTTGAAAAGGCCCTGGGAGCGGTTGATGGCGTCTCCGAGGCCAGTGTCAATCTGAGTGCCGAGAATGCCACCATTGCCGGTAGCGCTGCCATCGGGGACATTCGGCAGGCCCTGATCGATGCGGGCTACCCGCCCAGGCAGGAAACGCAGGTGCTGAACATCCAGAGCATGAGCTGCGCCTCCTGTGTCGGTCGGGTCGAGAAGGCGTTGCTGGAGCTGCCAGGTGTCGTGGAAGCCAGTGTCAATCTGGCGACGGAATCGGCGAGCGTGACGTTTCTGAGCGGCCTCATCACGCCGCAGGAAATTGCAGCCGTCCCCACCGCCATGGGCTATCCGGCAACGTTCGAACCATCGGACACCCATGACGCGGTGAGTCGCAAGGACGTCGAAGCCAGTCATCTTCGCCGCATGACCCTGATTGCGGCGATATTCACACTGCCCGTTTTCCTGATGGAAATGGGAGGGCATCTTTTCCCGAGCCTGCATGTCTGGATAGCCGATACGATCGGCCAGCAAACCAGTTGGGTACTGCAATTCATTCTCAGTTCGATCGTCATGGCCTGGCCCGGACAACCGTTCTACCGCCGGGGTCTGCCGGCCCTGTTCAAGGGCGCACCGGACATGAACAGCCTGGTTGCCATGGGCAGTCTGGCGGCCTGGGGCTATTCCACGATTGCCACCTTTCTGCCCGCTGTTCTGCCCGAGGAATCTCGCGCGGTGTACTTCGAGGCGGCGGCGGTGATCGTCACGCTGATTCTGCTGGGACGCTTTCTGGAGGCGCGTGCAAAGGGACGCACGGGCCAGGCTATTCGCTCCCTGATCGGCTTGCAGCCCAGGTCGGCGCGGGTGGAACGCGACGGTGTCGTGAGCGAGATCGACATCGCAGACATCCGCACTGGTGACATCATTCATATCCGGCCCGGCGAGAAGATACCGGCAGATGGCAGGCTGACTGAGGGACACAGTTATGTGGACGAGAGCATGATCACCGGCGAACCGGTGCCTGTGGACAAGTCTGTGGATGATGAGCTGATCGGTGGCACCATCAATGGCACCGGCGCCTTGCAGATGCAGGCCAGCAAGGTCGGGGCCGATACGATGCTGGCTCAGATCATCCGCATGGTGGAACAGGCGCAGGGGGCCAGACTGCCGGTACAGGATCTGGTCAACCGGATCACCGCGTGGTTCGTACCGGCAGTTCTGCTGGTTGCTGTGCTGACCATACTGGTGTGGCTTTGGGTAGGGCCTGAGCCAACTTTGACTCGGGCGCTGATTGCCGGTGTCTCCGTACTGATCATTGCCTGTCCCTGTGCGATGGGTCTGGCAGTACCTACCTCGATCATGGTGGCCACGGGTCGGGCAGCGGAGATTGGCGTTCTGTTCCGTCAGGGAGCCGCTCTGCAGACACTGCAACGGACACAGGTCATCGCCCTCGACAAGACAGGCACGCTGACTCAAGGGCAACCCGAGCTGACGGATCTGCAGTTGATGAGCGACATGACAGAAAACGAGGTATTGGCAAGGGTGGCTGCGGTCGAGCAGAGCTCGGAACACCCGATTGCCAGAGCCATCGTCGAGGCAGCCCTGGCGCGTGATCTTGAATTGCCTGCCGTTGCAGAATTCGAATCGCTGACGGGTATGGGCGTTCGTGCGCGCGTCCTCGATAATCAGGTGCTGGTCGGTACGCTGAAGCTCATGAACGACAACGAGATTGCTCTGGAGTCAGCCCCGGACGAGATCCTGCGGCTCGGCAAGCAAGGCAAGACTCCCTTGTTTGTCGCCATTGACGGCAAGCTGGCAGCGGTACTGGCCGTCGCCGATCCCATCAAGAGCACCAGCCCGAGAGCCGTCAAGGCCCTGCACGATCTGGGGCTGACCGTTGCCATGATCACCGGCGACAACCAGAGCACCGCCGACAGCATCGCCAGCGAGCTCGGTATAGACCATGTGGTGGCCCAGGTCATGCCCGACGGCAAGGTAGACGCCATCAGGCAGCTGTCAGCCAACGGTAACAAAGTTGCATTTGTGGGAGACGGTATCAACGATGCCCCGGCGCTGGCCGCCGCCGACGTGGGGATAGCCATAGGAACCGGTACTGATGTGGCCATCGAGAGCGCCGATGTCGTGCTGATGTCCGGCGACCTGTTGGGTGTGGTCAATGCACTGCAACTGAGTCAACGCACGATGAAGAACATTCAGCAGAATCTTCTCTGGGCATTCGGTTACAACGTACTACTGATACCGGTTGCAGCAGGCGTACTCTATCCGCTGAACGGCATGACTCTGTCACCGATGCTCGCAGCACTGGCCATGACCCTGTCCAGCGTATTCGTTCTGAGCAATGCGCTGAGACTGCGTTGGGTCAAGCCACTGCATCCGGAGACCAGCCAATGAACATCGGGGAAGCTGCCGCGCAATCAGGCCTGCCAGCCAAGACCATTCGCTACTACGAAGACATCAGCCTGATCGCACCACGACGTGATGCCAACGGTTATCGCGATTTCACGGATTCCGATGTGCACAAACTCGGCTTTCTGAGCCGTGCCAGAGCGCTGGGTTTCACCATAGAACACTGTCGCGCCCTGCTGGGACTCTGGGAAGACCAGTCGCGAGCCAGCGCCGACGTGAAGCGTATCGCCGCAGAACATCTGGCAGTCATCGAATCCAAGATTGCCGATCTATGCCAGATGCGCGATACGCTGGATCATCTGATGCACAACTGTCACGGTGACGACCGGCCGGATTGTCCGATCATCAACGAACTGGCCAATAGAGAATAAGCAGCCGGTCTATCGACTCACCCGGCCGTCATCACTGGACGGGCGCCGTGGTCAGCGCTTGAGTGTCTTCAAGGCGCTGACCAGCAGGTCGATCTCCTCCTGCGTATTGTAGTAATGAGGGGCGACACGCAGCAACGCGGGCAGCTGCCGGTGCTCTGAATCCAGGCGTGTGCTCGATGGCTGTGATGAACCGATATTGATCTGCTGCCGTCGCAGGCTCTGTACAGTGCTTGCAGGGTCCAGCCCGTCAATCGTGAGGCTGACAATCGCGCATTGCTGCTGACCGATATCGCGCAAGGTGGCACCGTCGATATCGGACAGTGCTTCTCTGGCGTACCGTGCCAGCTCCCAGGCGCGTGCCTGTATCTTATCCAGCCCCAGATTCATGGCATGACGTACGGCAGCACCCAGCCCCGCCCGAAGTACATAGGCGTTCTCCCAGGTTTCGAATCGCCGCGCATCGTCACGCAATTCATAGCGATCCCGGGAGACCCAGGGGGCCGCAAAATGATCGATCATGGCAGGCTCGAGACGACTCAGCCAGGGTTTTCGCACATACAGAAAACCCGTACCTCGAGGGCCGCACAGGAATTTCCTGCCCGTAGCGGAGAGGAAATCACACTGCAAGGCCTGTACGTCCACCGGCATCTGGCCGACGGCCTGACAGGCATCGAGCAGATAGGGAATGCCACGCTCTCTGGCTATCCTGCCAACCGCTTCAGCCGGATTCACCAGACCGCCATTGGTCGGTATCCAGGTGATCGCGATCAGCTTCACGCGCTCATCGATCATCAGCTCCATGGCCTGCACATCCAGCTCACCACTGGCGGTACTGGGGACCACATCGATCTCGATGCCGTCACGCTTCTTTCGCTGTAGAAAGGCCACGTAATTGGCAGCGTATTCAGCCTCGCAGGTCAGTACTCTGTCGCCTGCCGACAATGGCAAGGCATAGAAAGCCTGACACCATCCCACGGTTGCATTTTCCACCAATGCAATTTCTTCTGGCAGGGCATTCAGCAAACTGGCGACATCATCGTAGACAGCATCAAGCTCCGCCGCCTTCGCAGCGTGTGCTTCATAGCCACCTATCTGTTGCTCGAGTGCGAGATGCTCACACATGGCCGCAGTCACCGCCTCCGGCATCAGTCCAGCACCCGACGCCATGAGATGGGTCACGCTTGAGGTACCCGGTATCTGCGCTCTGATCTGGTCGATATTCATGGCATCTCCTGTGACTGCAGGGAATCTCACCCGTGGAAATTGCGCCGTGAGCAACGACAATGACAGGCAAAAAAAAGCCCGGCTACCTTTTCAGGCCCGGGCTTCTTTCATACTGGCTGCACTGTCGAACTAGCGACGCAGCTTCTTGATCAATTGCAGCTGCGCAGATGCTTCTGCCAACTGGGCCTGAACGGCCTTGAAATCGATCTCGCCAGGTGTGCTGCCAGCCAGAGCGGCTTCGGCTTCATCCTTGGCTTTCTGAGCAGAAGCCTCATCCAGTTCTTCAACGCGCAGAGCTGTGTCAGCCATGATGGTGACGATGTGCGGCTGCACTTCGAGAATGCCACCAGACACATAGATATCCAGCTCTTCACCGTTCTCCACTGGCTTTACCCGAACTTCACCCGGCTTGATGCGGGTGATGAACGGTGCATGGCCGGGCGCAATACCCACTTCGCCCATCTGTGCAGAGGCACTGACCATCGAGGCCTCGCCACTCCAGATCTCGTTCTCGGCGCTGACTATCTCAACTCTGAGAGAGGAGGCCATGATCAAGCGGCCTCTTTATTATGCTTCTCAAGCACTTCTTCAATCGTGCCCTGCATGTAGAACGCCTGCTCTGGCAAGTGATCGTATTCGCCGGCAACGATGCCGTTGAATGCACGAATGGTGTCTTTCAGAGAAACGTACTTGCCCGGTGAACCCGTGAATACTTCTGCCACGAAGAACGGCTGAGACAGGTAGCGCTGCACCTTTCGAGCGCGGGAAACGACTTGCTTGTCTTCTTCAGACAATTCGTCCATTCCCAGAATCGCGATGATGTCACGCAGTTCCTTGTATCGCTGCAGTGTGTTCTGTACGCCACGTGCACAGTTGTAGTGCTCTTCGCCGACGACCAGAGGATCCAGCTGACGAGACGTGGAATCCAGTGGATCCACCGCAGGGTAGATACCCAGCTCGGCAATGTTTCGAGACAGTACTACCGTGGCATCCAGGTGAGCAAAGGTGGTTGCTGGAGATGGATCGGTCAAGTCATCCGCCGGTACGTATACCGCCTGGATTGACGTGATCGAACCGGTCTTGGTAGAGGTGATACGTTCCTGCAATGCACCCATCTCTTGAGCAAGAGTCGGCTGATAACCTACCGCAGAAGGCATACGACCCAGCAGTGCCGATACTTCGGTTCCCGCCAGTGTGTAACGATAGATGTTATCGATGAACATCAGAACGTCACGACCTTCGTCACGGAAGTATTCCGCCATGGTCAGACCGGTCAGTGCAACGCGCAGACGATTGCCCGGAGGCTCGTTCATCTGACCGTATACCAGGGATACCTTGTCCAGTACGTTGGAATCCTTCATCTCGTGGTAGAAATCGTTACCTTCACGAGTTCGCTCACCAACACCTGCGAAAACCGAGAAACCGGAGTGCTCGGCAGCGATGTTACGAATCAGTTCCATCATGTTGACGGTCTTGCCTACACCGGCACCACCGAACAGACCAACCTTACCGCCCTTGGCGAACGGGCAAAGCAGGTCGATTACCTTGATGCCGGTTTCCAGCAGTTCGGTAGAACCGGATTGCTCTGCATAAGTAGGTGGCTCTCTGTGGATCGGCATGCGATCTTCAGTTGCAATGGGACCAGCTTCGTCAATGGGGTTACCCAGAACGTTCATGATTCGACCCAGGGTCGCTTCACCAACGGGTACCGAGATTGGTGCATTGGTGTTGCTTACCGTCAGGCCTCGCTTGAGTCCTTCCGATGTACCCATTGCGATCGTTCGCACGATACCGTCGCCCAGCTGACCTTGCACTTCCAGTACCGTTTCGTTATCGGCAACATTCAGTGCGTCGTAGATTTTCGGTACGGCATCACGCGGAAATTCAACATCGATGACCGCACCGATGATTTCCACTATTTTTCCTGTACTCATGCTTGTTTCCGCCTGTAATTTGTTCTGTAGTCGGATCTAGACAGCCGCAGCGCCGCCGACGATCTCGGAAATCTCTTGGGTAATCGCTGCCTGACGAGCCTTGTTGTAGACAAGCTGCAAGTCGTCAATCAACTCACCTGCGTTGTCCGACGCGCTCTTCATCGCAATCATGCGAGCTGCCATTTCACAAGCCACGTTCTCGACAACAGCCTGATAGACCAGTGACTCCATGTACCGCTCCATCACGTGATCCAGGACTTCTGCGGCATCCGGTTCGTAGATATAGTCCCAGCCGAAATCCGTCTGACTTTCCAGTGTTGCCACTGCCGGAAGCAGCTGCGTCACTGTGGGTGTCTGCGTCATCGTGTTCACGAACTCGTTCTCGACGATGAACAACCTGTCTATCTCGCCAGCGTCATACTTGTCGAGCATGACGCGAATGGCACCCAGCAAGGTCGCCAGTTCAGGCGCATCACCCAGATCGGTTGTGCTACCGACGATATTGGCTCCCACACCCCGGAAGAAATTCTGAGCTTTCTTGCCGATCGTGCAGATGTCGATATCGATATCCTGCTCGCTCCACTGCTTCATGGAACTGACTGCAGCCTTGAATATATTGGTGTTGAGACCACCGCACAGTCCGCGGTCAGTCGACACGATAATATACCCAACACGCTTGGGCTCATGGCGTTCGATCAGGTAGGGATGCTTGTATTCGACGCTAGCCGATGCAATATGACCTACGACCTTCCTGAGCTTCAGCGAATAAGGCCGGTTCGCACGCATGCGATCCTGAGCCTTGCGCATTTTCGACGCCGCTACCATTTCCATGGCTTTCGTGATCTTCTGAGTATTCTGGATACTCTTGATCTGCGTGCGTATCTCCTTGCCGGAAGCCATGAGCGCTTACCAGCTTCCGTTTGCCTTGAATGCTTCAAGACCCGACTTGAACACAGCCTGGATATCGTCGTTCCAGTCGCCAGACGCATTGACCTGGTCAAGCACGTCCTGATGGTTCGAGCCGAAGTAATCGTGCATCGCTTCTTCGAAATCCACGATCTTGTTGACCGGAACATCGTCGAGGAAACCTTCGTTGGCAGCAAACAGGGAAACACCCATCTGCCCGATTGACAGAGGTGCGTACTGCTTCTGCTTCATCAGTTCGGTAACACGCTGACCACGTTCGATCTGCTTGCGCGTTGTTTCATCAAGGTCGGATGCGAACTGTGCGAATGCCGCCAATTCACGATACTGGGCCAGTGCCAGTCGAACACCACCACCGAGCTTCTTGATGATCTTGGTCTGTGCAGCACCACCTACTCGTGATACAGACAGGCCCGCGTTTATCGCTGGACGTATACCGGCGTTGAACAGATCGGTTTCGAGGAAGATCTGGCCATCGGTGATCGAGATGACGTTGGTCGGTACGAAGGCCGATACGTCACCGGCTTGCGTTTCGATGATTGGCAATGCTGTCAGTGAACCCGTCTTGCCCTTGACTTCACCATTCGTGAATTTCTCGACGTATTCGGCATTGACGCGTGAAGCGCGCTCCAGCAGACGTGAGTGAAGGTAGAAGACGTCACCAGGATAGGCTTCACGACCTGGAGGACGACGCAGCAGCAGAGATACCTGACGGTATGCCCAGGCTTGCTTGGTCAGATCGTCATAGACGATCAGGGCATCTTCACCACGATCGCGGAAGTATTCACCCATGGTGCAACCCGCGTAAGGCGCGACGAACTGCATGGCTGCAGAGTCTGCTGCACCGGCCGCCACAACGATGGTGTTTTCCAGAGCACCGTGCTCTTCGAGCTTCGATACCACGTTGGCAATGGTGGATTGCTTCTGTCCGATGGCCACATAGACACATTTGATGCCTGTGCCCTTCTGGTTGATGATGGCATCGATGGCAACGGCGGTCTTACCCGTCTGACGGTCACCGATGATCAGTTCGCGCTGACCACGACCGACAGGTACCATCGCATCGATCGCTTTCAGACCTGTCTGCACTGGCTCATCGACCGATTGTCTGTCGATTACACCCGGTGCAATCTTTTCGATTGGCGAAGTCTGTGACGCGTTGATGGGGCCCTTGCCATCGATGGGCTCTCCCAATGCGTTGACCACTCGACCGAGCAGCTCGTTACCAACAGGCACTTCCAGTACCTTGCCAGTACAACGAACCTTGTCGCCTTCTGTCAGGTTTTCGTAGTTACCGAGTACTACCGCACCGACTGAGTCACGCTCGAGGTTCAATGCCAGACCGTAGAGTCCGTCATCGAAAGCGATCATTTCACCGGACAGTGCATCCGTAAGGCCGTGAATTCGAACGATACCGTCATTCAGACTGACGATCGTACCTTCAGTTCGAACATTGGCAGCGGTATCGGTGTTACCGATTTTCTCCCGGATCAGGTCACTGATCTCGGATGGATTCAGTTGTTGCATGGGTTTATATAGTCTCTTGAAATCTGCAGGGTCGGATCAGCGTGTGCGCTCTGCCAGTTGCCTGACATCGCCTACATCAGCTGGCGACGGATTGTTCCAGTGCTGCTAGACGGCCGCGAATGGATCCGTCGATGACCAGGTCGCCTGCTTGTATGATTGCACCACCGATCAGGTCAGGATCAACCTCACTGGTTATCTTGACCTTGCATGAGAGCCTTCTTCCCAGCGCTTCCACAATGCTGGCGGCCTGCTCATCGGTGAGTTCATACGCGCTGATGACATGGGCTTCCTCTTCACCCTGAGCTTCGCGCCGGAGCTGCTCATATTGTTGATACATATCCGGCAATGAAGCCAGTCGGTCGTTTTCGGCCAACATCTTCAGCAAGCTGAGGCTGTCGTTGTCGAGTCCGTCAGACACCTTCGCGATCAGATCGGCTTTTTCCTGAGCAGTGATGCCAGGTTCCGCCAGTCGAGTACGAATGGCCTCGTCCTGAACAACCGATGCCCAGTAACCCAGGCGGCCTGACCATTCGTCATAGCTACCGCGTTCTGTGGCCAGCTCGAAAATGGCTCGCGCATAAGGTCTTGCTGTTGTCGATTCGGATGCCATGTTTCGTACCTGCTTATCGTTGCCGCTGTTCTTTGACGCAATGTCGTGCTACCCGGTTCACAATCGAACTCCCCGGGTCGCGATTCTGTAGTGCCTGCGCTTGTCTTTCGGTCGAACTAGATCTGCTTGACGAGGTCATCGATGACCGCGTTGTGCTTTTCCTGATCGACTTCACTGCCGAGAATTCGCCTTGCTCCTTCTACTGCGAGCAAGCCAACCTGCTTTCGCAGACCTTCTCGTGCACCGACCACTTCCTGATCGATTTCTGTCTGGGCACTTTGCTTGAGTCTTTCACCTTCGGAGCGTGCTGCTTCCTTGGATGATTCGACCATCTCGGTCCCGCGTTTGTGGGCTTGCGCCACGATCTCTGCTGCTTGCGCCTTCGCGTCCTGAAGCAGCACAGCTATCTCAGCCTCTGCTTCCTCACGCTTCTGGGAGCTTTTTTCAGCATCAGCCAGTCCGCCCGCTATCATTGCCTGCCTTTCTCGCAGGCCATTGATAATTGGTGGCCAGACATACTTCATGCAGAAGAGAACAAACACGGCAAACGAAATAGCCTGGCCGAGCAATGTCAGGTTCAGGTTCATATGCCTTGCCTCTCGTTAGTCGAATGTTTGATCAGCCTGCGATCTGGCCGACAAACGGGTTAGCAAATACGAAGAACAGCGCGATACCAACACCGATCATGGGAATCGCATCGAGCAAGCCCGCAACGATGAACATCTTGACCTGCAGCATTGGCACCATTTCAGGTTGACGAGCAGCACCTTCGAGAAAGCGACCACCAAGCAGCGCGAAGCCGATAGCAGTACCCAGGGCAGCCAGACCGATCATGATCGCGACAGCGATGGCAGTAGAAGCTACGACAGTTTCCATGAGAACTCCAAGAGATTTAAAGGGTTGAAAAGTTAAAGGTAAGAATGGTGGAAATAACTACGTTTAATGATGCTCGTGCGCCATTGCCATATAAACGATGGTCAACATCATGAATATGAACGCCTGCAACGTGATAACAAGTATGTGGAAAATCGCCCAGGGCACTGACAACAACCACTGAGCCCAGAACGGCAGCAGAGCGATCAGGATGAAGATCAGTTCGCCTGCGTACATGTTACCGAAGAGTCGAAGCGCCAAGGAGATGGGCTTCGATATCAGACTCACGCCTTCCAGCAACAGGTTGACGGGGACGAGAATTGCCTGAATCAGTGGGTTGCTGCTGCCGAATGGCATCAACGTGAGTTCCTTGACGAAGCCCATGCCGCCCTTGACCTTGATACTGAAGTAGATCATCAGTGCGAAGACGGACAGTGACAGGCCCATGGTGACGTTGACGTCAGTGCTTGGAACAATTTTCAGATAAGGGATACCGATGGCCTCACCCAGACGTGGAATGAAATCCACCGGTATGAGATCCATGAGGTTCATCAGGAAGATCCAGACGAAGATCGTCAGCGCCATTGGCGCGATCATGGGATTCTTCGCGTGGAACGTATCGCGTACGTTGGTGTCGACAAATTCGACGATCACTTCAACGGAAGCCTGCAGCAGGCCGGGCACTCCGGAGGTGAAGTTGTCTGCGGCTTTCTTGAACAACCAGATGAAGAAAGCGCCAAGAATGATGGAGAAGAACATGGAATCCAGGTTCAATGCCCAGAAGCCCATTTCGGCCGCTTCGGTACCACTGTGGGCTATACCCAGGCCGTGCTCCGGGTGGTAGCCAAACACCAGATTCTGCAAATGGTGCTGAATATACTCTGTGGATGTCGGTGCGCTGTTGCTGGCCATGGTTTCGTTGCTTGAGTCTGGACTGGAATCTATAACGGCTACTGAATTCTACAACTACAACTTATTTTTCTGAAATACTCAAACTGACTTCGGCGGCTTCTCGTCTGCTTACTACCAGTGGCACTACCCAACTGAGCGTCTGTACCAGAGCGAAGCCGATGAACACTGCCGGAGCGTTCAGAGGGTCCAGATTGACAAACACCAGCGTGAACATGCCAGCGGTCAGAAGCATCTTGCCCGCAGCCCCTGCATAGAACGACCGAACGATCAACCTTGCGGCTCTTGCCACTCGATACCGGAAGGCACGATAGGCAAAATAGGAATTCGGCAGAACGACTGTCATCCCGCCAAGGAACGCTGCCAGGGCTGCGTCCCGATTCCAGAAGAAACCTGCCAAACCTACCACTACTGCACCAACGAGTTGCCAGATCAATATGAGTCTGATAACACGCAACCGCCGTTCAGCCTGTTGCATCACACCGCCCTGATTTTCTGCCTTGGACCAAGGCTTGATCTGAAAGTCCTTCGTCCAATTTCGAACGCCGAGATTATAACAGTGTTTTGCACAGTAAAAGCGCTGTCTGGCCAATTTTTGATCATTGTCTGGAGCTATACAAACCCTTTGATCGGCTGCGATCGCCTGGAAAATGCAACAAATCACCTAACTCTACGGCGGGATGGACGATGCAGATTCCGGTGGCCTGACTTACTCGTTACATGAATTGGACTGCGCGGGGCACCACCCTATCACCCGGCTGCCGCAGTAGCCAGAATTCATTGGTCGCCGGGTGCCGCTGGCTGCGGTGCTGACCGTCCTGCGTCCTGCGTCCAACGTTCAACGTTCAACGTTCAACGTTCAACGTTCAACGGTCAGCGGTCAGCGGTCAGCGAGTCAGCGAGTCATGATGAGGCTGTCGGCGATACCGGGCGGCTATTTGATATGGGCCAGAATGCCTTGCAACTCGGCCACCGAGGCGTAGTTGATTTCCAGCTTGCCACGGCCGCTACTCTTGTGCTGTATGCGTACCGTCGCACCCAGGGTCTCACCGAGTTTCTTGCTCAGGCGTTCGATATCGGGATCAGCCATGGTTGCCGACTTGCCGGCGGGCGCCTTGTCGCCCTCCTCGGTCATCTCACGCACCATCTTCTCGACAGCCCTGACAGTCAGGGCGCGCTTGATCACATCCTTGGCAAGCGCATGCTGGCGATCCCTGGGTGCGCCCAGGATGGCGCGGGCATGGCCCATCTCCAGCTCACCCTTGTCCACCAGCACCTTCACTTCATCGTGCAGTTCAAGCAAACGCATCAGATTGGTCACCGATGCGCGTGAGCGACCGACCGATTCAGCCACCGCCTTGTGCGTCATGCCGAATTCGTCGCAGAGTCGTTCGAACGCGGCTGCCTCTTCCAGCGGGTTGAGATCCTTGCGCTGAATGTTCTCGATGACGGACACCGCGGCCACGGACTTGTCGGGCATCTCCCGGATGATGGCAGGAATCTCGGCCATGCCGGCCAACTGTGCTGCCCGCCAACGCCGCTCTCCGGCAACCAGCTCATAGGCTCCGGCGAAAGGCCGAACGATGATCGGCTGGATCAGCCCTTCGGCCTTGATCGAATCGGCAAGCTCCTGCAACAGATCCTTGTCGAACAGTCTTCTGGGCTGGTAGCTGCCACGGCGTATCTGGTCGACACCCACCATGCGGAACCGATCGTCGGTTCCGGGAACCACGTCCTGTGCCACGGCCGGGTCAGATACCTGACTCGCTCGGCCAGGCGATCGCTGCGCCGCCGGTGCAACCTCAGCGGGCGAGGCCTGCGCGCCGGAGCTGGCTGCGGGTGCTGCCTGCTCTTGACCTGTCGACGAGCCATCAGCGACAGGAGAGACTGTGGCGGCCGTGGCAGGCGGTGTCAGGGCAAAGTCTTCACTACCGGCTGAATCGTTCCCGGTCGGCGCAGCGGGAGCATTGCCCTCTGCCATGGATGTGGCAGGGCTTGCATCACCTGCCGGAGCGACAACGTCCTTCTCCGACTGAACCGTGGAGGCTGGTTGCGCAGTCTCGGACTGCCGGCCTTTACGCTCGCGAGTGGAGCCTCCCAGCAAGGCATCCAGGTTGCGGCCCATGCGAGGTCGTTTAGCCATCTGCGGATTCAGTATTCGTCTTCAAGTTGGTGTGTTCGGTCGACTCTGCAGATTCATCCGCTGCGGTTTCATCCGATGCCGAACCGGACTCATGATCCGGCACACCGATATCGATGTGCTCGGCATCGGCAAAGTCTGACGTCGGCGCCGCATCTTCGCCTGACGTATGTTCGCCTGACTCATCTTCACCTGACGAATAAATCACCTGAGTGTCGTCGGCTTCGCTGTTGTCATCCTCGTTCGTCGCCGCGGCTGCCGCAGCGCCTTGACGGGCGTCTGCCGGCGCGGCACGACTGCGATTGCGCATGATCTCTCCCGCCAGAGCCAGGTAGGCCAGAGCCCCTCGCGAGGTGCCATCGTATTCCATGATCGAGATACCGTGACTCGGTGCTTCGGCCAGGCGAACGTTGCGCGGCACAACCGTGCGAAAGACCTGCTCGCCAAAATGCTCGATCAACTGCGCGGACACCTCGTTACCCAGACGATTCCTGCCGTCATACATCGTGCGCAGCAAACCTTCGATGGCCAGATCGGGATTGACACTCTCTCGAACGCCTTCGATGGTTTCCAGAAGAGCCGACAGACCTTCCAGCGCGTAGTACTCGCACTGCACCGGCACCAGAACACTGTCGGCAGCCACAAATGCGTTCAGGGTCAGTATGTTCAGTGAAGGCGGGCAGTCGATCAGGACATAATCGTAGTCCTGACGAACGGCTTCCAGCGCCTGATGCAGACGCTGTTCACGCTGCTCCATGTTCATCAGTTCGATCTCGGCGGCCGTCAGGTCCGAATTCGCCGGCAGCACATCGCAACCGTTTTCGGGTGATTTCTGGCTGGCCTCCTGCACCGACATGCCATCGACCAGCACCTCGAAGATGCCGGCCTCGACGTCGTACTTGTCGATACCACAGCCCATCGTGGCATTACCCTGAGGGTCGAGGTCGATCAGCAGCACGCGCTTTCCCATACTGGCAAGCGCAGCGGACAGATTGACTGTCGTTGTGGTTTTGCCAACCCCACCTTTCTGGTTGGCTACGGCGATGATTCGACTCATTGGCGCAGTGTAATCCATTATCCGTACTGTCGTTGGCACAGGGCGACATGTCTCGCCGAATCCGTACCGGGAACCTCGACTTCCACCAGCTCACGAAGCTCATAATGAGGTGATAGCGTATCCGGCAGGCGTTCAGCTCGCCCCAGCATGACGGCTACCGTGCCTTCGGGCGCGCACAGCTTGCGTGCGATGCGCAGAAAGTCCACCGGCGCCGTGAACGCCCTGGAGAGCACCAGTTGCGCCTGATTGTTCACGTTCTCGATGCGCTCATTGCGAACCGTGACATTGGCAAGGCCCAGCTCGAGTATCGCCTGTTGCTGAAACCGCGTCTTCTTGCCATTGGATTCAACTGACAGGAAACGCAGATCGGGGCGGATCACGGCCAGGGGCAACACTGGCAGACCGGCCCCGGTGCCCACATCCATGACATCGAACAGGCTTGAATCTGTCGATGCGAGCTCTGGCAACCAGCGGCTCATGACCAGACTGTCCAGCAGGTGCCGATCGATCATCTGTCTGGGATCCCTGACTGCCGTCAGGTTGTAGACCTTGTTCCACTTGGCCAGCAGCGCTACCAGCTGGATCAGTCGATCCCGCTGCGGCTCCCCGATTCGCTCGTCGGGCATGCCGGCGCTGGCCAGCTGCGCAATACCTCGGTCCAGCGCATCACGCCATTGACTGTCACCACTCACGATTCGCTCCCGTGCACTGGATACGTCAGGCACTTTGCTTCATCGATTGCTTTTTCAGGTGCACCAGCAACAGGGATATGGCCGCCGGAGTGACGCCCGAGATGCGTGAAGCCTGACCGATGGTGCCGGGTCTGTTTTCGGTGAATTTCTGCCGTATTTCATTGGACAGACCGACAACCTCGCTGTAGTCGAGAGTGTCCGGCAGCAGTATTTCCTGCTGTGTCAGCGTCTTGTCGATATCGGCTTGCTGGCGATCCAGATAGCCGGCGTACTTGCCCTGGATCTCGACCTGCTCCACCACCTGCGGCGGCAAACCGGCCAGATCGGGAGCTGCGATGTCCAGCAGTTCGGCCAGACGGATTTCAGGCATCTTCAGCAATTCGGTGAAGCGTCGCTCACGCGCCAGCTTCATGCCGGTGCGCTCCACCAGAGTGGCTGCCTCTGGTGTACCGGTTCTTACCCAGCGATCATGAAGACTGGCCTTGAGCGCTTCGACAGCTTCTGCCTTTTCACTGAACGCCTGCCAGCGATGGTCATCGACCAGCCCCATCGATCGACCGATCTCGGTCAGTCGCAGATCGGCATTGTCTTCGCGCAGTTTCAGGCGATATTCGGCGCGACTGGTGAACATGCGGTAGGGCTCACGTGTGCCCCGGGTGACCAGATCATCAATGAGAACGCCGATATAGGCTTCATCACGCCGTGGTGTCCACGACGCTTCGCCCCTCACCTGGCGAGCGGCGTTCAGCCCTGCGATCAGGCCCTGTGCAGCAGCCTCTTCGTAGCCGGTGGTGCCATTGATCTGGCCAGCGAAGAACAGGCCCGCAACCGTTCTGGTCTCGAGCGATGCGCGCAAGCCTCGCGGATCGAAGAAATCGTATTCGATGGCGTAGCCAGGCCGTGTGATGTGCGCTTTCTCGAATCCGCGGATGGATTGCACATAATCGATCTGGACATCGAAAGGCAGGCTGGTGGAAATGCCGTTCGGGTAGACCTCATGCGTATTCAGTCCTTCCGGCTCGATGAAGATCTGATGCGAATCCTTGTCGTTGAAACGCACCACCTTGTCTTCGATGGACGGACAATAGCGCGGACCGACACCTTCGATATCGCCCGAGAACAATGGCGAGCGATGCAGAGCCCCCTGAATGATGTCATGGGTGCGCTGATTGGTTTCCGTGATATGGCAATGCACCTGCTCGGGGTGATCGTCGGTACTGCCCAGATACGAGAATACCGGCCGGGGCGAATCCCCCGGTTGAGCCTGCAAGGTACTGTAGTCGATGGTGCGACCGTCGATTCGCGGTGGCGTACCGGTCTTCAGGCGGGCAATCTCGAAGGGCATTTCACGCATGCGCTGGGCCAGCGTCATGGCGGGTGGATCACCGGCCCGACCCGCGGCATGATTGGCTTCACCGACGTGAATCTTGCCAGCGAGGAAGGTGCCCACGGTCATGACGACAGTGCGGGCATGAAAATGCACGCCCAATTGCGTGATGACACCGGTCACTCGCGCCTCGGTCGTGCCGCTTTCGGACACCGGGCTCAGGATCAGATCGTCTACGGCCTGTTGAAACAGCGTCAGGTTCGGCTGATTCTCGATGATTCTGCGAATGGCAACACGGTACAGCTGACGATCAGCCTGTGCCCGTGTGGCACGGACGGCTGGTCCCTTGCGTGAATTCAACGTTCGGAAATGGATACCGGCCTGATCGGCAGCAATGGCCATGGCACCGCCCAGCGCGTCGATCTCGCGCACCAGATGCCCCTTGCCGATGCCACCAATGGCCGGATTGCAACTCATCTGGCCGAGCGTATCGATATTGTGGGTCAGCAACAGCGTGCTGGCACCCGAGCGTGCCGCTGCCAGAGCGGCCTCTGTGCCGGCATGGCCACCGCCAACCACGATCACATTAAAAACTGTTGGGTACTGCATGTCAATGCTCACTCGCTACAGCGTGCCATTATAAGGCCAAGGGGCCTGAATGAAAGCGCTGAGGTCACGCAGAAGCTTGCCACACATCGCATTGGCCCCATACTCTGCTTGTTTTGTCATCAACAGGCTGGTGTCATGCCTGTGTCGACGTCCCTTGCGCGGAGCCCTGTCCGGGTGCCGCACCAGCCCTGCCCCCACAGCGAGTGTTCCCATATCGTGTCAGACCTCAACGACAGCACCCACCAGGAGGCAACGGCGGCATCGGATCGTTCTGCATGGAAGACCCTGTTACGACTCAAGCCCTTTCTGGCGCCCTACCGCGGGCGTGTCCTGCTCGCAGGCTCGGCACTGCTCGTAGCGGCCGCCGCAACGCTCACCATTCCCACCGCCTTTCGCTTTCTGATCGATCGCGGATTCGCGCTGCCGGATGTCTCGGCCGGCAACGGCATCGATACCGGTCATGTCAACAGCGTGTTTCTGGCGCTGTTCGCATTGGCAGTGGTTCTGGCGATAGCCACCGCGGTCCGTTACTACTGCGTGGCCTGGCTGGGTGATCGGATCATGGCCGACCTGCGGCAGGCGGTCTACCATCAGGTATTGCGTCAGGACCCGGTGTTTTTCGAAACCCTGCGAACCGGGGAGGTGCAATCGCGTCTGTCCAGTGACACCACGCTGATCCAGTCCCTGATCGGTTCGAGTATTTCCCTGGGCCTGCGCAACAGCCTGTTGTTCATCGGCGCCCTGCTGATGATGATCTGGTCCAGTCCACAGCTGGCCAGCATCATCGTCGGGCTTCTCGTGCTGGTGGTCGTGCCCATCCTGGTATTCGGTCGTCGCGTGCGCAAACTCTCTCGCGACAGTCAGGACAAGCTGGCCGATACCGGCGCACTGGCCAACGAGACCCTCAACGCCATGTCGACCGTGCAAAGCTATGTCCGCGAGGACATGGAAAGCGCCCGATACCGGGTTGCCACCAATGCGGCGTTCGACAGTGCCATCCGGCGCAATCGCAATCGCTCCTTTCTGACAGCGCTGGCCATCACGCTGGTATTCGGTTGCATCGTGTTCGTGCTGTGGCTCGGTGCCCAGGCTGTGCTGGAAGGCCGCATGACGCCGGGGCTGTTGACGCAGTTCATGCTCTACGCGGCGCTTGTTGCAGGTTCCACCGGCGCTCTGGCCGAGGTACTGGGTGATGTGCAACGTGCCGCGGGCGCTACCGAACGTTTGCTGGAATTGCTGGATGCGCAGCCGGTCATCGTATCGGGTGGCCGTCACCTGACATACGCCGACCAACAGACTGCCTGGGCAAAAGGCGCCAGTATCGAGTTCAGGGAGGTCGGGTTCAGCTATCCCAGTCGGCCTGACGAACAGGCTCTTCAGGATCTGAGTTTCACGCTGGAACCGGGCCAGACCATTGCACTGGTGGGACCGTCGGGTGCCGGCAAGACCACCGTATTGCAACTGCTGCTGCGATTCTATGATCCGCAGACCGGCAGCATCACATTCGACGGTACGCCTGTCGAGGACCTGCAACTCGACGAACTGCGCGAATCCATCGGTTTCGTGTCGCAGGACAGCGTGGTGTTCTCGGAGGATGTGGCCACCAATCTGCGCTACGGTAAACCCGATGCCAGCGATGAAGAGGTTCGCCAGGCCGCCAGCGATGCTCAGGCGCTTGATTTCATCGAACGCTTGCCCGACGGCTTCAATACCTATCTGGGCGAGAAAGGTGTGCGGCTCTCCGGAGGTCAACGACAACGTCTGTCGATTGCCCGAGCCTTGCTGAAGAACCCGCCGCTGTTGCTGCTCGATGAAGCGACCAGCGCGCTGGATGCAGAGAGCGAGCGCAAGGTCCAGATGGCACTGGACAGGGCCATGAGTGGTCGGACCACGCTGGTCATCGCCCATCGACTGGCGACCATCATCAATGCCGACCGGATTCTGGTAATGGACGAAGGACGAGTCGTCGAGTCCGGCAGTCATCAGGAGCTGCTGGCCGGGAATGGGCTGTATGCCAGGCTTGCATCCATGCAGTTCGATGCCTCGGAAGCCCTGACGATGGCCGATCGTTCCGACACGGTGGCTGCCTCATGACACCAGAGACTTGCGGCGACTGCTGACAGAAACTGTCAGCTGGCCTCGCCCATACTGCTCGTACACCCCCGTCATCACGAGTAGAGGCCAGCCATGCTGACACTGTTTCATTCGCCACAATCCCGTTCAACAAGAATCATCAGGCTCCTGTGCGAACTGGATGTTCTCGATCAGGTCGAGATACGACAGGTCACGATACCGCGTCGGGACGGCTCAGGCCATATCGACCCGACCAACCCGCACCCGGAAGGCAAGGTGCCGATGCTGATACACGATGGCTGTGCCATTCGTGAGTCGAATGCCATCATCCTCTACCTGACCGATCTGTTTCCTTCAGCACTTGCCCCCGTGGTCGGCGCTGCGAACAGGGGCAGTTACCTCAGCTGGCTGGCGTACTACGGCAATGTCGTCGAGCCGGTGCTGGTTCATCATCTTGCACAACTCGAACACCCCCTGCTGGACAGTACCTTTCGTGGTGTCCCGGCACTCATGCGACAGTTGACGACCACGCTGGAACGCACGGATTACCTGCTGGGCGCTGAATACTCTGCTGCCGACCTGCTGATGGCGTCGCCGTTCACCTGGTTTTCGGACCTGCTACCCGATGAATCATCAATCAGGAACTGGGTCGATCGTTGCGAGGACCGACCCGCGAGCGCAGCCGCCGAAGCCCTTGACCATGACCAATAACCAATAACCAATAACCAATAGCCAATAGCCAATAGCCAATAGCCAATGACCATCAAACGTAGTCCTTGATGAACTAGGGCACAGTGAATGCGATAACACCAAAATGCCTGACCCCATCACGGTCGATCCGGTTGTCTGCCACCTGCCAGAAACGCTCAGGTTCGTTATCCGCCCTGGCAATCAGACGAACATGGTAGTCACCGGCCGGCAACAGTTCGGCCGACACGGACTGCGTCACCCGATCCGGCGCATCGGCAATATCCGTGATCTGCCGAACCTGATCTGCAGGGGAGAAATCAATGGACGTGGAAATCTGCAAGTCGTAGCTGATGGCGTGACCCGTCACATCATAGGCCGGTTCCCAGGAAAACAGCCAGTCATTGCCTTCCAGCACAGGAGCCAACAGCGTCGGCGGCATGGGTATGCTGAAGGCATTCACCAGGGCCTCTTCGTTCAGGCCTGGATTGCTGGCCAGCTCCATCCAGGATGATTCCCGATATTCAGAGTTGTATTGACTGTCCGGTAAACCAAGCTCGAACGGTGCCGCCAAGGAGGCATACTGCTCTGCCCTTTCACTGATCAAGGCATCCGTGATGAAATTCTCTCGAATGTAACTGACTGCTTCCTGCAGTCGCTCATGCATGCCGGGCAAACGATAATAGCGTGAGGTGAATTCGTTCTTCGAACCGACAGCATAACCATATTCCGTGCGTTCCCTGAGCGCATCGCTATCGAAGGAATTGGCAGGTATCTGCCATTTTCCCATGGCCGCATCATAATCCCAGGGCAGGAAATAGAAGGTTTCCGTATCCTTCGGGTTATAGAGAATATAGTTGTGCCGAGTGGCATCGGCCTGGTGCAAGAGGATATTGACCGCCATCCAGCTGAGCACATTATTGCGATTGAAGTACTGATCCAATACGGAATCGAATGTTCGATCGGGATCATGCAGGGCGCTGAGCATGGCAACCAATGCTCGATGGTCCTTGCCCTCTTCGATCTCCAGCGAACTTTCGAAACGATCCTCGTCCAGTGGTTTTCCCTCTTCATCGACGGCAACATCCAGCAGGTCGCTCTGATCAAAACGGAAATCCTCGGCCTTGTACAGATTGCCTTCTGCATCGAGCCCATGCTTTTCCAGGTAGAGATCGTTCGGTCTTTCAACGTGCGTATACAGACCATAGTCCAGCGAGCCGGCACCATCGTCTATCCACAGGTTGACAAACTGGGTGCGCATGCTTGGCAAATGCGGAACCACGCTCATCATGTCGAAAGCCAGCTTGTTTCGGATTCGGCTTGATTCAAACGGGTGCTTGTTGATCTGCAAGTGCCGTTCCCCACGCCACAGCACTTCCTTGCTATCGAGCTTCACGCGAAATGACTTCTGAGGTGCAAATCGGGAACCACCTCCACGCAAGCGCAACTCTGCATTGCTGACAGACCCATCATCCGGGAAATCGCTACTCTTGAAATGAATCGGAATATCCACCGTCAGCTCATCGGTCTTGTCGGTGTCAGCCAGAACGTCGGCCAGCGTACAGCCGGAGAGATCGTCGGCGCTGCAGACACCCGCGGTCGTTTCGGTGCGCACATCAACGCGGATGACGTCAAGGCTGCCATACCCATCCTGCTGATACACGCTTGTGTTCAGCACAAGATCCGTGTCGGAGGGCTCGAACAGCCGTTCATCGGTCGTGGTATCGTCGGTGTCGGTGTCGGTATCCGTATCCGTATCCGTATCCGTATCCGTATCCGTATCCGTATCCGTATCCGTATCCGTACCTGAGTCGACCGGATCATCAGCCGGCACAGTTGTATTATTATTCGAACTGTCGCAGGCGACCGTCATCAACACCGCCAGAATTACAGACATCGGTAAACGCATGAGTCACTCTCCTTGTTCATGGGCTGCAATCATCCTTTCAGCCCGATTTCATGGCACTTCATCAACCCGGGAAGCACAGCACGTCGATTTCTTCCAACGCACCATGAATATCACACGATGATCAGAAGAATTTCGGTAACAATACCTCTCGGTTATCAATAGCGCTGCGTGTCGATCCTGTATTTCGACTAGTGCAAGACCGGCAAGCCGCTTAGTGATACAGTTCTAACAGTTTCGCAGTCAACTCCCTGTTGATACTGATCACAAAACAGCCAGAAAATCCGAGCAAGCGGATCAAGGCGTCAGACAGACGGCTCTCAGACAGCCAGGTTCGAGCGACCGACATGGGGTCCGATGTCGGTAGCGGTTTTTCAGTCAGGCTGCATGCTGGCTGAACAGTTCAACCTGTCGGGTCAGCGTTGCACAGAAAGGGATGGCAGCCGATCAGCCAGCCAGCGAGTCCGGTTCGGCAAGCCACTATCGAGCGACTGCGCGCTTATTTGCCGATACAGAAGTCGGAAAAGATTCGTCCCAGCAGATCCTCGCTATCGAAGCGCCCGGTGATTTCATCGAGGGAGCGCTGCGCCAATCGCAGTTCCTCCGCGGCCAGCTCCGGCATCGTGGATTGACGCAGACGATAGAGCGCGGCGTCGGTGGCTTCGCGCGCGTGATACAGCGCGTCCAGATGTCGTCGTCTCGCGCTGTATACCCCTTCGACCGCACTATCGTGTCCGGCGAGCGACAGGAGAAGGGTCTTCAGTTGCTCCAGGCCGTCCCCCTGCTTCGCAGAAATGCTCAATCTGGCACCGAATTCTTCCCGCAGATTCTCCAGCGTTGCTTCGTCAACCCTGTCGCTCTTGTTGATGATCACACTCTGGCTGACAGACTTCGGTAATTCGACCGATGGTAGCCGGGGCCGGGTTGCATCGATGATCACCAGCACATGGTCGGCGTTATCCATCTGGGCACGAGCACGTCGGATACCTTCAAGTTCTACCGGATCTTCGGTATTGCGCAACCCTGCAGTATCCACTACGTGCAGTGGCACACCCTCTATCGTGATTTCCTCACGCAACACATCGCGTGTCGTACCCTCGATATCGGTGACGATGGCGGAATCGACACCGGCCAAGGCATTCAGCAGACTGGATTTTCCTGCATTGGTCACGCCGGCAATGACGATGGTAAGCCCATCGCGCAGCCGCTGGCCCTGCTCGGCCTTGAGCAACAGGCTGTCGAACTGCTTGATCAGATTGACCGTTCTTTCCTGCAGCACAGGCTCAGCCAGGAAATCGATCTCCTCTTCGCTGAAATCCAGCGCCGCTTCAAGCCAGACGCGCAGCGCGATCAGCTCCTCCTGGATCAGGGCCACATGAGACGAGAATTCTCCGCTCATGGAGCGAACCGCTGCTCGAGCAGCAGCCTCGCTGCTACTGTCGATCAGATCACTGATGGCCTCGGCCTGGGCAAGATCCAGTTTCTCATTCAGGAAAGCCCGTTCCGAGAACTCACCGGGTCGAGCCGGCCGCGCACCCAGTTGCAGCACGCGCTGCATGATCATGTCCAGAACCACCGGGCCACCATGGCCCTGCAGCTCCAGAACGTGTTCGCCGGTAAAGGAATGAGGCGCTTCGAACAGCAGAGCAATACCTCTGTCCAGCACAACGCCTTCGTCTGCCAGAAACGGCAGGTAGCAGGCTTCGCGAACAGGCAGATCCCGCGCGCAGACTTCCCTGCTGATGGCCGGAGCCAGTGGTCCGCTGATGCGGACCACGCCAATGCCAGCGCGTCCGGTGCCGCTGGCAATGGCTGCAATCGTATCGGTGCTGCTACTCATCGTATGAGCATGGCTCGATACTGCGAGTACCTGTCAGCTGGAAGGCTTGGCACCCTTGTCGTCATCATCGGCAGCTGACTCCTTGTCAGAATCATTCGCAGCAGTCTCCGGCTCGTCGACCTCCAGAGCCTTCGTCTCGCTACCATCCTTGTCGGATTTCTTGCCCTTCTTCTTCTTGCCTTTCTTGCTGTTCGTATCATCAGCCAGAACATGGCGAGTGATGTAGTACTGCTGAGCAATGGACAGACTGTTGTTGACCACCCAGTACAGCACGAGGCCGGCCGGGAAGAAGGCAAAGAAAACACCGAATATCAACGGCAGGAACTGGAATACCTTGGCCTGAATGGGATCTACCGGCGCAGGGTTCAGCTTCTGCTGGAAATACATGGTGGCTGCCATGATGATCGGCAGTATGAAGAACGGATCGCGCAGGGACAGATCCTGGATCCACAACATGAACGGTGCCTGGCGCAGCTCGACACTCTCCAGCAAGGTCCAGTACAGAGCGATGAATACCGGAATCTGGATGATCATCGGCAGGCAGCCACCCAGCGGGTTGACCTTCTCTTTCTTGTACAGCTCCATCGTCGCCTGACCCATCTTGGTACGATCGTCGCCGTATCGTTCCTTGAGTGAAGCCAGCTTGGGTTGCAACAGCTTCATCTTGGCCATGGACCGATAACTGGCTTCGGAGAGCTTGTAGAACACCGCCTTGATGATGAAGGTGGTGAAGATGATCGCCCAACCCCAGTTGCCGATGATGCCGTGAATGGTTTTCAGTATCCAGAACAGTGGCTGCGCAATGATGGTCAGCCAACCGAAGTCGACGGTAAGTTCGAGATGTTCAGCCGCCGCCGAGAGCTTGTCCTGCACCTTGGGTCCGATATAGGCCTTGGTCGTGAAGCTGCCTTGCTGACCCGCCGGAATGACCTGGCTACCGGACACCATGCCGATCAGGTAGTGATTCTCCTGAGCAAGATATCGACTGTAGGCCGTGTTCTGCTCGCCAGCCTGAGGAATCCAGGCCGCTGCGAAGTAATGCTGGATCATCGCCACCCAGCCATCGGTCACTGACACGTTCAGATTCTCGTCTTCCATGTCGCCGAACTTGACCTTGCTGTAACGCTCTTCCTCGTTACTGACCACGGCACCGATATAGGTGTTGACGAACTGTTGCTTCTCGTCCTTGGTACCGGGCTTTCGCTTCAGCTGACGATACTGGTTGACTGTCCAGTCGGCATCCGATGCGTTGTTGATCAGATAGTTGACGCCCACTTCATAGCTGCCGCGCGTGAAGGTCAGCGTCTTGGTGACGGTGATGCCGGTGCCCGAATCCCAGACAAACGGTATCTCCAGGGTGTTCTGACCGTCTTCAAGCGCATAGCTTTCCTGAGCTGCCTGCATCAATTCACGATGAGTGGGGGCAGGCTCGTTGGCCCGTGCCTGCAAACCCGACTCGGCCACCAGATAATGCAGGGGATCGTCACTGACCAGTGTGAACGGCACATCCGGCTGTTCGATCGATACCGGATAGTCCTTGAGATCCACTTCGGTGATCGTGGCTCCCAGCGCGCTGATCCGGACATTGAACACATCCGTGCTCACCGCTACCGAAGGCACATCCGCAGCAGCCGTCGGGGCAACCGGTGTTGCAGCCGGACCGGCGACAGCGCCCGGCATGTCAGCCGCATTGGATGCTGAACTGTTGCCAGGGGTTACGGCGGGAGTGGCTCCGGGGGTGTCCGTCGAGGTCTGCACCACGGGCGCCGGTGTGTGGTAATCCTGCATCCATGTCTGATAGATGATCAGACTCAGAAAACCGAATGCGAGGTACAACAGCAGTCGTTGGGTGTCCATTAACTCTTGAATTGGTCGAGTGAAGGGGAGTCGGAATCGGCCGGGCCAGCAGACTCACACTGCTCCGGCTCTTGATTCCTGATTTGCGGAACCGGGTCAAAACCACCCGGATGGAAAGGATGGCAACGACAGACTCGCAGCACCGCCAACTTCCCGCCCCGTAGTGTACCGTGAGTTGCTATTGCTTCTGCAGCGTATTCTGAACAACTCGGCACAAAACGACAGCGAGGAGGCAACAATGGGCTTACCCACCGTCGATAGAATGCGATGAGCCTGAGGATCACGGATCAGTTGTCCGGGGGAACGGAGAGGTGTCCATTGTTCGACGGGACGCGAGCCATCTTGCTCAGCAATCGTTCCATCGAATCATGCAGTTCACGAGTTGAGGCGCTGGTGGCCGCATCACGGTTCATGACGACCAGTTCCAATCCCGGCAGGGACAGTCGTTGCTTGCGAAAGGTTTCTCTGGCAACACGTTTGATCCTGTTTCGATCAACGGCTCGTTTCGCCCGTTTCTTGGCAATGGCCAATCCCAACCTGGATACACCGGACTCATTGCGTTTGACCAGAATGGTCCAGTACTTGTCGGAGTAGCGCTTGTTCTTCTTGAAGACCTGACTGTAGTCAGCTCCAGACAACAACCGTGCAGTGCGAGGAAAGGATTGATCAACACCTTCGCGGGAGGCTGTTCGATCTGCCTCCCGCCTGACATCCAATGAAGAGCCGCAAACTGACACGTCGTCAGATTGCGACGTCAACATACGACTCAAGCGCTAAGGCGAGCCCTGCCCTTGCGACGGCGTGCTGCCAGCACTGCACGTCCACCACGAGTGGCTTTACGTGCGCGGAATCCATGGGTGCGAGCACGCTTGATCTTGCTCGGTTGATACGTTCTTTTCATGTCGGCTGTACTCGAATAGCAGCCAGTGGGCTGCGCGTGTCGTTAACGAACCCCCAATCATAATCTGACTTTCCCCACGGGTCAAGTCATGTTTGAGGAATATATCCGCCACCTCTGCCGCCGCGGATGTCAGTCACACCGCAGTAATAGCGTTCAGCGGCATTCCGGAGCGGGCGCTTCCCATGCAATCGGGAAGCCAGCGCCTGACAACCGACAGATCGCATGACCGAACTTGCTGCCCGCCTCGCAGTTTGGCCTCCCCGATCAACAGACACCCATGAATAGCCACCCGATCAGCAGACACCCATGAACAGGCACCGGTTCAACAGACACCCATTGATGGCCACCCGATCAGCAGACACCCATAAACAGGCATCGGATCAACAAACACCCATCGATGGCCACCCCATTAGCAGACACCCATGAACTAACCGGGTCCATCCGATAACTCCCGCCCTTCACGACTGCCGTGACAGCACTCGGCAGATCCAGGTCCGACAACCGGTCCGACGTGCCGGTAAATCCCGCTAAATCAAGGAATGCACAGATCCTTTGTGCATCAGGCATATTCGCGAACAGAACATCTAGTAGTATTGGATGTTGAATATCGGGCCACTCTTCCGTAGAGTTCACCGCCCCCCCTTGCAGACATGCCTCGATGATTCGAGAATTGCCGTCTGCCTACCCCTGTCATGCCTCGGAGATCGCGCAGTTGAGAGCACCACTTTGGGATCGCTGTCTTTTGAAGCTCGAAGAAGAGCTATCCGACCAGCAGCTCAATACCTGGATCCGTCCCCTGCAAGCCTGGCATGAGTCTGACCAGCTGCGCATACTGGCGCCGAATCGCTTCGTACTGGATATGGTGCAGAGCAGTTTCCACGCGCGTATTCAGGAGATAGCCAGCGCATTGACAGCCCCGGAAGAGATCGAGGTCAAACTGGTCATCGGTTCGGGGCAGCCCAATGAGGCTCAGCAGGCCTTTCAGGATAACGAGAAGGCAAATCATGCCGGACAAGGCTCGGATCGCGAGACGGGAAGAATGTCGGCACCGGCTCATTCGCAGGTTGCCAAGAGCACGCCGCCGGTCGATTCACACCTCAAACCCGAGTTCAGTTTCAATACGCTGGTGGCCGGCAAGAGCAACCAGCTCGGACGCGCCGCTGCGCTGCAGATCGGCGGCAGTCCCGGCACGGCCTACAACCCCTACCTCATCTATGGCGCCTCGGGCCTGGGCAAGACCCACCTGATGCAGGCAATCGGTAATGAAATACTGGCCAACAAGCCTGATGCCCGGGTCTCCTATATCAATTCGGAGACCTATGTTCATGAGATGGTGCACGCACTTCAACATGGCAAGATGAATGAATTCAAGGCCTACTATCGAGGCCTGGATGCCCTGCTGATCGATGACATCCAGTTCTTCGCCGGCAAGGAGCAGACACAGGAAGAGTTCTTCCACAACTTCAATGCCCTGTTCGAAGGCAATCAGCAGATCGTGCTGACCTGTGATCGTTACCCGAAGGAGATCAACGGTCTTGAAGAACGCCTGAAGACCCGGTTCGGCTGGGGCCTGTCTGTCGCGATCGAACCACCGGAGCTGGAAATGCGGGTGGCGATCCTCAACAGCAAGGCAGAACAGCGTGGTGTCACCCTGCCATCGGAAGTGAGCTTCTTCATTGCCAAACGCATTCGCAGCAATGTGCGCGAGCTCGAAGGGGCCCTGAAGCGCGTCATAGCCAATTCGCAGCTCATTGGCACCCCGATCACACTGGACTTCACGCGTGAGGCCCTGGCGGATCTTCTGGCCGTACAGGCGAAGACCGTCAGCGTGGAAAACATTCAGAAGACCGTCGCCGAGTATTACAACATCAGGCTGGCAGATCTCTCGGGCAAGAGCCGCTCTCGATCGGTTGCCAGGCCTCGCCAGATTGCCATGGCACTGGCCAAGGAACTGACCAGCAAGAGCCTGCCAGAGATCGGCAAGGCCTTTGGTGGCCGTGACCATACGACCGTTTTGCATGCCTGTCGGAAGGTCGCGGAGCTGCAGGAATCTGACGAAGGTATCCGTGAAGACTACAGTAATCTACTGAGAACTCTTTCCAGCTGACGTTAGCTCCCCTTTCAGGATGGACTATCTTCCGGTATAACCCTGTGGATAACTTATCAGCAAAGTGTGCAAGCTATACAAGGCTCTGACTTATCCACATTTCACTCACAGGAAGAAGCTGTTGAGTCAAGGCAGTTATACAGGCAGAAAAATTTCGACAAGTTGTTGATATATATAATAAAAAACGACTTATCCACAGACTTTGCCCGCAGTAGTAGTAGTAATCATAAACACACAATACAAACACACCTTTTTCTATCAGCCATGAAATTCAGTGCACAACGTGAGACTTTGCTGACACCTTTGCAGCACGTAGTAGGCGCTGTTGAACGCAAACAGACCTCTCCCATACTCGGCAATGTCCTGATGGTTGCAGATGATGGCTATCTGACATTGACTGCAACCGATTCTGAAATCGAAATGCAGGCAAGAGTCGAGATGCATGTCGATCAAACCGGATCAACAACTGTACCTGCCAGAAAACTGCTCGAAATCTGCAAGCACCTACCTGACTCGGCACGAGTGGATTTCAATTTCCAGGGTGACAAGGTCATTTTCAAATCCGGACGCAGCAAATTCACATTGGCAACGCTACCGGCAGATGAATTTCCTCACGTGGATGCACTTGACGCACCGCAACAAGTCATATTGCCCGCATCAGTCTTGTTGCAATGCATCAAGAACACCGCGTTCTCGATGGCTCAGCAGGATGTTCGTTTCTATCTGAATGGCATGTTGCTGGAAATTGGTGCTGATCGACTTTCCTGCGTAGCCACGGATGGTCACCGACTCGCTTATGCGCAATGCGCAACAGACGCTGAACCGGAAACACCGGTCAGAGCAATCATTCCTCGAAAGACAGTCGGAGAACTCCAGCGATTGTTGTCCAGTGTCGAAGCCGAAGATTCAGTGACCTTGCTGGTCACACCTCAGCATCTCCAGGTTCAGGTCGGCGGTGTGCGTTTGACCACGAAACTGATCGATGGCCGTTTTCCTGATTACAACCGGGTCATTCCCATTGATGGCAACAAGGAATTGCTGATCGACTGCCAGACTCTCAAGCAATCATTGACACGTGCGTCCGTGTTGTCGAATGAAAAATATCGCGGCGTTCGAATCGCATTGCAAACCGGCACTCTGACCATATCCAGTAACAACCCCGATCAGGAAGAAGCGATTGATGAACTGGAAGTGGATTACACCGGTGATTCAGCAGAGATCGGATTCAACGTCACCTATTTGCTCGACGTGTTGAATTCTCTCGAAAGCGTCAATGCACGCATTCTCCTCAAGGACGGAAACAGCAGTGCCCTGGTCACTCCGGAAACCAATAACGACAGCAAATACGTTGTCATGCCGATGCGTTTGTGATTCTCAACAAACTGGATGTCAATGACTTCAGAAATATCCAGAATCTGTCATTGCTTCCCCACCCTCGCCTGAATCTCGTCTCTGGAAACAACGGATCAGGCAAGAGTTCCATACTCGAATCCATTCAGTGCCTTTCTACCGGACATTCGTTTCGAACGCGAAAGGCACGCGAACTGATCAATAGAAACGCCCAGTCATTTACTCTGACTGCACTGTTTACTGATCCTCACACCTCCCGCGAACATCGAACCGGCCTGTTACGTCAACGTGATGGCTCTGTTGAACTGCGCCTGGATTTCGAGGAGATCAAGAGCATCGCTGAAGTCACGCGATTGCTCCCGGTGAAATCCTTGACGCCGGATAGTCACAAGTTGATCCAGGAAGGCCCGGATGAACGTCGACAATTCATTGATTGGGGTGTGTTCCACATGGAACATGCCTATCTTGAACTTTGGAAACAGTTCAAAAGGTCTCTCTCTCAGCGAAATCAACTTTTGCGAGACAATGGATCACTGGCTGAGCTGAAGACCTGGGATTCTCTCTTTATCGAATCCTCCGAAGCGCTCAATCGATACAGAAGCGCTTACGTCGACAAACTGTCCACGGCATTACACGTGCGAATGCGGGAAATCAACGCCAGGTTCCACGTGGAACTCGATTATCGTTCCGGCTGGTCGGCAGACCATGAACTGGCGGATCTGCTGGACAGAAATCTCGACTATCACCGCCGGATGAAAACCACCACCGATGGACCGCATCGTGCAGAGATGACGCTATCCAGCGACGGCATAGCTGCCAAACAGCTGTTGTCACGCGGTCAACAAAAAGTGTTGGTGTATTTGCTGCACCTGGCCCAACTGGATCTACTCGATCAAAACAAGTCCAGTCAGGCCATCGTCCTCTGCGACGATCTGACCTCCGAACTCGATGTCGAACACGCCACTGAAATCATCAGTCAGCTGTTGAAGCTCAATGGGCAGATATTCGTTTCAGGGGTCAACCTCGATGTACTACGTGATCACGACCACTCAGGGTTCCACATGGAACACGGTAGGCTCAAAAACGTAGTATGATTAGTAAGTTACGCTAAGAAGACCGAACGAATGAGCGATTCACCGAGTTACAACTCCAGTAGTATCCAGGTTCTCAAGGGTCTGGATGCTGTCCGCAAGCGCCCAGGCATGTACATCGGCGATACCGACGATGGAACCGGACTTCACCATATGGTGTTCGAGGTCGTCGACAACTCCATCGATGAAGCACTGGCAGGTCACTGCAGCGCCATCAACGTCACGATCCATACCGATGAATCTGTCAGTGTTTCAGACGACGGTCGCGGTATCCCGGTCGATATTCACAAAGGTGAGGGTAAATCTGCCGCAGAGGTCATCATGACGGTTCTGCACGCGGGCGGAAAGTTCGACGACAACTCCTACAAGGTCTCCGGAGGCCTGCACGGTGTGGGTATATCGGTCGTCAACGCATTGAGCGAGTGGTTGAAGCTCACCATTCACCGCGATGGCTTCGTTCACACGCAGGAATACCGTGAAAGCAAGCCACTGACAGATCTGCAAGTGGGTGAACCCACTGATATCACCGGATCAAAGATCCACTTCAAGCCCAGTGCCGACACCTTCAGCAATATTCATTTCGAATACGACGTGCTCCGCAAGCGACTGCGAGAACTGTCGTTCCTGAACAGCGGCGTCAGAATCATCCTGACCGATGAACGCTCCAATCAGACGGATACTTTCGAGTATGAAGGTGGTATCAGTGCCTTCGTCGAGCATCTGAATCGAAAGAAGACGCCGGTGCATGGCACGGTCATCCACACCCTGGGCAGCAAGGACGATGTTGCCGTCGAAGTGGCCCTGCAATGGACAGATTCCTACCAGGAAAACATCTTCTGCTTCACCAACAACATTCCGCAGCGCGATGGCGGTACGCATCTGGCCGGTTTTCGTACCGCGATGACACGTACGCTGAACCAGTACATGGAAGCCAGTGGTGTCACCACGAAGGCCAAGGTGTCGGCGACCGGTGACGATGCACGGGAAGGGTTGACTGCGGTGCTGTCGGTGAAAGTACCAGACCCGAAATTTTCCTCACAGACGAAGGAGAAACTGGTTTCATCTGAAGTCAAAGGGATCGTCGAATCGGTACTGGGTGAATTCATGCATGACTTTCTGCAGGAAAACCCCACTGAAGCGCGGGAAATCACGGCCAAGATCATTGATGCCGCTCGCGCTCGTGAAGCGGCGCGCAAGGCCCGAGAAATGACCCGCCGCAAGGGTGCTCTGGATATCGCAGGATTGCCCGGAAAACTGGCCGATTGTCAGGAGAAGGATCCTGCCAAATCCGAACTGTATCTGGTGGAGGGCGACTCCGCTGGTGGTTCCGCGAAGCAGGGACGTGACAGACGACGCCAGGCCATCCTGCCACTCAAGGGCAAGATCCTGAATGTGGAGAAGGCCAGGTTCGACAAGATGCTGCAGAGTGCGGAAGTCGGCACCCTGATTACAGCTCTTGGCTGTGGCATCGGTCGTGATGAATTCGACATCGACAAGTTGCGTTATCACTACATCGTGATCATGACCGATGCGGACGTTGACGGTTCTCATATCCGGACTCTGCTGCTGACCTTCTTCTATCGTCAGATGCCGGAGCTGATCCAGCGTGGCCATATCTACATCGCACAGCCGCCTCTGTTCAAGGTGAAGAAGGGTAAGCAGGAACGCTACGTCAAGGACGATGCCGAACTCAACGCCTACCTGTTGCAGCTGGCGCTGGACGGAGCACGTCTGCATGTCACCACGGATGCTCCGACCATCAGTGATACCGGATTCGAATCCCTGGCTCAGGAATACATGCGAGTCGGTCTGCTGATGAACAGGATGGAGCGACGTTTCAACCGGGATGTACTCGAGGCCATGATCAATCAGGCGCCGGTCTCGGAAGAGGATCTGACCTCTGCCGACAAGGTGGCAGAATATGGACGCCAATTGGTTGACACGTTGAATGCGCAGTTGTCCGAGACCTCTCAATATTCATCGACGCCCGTCGAGCATGACGGCAAGCACGGCTTGCAGCTGGTCCGTCGTGTACACGGCAATGACAAGGAAATCCGTCTCGATCCCGGTTTCTTTCTGTCGCCGGATTACCGAACCCTGGCGCGTCTGGCAGAGAAGCTGGTTGGCATGCTGGGCGAGGGCGCCTATGTGGCACGAGGTGAACGTGAGCTGCCCATCAGCAGTTTCAAGGAAGCGATGGACTGGCTCATCGCCGAATCCAAGCGCGGTCTGACGATCCAGCGATACAAGGGACTGGGTGAGATGAACCCGGAGCAACTGTGGGAAACCACGATGGATCCCGAAGCACGACGCATGCTGCAGGTAAGCATCGAAGATGCCATCGCAGCGGATGAGGTCTTTGATACGCTGATGGGCGATCAGGTCGAGCCGCGTCGGGATTTCATCGAACGAAATGCATTGTCGGTTTCCAACCTGGACGTCTAGAAAACCACTCTGTCTCGCACAGCGTACTTCAACTCATCGAAAGCCCTGGCTCGTCACATGTCTGATCTATTGATTCAACGCCCTGATTTCACTGCAATCGACGTCGACAAGATCGAGCAGCAGCTCGATAGTCATCTTGCTGACTGTCAGTCGGTGGTCGATACGGTGTCGGCGGTGGAGGCGCCCGATTGGAATTCGCTGATGCAGCCGCTGAGTGAGGTTCACAACCGACTCTCACTGTTCTGGTCGCCGATCAGCCATCTGAACTCGGTCATGAACAATGACGGTCTGCGTGAGGTCTACAATCGCTGCCTGCCCAAGCTCAGCGCCTACTACACGCAACTGGGCCAGAACAGCAAGCTGTACAAGGCCACGCTGGCCTTGCGCGACAGTGCGGGATTTGCCGATTTGTCCGCCGAGCAGCAACAGCAGATCCGGCACGATATCCGCGACTTCGAATTGGGCGGCGTCTCGCTCGGCGACAAGGAGAAGCAGCGTTACGGCGAGATCGCCCAGCAGTTGTCAAAACTGACCACCGAATTTTCCGATCATGTGCTGGATGCCACCAATGCCTGGCAGAAGCTGATCGACAATGCCGAACAGCTGGATGGTCTGCCGGAATCGGCCATTGCGGCCGCGCGGCAACGAGCGCAGAGCAAGGATCAGGAGGGGTATCTGCTGAACCTGGAGTTTCCCTGCTACCTGGCCGTCATGATGTTTGCCAATGACCGTAGCCTGCGTGAGGAGATGTATACCGCCTTCAGTACGCGAGCGTCCGATCAAGGCCCGCATGCCGGACAGTTCGACAACAGCTCGTTGATCCAGAAGATCCTGTCGCTGCGTGCCGAGAAGGCCGCACTGCTCGGATTCGACTCCTATGCCCATCTGTCGGTGGTGCCCAAGATGGTAGAGTCACCGCAGCAGGTGCTCGATTTTCTGGAAGACCTGGCCGTTCGTGCAAGACCTGCCGCCCAGGCGGAGTTCGATGCACTTTCCAGCTTCGCTCGGGAATCACTCGCTCTGCCCGAGCTCGCCGCATGGGATGTTGCCTACGCCAGCGATCGTCTCAAGAAGCAGCAACACGATCTGTCCGATGAAGAACTGAAACCCTATTTTCCGGCTGATCGCGCGGTACCCGGCATGTTCAAGGTGGTCGGTAAACTGTTCGGTCTGCAGATCGAGCAGGTGGCCGACGCGGCGGTCTATCACCCGGATGTCACGCTGTACAGCATCACCGATCAGCAAGGCAGGCCCCGTGGCGAATTCTATCTGGACAACTACGCCCGAGAGAACAAGCGTGGCGGAGCCTGGATGGATGTGTGCGCGACGCGGCAGCGGGTCGGCAACCGCGTGCAGCAACCGATCGCCTACCTGACGTGCAATCTGACCCCACCGGTGGGCGATGATCCGGCACTGCTGACACATATGGAAGTGACCACCCTTTTCCATGAGTTCGGCCATGGACTGCACCACATGCTGACTCGCGTGGAATCTGCCGGTGTGTCGGGCATCAACGGGGTGGAGTGGGACGCCGTTGAACTGCCCAGTCAGTTTCTGGAAAACTGGTGCTGGGAGAGAGAGTCGATCGACATGATCAGCGGTCATTACCAGACGGGTGAACCCTTGCCCGACGAATTGCTCGACAAGATGCGAGGTGCCCGCAACTTCCAGAGTGCCATGCAGCTGGTCAGGCAACTGGAATTCTCGCTGTTCGATATGCATCTGCACCTGGAGTCCACCCCTGAACAGGCTGCCGATGTGCAGGCGATACTCGACAGGGTGCGTCAGCAAGTGGCGGTGGTTCCGGTACCGTCGTTCAACCGCTTCCAGCACAGCTTCTCCCATATCTTTGCCGGTGGATACAGCGCCGGTTATTTCAGTTACAAATGGGCCGAAGTTCTCTCGGCAGATGCCTTTTCCCGATTCGAAGAGGAAGGCATCTTCAACGAGGAAACTGGGCGATCCTTTCTGGAGAATGTTCTGGAGGTCGGCGGCTCGCGTGATGCCATGGCATCGTTCACGGCATTCCGCGGACGTGAACCGGACGTTGCAGCCTTGTTGCGCCACTCCGGACTGACCTGAGCAGACAATGAAATACAAGGATCTGCGCGATTTCCTGTCGGGGCTGGAAGAGCGGGGCGAGCTGAAACGCATTCAGGAGCCTGTCGACCCGAATCTGGAAATCACCGAGATCTGCGACCGCACCTTGCGCAGCAAGGGACCGGCGCTGCTGTTCGAGAACCCGATTGGCTCTGACGTGCCGCTGCTGGGCAATCTGTTTGGTACACCCGAACGAGTGGCCCTGGGCATGGGTGAGGACTCCGTGGAGGCCCTGCGCGAGGTGGGCAAGCTGTTGGCCTTCCTCAAGGAGCCCGATCCCCCCAAGGGCATCAAGGACGCCTGGAACTCTCTGCCGATCTTCAAGAAAGTGCTGGACATGGCGCCTCGCACCACACGCTCACCCGCCTGTCAGGAAGAGAGCTGGGAGACGGTGGACCTGTCGCGCCTGCCGGTGCAGACCTGCTGGCCCGGTGATGCGGGGCCCTTGATCACCTGGGGGCTGGTCATCACCAAGGGACCACACAAGAAACGCCAGAACATGGGCATCTATCGCCAGCAGGTGATCGGTCCGAACAAGACCATCATGCGCTGGTTGAGTCACCGAGGTGGTGCACTGGACTTTCGCGAGTGGCAACAGGAACACCCGGGAGAGCCGTTTCCGGTAGCCGTGGTACTGGGCGCTGACCCGGCCACCATTCTGGGTGCCGTGACGCCGGTGCCGGACACGCTGTCCGAACATGCCTTTGCCGGCTTGTTGCGCGGTGAGCGCACGCTGCTGGGCAAGGCAATGCTGTCCGACCTGCAAGTGCCCGCTTCAGCAGAATTCGTGCTGGAAGGCTATCTGTACCCGGACGAGATGGCACCGGAAGGCCCGTTTGGTGATCACACCGGGTATTACAACGAGGTGGACGAATTTCCGGTTTTCACGGTCGAGAAGGTCACGCATCGGCGCGATCCCATCTATCACTCTACCTACACCGGCCGGCCGCCGGATGAACCTGCCATTCTGGGCGTGGCACTCAACGAGGTCTTTGTTCCCATCCTGCAAAAGCAGTTTCCCGAGATCGTGGACTTCTACCTGCCGCCGGAGGGCTGCTCGTATCGCATGGCGGTGGTCAGCATGAAGAAGCAGTATCCCGGGCATGCCAAACGCGTGATGATGGGTGTCTGGTCCTTCCTGCGTCAGTTCATGTACACCAAGTTCGTGATCGTGGTGGATGACGATGTCGATGCGCGTTCCTGGGAAGATGTCATCTGGGCCATTACCACTCGAATGGACCCGGCCCGGGATACAACCCTGATCGAGAACACCCCCATCGACTACCTGGATTTTGCCTCGCCGGTGTCGGGTCTGGGTTCCAAGATGGGGATGGATGCGACCAACAAGTTACCTGGTGAAACGGATCGTGAATGGGGTGAACCGATTGAGATGAGTGAGGCCGTCAAAGCCCGTGTTGACGCGCTCTGGGAGCGTCTGGGCATCTGAATCCAGCGATCGGAGCTCGGAGAGACGACCCCGAAAACCGGCCATATATTGCCAATTCCGCGAGATCGGTTTACCTACTCGTTTACCGCCTCGAGCGTGCCTGTCGTACCATGCCCTGGCTGCTGTTGACGAGTCGAAAGACGCTCGAAAACCGGCATTCGATGTTTCCCTTGACTCAGCGATAAGAGGTCTGGATGGACAGTAGGGCTGCATGGTTACAACAACAGCAATCCTGCATCGGGTTCGATGAGCTGACATCCATGGTGTCGGAACTGATGAGCCTGTTCGTCCGTGAGCAGGACCATGCCAGCGCGGCCAATGACACGGAATCACCCGATTGGATCTCCCCCAGTGGACTTACCCGGGTAGTCCGGCATGGCAGCAGTGCAGCCTTGCACAATGTGCTCAATCAGGTGCCGGATGCCGTCGCTGCCGAATACGAAGTGATTCATTGCGACATCCTGGAATTTTCCTGGTGCGAGTATCTGTGGCCACACCTGCAGCGCAGCAACGCCAACCAGCGACAGGCCATTCAGATCAATCTACCGACTACCTGTCTGGTCGAATTGATGCACTTCCACGAACAGCAGGATACGTCCTGGCTGCGACGCTACCGTCTGGCCAACCCGGTCACGTCGCTTGCAGGCTCAGGAAGTCGTCGAACTCAGGTCAATAAAGTTGGCATAGTGGCTAAGCCTGACCGGTTCAAGATCCTTTAGGCGCGCCGCCATTTCGCGTGCCGGCAACGGCTGTGAGAAATGGTAGCCCTGATAACCTTCGCAACCTTCCAGCGCCAGCATCGGCAGGATATCCCCATCCTCAACACCTTCGGCAATCACGCGAATGCCCAGCGTTCTTGCCAGGGCGATGATGCTCTTGATGACGGTGATGGCATGCGGGAATCGAGAGATATCGGCGATGAAGGAGCGGTCGATCTTCAGGTGATCCAGCGGCAACTGGCTCAGATAGGCCAGCGAGGAGTAGCCCGTACCGAAGTCATCCAGCGAAATCTGCACACCGAGGCTCTTGATATCGTTGATGATATTGGTTTCTATCGTCTGCACCAGAGCCGACTCGGTAATCTCCAGGATCAGGCTGTCGGGTCGCATCGAATGCTTGTCCAGAATCGCGGCAACGCGTTGGGCGAAATGCGGCATGCCCAGCTGACGTGCCGATACATTCACCGACATGGTGGTCGCCGCACCGATCAGACCCTTGCGCAGCCAGATGCGATGCTGCCCGCAGGCCTGGCTGATCGCCCACTCACCCAGTTCCCCGATCAATCCGGTTTCTTCCAGCACATCGATGAAGGCGCCGGGGCTGACGTGTTCGCCGGTATCCTGTGGCCAGCGCAGCAGTGCTTCGAAGCCCAGCAGTCGCTGTTCACGAATCAATAGCTGCGGTTGGTAGAAGAGCTCGAAATCCTGTCGATCGACTGCCCGGCGCAGGCTGGTGATCATGACCGAGCGATCCCGTTGCGCCTGATCCAGTTCTGGCGTGAAGAAGACATGTCTGGAGCGTCCGGAGAGCTTTGCCCGGTACAGGGCAACGTCGGCCTGCTTGATCAGACTGTTGGCATCCTGAACACTCCTGCCTTCCATGCCGGTGGCCAGCGCTATGCCCACACTGGCAGAGACGTAGACTTCTTCCATCTGCAACAGGAATGGCTGCTTCAGCGCGTGGACGATGGCATCGGCGACGATGCTGGCATCCTGACTGTTGTCCAGAGTGCGCAGGGTGACGGTGAATTCATCCCCACCGAGGCGTGCCACGATGTCGTCCTCGCGAACCGTATGGCGGATGCGGTGGGCTACCTGCTGCAGCAACTCGTCGCCGGCATCGTGTCCCAGAGTATCGTTGACGGCCTTGAACCCGTCCAGATCGATGAACAGCAGGGCGATGATGCCATGGGGCTTGCGCTCATCCAGAGAGCTGTGCAGCTGATCGAGAAAACTGGTGCGATTGGGCAGGCCGGTCAAGGCGTCGTGATGCGCGATCTGCGTCAGCCGCCTTTCGGCCATGTACTGCTCGGTGATGTCCATGATCACGACCAGACTGCCGGTAAGCCGCTTCAGGGAATTCATCAGTCCCGTGGCGTTCATGCTGACCCACAAAGGCCGTTTGTCCGGGGGATCCAGACGCACCACCTGACGATAGGTCTGGCCATCGAGCAGGGCTCGTCGCATGTCCATCAGGGTCTGCGGACGCTGCTCTTCATGCAGGGCCTCGATCCAGCCACTGCCCATGTTCGTTTCAAGCGACTGCCCGGTGAGCTGGCACCACATGTCGTTGGCGTAGTCGCATGTCCACTCCTGGTTGAGCTTGACGATGCCGACCGGTGCCAGCTGGGTCAGCGTCTGGTACTGCACGGCGGCGCTCTGCAGTTCACGCGCCGATTGAACGCGGTCGCTGATATCGTTGATCACGATTGTGGTGAAGACGCTGTCCTTGACGCGGGTATGGAACATCGACAGCTCAACCGCGAATTCCTGCCCGTCGGCGCGGCGAGCGGTAATGTCCTGAATGACGAATGGCCGCTCGTCATGGGCCTGCAGGCTGCTGTAGTAGCTGGCGGCCCGCTGGGTCAATGTCTCGACCACAGCCTCCTCCAGAAACACGTTGATCGGCGAACCCAGCGTCTGATTGATATCGACACCGAACATCGTTTCACAGGCACGATTGAAGGCGGTGATCCGGCACTGGTCGTCGATGGTCATGACGCCATTGAAGCTGGCGTCCAGCAGTGTCACCAGCTGTCGGCTGGTCTCGCCGATGTCGGCAATGACATTGTTGATGCCGCGATTGACGATGCTGTTGATGTGCACCCGCATGAAGGCGTCGAGCATCGACTGCAGGCGGTTGATCAGAACCAGATCGAAACGCTGCCGGGCGTTGGCCACGAACAGCAGTCCCCGCAGTTCCGATTTTTCGCAGATCGGCAGCAGGGCATAGGAATGGATGCGCGGATGGCAACTGGGCAGATTGATACTGACCTTGTCCTCTGCCGAATTGCTGAAGACCGATTTGCCGGTGTCGATGACGTCCTGCAACAGACCGTCCGCCTGCCGATGGAGCAGGGTGTCGTGCTGTCTGGAGAGCACACCGCTGGTGTCCACCGACACGACGGCATCGAGGATGACTCTGGCCTTCGCCTTGGCATCCGATGGCGTGGTGTCGATGCGCAGCACGCAACCGTAGGCTGCATCCACCAGCCGCAAGGCCTCGATGATCAGCTCTTCACCCAGCTCACGTGGTGACAGTCCACGCGCCACGCGGTCTCCGACGCGGTCCAGAAAACGCTTCTGGATATTGTCTACCGCTTGTCGTACCTCGAAATCAGCACGTCGTTCTGTTTCGATTTCGCTCACACGAATCCGTATTCCTCGACTCCGCTGGTGCGGGTTTGATACTCCCCTGAGCCGGGAACATCTTTCGGCTGATACATGTGTTTCGGGGCATGGCCAACTGTGTGACCGTAGTGTAGTTCACACGACTTATTGTGGGCCGACGAAACGCGTTATGCAGCTATCAGATATGTAGTAACGCACCATGAGACGATGAAACAGGAAACTATATTGCCGGAGTGGCTGCGGACGCCACGAGGTCCGGGAACAACGTGGACGCTGATTGCCTCGACGATCAGGATTGCAGCCAGCGAGCAATGCACTGCAGCTGACCCTGATCACCCGGCGGTGTGGCGATCAGGGGCGGCTGCTCGAATCCCAGGTCCCGCGCCAGTTCAGCGGCGCGCCCGCTGTTCACCACCAGCGGCAGCGGCCGGATCCGCGGCAAGTGATTCGCACACAGGGTCATCAGATTCTGCAGGCATTCGTTGCTGGTGATGCTGATCAGGTCGGGGGGCTGCTGCTCGAAAATGCGAGCGACCCGAGCCTCTGGTATGTCCGGTAATCGGCGCCGATAGACGTTTGCGCTATCGACCTGCCAGCCGAGTGTGCGCAGCCCGGGTGCCAGTACGCCGCGTCCGCCACAGCCCTTGACCAGCAACAGGCTACCCGGCGTGCAGGTGCCGATCTGCGCCAGAAAGGATTCGCTGTCGTAGGGGGAATCGGGCAGGGTAGCGAGCGTCTGCCCATACCCTTGCAGCGCTTGTCCGGTGGCCGATCCGATGGCGTATACAGCAAGCCCGGTCCACGGCAGGGGACGTTGCCGGTGCGCCTGCCTGACCGCATTCACACTGGTGAACAGCACGCTGTCATGCTGCTCGGCAGGGTCGCTCTGCAGGCCGGCGTCCGCTACCGGCTCGATGGCCAGACAGGGCAGGTGGCTGACTGACAGGCCCATGGTCTGCAGCTGCTCGATGAACGGCAGGTGTTGCCCGATCGGACGGGTTATCAGGATGTGCGGCGTTGTGCTCATGATATCGATAGTCTACCTGCGCTATCCGAGTTCGGCGCTAGCCAGTACACTTGCCTGATTTCGAGCATTCGACGATTTCATCATGAGTTCTACAGAGTCATCCAGCGGCAACAAGCCGGCACAAGACAGCGACAAGGCGCAGACCAACACCCAGTGGGGCGGTCGTTTCAGCGAGTCCACCGATCAGTTCGTACAGGCATTCACGGCGTCCGTGCAGTTCGATCAGCGCATGTACCGTCAGGATATCGAGGGATCACGCGCCCATGCGGCCATGCTGACGCGCATCGGCGTGCTGGATGAGGCCGATCTGAGTGCCATTCGTCAGGGGCTCGATGCCATCGAAAAGGAGATCGAAGCGGGCAATTTCGAGTGGTCGGTGGCACTCGAGGACGTACACATGAATATCGAAGCCGCACTGACCGCGCGTATCGGTGATGCCGGCAAGCGATTGCACACGGGTCGCTCGCGCAATGATCAGGTGGCCACCGATATCCGGCTCTACATGCGCGATGCCTGCGATGCGGCAGCTGCGGAATGCACACGACTGCTCGAAGGTCTGTTGCCACTGGCCCAGACTCACGCCGGCACCATCATGCCCGGTTTCACCCATCTGCAGACGGCTCAGCCGGTGACCTTCGGTCATCACGTGATGGCCTGGTTCGAAATGCTGCTGCGTGATCTGGAGCGTCTCGGTGATACCCGACGACGACTCAATCGCATGCCGCTCGGGGCGGCGGCACTGGCCGGTACGTCCTACCCCATCGACCGGGAAATCACGCGGGAGCTGCTGCAGTTCGATGCAGTCTGCGAAAACTCCCTGGATGCGGTCAGCGATCGGGATTTTGCCATCGAGTTCTGTTCGAACACCGCGATCTGCCTGATGCATCTGTCGCGTATTGCCGAAGAGCTGGTGCTGTGGATGTCGGCGCAGTTCCGTTTCATCGATCTGCCCGATCGTTTCTGCACGGGCTCGTCCATCATGCCGCAGAAGAAGAATCCGGATGTGCCCGAACTGGTACGAGGCAAGACCGGTCGCGCCTATGGCAATCTGATGTCACTGCTGACGCTCATGAAGAGCCAGCCACTGGCCTACAACAAGGACAATCAGGAAGACAAGGAACCGCTGTTCGATTCGGTGGATACGCTGCTTGGCAGTCTGCGCGCCTTTGCCGACATGCTGCCGGCCATTCAGGTGCGCGAAGAGTCGATGCGCACGGCGGCCCGGGACGGATTCTCCACGGCAACCGATCTGGCGGACTATCTGGTGCGCAAGGGGCTGGCGTTCCGCGATGCCCATGAAGTGGTTGGTCTGGCCGTGGCTCACGGCATCCGCCATTCTCAGGACCTGGCCGATATGTCGCTGGATGTGCTGCGCGGCTTCAGTGATCACATCGAAGCCGATGTATTCGAGGTGCTGACGCTGGAAGGATCGGTCAGCGCCCGTAGCCATGTTGGCGGTACCGCGCCCGAGGCAGTCCGTGCCGCCATCGAGCGCGCCCGCGGGCGTCTGGCCAGTGCCTACATGCCGAACTGACGTTTCAGCCAATCGGAGACGTCGGCGACTTCTTCGGCGCTCACGCTGTGTGGAATGGGGTAGCTGTGCCATTCCAGCGCCACCTTGTGTTCGAGCATCACATCGCGTGACTGCTCGGCATGGCGAATCTGGATGACATCATCGTAGAGTCCATGAGCCATGAAGACCGGTACCGTCAATCGCTCCGGCGTGATAGCCGGCAGCGATGTTTCCTGAATGGGCAGATAGGTGGACAGAGCCAGAATGCCGCCGAGCGTGTGCTTGCCGGTGAGGCCTTCGTACAGGGCAATGGCGCCACCCTGGGAGAAGCCGGCCAGCGTGATGTTGCGCGCCGGGATGCCGGCTTCGATCTGACTGTCGATCAGTTCACTGATCATGCTGGCAGATTCCATGATGCCGGCGCTGTCCTGCTGGCGACTGCCGAAGTCCATCGAGTTGATGTCATACCAGCCGCGCATGGCCGCACCACCGTTGACCGTGATGGGTCTGACCGGCGCGTGGGGGAACAGGAAGCGCACTCCGGGGCGTTGCAGCAACTGCAGTTCCGGTACGATGGGTTCGAAGTCATGGCCACTGGCACCAAGCCCGTGCAGCCATATCACGGCGTATTCTGGTTGATCGGCGGTGTTGATCTCGATGCAATCGAGCAGTTTCCGGGTCATGGGTTCTGGCGGTTTCAGGGTATCGAGTAGGCGAGGCGAGTATACTCCAAAGCCCCTGATCGAAAGTGCCGGCATGAATTCGCGACAACTGATACAACTGATCTGCAGCTCGATGGCGCTGATGGCGATGTCCGCCTGTGGCAACAAGGGCGATCTGTATCTTCCGGATGACCCGACGATCCGGCAGGGTATGGAACAGATCCAGCGTGTCCTTGACATCGACGAGGTGCCCGTGGCCGATCCGGTGGAGGTGGATGATGACGACATTTACGTGAAACCGGACAGGAAGACGGCGACGCAGCCCTGATCCGGCACGGTTGCCGCACGGCAAAGACACCCCAACCGCCTGACCCGAAACCCGCACCTCGATCGTCCATCGACAGACTCGAGCCCCACAGATTCAACCCAAAGACGCCATTGCATGACTGCCTTCTACCGACAATCCGGCTCGATGATGAGTGACCGGAAATCCCTGAGTTCGCTGGCTGAGGAATTCGGTACACCCCTGTATGTCTACAACCGATCCGCCATCGAACAGGCATGGCAGGAATTCGAAAACGCGCTGCAAGGGCACCCTCACCTGATCTGCTACGCGGTCAAGGCCAACAGCAATCTGGCCATACTGAACATCCTCGCCAGGCTGGGTTCGGGATTCGATATCGTCTCCCTGGGCGAACTCAAGCGGGTGCTGGCGGCCGGTGGTCAGGCCGACAAGATCGTGTTCTCCGGGGTCGGCAAGAGCGCTGCCGAGATGGCGGCCGGGCTCGAAGCCGGCATTCGCTGCTTCAATGTGGAATCCGATGCCGAACTGGATCGTCTGGCGGAGGTGGCAGCCGCACACGGTGTGGTCGCACCCGTTTCCCTGCGCATCAATCCGGATGTCGATGCACAGACGCACCCCTATATCTCCACCGGTCTGAAGGAGAACAAGTTCGGGATCGGCATGAGTCACGCGATGGACAGCTACCGGCGCGGGGCGGATCATGGCAGCCTGGCCATCAAGGGGATCGATTGCCATATCGGCTCGCAGCTGACGCGCCTGTCGCCTTACGCCGATGCGGTGGCACTGCTGATCGACATGGTGGATCGTCTGGCCGATGAAGGCATTCGACTCTCACATCTGGATGTGGGTGGGGGGCAGGGTATAGCCTACTCGGAAGACGAAGCCAGTCTGGATATCGGCGCCTGGGCCGACTGCGTGATCCAGGGCATCGGTGAGCGCGAGCTGGAGATTCTGGTTGAACCCGGGCGCTATGTGGTGGGCCAGGCGGGTGTGCTGCTGACACGCGTGGAGTACCTGAAGAACAATGAAGACCGGCATTTCGCCGTGGTGGATGCGGCCATGAATGATCTGATTCGCCCCGCCCTGTACAGCGCCTGGCAGGCGATCGAGGAAGTGGAGACGCTGCCGCGCGAGACGCAGGTGTACGACGTGGTGGGCCCGATCTGCGAGTCGGCCGATTTTCTTGGCAAGGAACGCAGCCTGGCCATCGCTCAGGATGATCTGCTGTGTGTGCGTTCGGCAGGTGCCTATGCCTCGGTTATGAGCTCCAACTACAACACGCGTGCACGCGCCGCCGAAGTCATGGTGGATGGTGACGAGGCTCATCTGGTGCGTGCCCGGGAGGAGATCACGGACCTGTTTGCCAACGAGTCCGTGCTGCCATGAAGTCGATCACCTTCACCAAGATGCACGGCCTGGGCAATGACTTCATGGTCATTGACAACCAGCAGCAGAACATCCGGCTCGAGCCCGAACTGATTCGCAGTCTGTCGGATCGCCATACCGGAATCGGCTTCGATCAGCTCCTGGTGGTCGAGGCACCCTCGGTGGCAGAGGCTGAATTCGACTACCGGATATTCAATGCCGATGGCGATGAAGTGGAACACTGCGGTAACGGTGCGCGTTGCTTTGCCCGCTTCGTCAGCGAGCGCGGCATGACCGACAACCGGGTCATTCGGGTCAATACCCGTGGTGGTCTGATCACCCTGCGTCTGCAGGAGGATGGGCAGGTGATGGTGCAGATGGGAGTGCCGGTATTCGAGCCTGCCGGCGTGCCGTTCCTGGCCGATGAGCCCGGGGCTGCGCTGTATCACGATCTGCAGGTGGGTGAGGCCGTCTATCGGGTCGGGGTGGCCAGCATCGGCAACCCGCATGTGCTGCTGCAGGTGGAGAATGTCGATACCGCCGATGTGGAAGGACTGGGGCCACAGATAGAAAATCACCCGAAATTTCCACGTCGCGTCAATGTGAGTTTCATGCAGATCATCGACCGCCAGAATGTGCGCCTGAGAGTGTTCGAACGCGGCGTTGGCGAAACGCAAGCCTGTGGTAGCGGGGCCTGCGCAGCGATGGCCATCGCGCAGCGTCAGGGACTACTTGACAAAACGGTGTCTGTGACCTTACCCGGAGGGGTATTGAAAATACATTGGCCAAATGAAAACTCATCAATTGAAATGACGGGCCCATGTTCTACAGTCTTTGAAGGACACACGAGAATGTAGAAAAAAATGCAATCCGAACAAACTGATCTGGACCACGTGCTTGACGATGAAGACGTGCTTCGGTTTCTGGCAGGCAACCCCGAATTCTTCGTCAACAACCAGGATATCCTGCCCAGGCTTCGTATCCCCCATGAGTCCGGCAAGGCCGTATCCCTGATCGAAAAGCAAGTCAGCGTACTGCGAGGAAAGTGCGGCACGCTGGAGAACAGCCTGCGGGATCTGATCGCGGTTGCCCGTGAGAATGAATCCCTGCATCAACGTCTGCATCTGCTGTTGCAGGAAATCATCTCCACGCGTTCGCTGGATCAGATCGTGACGCTGACACGCAACAGCCTGCGCGAGAATTTCAACGCCGACGATGTGCGCGTTCTGCTGATTGCCAGCAAGCCGAAAGCGCCCCGCAAAACGGCCGCCGGCAAGACGCCGGGCAAGACTGCAAGCCCCCGGACGCGCAAGCAGAAGCCCGTGGAAGGCATGCGGATCGTTGAACACGATGATGCCTGCATTGCCTTGTTCGACGAGCTGTTCGCCGGTACGGACACCCTCTGTGGACTGCCCAGTGAAGAACAGCTGGCCTGCCTTGTCGGTCAGGATTGCGCCGGCATTGCCTCGGCCGCATTGATACCCCTGCAATACAAGAACCGTCTGGGTGTGGTCATGCTGACCAGTCGCGATGAATCCCGCTTTGCCTCGGGCAAGGGCGTCATGTTCCTGAACCAGCTGGGTCAGCTGCTGAGCCGTCGACTGCAGACCTATGGCACCATCGTGCCTGTGAACGCAGAGTGATGATGGATGGCGGCGAGCAGTCTGGTGGTAGCGCCACGGCGGGTGAACCGCCGGCGGGGGCCGAATCCGACACGCAGTCGGTTTTCGATTCCGCCATGGCACTGTATCTCGAAGAGCTGCGCGTAGCCCGGCGCAGTTCTCCCCACACCGTCAGCAACTACGCGCGCGACCTGAAGGCCATTGCCGCTTCGGCGCAGGCCAGAGGCATCGACGGCTGGCAAGCACTGCGCAGCGACGATGTCCGGGCCATCATCGCCGAGCAGCACCGCAGCGGCATTTCCGGTCGCAGCCTGGCTCGACGTCTCTCGGCGCTGCGCGGCCTGTACAACTTCCTGCTGGCATCGGGCGACTGCGAGATGAATCCGGCGCAGGATATTCTGGCCCCCAAGGACAAGAAAGCCCTGCCATCCACACTGGATCCGGATGAGGTCAGCCGCCTGCTGGCGCAGAATCTCAACGACCCGATGATCTGTCGGGATCTGGCGATGTTCGAGCTGATGTATTCCTCCGGCCTGCGACTGGCCGAGCTGGTGGGCATCGATCTGGCCGATCTGGATCTGAGCGTCGGCCAGGTTCGCGTTACCGGCAAAGGCGGCAAGGTGCGTGATCTACCCGTGGGTGAACACGCCGTGAAGGCCGTCAACAAATGGCTGGGTTATCGTCGAAGCCTGCCCGGCGCCGATGAACGCGCCGTCTTTCTCAGCACGCGCGGCAAACGCATTGCGCCGCGAACGGTGCAGATGCGTCTGAAGAAGCTGGCGGAATCCCAGGGCCTGGATCGCGACTGCTACCCGCACATGTTGCGGCACTCCTTTGCCAGTCATCTGCTGGAGAGCAGCGGTGATCTGCGTGCTGTGCAGGAGCTGCTGGGGCACGCTGACATCAGCACCACCCAGATATACACGCATCTGGATTTCCAGCACCTGGCGCAGGTCTATGATGAGTCGCACCCGCGGGCGCGGCGCAAGGATGTGAAGGAAGACAGCTGAGCGAGCCTCGACCGTCGAGGACGGGCGCTCAGCCGTCGGTCAGAGAGAACTGACTGAAAAGCCCGTTGGTCTGCAGGCATTTGCGCAGCTGTATCTTGCGCGACCGACCGCCCTGGGAGGCTGTCAGGCGATCGCCCGACTGGTACAGATAGCAGGGCAGCAAGATGGTCTGCATCACCGCGCGTTGCACCTTGCAGGCGATGATCAGCGCGTTTTCGCCCACGGCACGCGAATCATGATCGAGCTGCTGCGCGGACGGGCTCTGCGCTCCGGCATCACGGCTGCGTTCCCGGGTGACGTTGACCGGCAGTACGCTGATGGCCAGTATCTCCACACCCATGCAGATACCTTCGGTGCCGTGGGCATGCACCCATCTGACCACACCCAGCAATGCATTGATCTTGCTGCTGTTGCGCTCTTCGGCTGACCTGAGCGGCTTGTTGGGCTCGGTGATGCTGATCAGTTCTCCCACCTGCACCAGACCGGCGCGGCACTGTTCGTTGATCAGAGACATGCCCTGGGCTGACTCATTGACGATGATCCATCCGGATTGCTCTTCACCGGGCGTTTCGTCGGGCCGGTAGAGCAGGTGGGCACAGACTTCCTTGTGACCGAAGACCACGCGTCGCGGCTCATGCTTGATCTGTCTGGCGGTGCGGCGGTGTCGAGTGCGGGACAAGGCCACATGCAGGCGCGCCAGCGACTGCCGCTCGAGCACATCGCTGCCCAGCACCCCGGTGGGATTGGGACGGATGCGCGAAGAGAATTTGTCGATGCGGTACAGCAAGGGGGCAACACTGAAGCAGCGGACGTCTGCCGGACTGTGCGACAACAGACTCCGTGCCGGTTCCGGTCGGGAACCCTGCATCAGGTTCACGGCAAAATCGCTGACCTGCAGGGTGTCGTTGCTGCGCCCTCTTTCGATATGGATGTCGGCCACACTGCTGCGCAGGAAATCGAGCACCAGTTGCAATTGACGCGCTCGTTGCTGTGTCAGGTCGGCCACACTGACCAGCAGGATGAAACGGTAGTGATCCAGCAGGGAGAGCAATTCGGAACCCTGGCGTGCCGACAGCAGCTTGTGTTCCTCGGCCAGCGCATACAACTGGTGGGCATCCTGGATCAGCGCATCGGGAATGCGCCGGTAGGCATGAGCCACGGATTCGGCCTGACGGGCCAGGGCCTGCATGGCGCGACGGGCATCATCGGCCAGCGGCGTTTCGCTGTCGGAGAGCAGGATCTTGAAGGCAAAGGCCTCTTCGCGCAGCAAGGCATCGCCAAGACGGGCGTTGCGGGAGAATTCGCGGGTCAGAGGCAAGGGCTGGGCGTGACTGAGCTCACTCAGATGAACATGCAGCTCACGCAATACCGGTATGAAGCAACTGATGACCGCGCGCCGTTGGTCGACATCGTTGTGCAGACGATTACTGTGCTTGAGTCCGCGGTACACTTCACGGGCATCGGATTCTGCCTCCAGTGGTCGCAGATCCTTGAGCCAGGCAGCCACACCATCGGGATTGACCGGAAAGCTGCCGGTATCGGCTACCGTGCGGTGTGGGACAGTGAGTTGCATGCCGATGAGGCTATCACAGGCAATGGCTGATCGTCCGGCATGGCAGGCTGCATGTGTGTCTCCGTTCACCTGTACAGCAGGTACACTGCACGTCTTGTGGCAGTTGGCTGCACTGAATTGGGCGTTTTCACCCCGAAAGCGCGTTCTGAAGAGGATTGATGTTGTGGAACAGTACCGCGGAACCACGATTTGCTCCGTACGCCGGGGTAACCAGGTAGTCATCGGCGGCGATGGCCAGGTGAGCATGGGCAACGTGATCATGAAAGGCAATGCCCGCAAGGTACGGCGCCTGTATCGCGACAAGGTGCTGGCAGGCTTTGCCGGTGGCACGGCCGACGCCTTCACGCTGTTCGAGCGTTTCGAGGCCAAACTGGAAGCACACGGGGGGCAGTTGACACGCGCGGCCGTGGAGCTGGCGAAGGACTGGCGGACTGATCGCATGCTGCGGCGTCTGGAAGCGCTGCTGGCCGTGGCCGATGACACCGCCTCCCTGGTCATTACCGGCAACGGCGATGTTATCGAGCCCGAGAACGGTCTGATAGCCATCGGTTCGGGAGGCGACTATGCCAAGGCGGCGGCCAGAGCCCTGCTCGATCACACCGAATTGTCAGCACAGGAGATTGTGCGTTACAGCCTTGAAACAGCGTCAGACATCTGTATCTATACGAACAATAATCTGACGATAGAAACTCTGGATTTTTAGATCACCATGTCCAACATGACACCACGCGAGATCGTTCAAGAGCTCGACAAGCACATCATCGGACAGGCCAATGCCAAGCGTGCGGTAGCGATTGCCCTGCGCAACCGCTGGCGCCGGCAACAGCTCGATGCCACGCTCAAGAACGAGATCACGCCCAAGAACATCCTGATGATCGGGCCGACCGGGGTTGGCAAGACGGAAATTGCCCGGCGTCTGGCCAAGCTTGCCAATGCACCTTTCATCAAGGTGGAAGCCACCAAATTCACTGAAGTGGGCTATGTCGGCCGCGATGTCGAATCCATCATCCGTGACCTGGCCGATGTGGCCCTCAAGGAGACGCGGGAACAGGCCATGAAGCAGCAGCGCAATCGCGCCGAGGATGCTGCCGAAGAGCGCGTGCTGGATGTCCTGCTGCCACCTGCCAGCAATGTCGGTTTCAGCGTCAACGAGACGCCCGAGAGCAGCACACGCCAGAAGTTTCGCAAGAAGCTGCGCGAAGGGGATCTGGATGACAAGGAAATCGAGATAGAGATCAGCCAGGCGCCGACCGGCGTGGAGATCATGGCACCGCCGGGCATGGAAGAGATGTCACAGCAGTTGCAGGGCATGTTCCAGAACCTGGGTGGCGGGCAGACACGCAAGCGCAAATTGCCGATTCGTGAAGCCATGAAGCACCTGGTGGATGAAGAGGCGGCCAAGCTCATTAACGATGAAGAGCTCAAGGCGCAGGCGCTGGAGAATATCGAACAGAACGGCATCGTCTTCATCGATGAGATCGACAAGGTCGCCCGCAGTGGTGAACGCGGTCAGGGTGGAGATGTTTCACGCGACGGTGTGCAGCGCGATCTGCTGCCGCTGATCGAGGGCAGCACGGTGTCGACCAAGTTCGGCATGGTCAAGACCGACCATATCCTGTTCATTGCCTGTGGTGCCTTTCATGTGGCCAAGCCATCGGATCTGATTCCCGAACTGCAAGGCCGACTACCCATTCGAGTCGAGCTCGAGGCGCTCAGCAGCCAGGATTTCCAGCGTATTCTCAGTGAGCCCAATGCCTCCCTGACCGAACAGGCCATAGCCTTGATGGGTACCGAAGAGGTCACGCTGGAATTCACCAGCGACGGTATCGCACGCATTGCCGAAGTGGCCTGGCAGGTCAATGAGAGCACGGAGAACATCGGTGCCCGGCGCCTGCACACGGTCATGGAGCGACTGCTTGAATCCGCCTCCTTCGATGCATCCGATTCGGCCGGCACGACCATCACCGTGAATGCCGATTATGTCGATGGGCATCTGGGTGACCTGGTGCAGGACGTCGATCTGAGCCGCTATATCCTGTAATCATCGCCGAGCATATTCGACCGACATGGCCAGACCTACCGACATCAAGCTGCACCAGAAGAGCCGGGTACTCGAGCTGCATTTCGACGATGGTTTCGAATGCAATCTGCCCTGCGAGTATCTTCGCGTGCATTCGCCGTCGGCCGAAGTGCAGGGGCACGGACCCGGCCAGGAGGTGCTGCAGCATGGCAAGCAGGATGTCGGCATCTCGGCGCTGACGCCCAGTGGCAACTACGCCCTGAAGATTCATTTCGATGATGGACACGATTCGGGGCTGTTCACCTGGGAGTATCTGTACGGGCTGGGCAAGCACTACGAGGAGAACTGGCAGCGATATCTGGATCGTCTGGAGGCGGCCGGCAAGACCCGTCAGGCATGAGCACAGGTCTGATGTGACGTCAGACCCGTATGCAGGAACACACGAACAGACATTGGCGGAAACAGCCGAACAGACCAGCCTGGGTGCTGGAGCTTCAGGACAGGATGGGCAGGACGTGAGCGAGAACAAGACACATTTCGGGTATCAGACGGTAGAGGCTGATGCAAAGGCAGGCATGGTGGGTCAGGTTTTCGATTCGGTGGCTGCCAAGTACGATGTCATGAACGATCTCATGTCCTTCGGGGTGCACCGCATCTGGAAGCGATTCACCATCGATCAGTCGGGCGTGCGACCGGGCCAGGTGGTTCTGGACATCGCCGGTGGTACCGGTGATCTGGCCGGCAAGTTCTCACGTCGGGTCGGCAAGGATGGCTTTGTGGTTCTGGCAGACATCAACGCCTCGATGCTGACCGTGGGGCGCGACAAGCTGATGGATGATGGTGTGGTGGGCAATATCGACTACACCCAGGCCAATGCCGAGACGCTGCCCTTCGAGGACGATACCTTCGATTGCATCACCATTGCCTTCGGTCTGCGCAATGTAACCGACAAGGACAAGGCGCTGGCCTCCATGAATCGTGTGCTCAAACCCGGTGGCAGACTGCTGATACTGGAGTTTTCCAAACCCGTTCTGCCTCTGCTGAGCAAGGCCTACGACGCCTACTCGTTCTCGGCTCTGCCGGCCATGGGCAGGCTGGTGGCCAACGATGCAGAGAGCTACCGCTATCTGGCCGAGTCGATTCGCATGCACCCGGATCAGGAAACGCTCAAGAGCATGATGGACGATGCCGGTTTCGGCATGACCAGTTATCACAATCTGACCGGCGGTATCGTTGCCTTGCACAAGGGCTTCAAGTTGTAGAAGCTCTGGCAGACCCTTCCAACTCCGACCCCCGCAACCGGTTCTCCAGAGCATGTCACTGCCAACTCCGCTAAATGTCGCCATCGAACAAGCCATTGAAGCGTTGCTGGTGCTCGATCCGGACACCCGCGCCCGACTGGCCGGTATCGATGGCAAGCTGATACGCATCGTCGTGACGTCACCGCCCCTGTCTCTGGCGCTGTCTGTTGTCGACGGAAAGGTGCATGTGGTCGGCGGCGCCGATGACTCCGCCGATACCACCATCACCGGTAGTGCCCGGGCTCTGCGTTCTCTGAGCCAGGGCAATGATGCCTTGTACCGCGGGGATGTCAGTATCGAAGGGGATCTGCATACCGGTCAGCAGCTGAAGGAGATTCTGGCGGGCCTGGACATCGACTGGGAGGAGTTTCTGGCCCCGTTGCTGGGCGATGCGCTGACGCATCGCCTGGGTTCTCTGAGTCGCCAGTTCGGTAACTGGGTGACACGCACGCGATCTTCCCTGCAGCAGAACAGTCGGGATTATCTGCAGGAAGAGACACAGATGCTCGCGCCGGAATCGCAAGTGCGGCACTACTGCCGCGACGTGGATGAGCTGCGAGCGGCAGCAGATCGGCTGGAGGCCAGAGTGCGTCAGCTCGAGCGCCTGCAGACCGTTTCCGCGGACAAGGGCGAGGCCGGTGGTGCCGGCAACAACGGGTCTGCCGAACCGGAGCCAGGCGCATGATGGTGAGAGTGGCTCGACTGGCGCGTATCCAGCACGTGATGGTCAAGTACGCGCTCGAAGAGCTGTTCCTGGAGAACACTCCGGCGCATAATCTTCGTCATCTGTTCCTGCTCTCACCCACGCGCTGGATGAATCGGGAGACTCGCGCCTTGCCGCGCGGCAAGCGAATCCGACTGGCACTGGAAGAACTGGGACCGGTGTTCGTCAAACTGGGTCAGGTGCTGTCCACTCGGCGCGATCTGCTGCCGGACGACATCGGTGATGAGCTGACCTTTCTGCAGGATAACGTCAAACCCTTTGGCAGTGATCTGGCCAAGGCCGAGATCGAACGCGCGCTGAACGAGAAGGTCGGTGTGCTGTTCAAGAGCTTCGAGGATCAGCCGATTGCCTCGGCGTCGGTGGCCCAGGTGCACGGTGCCGTCATGCATGATGGCAGCGAAGTGGTGGTCAAGGTGCTGCGCCCGGGCATCAGCGAAACCATCCGACGTGATGTGAGCCTGATGTACCTGCTGGCCGATATGGCCGCCAAGGTGCTGCGTGACGGCAAGCGACTGCGCCCGCGCGAGGTGGTGGCCGAGTACGACAAGACCATTCACGATGAACTGGATCTGGTGGCCGAAGCCACCAATGCGGTTGTGCTGCGCAACAATTTCAAGGATTCGGATACCTTGTATATCCCGGAAATCTACTGGGATTACACCCGCAGCTCGGTGATGGTGCAGGAGCGTATCAGCGGCATACCGATCCGGGATGTGGCAGCCATGGAAGCGCTCGGCATGGACATGAAGAAGCTGGCCGAGCATGGGGTGGAGATTTTCTATACCCAGGTGTTCGATCACAACTTCTTTCATGCGGACATGCATCCGGGCAATATCTTCGTCTCTCGCGAGCACCCGGAGCACCCGCAATACATTGCGGTCGATTTCGGCATCGTGGGCTCTCTGACTGATGAAGATCAGCGCTACATGGGCGAGAATCTTCTCGCCTTCTTTCAGCGTGATTATCGCCGGGTTGCCCAATTGCACATCGATTCAGGCTGGGTGCCGCGTGATACCCGAGTCAGCGAACTGGAAGCCGGTGTCCGGGCCGTGTGTGAACCCATCTTCGAAAAACCGCTGGCCGAGATTTCGCTGGGCGATGTGCTGCTGCAGCTGTTCAACATTGCTCGCCGTTTCGATATGGAGGTGCAGCCGCAGTTGGTCCTGCTGCAGAAGACCCTGTTGAACATCGAGGGTCTCGGTCGGCAGTTGTATCCCGATCTCGATCTTTGGGCCACCGGCAAACCCTTTCTGAAACGCTGGGTGGTTCAGCGCAACAACCCGCAGACCATTCTCAAGCGGTTTGTGGATCAGGCGCCTCACTTGCTGAAGGTGATGCCGGAACTGCCCATGATGGTGCACGATTACGTCGATCTGCAGAACAAGGTGCTGCGCGATGAACTGGCCGCGGGGGGCGGCAAGCATCTGGCCAGGGGGGCGCGAAAGCGCACGGCAGAGCCCGCTGGAAAGGGCTTGCGTTACAGCATCACCGGCGCGGCGGTGCTGTTATCGGCCGCCCTGCTGGCCAGCGCCAATGTCATGAGCGGATCGGATACGCTGCCCTGGTGGATACCGGTCACGGCCTTGCTGGGTGCCTCTTTGCTGATTGCGGGACTTCGTCGACACTGATTTTTTGTACCTGTCCACAAAACAGGGTGACCGTGCCGTTGCCGACAATACTCTGGCAGCAAGCTTGCTGCTGGATCGGCACGATCAAACGACAACCAGTGAAAGACGCATGCAGCAGCCTCAACTCGATCCGTTGTGGGACGAAGGAATCTCTTCTTTTCTCTACGGAGAATACGAGAAACGTCAGCAGGCCCTGACGATTGATGACCTTCAGATCTTCGCCAATGAAAACGCCGTGCGAATCGGCGATATTCTGGAGACCCTGTTTTTGATGGCCATCTACGGCGAATGGGTCTACTCCGATGCCGACGGCAAGGAGAGGACACTGGACGAAGAGGCTCTCAATGAGTTGTATGCCAAAGGCCGACTGGGGCCGGAGGATCTGAGCGCCTTTGACGGGGTCTGGATACCGATTTCCTGAAGCTGACAGGAAAGGCAGCCGAGCTGCCTTCCCTGCGGCGTTCTCAGTGTTCGATAACCGGCAAGTGCTCTGCACCGTCATCGTCGGTGAAGAAATCCACCTTGCCGGTCTGCAGAGAGTACTCGGCGCCGACGATTCGCAGGCCTTCGTTGGCCACCAGGTTCTCCAGAATCTGTGAACCGTGCTTCAGTTGCGCCACGGATGCCCGGATGTTGGCGCGTGTAGCCAGTTTGGTCAGGCTTTCGTGATCATGCTCCAGGCCAGATTCCATCAGGGTCTGCACCGATGGCTGAATACGGTTGACGATGGATTGCAGGTTCGGTGAGCGGTTGGCTGATGGTTGCTTGAGCTCACTGATCGTTGCCTGAATGGCGCCGCACATCGTATGCCCCAATACCACCACCAGCCTGGCACCGTGCTGCACGGCCGAGAACTCGACGCTGCCGAGCAGTGAGGGTGCCACTATATTGCCGGCGACCCGAATCACGAACAGGTCTCCGAGACCCTGGTTGAAGATGATCTCGGCCGGAACGCGAGAATCGGAACAACCCAGAATGATGGCGAACGGTGCCTGGGCTTCGAGCAGGTTGGCTCGGCGGCTCTGATTGGTGAGGTCCGCCAGATCGTGTTCGTCTGCGACGAATCGGTCATTGCCGGTTTTCAGTCGTTTCAGGGCTTCATCTGCAGATATCATGTCGATTATCGTATCGGTATGGGCGGGTTGGTTGAGTCAGGCAGAAAACGTCCCTGTTGCAGTCGTCAGTCGAGTATGCGGAGCATTCTGCCGCTCTGCTGGCTATTCTGACTGTTTTTCCGGTCCAGTGGTTCGACTGGCTGCGTTTCGGTCATGCCATGCAAGTCGGGCTGCCCGATATCGGTTGCATACAGGAAAGATATGACCTACGCCGTTCTACAGAATCTGCTGGCACACCGGGCAACGCTGACCATCGTCATCATTCTGGGTGCCCTGTTGCTGCGCACCCTGGTCACCCGGAGGATTCGTCGCACCCGCACCATATTGACGGTGTCGGAACACCGGGCGATGTCCACCGTGCATGTCACCACGGTGATGGTGATCCTGATTACCATACTGGTGTTCTGGTTGCCGGAGATTCAGGAATTCATCCTGTCGATCACGGCCATTGCCGTGGCCATCGTGATTGCCACCAAGGAACTGTCCCTGTGTCTGCTGGGGGCGATCGTGGTTCGTACCAGTCGCGCCTTTGCCATCGGCGACTGGATATCGCTGGGCAATCATTTCGGGGAGGTCATCGAGCGCAATTTCATGACCACCACCATTCAGGAGATCGAGCGCCGAGGCTTCACGTATACCGGTCGTACCGCAGTATTGCCGAACAGTGTGTTTCTGACCAATACCGTGATCAACCAGAACTTCCTGCGTCGCTACCAGTTCCACAGCTTCGACATCACCATCGAGCCGGATGCCTTTCCGATCGATGCCGAGGATAAACTGCAGGCACGCATCGAGGCGATTACCGGGCATTTCATCGAAACAGCCCAGCGTTACAACAAGATGCTGGAACAGCGCACCGGTATCGACATACCCGATGCGCGACCGACGGTGGAGTTTTCCACCAACGAGGCGGCCAAACTGGTGACGACACTGTCAGTATTCTGTCCGACCGACGAGATCACCGCACTGGAGAAGGCGATGATGAAGGAATTCTTCGAGTGGTATCGCGCGAACCGCGAATCACGAGCTGCCAATGGCTGATCCGGCACCCACGCAGGTCGAACCGCTGATCCATGCCTTCTGCGTGGATGCGCGTGGGCGTGCCACCGAGTTGAACTGGGAGGCCTTGCAGCATCTGGTGCTCGACAAGCCGGGGCAGTGGTGTTGGGTGCATCTGAATCGTCGTTCGGTCGACGCCGAACACTGGTTGCGTACCGTGGCCGAGCTGGACAGTCAGGTGCTGGCCGCCTTGCTGCAGGACGATACGCGACCACGCATCGTCAGCCATGAGCACGGCTATCTGTTGAACCTGCGCGGTGTGAACCTCAACCCCGGGGCCGATCCGGAGGACATGATTTCCCTGCGCCTCTGGGCGACGGGCCGCTTTGTCATCAGTACCCGTGCCACCCGCATTCTGGCGGCGGAAGATGTGCGCGACATGCTGCGCGGCGGGGCGGCGGTGCATTCCAGCGGCGCGCTGATCGCGGCGATCACGCGACAACTGGTAGCCCGCATGAGTTCGGTCATCTCGGAGCTGGATGACAAGGTGGATGAGCTGGAAGAACAACTGCTGCAGACAGCGTCCTCTTCGTCGCGCTCCAGCATCAGCGCGTTTCGGCGCATGGTGCTGACCCTGCGTCGTTACATGGCACCCCAGCGCGAGGCACTGGCAGGTTTCCTGCGTGAGAGCGAAGACTTTCTGGTGGGGGATGACAGACACTCTCTGCGAGATACCCAGGATGCGCTGGTACGGCTGCTGGAAGACCTGGACATGATTCGCGAACGGGCTCTGTTGCTGCAGGAACAGCTGGTGGAGGAACGTTCCGAGGCCATGAATGATCGCCTGTTCGTGTTGTCGGTGATCTCCGCGGTCTTCCTGCCACTGGGTTTCTTCACCGGACTGTTCGGTGTCAATGTCGGCGGCATGCCGGGGGTTGACAATCCGATTGCCTTTACCCTGCTGTGTGTGGGAATGCTGGGTTTTGCGGTGCTGGTTGTCTGGTTGTTCCGGCGTTTGAAGTGGATCTAGCGTAAACGCCCCCGGCGGGCGTCCAGACACGCGATCGACCGGCTGGTATCGTCCGGCTGCTTACCTCACGGTGGTGACCATGACTGGATAAATACTCAGCTAACAGGTGCGTTCCGGGCTGCGCATTGCTACCATGCCCGGATGGACGTATCAGACCTCATCGATTCACTCAACGACGCGCAGCGTCAGGCTGTCACCGCGCCGCCCGGACATCTGCTGGTGCAGGCCGGTGCCGGCAGCGGCAAGACGCGCGTACTGGTGCACCGCATCGCCTGGTTGAACCGCGTGGAAGGGGTCTCGCCCTTCAGCATCATGGCGGTCACCTTCACCAACAAGGCGGCACGCGAGATGCGCCTCAGAGTGGAGCAGTTGCTGGGCCAGTCCATCGGCCCGATGTGGATAGGCACCTTTCACGGCATTGCCCATCGTTTTCTGCGCATGCACTGGCAGGAGGCCGATCTGCCCCAAGCCTTTCAGATTCTGGATTCGGACGATCAACTGCGTCTGGTCAAGCGCGTGGTGCGTACGCTGGAGCTGGATGAAACCCATTTTCCGCCGCGCCAGGTGCAGTGGTTCATCAATGGCCACAAGGACGAGGGGCGACGTCCGGAGCATATCGACGACGAGAACGATCCGATCACGGCGCAGTACATTCGTGTCTATACCGCGTACGAAGCCGCCTGCAAGCTGGCCGGTGCCGTGGACTTCGCCGAACTGCTGCTGCGCTCGCTGGAAACCCTGCGCGATACCCCGGCCTTGCTGGCCCATTACCGCAAGCGCCTGCAACATCTGCTGATCGACGAGTTCCAGGACACCAATGCCATCCAGTACGCCTGGATCCGATTGCTGGCCGGCGATACCGGCCATGTGTTTGCCGTGGGCGACGACGATCAGTCCATCTATGCCTGGCGCGGCGCACGGGTGGAGAACATTCTCAATTTCGACAAGGATTTCGCCGGTGCCGATCTGGTCAGGCTGGAGCAGAACTACCGTTCCACCGGCACGATATTGAAGGCGGCGAATGCGCTGATCGACAAGAATCAGGGGCGGCTGGGCAAGAACCTGTGGACAGCGGGCGCCGAGGGTTCCCCCATTACCCTGTACAACGCCTACAACGAAACCGATGAGGCCCGCTTCATCGTGGAAACCATCGTCGATCACGTAGCCGATGGTGGACAACGCCGCGATTGTGCCGTGTTGTACCGTTCCAATGCGCAGTCACGCGTGGTCGAGGAATATCTGGTGGCAGCCGGCGTGGCATACCGCGTATACGGGGGTCTGCGCTTCTTCGAGCGCGCTGAAATCAAGGACACTCTGGCCTATCTGCGCCTGGCGACCCACAGCTACGATGATGTCTCGCTGGAACGCATCATCAATCAGCCAGCGCGAGGCATCGGTGACAAGACCGTGGGTGATATCCGCGCCGAGGCCCGCGCGCGCAACATACCCATGTGGCAGGCAGCCACCGAACTGGTGCAGGAAAAGCGGCTCAGCGGGCGTGCCAACACGGCCGTCGGTAAATTCCTGACCCTGATCGAATCCATTCGCGAGGCCATCGCCGAACAGGCGCTTCCCCAGCAGGTGCAGACCGTGACCGAACTCAGCGGTCTGCTGGAGCACTTCGGCAAGGACACCAGCGATCGCGGACAGAGCCGGGTGGAAAACGTCGAGGAACTGTCGAACGCGGCGCGCGCCTATGTTCACCAGCAGGATGAAGACCCGGACATGAGCCCGGTGGATGAATTTCTGGCGCACGCAGCGCTGGAAGCTGGCGAAGGGCAGGCAGAGGCAGACGACAATGCCGTGCAGCTGATGACGCTGCACTCGGCCAAGGGCCTGGAATTTCCCATCGTGTTCATGGCCGGTATGGAGCAGGGTCTGTTTCCTCACCAGCGATCAGCCGAAGATCCGGTGCGCATGGAGGAAGAGCGCCGCCTGTGTTATGTCGGCATTACCCGGGCGGAACGCAAGCTTTACATGACCATGGCCGAACAGCGTCGTCTGCACGGTCGCGATCAGTACAACCCGCCATCAAAGTTCGTGACCGAGTTGCCCAATGAACTGGTGGAAGAGATACGGCCACGCATGCAGGTCAGCATGCCGGTCTACCGGCCGCAGCAATCCACCCGCTTTGTGGAAGAGGCCACCGATACCGGCTTGAGCATCGGACAGAGCGTTCGACATGGCAAGTTCGGCACGGGCGTGGTGCTGGATCAGGAAGGGCGCGGCAAGCAGGCACGTGTGCAGGTGAACTTCGAAGAGGTGGGCAGCAAGTGGCTGGTGCTCGCTTATGCCAAGCTGGAGGCAGTCTAGTTAGGGCTTGAAGCAACCCGCGCCGGTCTCATCCGACCCGTACGGGTACGGTACCGTTCAGGTTGATTGGCAATTGGCACTCGGATGCGGAGCTGATCTGGCCCGGCTTGAACCGATCCGCAGCGTTCCTGCACATGTGCCTGGCAAACGACACTCAGATAATGCCGGCCTCGAGGCTGGCAGCCATGCTCATGCCCAGCTCCTCGCACTGCGTCACGAACGCCTCGCTGAACTCTCCGCGGCAGATCAGGGGCTCCTGCACCAGACGCCAGCGCAGGCCGGTGCTGATGCTTTCGATGGCGCGTCGTGTGCCGGTGCCATCGTGGCCTGCACGAACGTAGAAGCAGAAGGGCAGGCCCTGAGTGACTTCCAGGCAGGGGTAGTAGCAGCGGTCGAACACATCCTTGATCAGACCCGCCATATAGCCGAGATTCTCGGTGGTACCGATGATCAGAGCCTGTGCCGACTGGATATCCTCCGGTTGCGTATCCAGAGGCGCCAGATGCCGGACATCGATATCCTCGATGTCTTCGTGACTGGCCCCGCGGATGACCGCGTCGAGCAGCCTGCGGGTATTCGGCGACGGCGCGTGTGAGACCACAAGCAAGGTCTTTCTCGCGGGCATGACATGGGCCTCCGGTGTCAACGTTGGATGGATCAGACCGTCCTTGTCCAGTCGATTCAGGACACAGCATAATCCATGGCTGGCGTGACGCGGTAGGCGCCTGTTGGCAACCGCTTACAGAACCACCCGATTTCGCCCGCTTTCCTTGGCGGCATACAGTTTTCTGTCCGATGCCTTGTACAGATCATCGGCTGTTCTTTTCTGATGGTCGAGTTCGGATATGCCAATGCTGACGGTAACCCGGATCGGCGTCGATTCGTAGTCGAAGGTCATGTTCTCGACCAGAGTCCGGATCTTCTCGGCCACCACGCCGGCGCCTTCCAGAGAGGTATGGTTCAGGAAGATGGAGAACTCCTCGCCCCCGATTCGCGCGAAGATATCACTGTCTCGCAGTGTGCTTCTGATCGCCTCTGCCAGTTTGACCAGAACGAAGTCCCCTGCCTGGTGGCCGTGGGTATCGTTGATGCGTTTGAAGTAATCCACGTCCAGCATGATCAGCGCTGCCTTGTGCTGGTCCTTTCTGGCATCCGCGATCAGGTCTTCAGATGCTTCGAAGAAGTAACGCCGATTGTAGGCGTCCGTCAGATTGTCGCTGATGGACAGCTCATGGAGCTTTCTGACGCTGTCTTCCAGTTCATCATGCGTGGCGATGATGCTCAGACGGCTTTGATGAATGGACTTCGAGAGAATGAGTGTGGCCGGAATGGCAATGGCGACGACCATCAGCAAGCCCAGATGGTGCGGTTCGCCATACATCGTCATGATGATCATCTGCGGGATGATGATCATGAAGAAAAATACAAGGTAGGCCCTGTAGATCGATGACATGGACAAGGCTGCTGCGTTGATCACGCCAATGGCGATGACCAGGCTGATCATCTCGTAGGGTTGTGGCGCATAGCGTACTACCAGCAGTGAAGAACCTACCCACAGCGATGCCTGGATGATCGAAAAGAGCATGAATTGCGTCTGGTTCCTGCGGGTCCACTGCAGGTCTACCTGCTTCAGAGACCGATTGAATTCTCGCGCGTTGTGAAGACGGTAGGCGGTCGAGACCATCTGCAGAAAGAACCAGATGCTCAATATAAGAGTGGGGACGAACTGGTAGAAGATCCCGATATAGATCAGCGACAGCAGCACCGTGGCGATGGCGACTCGCGGTGTCTGGTTGACCAGATCTGCCAGAAGCTTGGGGTGTACATCGCTGGTACGACCCTCAATGCTGCGTTCTCTGATCATCTGTGGCATTGACGGATTCGGGCGTACCGGTCTGCGAGGCTCGTCTGGTGGAGGTACGACAAGCAATACGGTGACTCAGCAAGTTTTCAGCCAGATTGCAGGGCGCTCGGCGACGCTGTTCTCAATTACCCGAATTGCTGTCCAGTACGACCCGCAGCACCGATTCGGAGCCGGTAATGATCAGGGTATAGGACTGCCCGGCATCCAGGGTCAGTGGTACGGCGGCAAAGCGTTGCAGGGAGTCGCGCAGCTCGTAGCTGCCGGCCATCACCTCCCGATAGGCAGGCGCCTGCTGGAACCCGGCCGGCGACACCGAACCCAGCGATACCTCACTGCCACCGGGCGTCTCACCAGCCGGTAACAGCATCATCTCTGCGGCGCGTTCGTCCCCGTCGATGGCATAGGCCTGCAGGAGGCGCACTCTGACCAGTCCGTCGCTGTCGGGCAGCAGGCGCGAGGGTAGCGCCAGTACGTCCAGACGTGGAGTGAACGCGTCCGGCTCATCGCTGCTCGAATCTGCCGGGTTGTCGGCGACAGCATCTCTGATGATGAGTGTGCTGACCGAGGACGCGCCGAGATTCAGCGGTGACAACAGCCATTGCGCCGTGTTGCCATCGGTCTCGATCACGCGCAGGGCTTCGCTGGCCAGGGGGACATCGACAGGCGAGGCCACCTGGCCGGATTGCACGGCCGGGTCGAACAGGGCAGCAGTGCCGGTATCGGCAACGACGATCACACTCGACTGGCTCAGATTGATCATCGACAACAGTGGGGTATCGCGATTGCTGGCAATCTGCAGGTTTTCGAATGGGCGTGCCTGCAGGTCGGCGCCGTCACCGCTGGCGGTGTCATCATCCTCGCCATCGTCCGGGTCTGCCGTTTCACCGCCATCGGTTTCTCCCTGATCAGCGCCGGCCGTACCGTCGCCGGATCCATTGCTGGAACCTGAACCTTCCACATCGTCCGGCAGGATGACGTCGCCGCCGTCACCGGTACCGAAGATACCCCCATCGCAGGCGCTGAGAGACAGCAGAAGCAGCAAGGCACCCGCCAGTGCGCGCAGGGCTCTGTTCAGTGAGTGGACACTATCGGTGGCAGTCGGCAGACCGGTCCTGAGACTGTGCATGTCAATCATCCTCCTTTCTGCCTTTTGCGGAAACGTCCGGAGCGTCGATATCTTCAATCCAGTAGAGTCCGAGTCCGACCCGGTGATGACCGGTGGCGGTATTGCCCCTGTCGCTGCCCTGATCATGCACAGACAGCGACGCGTCGAGTGCGCGCAGCAGTTTCAGTCCTTCAGTGGCGCTGAGCTGTCGGAATGCTTCCCGACCCTCGGTAGTCACATTGTCGTAGGCCACGCTCATCTGCAGGCGTCGCTGCTGCTCGCCATTGAGGTTGTAGTCCAGGGTCGTGAGCAGATCGGTGGCGCTGGTGGCAAAGATGTCCAGCAAGGCAGACTCGCTCTGATGCGGCACATAACCCTGATGCAGCAGGGTGACCTTGCCCTCTTCATGTTTCACGGTACCCACGCGCTCCAGCTCATCGAGCAGGGCACGGGCCGGCACATCGCCACCGTGACGCTTCACCAGTTGGTTGAAGCTGTCCGTGTTGTCGCCATAGGTGAGCGTGCGAGGTTTGCCCTGGGGTGTCTGGAACTGCTGGTCCTGCAACCAGCCGGTGACGACCCGCACGGCCCGGTTGTGTTTGCTCAGTCCGGTATTCACATCGCTGGGCAACTCACGAATGCGTTTGACCTCCTTGCGATTGATGCCGGTGACGATGGCGATGCGCGACAGTGTGGGTGGCTTGCCATCGATACCGAAATGTTCGCCTGCCTCGTTGACGTAAGCCTGCTTCGCCCAGTTGACGAATTCAGCGTGCGAGACACCATGGCGCATCAGCAATCGCACCAGGGGTGCGAGTACTTTGGTCACGGCTTGTTGCAGGCTTTCGTGCATACTTGTCCGGTTGTGCGCTATATGACATCAGGGCCCTGGTGATCTTTCCCGTCATGGCGGCGACAGACCCAGAGCAGCAAGATGCCCGCCGTTTGATGCCACTAGACATCAAAACTTGGGATATTTATCCCAGATATTGGAAAATTCTAACAGGAAAAACCGGTGAAACGACAAGCGAAATCCGTATCTGCAGCGTCCATCACGACGGCGGCGCGTCTGCAGGGCCGCTCAGAGAAGTCGGGAGGTGCACGATCGAGCAGCACTCGCTCGGCGGGAAAGGCCGCTACAGCCGCCGACAAACCGGCTTGTGGTTGCTGGATCAATCTGCTGGAACCGGCTGTTGCAGAGCTGGTGGGCGCTTGTGGCTATACGCACGCCCTGATCGATATGGAACACAGCCCCACCACTCTGGAGAGCGCGCTGCCGATGATACGGGCCGCGCAATACGGCGGTGCCAGGGCCATTGTCCGTGTGCCGGACAGGCAGCCAGAGTGGATCGGGCGGCTGATGGACATGGGGGCCGATGGCGTCATGGTGCCCATGGTGAATACAGCCGAAGATGCGCAGCTTCTGGCGGATGCTGCCGTCTATGCCCCCGAGGGCACCCGCGGCATGGCCGCAGGCATCGTTCGCGCCACCCGTTACGGCGTGGATACCGAGCAATATCTGAAGAATTACCGCAAGGACTTCATGCTGATGGTGCAGATCGAGAGTCGCCAGGGCATGGAGCAGGCAGAGCAGATTGCTGCCGTTCAAGGCGTGGACTGGGTATTCATCGGTCCCAGCGATCTGGCCGGCAGCCTGGGTCATTGTGCGCAGACGCAGCACAAGGAGACCCGGGCAGCCATTCGACAGATCTGCAAGAGCGTGCGCAAGGTGGGCAAGCCCCTGTCAACCCTGACGCATCCCGGGCGCACCACACGTCAGCTGTTTGCCGACGGATTCGATCTGGTCTTCAGCGGCAGTGACATGGGCATGCTGAGGATGGCATTGCAGCAGGATGCCAGCGCCAGCGACAGGATCATTCAGGGATTGTCCGGCAAGGGGTAGAGATCGGTAAAGGTCGGCTTGCCGTCCACGCATTGATCCGGATCCAGCGGCACGACCACAACCACCAGCGATTTCGACAGCATGGCCGACAGGGCCAGGGTTTCGATTTCTTCCTGGCGCGCCGCACCGGCCTGACTGCTGGTGTCCATGCGCAGGATGTTGCTACGGCAGCTGGCAGGCCCGACTTCGTGCCCGCCGATGTGCAAGGTCAGATAGTCCCGGCCATCGAAGGTGCCTCGCTGGACTTCCAGAAGCTGGGTGGTGATGGACACCTGAGGCTGTGTCAGTGAGTCGGCCGATGCCGGTGACGCGAGCAGGAGTGGCAACAGGCAAGACGCTGCCTTCACCAGAGCGGTGGTCAATTGGCGCGTAGGTCTCATGGCATCCCGGATATCTGTCTGCAGTGCGGTTCGTTCATTGTCGACGAGCTAAGAGCATTGTCGCAGTGTAACGTTCCTGATCGGGCCGTCCAGCGGGAAAATTGCCTGAACCGGACACCATCGAACATGGGGAGGATTGCGCTCTGTACTGTTCCTGGAGAGTCTGAACCACGACACATTTGTGAAGTAGAGGAACACAACACTCGTCATCTAGGTAGACGGCAGTTTGTCTATTGGGCTACATTACACGCCGCTGACCGGAGAGTAATTGTTGTGCCGGACGAGACAAAATGGTGATGAGGCGTATCGATAGCCGCAGACATCATGGAAACAACCTGAATTTTATTGCCGCTTACCCTTTATCGACTTTGTCGACCACTCTTAAGAAGAGAATAGCAATATGTCAAGACGTCACTTTCTGAAAACGGGCGCTGGAGCTGCGGGTGCTGCCGCCGTTGCCGGCACGGGTCTGATCACTTCTGCACCTGCGATCTCGCAAGGCCGCGAGAAGCTGGTCATGGTTACCACCTGGGGCCGCGGCCTGGCAGGTGTTTTCGATGCCGCGCAGCGTGTTGCCGACTCGGTCAATGCCATGTCCGATGGCACGCTGGAAATCGAGATCAAGGCACAGGGCGAACTGGTCTCCGGTCTGCCGGCCGTATTCGATGCCGTTACCACGGGCCAGGCTGACATGTACCACGGTGCTGACTACTACTGGGTCGGCCAGCATCCCGCCTTCGCTTTCTTCACGGCTGTGCCCTTCGGCATGACGGCGCTGGAACTGAACAACTGGTACTACCACATGGGTGGCCACGAGCTGCACCGCGAGCTGGGTGAAGAATTCGGACTGGTCTCCTTCCAGGCTGGTAACACCGGTGCTCAGGCAGGCGGCTGGTTCCGCAAGGAAATCAACAGCGCTGATGACTTCAAGGGCCTGAAATTCAGAATGCCGGGTCTGGGCGGTGCTGCGCTGGGCAAGCTGGGCGCATCCGTACAGACACTGCCGGGTTCCGAGGTGTATCAGGCACTGGCGTCTGGCGCCATCGACGGCACCGAGTGGATCGGCCCATGGGCGGACGAGAAGGCCGGCTTCCAGGAAGTCACCAAGTTCTACTACACATCCGGATTCCATGAGCCAGGTGCCGGTCTGCAGGTGGGTATCAATGCCGATCGCTGGGCCTCGCTCAAGCCGCATCACCAGAAGATGATCGAAATCGCCTGTGGCGATGCCAACTCCTGGAACCTGCATCAGTATCTGGCCAACAACTCGATCGCACTGGATCGTCTGGTTGCCGGTGGTGTGCAGACGCTGGAATTCCCTGATTCTGTCTGGGATGCCTTCGGTGCTGCCTCCAGGGAAGTGCTGGAAGAGAACATGGACGACGAGTTCTTCGCCAAGACTCATGACTCCGTCATGAGCAGCATGAAGCTGTCTGCTCGCTGGACTGACCTGTCCGACGGCATCTATACCCGCCAGCGCGCACGCGTCACAGGCTGATTACTGCCCTGAATCGTCGATATCGGCGATAATGGCGGTAACGGCTGTAGTACCGGGTAACGGGGCGTAATAACACGCCCCGTTACCACGTCCTGAATTCCGGGGTATGGCGCTGCAGCTTTCCGTTTTTCTCGAAGCGTTTTTTCGGAGGCTCGCTTGGCGGCACTCTTATCGATTCTGGCTGGCCTGGGACAAGGTTTCATCGATCTGGTGATGCTGCCCTGGACCGTATGGCAGTGGTTTCACATGGAGGTGCTCAAGGAGCGCATGGTTGCCATGACACTGGCAGGCAAGTCTCCTGAATTTCTCTACATGGTGCTCAGTGCCGTGCTGCTGTTGCTGCTGCTCAGCCTGTTCAGCCGCCGGTTTCTGAAGGCAACGGTTCTGTCTCTGGAATCGTTCAACCGTCGTACCGGGCAGCTTGCCTCATGGTTCGTGCTGCTGCTGATGATGCAGCAGGTCATGATCATCATCATGGGGCAGGTATTCCGTGGCAATGAACTGTTGTTCTCGCCCTTCGGCATGCAGTTGTCGAACGCCGAACTGCAGTGGATGTCCGGACAACTCAAACTCTACAACGCGCTGCTGATTGCACTGGCATCGGCCTATACCTTCATTGAAGGAGGTCACGTCAGGGTTGATCTGGTGTACGGCAACCTGGGCTATCGTGCCCGACGCGTCATCGATTTTCTCGGCTCCATCATCTTCATGATGCCGTCCGCCATACTCATGTGGTGGTTTGCCTGGCCACTGGCGATGAATTCGATCTTCGCCCAGCGCCCGATGAACATCTTTTCCGACAAGGCCAGTTGGCGTGGCGTACGTCTGGAGACCTCGGGTACGGCAGAATTTACCTGGGTATGGACCTTCAAGGTATTGATTCTGGTGTTTGCCGCGCTGCTGTTCCTGCAGGCGATTGCCTTCATGTTGCGCAATCTGTGGGCACTGCTGGAGCGTGATCAGGAGATCGAATCACACCCGACCGATCCTGCCGACAGACAGCAGGCAGAGCCTGACATCAATCTGGGCAGCCCGTCTCCGGATCCATCGATGCCGGCAGATACCCGACCACTATCGGACATGCACGATGCGACCGTGCCCGTCCAGCACTCTGCGGCAGAGGTCTCGACCGATGCCAATGCCCAACTGGAACGACTGCGAGAGACCGAACATCAACGTCGCCGAATCCGAACCAACAGCAGACAAAGCGTGAACCTGAACGACAACATTGCCCCACCGTCCCTGGCGCCCGCTGGCGGACCAGGCAAGCCAAACGGAGGCCAATGACATGTTATTCGGTCTCAACGGCATTGAAATATCGCTGATCATCACCTTCGCCTGCCTGTTCATCGGCATTCTCTCCGGCTTCCCGGTGGCCTTTGCCATTGCCGGATCGGCCATTGTCAGTTTCGGCATCATCGCCGTGATGAGCCACGCCGGGCTGCTCTACACCCTGGCGGAGGGCAATGCCGGTACCGAAATCATTCCGGTGCTGCCGCAAGGCTGGGACGGGGCCTTCCTGTCCATTCTCTCCACCTGGTCCGGCGGTATCTTCTCGCGCGCCTTCGGTGGCAATGTGGAGACACTGCTGGCGGTGCCGCTGTTCGTACTCATGGGTATCGCCCTGGAGCGCTCACGCATTGCAGAAGACCTGCTGACCACCATGGCCCGTACCTTCGGTACGCTGCCCGGTGGCCTGGCAATCGCCGTGGTGCTGGTGGGTACGCTGCTGGCGGCGAGTACCGGCGTGGTTGGTGCCACGGTTGTCACGATGGGTCTGATCGCACTGCCTACCATGTTGCGTGCGGGTTATTCAAAGTCCCTGTCCACCGGGGTCATCGCTACCTCGGGCACGCTCGGGCAGATCATTCCGCCCTCGATCGTGATCGTGTTGCTCGGCTCCATCGTCGGCGACATGTATTCCATCGGACAGGAGAATCGCGCCAAGGAAATGGGCCAGACGGTCATGGAAATGCTGGGTGAACCGGCAGTTCTGTCCACCGGTACCCTGTTCAAGGCAGCCTTCATACCGGGTGTGGTTCTGGCGCTGATGTACGCCTTGTATGCGCTGGGCTATGCCCTGCTCAAGCCCGCCTCGGCACCGCCCATCAAGCTGGAAGCGGCGGAAGACGGCAAATTCGATGTGGCGGCGCACTACGGTCACCGCACCGGGCTCATGATCCTGCTGACGCTGGGGCCGGTGGTCGTGCTGGTAGCCCTGTGGATGGCCCTGACCAACATGGGATTCATCAGCTCCCAGGCATTTGCCGGCGATACGGGTGTGATCTCGCACGGTACCGCACTGGTGACGCTGGCCAGTCTGACCATTCTGCTGCTGGCCATGGTACTGCAACCCCAGTACCGCGCCCTGCCACTGCTGATCGGGATCGTGGGTGTGGTTGCCTATGTGCTGGTGGACATCTATGTGCTGAGCCCGGAGAACACACCGGGTGAGCGTTTTCTCAACTATGCCGTACCCGTGCTGTTGATCCTGTTCGGCATCAAGGCGGCCATGGCCAGACTCAGCAATATCGATGTACTGCGCGTGGTTTCACCGCCGGTGATTCTGATCGTGTCGGTACTGGGTTCCATTCTGGGCGGAGTCACCAGCCCGACGCCTGCCGCTGCTCTGGGGGCCGCCGGTGCGATCATGCTGGCCGCAGCTCGCATGTCAGAGGACAGTCGCAGTTCCGTGCGCATCATTCTGTGGGCCGCCTTTGCGATCGTCATCATGTTGCTGATGCGCGGCAACTTCGACTTGCGCATGTCACTGGATGGCATCAGCCTGGAGAACCAGATTGCGGTCTGGGTGACCATCGTGGCCTATCACGTGGCCGTATTCGGCCTGCTGTTCTCCTGTTTCGTGCTGATCAGCAAGAAGGTGATGACCTCGGTTGTGCGCGAGACCACCAAGGTGACCAGCATGGTGTTCATGATTCTGGTGGCCTCTCTGTTCCTGAGCCTGTCGATCCGCGCCTACGGTGGTGAGCACTACATCCAGGAAGTGCTGCGCAGCATTGAAGACCCTCGCACCTTGCTGCTGGCGGTCATGGGTGTGCTGTTCCTGCTGGGCTTCGTGCTCGATTTCATCGAGATCATCTTCATCGTGATACCCATCGTGGGTCCGGTGATCTACGCTGCCGATCCGGCATTGATGCCGCCGGAATGGATCACCATCCTGATCGCGGTGAATCTGCAGACATCGTTCATCACGCCGCCGTTCGGTTTCGCGTTGTTCTATCTGCGCGGGGTCGCGCCGCCGTCGGTGACCACGGGTGATATCTATCGCGGTATCTGGCCCTTCGTTCTGATCCAGATTGCCGGTCTGGTCCTGCTCTGGAACTTTCCGCAGATCACGACCTTCCTGCCGGATCTGCTGCCCGCCAATTAGCCTGCCGTCGGCTGATAGTGTCTCGTCAGGTCGTGGGTAGGTAAAGTTCGGTAACGCGGTAACGCGGTAGTCCGGTAGTCCGGTAGTCCGGTAGTCCGGTAGTCCGGACCGCCGGGCTCCGCTCTGCCGTTGTGGCAGAGCGGGCCTGTTCGAATCGAATCCGCGAGGTCAGCTGGCCTTTTTCATCATCTCGATGTTGGCGGCCCGGTTGGCGGCCCGGCGATCACGCTCGATCTCACCCGTTGCGGTGAAACGTGGGCTGGCGCGGCGATCACCCAGGCTGTTCTTCAGAGCACGGCGTTCAATGCCCTGCTGATAGCGATGCAGCTTGCTTGAGGTCAGCTGATACACCTTGACCAGTTTGTCTGCCTCATCAGCAGTGGCTGCCGCGACGCTATCAGCCGCCGTGGCATCGAGCAGATCGTCGACTGACCCGGATTGTTCACGACCGTGCTCAAGGACCTGCTCATTCGCGGTGTCGGTGCCACTCTTGTCATTCATGACTTCGACCGAGCCGGACAGACTCATGCGAACGATGTCTCCGGTATCGAGTCGCTGACAGACGCGAGGTACGCCAACGATGGCGGGCAGGTCGTATTCACGGGCCACGATGGCGGCGTGACTGAGCCAGCCACCGACCTCGGTGATGATGCCTCTGGCCTGCGCAAACAGGGGGTACCAGGTAGGGTCGGTCATCCGCGCAACCAGAATCTCGCCTTCCTTGAAGGTATGAATCTGATCGATGTCGGTAATGACACGAACCGTGCCGATCACTTCCTGTTCACCGGCAACACGCTTGCCTGCCAGATCGTTCTGCTCGACCACATCCGGTCGCGTACCGGTCAGCATGTCGATGCGTTCCAGATCGCTGACTGACAGCGAGGCCGGCAGTTGCAGATCCTTCCAGGCCTGGGCCTCGGCCGCACGCTGACTGGCAACCGCTGCAAGCCTTGCACGTTCCTTGGCATCGGTCAGTTGCGTCACCTCATCGATATGCAACTGGAAGATCTGTCCGCCCAGTTGGCATTTGGCATCGATGGCCAGCAGTAGACGACGAATCTGCGCCAGTTCGAGCAGGCAATAGTGTTTCGCCTCTTCCTTCAGACGCATGAAGTTACGGGCCCGTTGCACGGCAATGGTCAGTACCTTGTTGTCGGGCAGTGATGGCAGGACTTCATCCTGCTGGGTATGGGCCGCCTGGGTGGAGCGCTCGATGTACTGACGCACCAGTTCCATGTCTTCGTTGAACCGGGGTTCCGAGAACTCGTAATCCAGCGGTGCACGGTGACCGAAGATCAGCAGGAACTCCTCGATGTTCTCGGCCGAGACATTGTCGCCACTGAGCAGCGACATGGCATGGCTGACCACGGTTTCCTCGTTGTCGTTCAGATAGCGAGTCGGTTCCAGATTGGCGGCGCTGAGCTTGTCCAGCGCGGTCTTCATGTGGAAGTCGGCGCTGATGTTGATCCGCTCTGCGGCGCAGTAGGTGTCTTCGATGAATCGTCTGACCCAGTTGGCGAGCAGTTTGGTAGCTGCCTCCAGACTCAGGCGATCCATGGCCACGGCATTGCGCTCGACCATTTCATCCTGGAATTCGGGCAGGAACTCGTCGCGGAACTCCGCCTCGGTCTTCTCCGCATCGCGGGCCAGTCGGAACGAGGACAGTGCCCCGGGGCCCTTGCCCAGGCGACGACGCTCCTCGAGCTTGTTGACATAGGTCCAGCCGAACACGGTGTTCAGATAGGGGGCAGAGCGATAGTGGACATTGTAGGGAATGCCCAGCTCCTGACAGGCCAGATCGGTACTGCCGCCCGCTGCCCAGAGCCGTTCCATGAAATCGGCACTGAAGGGCGTGGGTCGCGGCAGCAGTTCCGAGAGTTCGCTCTGCACGAAGACGGCTTCGTTCGGCTGCATCTTCTCGCTACGGCGCACACGTTTGCGCTCGCCCAGCAGGTTCTGCAGCAGCTTGCTTCTCTCGCGTTCGGCCAGGTTCTTCAGCGAACTGCCGTTGCTGACTGATCGAGTGATGTCACGTGCCTGAAGCAGATAGTACTTGCCCTTGGCATAGGCCCACTCGATATCCTGCGGGTGATCGAACATGGCTTCCAGTTCACGCCCGAGCGCCAGCAGCGGCGCAAGATCGATCGGAGGCAGCTCGGTGCTGCTGGATTCTTCCGCCAGCAGCTCACTGCTCAGCTTGCCGAAGGCGAAGGTGTCCGGCGTGACATTGCCACTGACCAGATCCTCACCCAGCCCCGTGACCATCTCGACCATCATGGCACCGGTGGTACCCGGGTGCTCGGTGAACATGACGCCGGCGTATTCGGCGGGCACCATCTTCTGTACCACGACGCCGCCCTGATCAAGAATGATCGGCATGCCATCGTCCACTGTGTTCTGCGTGTACGCGGCGGAGCGCTCGGAGCACAGAGACTGATAGACCTCTCTGACCGCATCTTCCAGTTCGTCGCGAGTCACATTCAGAATGGACTCGTACACACCGGCGAAGCTGCTGTCGGCACCGTCTTCATTGGCGCCCGAACTGCGCACCGCTACCTTGCTGGTCGACAGGTTCTTCCACAACTTGCCCAGCTTCTTGCCCTGGGAGCGTGAGAGCATGGGTTTGTCGGGCGTACGGCGAGTCTTGTTGGTGATCTCGCTGGTGAACACGAAGCCATCCGGTACGTTGTACCCTGCTTCGATCAGCTGGCCCAGTCGAGCCGCCTTCTTGCCGGTGGACTCGGGCAGGTAGTGGGCATTGGCCAATGGCACCAGGCCGGTGTCCTTGATCGAGCCGGTCTTGTCGGCGCCGGCAGTATCCCAATCCAGCGCATTGCCGATTGCACGAAACAGCGCGCCCTGCATGATCAGAAAGGCCATGCTGATTGCCAGATAGAGATTCACGGCAGCACCCAGAGCCTGCAGCAGCCAGAACAGACCAGCGCCTGCCAGGGCATACAACAGGCCCTTGCGCAGTGTTCTGGCCGGGCTCTGCGAGGCCAGCACACCGACAAACAGGGCTGCTGCGAGCGCTGGCAGGATCAGTAGGGGATCCGTGTCAGAGGCCGAGTCGAACCACAGAAAGCTGTGTTCCCAGTTCAGGCTGCTCTGGCTGACCGCCGAGTAGAACAGCAGCATCAGCGACAGCTGGAACAGGCTGGCGAGCATGTTGATCACCGGGCGAATATTGAAGCGCTTGTAGAGCTGCAGGGTGGCATCGGACAGAGCCCGCGGGTGTTCGGACAGTTCATCCTTCAGGTCGGCAATACGACCGGCCAGCGACTTCTGTACCCGGGTGTCGCGATCGGCCTTCAAGGCCAGTGGCAGCAACAGCAGGCGAATCATCAGCACGACACCGAGCAACCCCAGTGCATAGTGCCCACTGACATCGACCATGTAATCGAGTATGGCCCGTAACGGCGTGACCACATAGCTGGCCAGCGTCAGCTGTTCCTTGTTCTGCTTCCAGTTCGCGACGTGTTCGCGCTCCGACTTCTTCTCGATGTAATACTCGTGTGGTACCGTGTAGCGACCCCGAAAATCAAGCCCGGCACGCTCCAGGCGCAGCCCGATGAGCTGCGAATAGAAGCAGCTGCGCTTGTCATAGCAGGCCGCAATATACGGAACATCATCCAGTGCGGAAATTCGTTCGGCCAGCGCAGGGCTGCTCAGGGCGCGCATGGTGATGTTGGTGGCGTCCGGCAGATGTCCCTTGACGAAATCATTGGGGTAGCGCACGTCGATGAACTGTGCCCCTTCCTCGGCAACCAGTTGATGCACATCCGGTGTATCCAGCAGCACATCCTTGTTCTTGAAGTCCGGCAGCTGGCGCAGGTCTTCCTTTGAGATATCGATGTCGGATGACAGGGGACGGGACTCGGTCAGCCATTTCTCGTAGCCACCCATCATGAAGTTGCATTCCTTGCCCTGCTTGGTGAGCTCGCCACACAGCTCGGAGCTGCGGTTGCCCGAGTAGCACAGCAGCAGGGTACGGCCGGTATCCGGCAGCAGCGATGAGCGCGCCAGGACATCCGGGTAGCGAAGATGCGCCGCACCTTCGATAGACCCCGTTTCGAACTCCTCGTTCTCCCGCACATCGATGATGTTCAGGGGGACGTCGTCTTCCAACCATTCGGCCAGTGTCTCGGTGGAGATGCCCTGAGGGTGGTCCAGCTGTTCACTGAAGGACAATGTCTTCAGGCTGGTATCGCCCACGGCTTCACCGTTCTCGATGGATTTACGCACCAGATTGGTGTGCAATCGCTGGTTCTTGGCATCGATGGAGCTGGTGTACTGCAGTACATTGGCCGCCAGGGAGCCCATCAGCATCAGGCCTGCCACGCCCAGCAGGAGCTTGCCGCCAAAGGTGCTGCCCTTGTTCTTCTTGCTCGCCTTCTTCTTGGCGGACATGGCAAAGCCACCGAAGACCACGCTGAGCAGCCCCAGTAGCTGGGCAACACTGGCGGACAGGTTGATGACAAGATCCGGTGAGGGGATGGCCAGTGCCTGAGAGCTGCCGAGCAACAACAGCAGCAACGTGAGCACTTGCGCGGGTCTGCAACAGGTCCGGAATATCCTGTATGGCATCGGTCCCTGATTTTCTGATGGTTTATTCATGATGGGTTCCGGATCAAGCAGCCTGATCTAAAGTATCTTCCTCAGGTGCCATCAGTTCTGACAGTCTGGTAGATAGCCAGAACACGATCTTCTCTTCCAGAGCGTGTTCCTCGAAGGGTTTTGACAGGTAGTCATCCATGCCGGCGGACAGGCATTTCTCGGCATCGCCGGTCATCGCGTTGGCGGTCAACGCAACAACGGGGGTACGGGCCATGGTGCCTGGGTTGTCTTTTTCACGTTGTCTGAGCTCGCGGGTGGCGGCATAGCCGTCGAGCACCGGCATCTGGCAGTCCATGAGCACCAGGTCGAAGTGTCCCGTATCAATCAGGTCCAGTCCTTCCTGGCCATTGTCGGCCACATCGGCGCAGAAGCCGATCTTCTCGAGCATGCCCAGCGCCACTTCCTGATTGACGGCATTGTCCTCGACCACCAGTATCCGGATATGGGCATAGGCATCGCGTCTTGCCTGCAGCGACAGATCCTCGATTTCCACTTCGTGGAAGTCCTCGCTCATGGCGCGGTCCAGAATCTGTCCCAGCTCTGAGCGTTTCAACGGTTTGGTTATCTGTGCGGCAATGCGTGAATTCTTGTGCGGATACAGTTCCTGAATCTGTTCGGTGACATAGGCCATCGGTACCAGACGGATCTTGTCGAAGGCCGGGTCCGCTTCGATACAGCGGGCAAAGACATCGCCCGGCATGTCCGACAGGCTTGCATTGAAGAGCACCAGATCGGGCACGCTGCCATCGCTTGCCGCCTTGCGGATGGCTTTCAGTGCTTCGCTACCACCGCTGACGGTCACGGTCGTCAGGGACAGCTCGGACAGCAGGCGCTGCATCAGTTCAACCGAGGGTGCCTTGTCCTCGATCAGCATGACCTGTCTGGCGCTGACCAGGTGTTGTTCGGCCTTTTCGGTGAGTGTGCAGCCGGTGCAGGGCAGGGTCAGTTCGAACCAGAATTCACTGCCCTGGCCAACCGCTGAATTCACACCGATGATGCCACCCATGCCTTCGATGAGGCGGCGGCTGATGGCCAGACCCAGACCGGTGCCGCCGTATTTTCGGGTGGTGGATCCATCGGCCTGCGCAAAGGAGTTGAACACGGACTGCAGGGCCGCTTCCGGAATGCCAACCCCGGTATCGATGATGCTGAAGCGCATCTTTGTTCCCGTGGCCAGTTCCTCGACGATTCTGACCTGGATCTGTACATTGCCCTCGTTGGTGAACTTGACGGCATTGCCCATCAGATTGGTCAGTACCTGGCGCAGGCGCGTGGGATCACCCATGACGTTCTGGCGGATGTCGCCCTGGATGTCGCAAAGCAGTTCCAGATTCTTGCCATTGGCCTGCTCGGACAAGGCAATGGCGCAGCCTTCCACCAGTTCCTCGAGATTGAAATCGATGGTCTCGAATTCGAGCTTGCCGGCTTCGACCTTGGAGAAATCCAGGATGTCGTTGATCAGTGTCAGCAGAGAACGACCGGAGGTGGTGGCAATCTTCACCTGTTCAGTCTGTTCAGGATCCAGACTTGTACCTTTCAGCAGGGAGAGCATGCCCAATACGCCATTCATGGGTGTGCGTAGCTCATGCGACATATTGGCCAGGAACTCGGACTTGGCGCGCGAGGCCTGTTCAAGCTCGTGCTCCTTCTGCTTGCGCAGTTCCAGAATATTGCCCAGTTCGTTCACCGAGTTGCCCAGATCCATCAGCTCTCGGGCAGCGACGACTTCCAGATCATCGCTGGTCTTGTTGGCCTGCAGCAACAGCAGGTGGTTGTGGATCAGGCGAATGGGGGTGACCACCAGACCATTGATCAGGCCGACCACGATCAGCGCCAGTATCACGGAGATACCGGCGGCGTACAGATAGATCTTGGTTGCATAGGCGCGTATCTCGGCCTGTTGCCGCTGCACGTTCCAGGTCACGTCGATGCGGCCGAAGGATTCGCCTTCGAGCAGAACATCGTGTGAGAAGTTCATGCAAAGCGCCGGGTCGATGTAATCACTCTTCGCCCACTTCGTCAGCACCTCTTCGTTCTCGTTGACGATGTTGACGGCCTCGACATCGGCGTCGTTCTGTACCAGTTGCTGGATGGTGGTATCGAGTACCGGGCGGTCTTCACTGAGAATGGCATCCAGAGAGGTGGCCGAAAGCATGGAAACAAGCTTCTGTGTCTGGTCGCGGAAGTTTCTTTCGAAGGCGCGGTTTTCATTGAAGCGCACGAACTCTGCCGCCGAGAGGCCGACGGCCAGAATGGTGCAGCCCATGACCAGGACAATTTGCTGGCGCAGTGGCCAGTTTCTGAAGAATCTTGCAAACACGGATAGGGGCGCTCTCTAGGGGTCTGGTCGTGAACGGGCAGTCAGACAATGAATCGGAAGCGAGCAGTGCTCTGGCGTCGGGTCAGCGTCGGGGCCTAATCGGCAATCGCGTCCTCGGGTATCTTCAGATTGATTGTCAGAGAGTGGCCGCGACGATTGGCTTCGAAGAGGCTGCGCGGCAGCGTGATATTGAGTGTCAACTGCTGGGTCTGATCCCCGGCATCGGTCTGCTGAAGGCCGCCGGCCTGCTGGACGCTGATGACCTTGCCCAGGTCGTCGTCACCCGCTGTCGCAGCCTGCAATCCAGGCTCGTCGATCTGCACGGCCTGGCTGTCTGCCAGTTCCTCTTCACGATCGGCGAAGAAGATGCTGTTGTTGTCCATGGCCTTGCGGATGACCTTGTAATCCTCATCGCCGCCTTCCAGAAAGCCGTCGATCTTCAGCGCTGCCAGGGTTTTCTGGTCCTTGACCTCGAGCAGGGATTCGCGCAGGGCCTGAAGGATTTCGTCATCCAGACCGGAGCGGGCAATCCAGGGCTTGGTTACATTGGGAAAACGGGCCAGTTCGCGAATGGGCTCACCGGCATCCACCAGTTTCTTGAACGTCTTCTCGTTCAGGGCGCCGGCATCGAAACTGCCTGCACCCACTGCGGTGCCAACCTTGTCATGTCGTCCGAGGTATTCGTAGCGGTGCAGATCACTGGCGCGCACACCGGCCTGTTCCAGTTCCAGCTGCGACAGAAAGCGACCGATGGTGGAGCCTTCATCACCGAAGGCAAAGGACTTGCCGCGCAACTGGCTGATGCGGGTGATGTCGCTGTCCTCGCCGACGGCGATGATGCCGTAGAAGACCTTGGAGTTCAGCACGTTCTCCACGGCCAGAATGCTGATGTCGTTGTTCATGCGCTTGGCTTCTATATAAGAAGCAGGCCCGAACTTTGAAAAGTCGACACGACCGTTGATCAGGTGAGAGATGCCCTGGTCATAGTCTTTGGCGATCTGCATGCGGATATCCACATTGCGATTCAGCCGCTGTGTCATGTTCTTCTCCAGTTCCTTGAGAATCGGGCGGTAGACCCGAACCATGGCGGAAGGCTTGTTGGAGCTGTAGACACCGAAATTCAGTCGAATGGTGCCGTCGGCGTGTGCCAGGCCGCTGCAGGCGGCCGCCAGCAGTCCTGTCAACAGAAGACCGAAGCGAGTGAGTGAAGAAAGTGACATGGAACGTCTCTCGGCAGTTGGTGTGTGGCTATCAGAGAGGAAAACGGCCTCACCACACATTTCTGAAGCGGCTCTCTGGTCTCGAGGGGGAAAACTGTGACGCGTGAGTTCAATTGCGCCGGTTTGTGGTGATGGATGGCACGAACACGCGCGGATCGACTCAATGGCGGCAGAGGCCGGCCCGGTATCGAGTTACATGCAGTTCATGTCGCCGGGGCGCGGCTAGCCGCAAGGGCTGTCAAGGATTGCGCTGCATGGCCGATAGGTGGACAGATGAGGATAAGCGGCACAGCACGATGCACCGATACCCGGCGATACCGCTGACCGAGATTGACTCGGCTCGACAGACAAGAGGCAAGCTTGATAGTGGAACCACTGAATGACACGCCCCTGCGTGCGAAGCAGGGGACAGATAGTGCAGACCAGATTGCCCGCGATGGTGGCCAGTCGACCTATCTGCGCGTTTTGCTGGTGTTGCTGGGTTGCATCGCAGCCATCATTGCACTCGTCAGCATGCGACTGGACCAGCCGGCCTGGGAGATCACCTGGCTGATTGATGGCAGAGTCAATGACACCGTGCTTCATGCTCTGGATCAGATGCGCTATGAGCTGGCAGCCCTGGCCCTGGTGGGCTTCAACTTCGTGCTGTACGTGCTTCGCGCCGGGCGTGATTCGATGCCCGATTCCTATGAAAAACAGTCACATACCGTGGTCCGACCCGCGCAGGTGGCGGCGCGGCGCGAGTTGTCGGAGGCGGAGCTGATGGAGCAGACCCTTGCGGTGCCGCCGGAGGAGCTGCCCGCGGTGCGCGTGGCTTCGACGCCGGTGCGGTCGGCTGTCAGAGCCGGTCAGTCGGGCAATGCGGAGGCACAGCTGCAGATTGCCAACAGTGAGGTCGAGCGCCTGAGAAAGGAATTGCTGGCCTGCCGCCAGCAGCTGGAAACCTCCAATCAAGCCAAATCACAGTTTCTGGCGAACATGAGCCACGAGCTGCGCACGCCGATGAACGGCATCATGGGCATGACCGATCTGCTGCTTGGCGGCACGCTGTCGGCGCGTGAAGAACGATTCGTCAATTCCATTGCGGCCTCATCCAGCTCGCTGCTGGCGATCATCAATGACCTTCTCGATTTTTCCAAGATCGAATCGGGAATACTGCAACTCGAAAACGGTAGGTTTTCGGTGCGCGACTGCGTGGAGGATGTCTGTACTTCTCTGGCAAGCTCTGCGCATGCCAAGAATGTCGAACTGATCTGCTACGTCGATTCCAATGTGCCTGTGCAGATGGATGGAGACCCGGGGCGGGTTCGGCAGATTCTGCACAATCTGATTACCAATGCCGTTGCCTTCACGCACCAGGGAGAGGTTGTGGTGCGCCTGACGCGCAAGAAGGAAGGCAAGGGCAAATCGGTATATCAGTGTGATGTACAGGACACGGGTGAAGGAATCACACCGGAAATGCAGATCCAGCTGTTCGATGCCTTCACGCAGGCCGATGCAAGCAATACGCGTGGTCATGGCGGAATCGGTATGGGCCTGGCCATCACCAAGCAGCTGGTATCGATGATGAATGGCGATATCTCGTTTCGCAGCCGTCTGGGTGAGGGCACGCGCTTCAGTTTCACGATGGAGCTGGAGGATGTTGCCGAGGAAGTACCGGGAGCCTCGCGCCGACGATCGCTGCATGGCGCGCGCGTGCTGGTGGTGGATGACAATGAAACCAACCGTACGATCCTGTATCACCAGTTGTCCAACTGGGGTGTGCTGGTGGAAACCGTGGAAAGCGGCAAGCTGGCCCTGGAGGCACTGCGAGCCGCGCATGATCGTGATCAGGGCTTCGATGTGCTGATACTGGATCTGCACATGCCCGAGATGGACGGTATCGAACTGGCCAGAGCCATTCAGGCCGAACCGGATTTCCGGCATATCCAGTCGATCATGCTGACCTCGGCCATCCTGCAGCTCGATGGCATGGAGTTGCGCAAGCTGGGTATCTACAAGTACGTCAGCAAGCCTGCACGCCAGTCCATCCTGCACGATTCCCTTGCCTCGCTGATGCCGAACGAGAGCGGCAACAGTGTGCGTCTGCGTGAGCAGGCCGCAGAGACGCCGAGCCCGGCACCGGTCAATGCCCGTGTGTTGCTGGTGGAGGACAACCCCGTCAATCAGGATGTGGCCATGGGCATGCTGGAGCAGCTCGGCTGCGAAGTGACCCTGGCAACCGATGGTCGGGATGCCGTGGCACGCAGTGAAGCCGAGAAATACGACATCGTGCTGATGGACTGTCAGATGCCTACCATGGACGGCTATGAGGCCACACGTCGCCTCAAGTCGGGCGGCGGATTGAACGCACCCACGCCGGTGGTGGCGTTGACGGCCAATGCGATGGAAGGTGACCGGGAGAAATGCCTGTCTGCCGGCATGGATGACTATGTCTCCAAACCGGTGCGTACACAGGTGCTGTCGCACATGATCGAAAAATGGGTGGGCCGCAACAATGACCAGTTTGACGACAGCCATCACAGCAAGACACCGGCGCTGATATCATCGGGACTGCGTGACGATGATCTGCAGGATGGTCATCTGCAGAGAACCGAGCAGAGCCTCAAGCAGATTCCGGGCGCGGCCTATGCCGAGGCCGAACCGGCACCTGCGGCGCAACAGCCTGCGGTTGCGGCTGATGTGACGCCACCCGCTGACAACTCCGCGCTCAACATCGATGCTGCTGATGGCAGTGTTGGCAGTGTTGGCAGTGTTGGCAGTGTTGGCAGTGTTGGCAGTGCTGACGGTGGTGCTGACAGCGATGCTGCAAGAGCTGTGGTTCAGCCGGAAAGTGCGTCTGTGGGTGTCCCGAAGCAGCCTGTTCCGATGCAGCCTGTGGGTGCGGAAGCGGATGCCATGAACGAGACCCTTGCCGAGGGTGGGGACGACACGTCGGCATCCGCCATCAACCTGAAGGCCATCAATACCATCCGTGGTCTGCAACGCCCCGGCAAGGCCTGTCTGTTGAGCAAGGTGGTCGGGGTGTATTTCAACAAGACCCCGGAGCTCATCGAATCGATGCAGAGCGCCATGCAGAACAACGATCTGGACGCCGTGGCGGCCTGTGCGCACAGCCTGAAGTCAAGCAGTGCCTATCTGGGTGCCGAGCAGCTGACCCGCCGCTGTCGTCTGATCGAGAATGCCATCAAGGACGGGGTTCATCAGGATCTGGAGTCGCTGGTGGCAGGCTTCGACGAGGAATACGCGGTGGTATCGCGGGAACTGGACGGCCTGATCGAGGCCGCCTGAGTTCTGCCTGGCTGAGCCCTGATCGGCTCAGAGATCCGCCATCAGCTTCGAGTGTTCGATGATGTGGTCCGGTTCGACGATCAGCTCAGAGGTCCATCATCAGCTTCGAGTCGTCGATGATACGGTCCGGTTCGACGATCAGCTCAGAGATCCATCATCAGCTTCGAGTCGTCGATGATATGGTCCAGTTCGACGCCTTCGTAGAAGTCGAAGATGGTATCCACCACGAACTGCGGATCATCGGTAATCTGAAACAGATCCATATCGCCCGGGCTGATGGTGCCGGCCTCCACCAGTGAGGTCTCGAACCATTCCAGCAGGCCCTTCCAGAAGTCCGTGCCGAACAGGATGATGGGGATGCGCTTGGACTTGCCGGTCTGCACCAGGGTGAGGATTTCGGCCATTTCATCGAGTGTGCCGAAGCCGCCGGGCATGACTACATAGGCCGAGGCGTACTTGACGAACATGACCTTGCGGGCGAAGAAATACTTGAAGTTCAGGCTGATATCCTGATACGGGTTGCCCGATTGCTCATGCGGTAGCTTGATGTTCAGGCCCACACTGGCCGATTTTCCGCTGAAGGCGCCCTTGTTGGCCGCTTCCATAACACCGGGGCCACCCCCGCTGACCACCGCAAAGCCCGAATCGGACAACAGGCGGCTGATCTCCTCGCTGTACTGGTAGTAGGGGTTATCCGGTTTGAAACGGGCCGAGCCGAAGATACTCACCGACGGGCTCAGATCAGCCAGCTGCTGAAAGCCTTCGACGAACTCGGACATGATCTGGAAGATCTTCCAGGAATCGCGTGTCAGAGCCTTGTCTCGTGCATCCCGGCGCATCTGATTGTGAGTGGGTAGCTTTCGCATCGATTCGTCTCTTGTCGACTATTGGTGTGTTTTCGAAATGACAGGCCGAGTGAATAGGTACACTATCCCCACAGCCCCAGCAGGTTTCTCGTATGTCCAGCACCGCCAAATCCGATACAGCCACCGATAGCCCCGTCATTCTGGTTGACGGCTCAGCGTACCTGTATCGGGCATTCCATGCGATGCCGCCCTTGAGTAATGCAAAAGGTCAGCCGACCGGTGCCATCTACGGTGTCGTCAACATGCTGCGCAAGCTGGTGGCCGACTATCAGCCCACCATCATGGTGGTGATATTCGATGCCAGCGGCAAGACGTTTCGTGACGACATCTACACAGAGTATAAGGCGAACCGTGCACGCATGCCCGACGACATGCGCTCGCAGATCAAGCCACTGTACGAGGTGGTGGAGAAGATGGGCTTCCCGATGCTGATCGTGGATGGCGTCGAGGCCGACGATGTCATCGGCACCCTGTCGGTGCAGGCCACCCAGGCCGGGCTCAAGACCATCGTTTCCACCGGTGACAAGGACATGGCGCAACTGGTGAATGAGCAGGTAACGCTCGTCAATACCATGACGAACACGGTCATGGACGTGGAGGGGGTCATCGAGAAGTTCGGGGTGCCGCCAGAGCTGATCATCGACTATCTGGCGCTGGTGGGTGATACCTCCGACAACATCCCCGGCGTGCCCAGCTGTGGGCCGAAGACGGCGGTCAAATGGCTCAACGCGCATGGTTCCCTGCAGGGCGTCATGGACAATGCCGATTCCATCAAGGGCAAGATCGGCGAAAAACTGCGTGATGCCCTGGTGCATCTACCCATGTCCCGCGATCTGGCGACCATTCGGCTGGATGTGGAATTGCCGCAGAAGGTCGATGATCTGAGCATCGGCGAACCGGATGTCGAGGGCCTGGCTGCGCTGTACAAGGAGCTGGAATTCAACACCTGGTCGCGCGAGCTGGCCGAGGGCAAGTCTCCGCTGCTGAACCGCCGGGCCCGTCAGGCCAATGGCGATGCGGATGCTGAGGTGGCCGCCGGCGAGGGCGATGCGGCGGCCGATTCTGCTGATTCGGTGGAACGTCAGTACGAAACCCTGTTCACGCTGGAAGCGCTGGATCGCTGGATAGCGGAGCTCGAATCTGCCGAGCTGTTTGCCTTCGATACCGAAACCACCAGTCTGGACTATATGCAGGCCGAGGTGGTCGGTGTGTCCTTTGCGCTGGCCGAAGGCCGTGCTGCCTATGTGCCCCTGGCCCACGATTATGAAGACGCTCCCGAGCAGCTGGACCGAAGCGAGGTGCTGGAACGGCTGCGCCCACTGCTGGAGGGCAAGCAGCGCAATCTGGTGGGGCAGCACATCAAGTACGACATCAATGTGCTGCGCAATCACGGCATCGAGCTGGTCAATGTGGCGCATGACACCATGCTCGAATCCTATGTGCTGGACAGCACCGCCACCCGGCACGACATGGATTCCCTGGCGAAGAAGTATCTGGGGGTGTCCACCGTGAAGTTCGAGGACATCGCCGGCAAGGGCAAGAAACAGCTGAGCTTCAATCAGATCGAGGTGGAAGCTGCCAGCCACTATGCTGCCGAGGATGCCGACATCACGCTGCGCCTGCATCACGCGCTGTGGCCGAAGCTCTCCGCCGAGGCAACGCTGAAGAAGCTGTACGAGGACATCGAGTTGCCCGCCTTGCATGTGCTGTCGCGCATCGAATGCACCGGGGTGCGTATCGACGCCGACATGCTGGCCAAGCAGGGCAAGGTACTGGCTGCGACCATCGAGCAGGTGAAGGCGGATGCCTACGAGGATGCCGGACGGGAATTCAATCTGGGGTCACCCAAGCAGATCGGCGAGATCTTCTTCAACGAAAAGCAGTTTCCGATCATACGCAAGACACCCAAGGGGCAGCCATCCACGGCCGAGGATGTGCTCGAGCAGCTGGCTCTGGATTACCCGCTGCCAAAACTGATACTGCAACACCGCAGCCTGACCAAGCTGATGTCCACCTATATCGAGAAGCTGCCTGAGCAGATCGATCCAGGGACGCATCGCGTGCATACTTCCTACAACCAGGCCATTGCCTCCACGGGGCGCCTGTCCAGCACCGATCCGAACCTGCAGAACATACCGGTACGCACCGAGGAAGGTCGACGCATTCGGGAAGCCTTCATTGCCGAGAAGGGGTATCGCCTGCTGGCCGCGGATTATTCCCAGATAGAGCTGCGCATCATGGCCCATCTGTCGGGTGATGAAGGCCTGGTAACCGCTTTCGAGCAGGGGCTGGACGTGCACAAGGCCACCGCCGCCGAGGTGTTCGGTGTGCCACTGGAAGCGGTGGAAGCGGACCAGCGCCGCTCGGCCAAGGCGATCAACTTCGGTCTGATCTATGGCATGTCCGCTTTTGGTCTGGCCAAGCAGCTGGACATACCCCGCGGCGAGGCGCAGAGCTATATCAATCTGTATTTCGACCGCTATCCCGGTGTGAAACGCTATATGGACGAAACCCGCGCGCTGGCGAAGGAGCAGGGATATGTGGAAACCGTGTTCGGTCGCCGTCTGTACCTGCCGGATATCAATGCCCGCAATGCGCAGATGAGAAACTACGCCGAACGCACGGCCATCAACGCACCGATGCAGGGAACCGCTGCCGATATCATCAAACGCGCCATGATCGATGTGGACGCGTGGTTGCGCAAGGACAGTATCGATGCGCGGATCATCATGCAGGTGCACGATGAACTGGTGCTGGAGGTCAAGGCCGGTGAGCTGGAGAGTGTGGGCGAGCAGGTCAGTGGCCTGATGGTGAAGGCGGCCACCCTGAAGGTGCCGCTGGAAGTGGATGTGGGTGTGGGCAACAGCTGGGAAGAGGCGCACTGAGTGCATTCGGGCATCACACTGCAAGTCAGTCACCAATCTCTTCAAGCACCTCGCTGATCTGTTCGACGACCTTGCCGGTGGCGGTGCCCAGGGTATTGCCACGGCACAAGGAAATCTCCAGCGATTCAGTCAGGCGAGACTTGTGCAAGGGGCGAAAGATCAGCCGTCCGGCTTCGACTTCGTGACCCGCATCAGGCCAGGTGAGAAAGCTGATTCCCCGACCCGCCTTCAGCGCGTCGAGCAATGCGCTGACCGAGTTGCTGCTGATGGCCACGCGCGGATTGACGCGCACGCTGAGCATCTCCGCCAGCAATTGCGTATGGCCGGACAGGTCGGCGCTCAGTAGACACAGGGGGTGCTGCAAGGCTTCCGACATGCTCAGTGTGCCGTCGTCCTCCGCCGATACCGGCAGACCGGGCGCGTGGACCGCGCCCACGTGATACTCCCGCCGATGCACGACAACCAGACGCGCGATGCGGGGTGTGTTGAAGGCAATGATCATGTCCAGTTCCAGATCTTCGGCACGCTTGACGATTTCATTGGTGGTGCCGACAGCCAGCTCGAGCTCCACCTCGCCAAATTCGGTCTCCAGTCGCGCGGACAGACGCGGTATGAAATCGGCGACCAGGGCTCCCATGACACCCAGGCGCAGCCGCAGGCCCGTATCCTGTTCCGCCTGCTGCAACTTGCGCAGGAATGTCGCGTCTTCTGCCAACCAGCGTACGGCCTCGTTGCGCAAGGCCTCGCCCTGGCTCGTCAAGGCTATCCCCGTGGCGCTGCGCACCAGTAATCGGGTGCCGTAGCTGTTCTCCAGCATCTTCAGTTGCCGACTCAAGGCCGGTGCCGACAGGTTCAAGGCATCGGCTGCGGCCCTGATGGAGGAGGACTGCGACACGACGACGAAGGATCTGAGTTCTTTGGAAAAGGCTGCCATCCCTCGAGTGTAAGAAAATTTGCAACACTCTGTGAGATTCTTTCTACTTTATTGAGCACTGGAGCGCGTGCTAGCCTCGATGCCACTCCCATTCAGAGACAGGACGTTGGCGACAGATCTCGAATTGCTGCGTGAATCCATCCGTGTCGGCATTGCCGCTCGCGAGGCGGGTAACCATCCCTTCGGCGCGGTTCTGGCCGATGCAGACGGCAACATCCTGATGACGATGGGTAATGCCTGGCTGGTGGATAGGGGTCCGGGACACGCGGAGACCAACCTGGTGCGCGAAGCGGCTCGCCGATACGACACCGACTTTCTCGCCAGCTGCACGCTCTACTCGGCGTTCGAACCCTGCAGCATGTGTTCCGGTTCAATCTACTGGGCGGGTGTGGGGCGTGTCGTGTTTGGCGTCACCGAGGCCAGACTCGCCGAACTGACCGGGGACAACCCGGAAAATCTCACCATGGCGCTGTCATGTCGCGATGTACTGAATGCAGGTCAGCGCAAGATCCTTGTCGAAGGTCCGTTTCCCGAACTCGAAGAGGAGATCCTGAGTTCCCATGACGGCTTCTGGTGATCGGCAAGCATCAGCGACATGAGGTCGGCTTGCCGCCCCCTGCGTCGCACTTCTCCTTCCTCTCCATTCCATCAAGGCGTACACCTGCATGAACACATCAACGCTATTTTCCGCTGCCGCCTCGGCATTACTGCTCACGGCAACGGCCATGCCCACGCTGGCGGCAGACAAGGTCACCTACCAGCTGGACTGGCTTCCCGGTGGCGACAAGGCTCCGATCTATGTCTGCATTCAGGAGGGCTTCTGCGCCGACGCCGGCCTTGAGGTCAGTATCGAACCCGGACGTGGCTCGTCGGAAGCCATTACCAAGATCGCAACTGGCGCATCGGACATCGGTAGCGCCGGCATTGGCGCGCTGATGGCGGCCGTCGCCTCGGAAGGCGTACCGGCAAAAGCGGTCATGTCGATATTCAACATGGGGCCGCATGCCTTCTACACGACCACGGATTCCGGCATGAGTGCACTGGCGGACGTCAAGGGAAAAACCGTGGCCACCTCACCGTTCACCGCATCGAATGTCTATCTGCCGCTGGTGCTCGAAGACAATGGCCTGTCCGAGTCGGACATCACCCTGACCAAGGCCGATCCCAGTGCACTGGGTCCGTTGCTGATGACCGGGCAGACCGATGTGATCATCGCCTGGTTGACCGATGTCTCGCGCTATGAGGGACAGGCAAAGGAGGCCAACAAGGAACTGGTGGTTCTGCCCTGGTCCGATGCCGGACTGGACTTGTATTCTGCCTCTCTGGTTGCGAGTGATACCTTTCTGTCGGAACGTCCGGATGTTGCCAAGCGATTCGTCGCCGCCTTCAAGCAATCCATCGAATTTGCAGCAGAAAACCCGGCAGCCGCCGGCGCGGCAGTAGCTGCCATGGTTCCCGAGTTGTCTTCAGAAGATGTCGAGGCCAGTTGGCTGGATGCATCGAAGCTTGTATTCAACGAGGTTACCGAGAAATACGGACTTGGTGCGCTGGATGCGGATCGTCTGGCCTCTACCTGGGTACGCGTTGCTGCATCGCAGGGGCTGGAACTGGATGCGCTGGATCCGGAAAGCATCATCGATCGCAGCTTCCTGCCAGCTGAATAAGTCATGATTCAGCGGACTGATGCCATACGTTTCAATGGCGTGGGTCAGACCTTCGCCACCGACAGTGGACCACTGACGGCTCTGGAGAGTGTTGATCTGTCTATTGAACGGCATCAGTTCGTGGCGGTGCTGGGACCGTCCGGCTGCGGCAAGTCGACTCTGTTGCGACTGGCGGCAGGTCTGCTTTCCCCGACGAGCGGTGAAACCCTGATTCACGGTGTGGCGGTTGACGGGCCACACGATGATATCGGCATGGTCTTTCAGCAGGCAACCTTGCTGCCCTGGGCGACTGTGCTGGATAACGTGACCTTTCCTGCCAAGCACAAGAATGGACGGGTGTTCCGGGTTGAGCGTGAACGTGCAAGGCAAGTCATCGAGGCAGTGGGTCTGAAAGGGTTCGAAGCCCAGTTGCCGGCGCAACTATCCGGCGGCATGCAACAGCGTGTGGGCATCGCGCGTGCTCTTTTTCTGAACCCTGATATCCTGTTGATGGATGAGCCCTTCTCGGCGCTGGATGCCTTGACGCGGGATGCCATGGGTCTGGAACTGCTCAAACTCTGGCAAGCCAGTCCCAAGACGGTCCTGTTCATCACGCACTCCATACCCGAGGCGGTCCTGCTGGCGGATCGCGTCATCGTGATGAGCGCAAGGCCCGGGCACGTCATAGCCGATCGCGTGGTACCCCTCGACAGGCCGCGTGACGAGACCAGCCTGCGGTCACCCGAGGTGCAGGAACTGGCCGCCGAGCTACGCCAGCTTCTGATGCCGACACTCATCGGGGGAGAGCGATCATGAAACAACGCCTGTTATCGATGCCTGTCGTTCTGCCGCTGCTGAGCTTTGTCGCGATACTGATCATCTGGGAGCTCGCCGCCCGGGTATTCGCGATTCCCAGCTACATCCTGCCGGCGCCGACTCGCATCCTGCAGGGCTTCAGTGCGGTATCTGCAGAGCGCTGGCTGGAGCATGTCTGGGCGACCTTGCGCATAGCCTTGTCAGGCTTCGGATTCGCCATTGTCCTGTCGTTGCCGATTGCCGTGGGGCTGGCCAAATCACGCCTGCTGTCACGGGCACTGTATCCACTGCTGGTGGTCATCCAATCGGTGCCAGTCGTGGCGGTGGCGCCCATCATCATCGTGGTTCTGGGTACCGGGGATGCAGCACGCATTGTCATTACCTTCATGATTGCCTTCTTTCCGCTGGTGGTATCGATGACCACCGGGCTCATGGCGACGCCCCCGGAATTGATCGAACTGTCGCGCTCGCTGCGCGCGCCGGCGTATCGACAGATCACCCAGATTCGTCTGCCCTATGCAGTGCCCTATATCTTCTCCGGGTTGAAGATCTCGATCACACTGGCGGTGATCGGTGCGGTGGTGTCCGAATTCGTGGCGGCGCAGGTGGGCATCGGCTACTTCATCCAGTTTTCCACCTCCATGTTCAAGCTGCCGCAAGCCTGGGCAGGGCTTGTATTGCTGGTCGCCCTGTCCCTGATCCTGTTTCAGGCAGTGAGCCTGGCGCAACGTCTCCTGTTTCCCTGGTCATTACCGAAAGAACGCCGATGAGCGTGCTGATCGACAATATCGAGCACGGTTGGGTAGGGGATGCTGCCGGCACCCGCTTTTCAGGAGCCATCCGGGTTGAGGGCGGGCGTATTGTCGAGATGGGAAGGCTTGCGCCACGTGCCGATGAGCAGGTGCTGGATGCGACGGCCTGCGTCGTGACCCCGGGTCTGGTCAATACCCATCATCACCTGTTCCAGTCCGTGCTCAAGGGCATTGCCCTGGATGCCTCGCTGGACACGTGGTTGGGTCTGGTGCCTTATCGGTATTGGCCACACATCGATGAGCAGACATTGCGGGTGTCGGCGCGGATTGGCCTGGTCGAACTGCTGCTCAGTGGTGCCACGTCGGTGTGTGATCATCACTATGTCTTTTCCGAGCGCTACGACTATGATCCTGCCACCGTGCTGTTCGAAGAGGCGCAGGCACTGGGCGTGCGATTCACGCTGGCGCGAGGCGGCATGGCCCACGGGCGGGATTTTGGTGATTCGGCACCTCCGGCACCGGTGGAAACCGTCCAGGCCTTTATCGATGGCGTGGCTGCCACGGCCCGTCGCTGGCACGATGCCAGTGAGGATGCCATGACACGCGTGGCATCGGCACCGACGACCCCGAATTTCAACTTCGCCCCCGAATCCCTGGCCGCCATTGCCCAGGAAGCTCGCAGTCTGGGGCTTCGCCTGCATGCCCACCTGTCGGAGAACGCAGCCTATGCCGCTCATACCCTGCGTGACTTCGGTGAACGCCCCGTACCGTGGCTGGCCCGGCATGACTGGCTGGGTGAGGATGTCTGGTTTGCCCACCTGGTGGATGTGTCTGCCGATGAGGTGAGACTGCTGGCCGAAAGTGGTACGGCCATGGCGCATTGTCCGCAGGCAAATGCAAGACTGGGTTCCGGTATCGCCCCGGCACCAGCCTTGCACTCTGCCGGTGGTACGGTGTCACTGGCCGTGGACGGTGCGGCTGCGAATGAGGCGGCCGATATGGGGGCTGCCATGTACAGTGCCTTTTCGCTGCATCGCGCCACGCATGGTGTGACCGCGAGCGATCCTGCCACGGTGCTGCACTGGGCCACCCTGGGTGGAGTCCGCGCGCTGGGGTTGGCGAGCACGGGTGCCTTGCGCGTGGGTATGGCTGCCGATATCGCCCTGTTCGAACTCTCTGCACCGCGTTGTCTCGGCTTGCACGATCCGGCCATCGCGCCGATGGTCAGCGGCGCGGCATCGGTGCGGCACAGCATGGTAGCAGGCAACATCGTGGTACGCGATGGCGCCGTCGTCGGGCTGGACGCGGCTACGCTTGCCGAGGATGCACACCGTGCGACAGCACGTCTGGCCGCAGCCGTGCGTCAGGCAGCAACATGATCATTCACGGAGTAGAAGCAGTCAGCGCCACACGGGCGTGGGTCATTGCTCCCCTTGACTCGAGGGAAATTCTTTCATGACAACAGACAATCGTTACCAGCTTGCCGAGCTGGAAAAGGAAGCCACGCTGGGCGCCTACGGTGAAGAGATCCAGCGTGATATCCCTCAGATCGATATGTCGGACTACTTCAATCGCCGGCAGACCATCAGTGATGAGTTGTGGGAGGCCGCAACCAGTATCGGCTTCTTTCAGCTGGTCAATCACGGCATTCCGCAGACACTCACGGCAGATGCCTTTGCGATGTCCGAAGCGTTTTTCGACCTGCCGGATGCCATCAAGGCGAAGTATCCGCTCAAGCCGGGTAGCAACGCGGGTTGGGAATACAAGTCGCAAGTGCGCCCTTCAACCGGTACGCCGGATCAGAAGGAGAGCTACCAGATCACGCTGCCGCGCATGCAGGCTCTGTGGCCCAGTGGCGAGGAGTTGTTCGGCTTCAAGGAGACCCTGCTTGCCTTCGAGAGGCACAACTGGTCGGTGGCCATGAAGGTGCTGGATTGCCTTGCCGAGCGCTTGTCATTCCCGCCAGGCTTCTTCACGGCGGGGCATGATCCGGACAAACCCGAATATCAATCCACACTACGCCTGCTTCACTATCTGGGTATGGAAGAAGCGAAACCAGAGGACTTCAACTACTGGCGTGCCGGTGCCCACTCGGATTTCGACTGCCTGACCATGCTGCATCAGTGTGAAGGGCAGGGTGGCTTGCAGATCTGTCCGGGAAAGGATGTGCAGGGCGATGCGGCGCAGTGGACGGACGTGCCGCCGCTGGGGCATGTGATCACCTGCAATATCGGCGACATGCTCATGCGCTGGTCAGACGACAAGCTCCTGTCCACCCTGCATCGTGTGCGCATGCCCAAGCCCGGCGAATCCCTGGGACCGCGTTATTCGCTGGCCTATTTTGCGCAGGCCAATATGGACACGATCCTTGAAGGGCTTGAAGGGAAATACGAAGCCATGTCGGCACACGACTACATCCAGATGCGAATCGGTGCGAACTTCAGCAAATGAGTGAATCACTCCCCGTCATCGATGTTGCCGCCCTGACATCGTCCCGTTCGGCAGAACGGGCGGCGGTGGGGCAGGCCTTGCGCGCGGCCTGCCTGGAACACGGCTTTTTCTATTGCAGCGGTCATGGTGTTCCGCAGTGTCTGATCGACGCTGCGCTGGCAGAGACACGCTCCCTGTTTGCCTTGCCGGATGAGGTCAAGGCCACTCTCGACAAGTCGCACAGTGCAGCCAATCGCGGTTATGAGGCGCTTGGTGGTCAGACGCTCGAGCCGGGGTCCCTGCCCGATCGCAAGGAGGGCTACTACATTGGTGAGGATCTCAGCGCGGACAATCCCCGGGTTCTCGCGGGGGTGTTCAACGCCGGAGCGAATGTATGGCCGCAGGACCTGCCCGCCTTTCGGCCGGTGATGATGGCCTACTTTGCCGCACTGACGGTGGTCTCGGAGCGGCTGATGCGCGGTCTTGCCCTGTCACTGGATCTGCCGGAGGATCACTTCACTGCCTTCACGACCGATCCGGCAGCGACGCTGCGGCTGTTGCATTATCCACCGGCACGGCCTGACGTGCCAGACGAGCAAGGTGCGGGTGCGCACACGGATTTCGGGGGTTTGACGATTCTGTTGCAGGACGAGGTGGGTGGTTTGCAGGTCAAGGGCTCGCAAGGCTGGATAGAGGCGCCGCCCATACCGGGCAGCTATGTGGTGAATCTTGGCGATATGATTGCCCGGTGGACCAACGAGCGTTATCGCTCGACCTTGCATCGCGTGGTCAATCGTTCGGGGCGAGAACGCTACTCCATTCCGTTTTTCTACAGTGGCAATCCGGATCATGAGGTGCGCTGTATCCCCACCTGTCTGCAGCCCGGGGAGTCACCGAAGTACGAGCCGATTCGTGTGCAGGAGCATATGCGTGCGATGTACCGGCGTACCTATGTCACGTAGAGCCGGTGAGTTGTCCCTGTCGAAGCCTGCGTCACTGAGGACCAGGCCTCGTTGTGGCAATGAGCGCAGCCTGCCATGACGCTGATACTCATTCATGGCGCCTGGGCCGGTGCCTGGGTGTGGGATGCACTTGCCACCGAGTTGGAGGCCTGCGGGCATCGGGTGATCTGTCTGGATCTGCCGGGTGATGGCACACACTCGATACCGCCTGAGGCAACCACGACAGCAGACTTGCATGATGCCTTGAGTACGGCAATCGACAGTGTCGATGGGCCTGTGGTACTGGTGGGGCATTCGGGAGGCGGCATGCTGGTCACCGCAGGCGCCGAGCGGTTTCCGGAGCGGGTGTCACACGGTATCTGGATTGCCGGCATGCTGATTCCCGATGGCCGCAGTTTTGATGACATCCAGACAGCGATAGCAGGGCCCGGCGAGACCTTCGGTGTAACCGCGCAGGTGCAGAGCTCCGACTGCGGTCGCTACAGCGTGGTTCCACGACAAGCGGCGATCGACTACTTTCTGCAGGATGCAAGCCCCGAGCAACAACAGTACGCGGCAGATCGTTTCACGGCACAGCCCGCCGCCGGGCGTCGCCTGCTCACACCGACCACGGCGGCCTTCGAGAAGCTTCCCAAGCTGTATGTTCTGACCACGGAAGATCGATCGGTCATCCCGGCAGCGCAGCGTGCAATGGCGGGCAGCACGAGCCAGGTGTGCGTGGCAGAGATCGAGACAGGGCATGTGCCGCAGTTGATCTGTCCGGATGTTCTGGCCGGCTTGATTGACCGTTGGCTGGCTGCCTCTTAGCCCGGCGGTGCATCGCGGGCGCTCAGGTACACCAGCAGTGCCAGCAGCAGAAGTAGCGCGTAGCTACCGAACAGCAATTGATAGGTGTAGGGCGAGCTGGTATCGGCTTGCGTGGCCACCAGCTGGCCGGTGACGAACTGCATGACACCGGCGCCGAAGATCGAACAGAAATTGATCAGGGTGACACCGCGCCCGACCAGTTGCGCTGGAAGAAACGCGCGCCCGTGTGCCATCACCACGCCGTAGCTGGTACCGGCCGCACCGATGATGATGAACAGGAAGGTGGCCATGGCGATGCCGGGAACGGGCTGCACCACGAAGACCAGCAGCGCCAGCAGCACCAGGAGGTTGCCACCGAAGACCACCCATTTGCGGGTATTGAGCAATTTGTCCAGCGGGCCGTAGATCAGGTTGCCAACGATCATGGCAATGGCCATCCACAGCGTGACCTGGCCGATCAGCAACCCATCGGCGCTGAACAGGTCAGACAGATAGGGTCCGGCCCAGAGTCCGCGAATTCCTGCCACCGGGGCATAGCACAGCAGGGTCATGATCATGATGGGCCACAGAATGGGCGTTTTCAGCAGGGTCAGATAGCCGTTCAGACCCGCGTTGCCGGGCGCATCCACTTCGGGATCATCCACCAGCAGCAGGACGGCGGCCGCGATCAACAGAGACAGGGCACCCAGTGCGGCCATGACGGTGCGCCAGCCAAAGGCGTCTGCTGCGGAGGCCAGGGGGCTGCTGCCCACCACATTGCCCAGATTGCCGAAGGCCACCAGCCAGGAGGTCATGACGGCAAATTGCCGACCATCGAACTTCTGCGCGAAGATGAACAGTGAGGCCATGAGCACCGGCGAACAGCCGATGCCGATGAAGGTCATCGCGACCACGATGGCCTCGGGGGATTGGGCCGTGGCGAAGATGAAGGCGCCACCACCACCGGCCAGCCCGAAGATCAGAGCGGCAGTGCGCCGCGGCCCGTAACGATCCAGGCCGATACCGACCGCGAATTGCATCAGGCCAAAGCTGATGAACCACAGACCCGAAGCCAGCGACAGATCAGCCTTGTCGGCACCCAGCTCGGCACTGAGTTGCGGCGTCAGTACGGCGAGAAAGGAGCGGTAGAATTGCGACAGAACGTAGGCAACTGCCAGTGCGACAAGTCCGGACATCGAAACCAGCACTACCGTGGTGCAAAAAGGGCGGTTAGTGTAAGCGAGTCTCCAGCCTCGGGGGAAGCCCTGACACCGTGATCAGTCGACCAGGCACTGCCACAATTGCGTTTCCCAATCCGGGTCGATGCGCTGGCTGATGATTTCGATGCGGCTTTCATCGCAGGCGTGCAAGACGATCTCGCTCAGCGCATCAGCGGCCAGGTTGTAGCCGAACGCCCCCTTGTCAGTCAGGAACACGGCCTTGACACGCTCGGCATCGAGACCGCTCAGGAAGCTGAACAGACGATCATGGTGGAAGAGCTTGCCTGGCGAAAAACGCCAACCGACACTGCGATGCCCCTCGCCGGTGTTTTCGGCCTTGAGATAGCCACAGGCCGGTAGCGGTGCATCATCTGCCAATACCGGTGGCTCGTGTTTCGAGTGGTGGTGATGGGAATGAGCCGACTGCTCAGGGTCCAGCACCGGTGGCGCGTCGGCTTCCTGATCCAGCAGGGACAGTGGCAGGTGACCTTGCGTGGTCAGCAGAACCCTGGCCCGGGCGCGGCCATGTCTTTGTACATAGGCGCGCAGTCTTTGTGAGTCTTCCGGCTGATACAGATCGCTCTTGTTGCCGATGACGCAATCGGCTATTGCGATCTGCTGATTGAAGGTGTCGTTTTCCGTGTAGCGTGGATCGGAGAGATGACGGGCATCCACCAGTGTCAGCACCTGGCGAACATCCAGCACCTCGCGATACAGCGTCGACAGGACCTGCAGCACCTCTTCCGGGTGGCCGAGTCCGGTGCGTTCGATCAGCAGGCGATCCGGTCTGGCGCGAATCAGCAGATGATTGAGACCCACCTGCATGGGCAGGCCGGCGGCGCAGCACATGCAGCCACCCGGCACTTCTCGAACATGAATCCCGTTCTCTTCGCTGTGTTGGCCCTGCACCAGAGCACCGTCCACACCGATCTCACCAAACTCGTTGATGAGCACCGCCCAGCTCTGCCCAGCGGGTTTGTGTCTGAGCAGTTCGGTGATGGCCGTGGTCTTGCCCACGCCGAGAAAGCCCGTGATGATGGTGGTGGGGATGTTCTTCAGCGGAGCCGCCATACGTGTCATCGCTCATGAGCCAGTGGTGGCAGAGAGCGTACTGCGTTCACACGCAATCGGCCAGTGCCGTGGCAAGGCCACGCAGCAGGGCGGGATACAGCTCTGGCCCACTGTCCAGACCGAAGCCCAGCGGGTCGATCTCGCTCGATTGCGCATCGGTGCCATCAAGGACCGTTGCCACCACACCGGGATTGAACTGAGGCTCTGCCAATACGCAGGAGACATTGGCCTGCCTGACGCGATCCTGAATCTGCTGAATGCGCGCCGGGCCCGGTTTGGAGGCATCGCCCAGTGCGATGGCGCCGGATGCCGGAAAATCAAAGGCATTCTCGAAATACTGGTAGGCATCGTGGAAAACGATGAAGCTGCGACCTTTGGCACCCGCCAGAATCGATGCTACCTCCTCCCTCGCTGATTGAATCTCGACCTTGCCCGACTCGGCATTGGCGGCATAGATGGCCGCGTTGTCCGGATCGACGCTGGACAATTCTTCGGCAATGGCATCGAGCCAGATCAGAGCATTGGCGGGGTCGAGCCAGGCATGGGGGTCGCGTTCGTCGTGAGCACTGTCTGCGTGTTGGTCGTGGTGCTGGTTGTCTTTGTGTGCTTTTGTGGGCGTTTCTGCGTGTGCTTCGTTGTTCGTTTCGTTGTTCGCTTCGTCGTGAGCTTTTTCGTGCGATTCGTTGCTTGATTCGTCGCTCGCTTCCTTGGGCGCGTCGTTGTGTTCCTCACCGTGATCTGCGTCGTGCGTGTCGTCGTGGTCCTCGTCATGGTGATGAGCCTCGAACAGCGCGTTTTCGCGTCTTTGCAGAATCGTGTTGCCGGGAATCTCCAGCATTTCCACATGCCTGGCGTCGGGAGACAGTGTGTCGATGGTTTCGGCCAGCCACGGTGTTAATGCAGGGCTGATCCAGAAGACGATATCGGCCTCTTGCAGGGCCCGGGCTTCCGATGGACGCATTGAATAGCCGTGGGGTGATGCGCCCTGAGAGACGACCAGTTTCGGCTCACCCAGTGAGCCCATTACCTGAGCAACCAGGGAATGCACCGGGGCAATATCCGTGGCTACATGGGGTACAGCGGCGTGGCTGGCAGCGGAGGCGGCGAGCAATGCCAGCGCCAGAGGCAAGACGTTCTTGATCATCGGTCTGTCTGCAATCGTCCATCGGGAAGTCGTGCAGCATACAGTGAATGTTATAACGTATCAATATCGGTTCGCGGATGTGATCGCACGGCTATGTTGAGCGCGCTTCATCATGTGGGTGGCGGGGCGTGTATTTGGATGGGTGCTGGTATGGGTGCAGATATGAATGCAGGTATAAGCGCTGACAGGAGTGCTGATAGGAGTGCTGATATGGTCACTGCGATGAGTACGGCTGCCTGCGCGGATGAATACACAAGGGCACACAAGTCAGCTGGCGTATTGCCCACAGCGAGCACGAATAACCGAGCAGTCAGTCATCGGTCAGGGCCGGTCGATGAATATGTTTACTATTTACGCTGAAAATATTGCAGTGCAATAAAAATATCAGTATCGAGATATAAACGAGAATTGTGTTCTGCTTCTCCACATGAATATCGCAAGGATTGTGCAAAGAGACTGTTTTATCGTTATCAGATAGGTGTTTAGCGATATTTCGAGAAGTTTCATGGATATATGGACAGCTTTCCGACTCGTTATGATATCCGTATGTTCATGAATCGCGCCGTCGGATTGCGTGGTTTTTACAAATTTGTGCCGTAGAATCCGCTCCAGCAACAAATTGTGTTGCAGCGCATTATCAACGGTATTACTTCGATCAAATCCATTCAATAGTTGTAGACCGCTCGTCGCGAGAGGATTTTCAAGGCGTGGGGTTTTCGAAAATTACATCAATAGGTGACGTTCATTATCAGGTGGCCCCAGAAGGAGTCTTCCCCTGACGACGAGCATCATCGTATGAGAGTTCAGAAGACACACCATGATCAGCAAGAATTTCGCGAAGAAGTCCCTTTTATCGATAGCCATGACGGGACTGATGTCACCCTTGGTCTTCGCTCAGGATGTGTCAGTGGACACCCTTGTCGGTGATGTGGATGCCGCCAGTGTAGAGAGTCTGATCGACCCGGCCACGTATGATTATCCGGAAGCCACACAGATCAGCGGTTATGAACTGGTTTTCAGCGATGAATTCAACGGCACGGCATTGAACCCCTACCGCTGGAATTCACAGCTTCGCTGGGACGGTGAATTCAACGGAGAACGCTTCGAGTATCGCGTCATCAATGGTGAAGACCAGTTCTACGTGAATGTGCTCAGCGAAGATCAGGAACACCTGGATGAAATCGTGCCGGTATACAACCCCTTCCAGTTCGATGGTTCCACACTTGCCATTCGCGCAGCCAAGAATCCCCTGCAAACCACAACCAACAAGCTCACCTGGGGCTCGCTGGATGAAATTTCTGCGCAGCAGACCTTTCTGTCGGGTGCCATTTCAACGCACGAGAAATTCAGCCAGAAATTCGGCTATTTCGAAGCACGCATCAAGATTCCCAGTGCCACCGGTACATTCCCGGCCTTCTGGTTGTTGCACGATAAACAGGCCGATGAAGGTACACAGCGTACGGAAATCGACATCATGGAAAATCTGGGTCATGCCCCCTGGTATGTCTACAATTCCTTCCACTATTTCAAGAACGTGACGTCCTCCTATTTCGGCGATGCGAATTTCATCAAGCCTGAACCCAGTGGTCAGGTTTACACCGGCACCGATTACAGTGAGGAATTCCATACCTACGCTGTGAAGTGGACTCCGGGCAGCGTGGTCTGGTACATCGATGGCGTGCAGATGAGTGAGATGCTCAACGACGAAGCTGATTTTGAAGAACTGTATGTGATTCTGAATCTGGCAATGGGTGGCAACTGGACCAACTTTCCGGCCAATGCCGGTGGCCTCGGGCGGGACTCCAATGATCGATTCCCCAACGCCAACGATCTGGTTGAATTCGATAATCCGGCACTCGAGATCGATTATGTGCGCTTCTACCAGGCGCAGTAATTACCATTCCTGATCTGTCTCAGGGGCCTTGAATCCACGGGCCCCTGACAGTCAGACGACGTGATTGTCGTGCTTTCGGTTCTGACTGTTCATCGAGTATTCGGTAAAGCTACTGGGTTATATCGAATGGATGTGGTTATACCGAGTGTATTTTCCCCAGTTATTCACATTCTTCCAGACCCACCGTCGTGAAACTCTGGCTCGTCACTCTCCTTGCGCTTCTGTCTGTCTCTGCCTGCAGCTCTGATAATGATGATGCGCCCGCGGAGTACAGGCTACTGGACCGCAGCTGGTTGTTGGTGCGTTATACACAGCTGAATGGCAGTGAGGTGGATCTCGTCACGGGAAGCCAGTTCCGGTTTCGAGCATCAGCCGATACCGGTGAGCTGACCGCGCAGCTCGACTGCAATCTCTCATCGGGCGGCTCCTACCAACTGGGCGATGGTTTTATCGCGCTGCAGTTCGGGCCGTTCACGGAACTGGATTGCCCAGTCAACGCCACGCAGGGGCATGCTGACCAACTGAGCTCGATAGAAAGTCTGGTTTTCCAAGAAGGCGCGCAAGACGGCAGTGATGGCAAGCTGATGGTAGAGCTGCACGAGCATGGCCTGGTGCTTACAGCGCCCAACGGCCGATGGCTTGCGTTTACCGAGTTGCTCGATCAGAACTGAGCCGCTTGCGCCAAGACGTGTTGAAATGCCGGGGCAAACGGTTGCCTTGCCCGGGCAGGGGTATCGAGGCTGAACGGGATCACTCCTGCGTACTACCGGCCTCTTCCTGATATGTTGTGGATAACTCCGCCCCCTGGAACGAAGAAGGTACGAAGGGTATCTGCTCCTCACTGGGAAGGGGCGCGCGTTGGCGCATTCGCCAAATGGCGAACAATACGAAAGAGGCATGGCAGCTTGCCAGCCACAGGAAGAAGCCGGCAGGCCCGAACAGGCCCAGTGCCGTTCCGGTGACGATGGGGCCGATGGCCGATCCGGCGCCCAGAATCAGCACCAGACTGCTGCTTGCGCCAACCATCTGCTCCGGCTTCAGGTAGCTGTTGGTGTAGGCCAGCGACAGGGAATGAATGGACAGGGTGAGCCCGCCTGTCAGAAAGATCACGATGATGGAATAGCCGCTGTCTATGGATGTGATGCCAGTGGCGGTCAATGAAGCCATGACGGCCAGGGCCGCCACGATTGCCATGACGATGCGTCGATCAAAACGGTCTGACAGCTTGCCGATGGGCCATTGCAGGAGAGCGGCGCCAATGGTCAGCAGTGCCACGAGCAGCGCTGTATCGGGCACCGAGAAGCCAGCGCTTCGCGCATAGACCGCAGCCATGCCGAAGACCGTGCCATTGGCGAGCCCCGCGATGAACATGCCGAAGACGCCCAGAGGTGACGCCACGGCCACTTCGCGCAGGGAAATGGCGGTGTCGGATTCGACATTCGGCAAGGGGGTGGAGCGCAGCAGCAGGGGCACCACGGCCAGGGAGATGAGGATGGAGACCAGCATGTACAGTGTTGCCTCCTCACTGCTTGCCAGGTTCAGCAGCATCTGACTGGCTGCCACCCCACCAAAGGAGACCGCCATGTACAGCGCCAGAATCTGACCGCGCGTCTCCTCCGGTGCGCGATCATTCAACCAGCTTTCCGCAACCACCAGAATACCGGCGTAGCAGAAACCGGTGACACAGCGAATGATCCACCAGGCCAGTTCATCCACGAACAATGCGTGCAACAGGATGGACACGGACGCGATGGCCGACATGGCAGCAAATACCCGCACATGCCCCACCAGCCGTACCGCACTGGGCGTCCACAGGGAGCCTGCCAGCAAACCGACGAAAAAGCCCGACATGATCAGACCGATGGTGGCCGGTGCAAAACCCTCGGACTCCGCACGAATACCCAACAGACTGCCCTGCAAACCGTTTGCAACCATGAGCACCCCGATACCGAACAACAAGGTCCATACCGCGCGCAACGTGTACAGGAGCGTCGGTTCCGAGGAACGTGATGTAGGCATTGAATGGGGCTTCCTGAACGGAGGAACCGGAAAGACTTGCATGGTAACGACACTGGCAAAGAATGTACGTTTGCTCAGGAAGTAATCGACAGACGGTGGCGGTGTTGCGCGAGTGTTGTTGCGGGGCCATCATGTGGCGAAGATTCGCACTGGCGATACGAGAATCCGCATTAATGGCTGAACTACGAGAGTCATCCGTACTGCAATACGAATGAGTCTTTAAGTATGGTGTGAATTATGGCGTAGCCACGGGGTTTGGTGAATATGACTGAGTCGGTGGATGTGGTGCATACTTGAGTCAGTCTAATAGTTGTTCTGCCAGTAAGGCATCTGTTCGTAAAGAGAGTCCTAAAGTGTTCGAGCGACTGGTGAGTTGTGAGTCTGTAAA
>CANLNQ010000013.1 GCA_947492525.1 uncultured Granulosicoccus sp.
GCCGCCTATCTTAGCGCGACTTTTTCGAAACAGGGAAATTATTTGACAACCTTTTCCTGTCTCTTCCCGCCTCAACCCAGTCAACCCGAGAGCTGCCCTGCATCGCTGCGAGGAGGCGAATTCTACGGACTTTCTGGAGAAAAACAACCGGGTCCAGATATTTTTTTGACAGCAGACTGAATTTGCTGCCGTGATGCTCCGGAACAGATCAGCGCAGTAAGCAATCACGCTTGCGTCCGGCCTTGAGTTAGCGCCAGAAAGCACCGCAGCTTGAGCCTGAATAACATGGTGATATCACGCTTCCGGGCATCCTGATACTCAGCTCACTCTTGTGCTTCGTGACAACGACCAGCGAGCGAGGGGTATCAGCAGATGAATTCCGGACAATTCACGGTCAGATGTTAAACGGGCCAGCACTCACCTGCTCACCTGCTCACCTGCTCACCTGCTCACCTGCTCACCTGCTCACCTGCTCACCTGCTCACCTGCTCACCAATAGTCCAACGGTCAGATAATCAGATAAACCAGAAACCATGGAACGGGCGACCCGGCTGCTGACGAAATCATCCGCCAACAACCGACAAGCGACTATTGCCAGCAGTGACTGGCAATAGCCGCACTGGATCCGTGGATCAGACCAACGACACGCGAGCCACGCGGCGCTTGCCGACCTGCAGAACCATCTCTGAACCAGACTGAAGCAACTGCCGACCATCGTCCACTCGTTCACCGTCGATGCGAACAGCGCCCTGTTTGATCATTCGATGACTGGCCGAGGTACTTTCGGTCAGCCCCGCATCGACCAGGACGTTTGCCAAAGCCCTTCCCTCATCACCGGCTTCAACTTCGACCGATGCGATGTCTTCCGGCAACTGCCCCTGTTGAAAGCGCTTGATGAACGCATCTCTGGCCAGCTCACCGGCGCCGGCACCATGATAGGTATCCACCATCTCGATACCCAACTCGAATTTCACGTCCCGTGGATTCCTGCCCTCTTCAACCGCCTGCTTCAGCGCGTCGATGTCGGCATTGGATCTGGCACTGAGCAACTCGAAATAGCGCCACATGATGCTGTCGGGTATCGACATGAGCTTGCCGAACATATCATCAGCCGCATCATCGACTCCCACATAGTTATTCAGCGACTTCGACATCTTCTGTACGCCATCGAGACCTTCAAGCAAGGGCATGGTGATGACTATCTGTGGCGACTGGCCATTCCCCTTCTGCAGCTCACGCCCCATCAACAGATTGAATTTCTGATCGGTGCCTCCCAGCTCCACATCGCACTGCAATGCAACCGAGTCATATCCCTGCACCATCGGATACAGGAATTCATGCAAGGCGATCGGCTGTTGCTCACGATAGCGTTTGGCAAAATCGTCACGCTCCAGCATCCGAGCCAGTGTCTGCCGAGAAGCCAGGCGAATCAGGTCGCTAGCCGACATGGGCTCGAACCATTCCGCATTGAACCGAACTTCGGTCTTCTCCTCGTCCAGTATCTTGTAGACCTGCTCCTTGTACGTCTGGGCATTGGCCAGCACTGCAGCATCATCCAGAGCGGGGCGAGTGACACTCTTGCCGCTGGGGTCGCCGATGCGGCCGGTGAAATCCCCGATCAGGAAAATGACCTGGTGCCCCAGCTGCTGAAACTGGCGCATCTTGTTCAATAACACGGTATGCCCGAGGTGCAAGTCGGGTGCGGTTGGATCGAATCCTGCTTTGATTCTCAGCGGTCGACCTTCTTTCAATCGCTCACGCAATTCGCTCTCTACCAGCACCTCATCGGTACCCCTTGTGATCAGAGCAATCTGTTCTTCTATATCGCGACTGTTAATGGATTTCTCCGACGGCATGACTGATGAATTCTTCCAGGTGAGGAGCCAACAACTGGCTGGGTGGATCAAGGGACGTCAACCACGTTTACCGTGCACAACCTTGTTGACATTCACTTTTTCTACAATTGCTCTACACTTGTTGTAGCGCTGACGATTGAAATTGCGACTATAAACGAAAACAGGCGCCAATCATTCACAATCCAATTCTACGAACGGACACTCGCGTTGACTACTAAAAACGCTCACTACCGTCCGCACTGTGTGGACTTTTCACCCGGCGCGTTCAACAGCACCGGAAATACACGAGCAGATGACTCGCGTGGCTCGACGGCGAAAGCAGCCAAGCGCTTGCCACGAGGTCGATCGAAAACCGCCCCTCGAAGCACGTCGGCTTCTGGTGTGCGCTCCGGTGCCGTCAGAGTGAACTCGACTGCCAGACGCGTCGAGCCTAGCCCTTACCTCAGCCAGCGAACGAAGCTCTACACCGCACTGGCCGTGGTCATCGGCGGGATCGTCTGGACAACGGTCGAGACAGAAAGCAGCCCCCGCGATCCTGCACAGGAAGTCGTTCGAGCAAGCATGCCGGCGCCAACCTTCTTCTTCGATGATGCCGTTGATGCTCTGACCGCGCACTTTTCCAGAGAACGGGAGCAGACCAGCAATACCACGCAGGCCTTCGCAGCCTCCGATAGTGCGATTGCACCGGTTGCCATTACTCGCCCTGCGCTTGCGGCTCCTCTGGTCGAGCAAGACTCACCCGAAACCGCTACCGCGGCAGATCCCTTGCAGCCTCTGCTGGAAACACCCGACACAACGGTCACCAAGACCCTGTCACCCATGGTCGACCACCCCGCTCTGGACGCGGTTGATCACGATGCCAAGGTCGCGGATGATGACAGCACCATCGTGGTTGCCGTGGCACCTGGCAATACCCTGTCGGGCATTCTCAACAGTCATGGCGTGAAAATCGACCAGATGCCCCGATTGCTGACCAACGACACGGTGAAGCAGTATCTGTCCAATCTCCGCATCGGACAGGAGCTGAAAATTCGCCAATTACCGGATGGCGACTTCCAAAGCCTGACCACCCGAGTCGGCGATGACAGGCGAGTCACCATCACGCGCCAGGGCGAAGGCTTCGACGTCACCTCCATCGACCTGCCTCTGGAGAAAGAACGTGTCGTGACGTCCGGCACCATCCAGCAGTCTCTCTACCTGGCGGCCCAACAAGCCGATCTGAAGCAGTCGACCATCATGGAACTGGCTGACATCTTCCAGTGGGAGCTGGATTTTGCCAGGGATATTCGCAAGGGAGACCAATTCAGTCTCGTGTATGACCGACTGTATCGCGATGGGCGCTACATCGGCGACGGCGACATTCTGGCTGCAGAATTCGTTCGGGGTGGCAAGACTCACCGCGCCATTCGCTTCACGACGGATGAAGGCACAACGGGTTACTACTCTCCGGACGGCACATCCAAACGTCGCACCTTCATGCGCCATCCGGTCGATGTCGTGAGAATCACCTCGCGGTTCAATCCCAATCGCATGCACCCGGTACTCCACCAGATCCGTGCGCATCGAGGGGTCGACTATGGCTCTCCGATCGGTTCTCCGATCTATGCAACCGCAGACGGCAAGGTGGCCTATTCAGGTGTGAAAGGCGCCTACGGAAACACCGTGGTTCTGCAACATGGCCAGAAATTCAGCACCTTGTACGCCCACATGTCGAAGATCTCGGAAAAAGCGAAATCCGGTGCGCGGGTCAAGCAAGGCGATGTTGTCGGTTATGTGGGCAAGACCGGTCGTGTCACGGGCGCACATCTTCATTACGAGTTCCGCGTTAACAACATGCAGATCGACCCGCTGAAGGTCAAATTGCCTGCAGCCCAACCCATCGACAAGAAATACCTGGCTGAACTCAAGGCACTCTCCGACGAGATGACAGCGCAGATGCGCAGCGTGCTTCCTGCCTCCGATCAGCAAGTTGCCTCGGCAACGGCAATTACCAGCACCGTGACGCCACCCACTCTGCCATGAAAAAACCCCGTGAATCAGACAGTCTGCAAAGACCTCTGATTCACGGGGTTTGTCAGCCCGGTTAGCCGGACTGAGCGGATTTCAGGCAATAGCGCTAGACCGAGAAAGACGAGCCGCAACCACAGGTTGTCGTGGCATTCGGGTTGCGAATCACGAACTGTGAACCTTCCAGCCCTTCCGTGTAGTCGATTTCGGCACCTGTCAAGTACTGGAAGCTCATGGGATCGATAAGCAGCTTCACACCTTCCTTCTTCACTTCGGTGTCGCCTTCATTGATGACTTCATCAAAGGTAAAACCGTACTGGAATCCGCTGCAACCACCACCGGAGACGAAAACCCGCAGCATGAGGTCGGGATTTCCCTCTTCCACGATCAGTTCCTTGACTTTCAACGCCGCCGCTTCGGTAAAGACCAGTGGATCAGGCATTTCGAAGTCGTCAAAATTGACTTCAGCACTCATTGGAAATTCCTCTCATTCGCATTACTAGGCAGTGTACTTGACCCAGCATTTTAGTCAACTATTGTTCGTCAATCGAAATCGATCTCCGACCAGCGAAAACGCTGGACCTGCGGTTTCAATCGCTTGCCTTCCGGCAAGACCCAGATTTCGACGTACTCGGGGTCCATGGTAGTGATGTTCTCCACCTTAACCAATAGCGTCTGGAAAAAACGCAGGTCAAACGGCTCAACCTTGACGACATCGTCACTCGGGAACGCGGCCAGAAGCTCACTCTCGCTCGACACACTGACCTGATCTTCAGACAAGGTGCCCGCCTTGACCAGTACGCCATGGGCATTATCAGTGAGCATCCAACGCTGCTCGCGCCCGTCCTGACGGGTCAACAACGTCACACCGATGGCCCCGGACGCTCGCTCACGCCCCTGGGCCTGCACCAGGGTGATCGACAAGGTGTCGGGCTGCGAAGCGATACGGTGCAAGTCATCGACCCGCAAACCGCGTTCGCTCTCGCGGCCTTCGATACGACGGTACAGCGCCAGTTCGGCCTGATCATCGATTGACTGTTTCATGCTCTCATCCAGCTCGGCCTGCAGGCTTGCAGCTCTGGATTCTGCGATCTCCAGCGTCACCTGCTGTTGCCGGATTTCGGACTGAAGCGTATCTATCGTTGTCTGCAGACGCAGCTGTTCCTGCTCGGCACTGCCTCTGACACGCTCCAGCTGCTCGTTCAACAGTGCTCTGGACTGATGGTTGCCGACCAACCAGGCTGCCGGCACACACAACACCACCGCCAGCAGCAGCAGAATCCTGCGTGGAATGCGGGACATCATGACGGCACCCGGGACGCGTCCGTATTCAGGGCATCAGAGCCGGTTGCTGCAGACCCCGGGTTTCGGGCAGACCCAGCATCAGGTTCATGTTCTGCACAGCCTGACCTGCGGCGCCCTTCACCAGATTGTCTTCCACGGCCAGCACCACGGCCATATCCCTGCCTTGCGGTTGATGTACGGCCAGACGACACATGTTGGTACCTCTTACCGAACGGGTTTCGGGGTGAGAACCGGCCGGCATGACATCTACGAAGGGCTCGTCCTTGTACCGCTCTTCGAACAGCGCCTGAAGATCGACTTTCTGCGTGAGTCGAGCATACAGCGTGGCATGAATTCCTCTGATGATCGGCAGCAGGTGGGGCGTGAACGTAAGATTCACATTGGCCCGACTCATCGTGGCCAGACCCTGCTCGATTTCAGGCAGATGCCGGTGTCCGGCGACGCCATAAGCGCGGAAGCTGTCGGCAGCCTCGGCCAGCAGATTGGGTACCGAGGCGCCTCGTCCGGCGCCGGTAATGCCGGATTTGGCGTCGGCAATCAGCGACCCGGCATCCACGATACCCGCTTCCAGCAAGGGCAGAAACCCCAGCTGCACCGTGGTGGGATAACAACCCGGGTTGGCCACCAGCTGCGCATCACGAATGCTGTCTCGATTCATTTCAGGCAGTCCGTAGACCGCCTTCTCCACCCACTCCGGGCTGGCGTGCTCCATGCCATACCACTGCTCCCAGACTGCCACGTCCTTCAAACGGAAATCGGCTGACAGGTCGACCACGCGCGTGCCTTTTTCCAGCAGTGCCGGGGCCTGTTTCATGGCAGTGCCGTTGGGCGTGGCGAAGAACACGAGGTCACAGGCAGCATCAGTGACCTGGTCAGGATCGGAAAACAACAGATCCACGTGACCCCGGAGACTCGGAAACAGAGCATCGACACGAGTACCGGCCTGTGCTCGAGAGCTGATGAATGCAATCTCGATGTCGTCGCGAACCGACAGCAGCCTCAGTAGTTCCACCCCGGTATAGCCTGAACCACCAATGATCCCGATTCGCATGTGCGTGATTGTTCCGTGTCTTCAACTTGAATCCGAACGCGGATAGCGTTCCGTAGCGGACAATTATTGCACAGTCGTCGGGGCCCGGAATCGCTTCTGTGTGATCCGGGCCCCACGACTCTCAACGAGCAGGCGTCGGATTGGCCAGATCGTCCCACGGGGCGGCGTAGACCTTGTTGCCCCGTATATAGAAGACCGAGTCGTTCACCATCACGGCACGATCATCCTCATAACTGTTGTAGTACTCGCCGCCATCTCCGGCTGACTCGACCACCATCGCACCGCGCAGGCTGATACCGGCATCAGCGCCGGTTCGAATGTCGAAGCCGTGCAAACCGGAGTAATTCCAGCCGTAATAGGTCGTGGCTTCGAAACCGCTGGGTGAGCCACTGGGCGAGGCCTGACCATTGACATCGATGCCGAAACTGACGCGGGTGGGATGATCGTCAGTGGCTGGCTGTACGGCGATGGCACGATGATCGCCCAGTGCGCGCGATTCGGTACCTCTCTGGCCGACCAGAACGGACTGCACTTCGGTCGGCTCGGCTGGATTGGCAACGTTGAACAGCGACAGCTTCACCCCCTGGACCAGTGCACCACGACCATCGCCGATTTCACCGGGTGTGGCCACCGCATCCTTGCCGATACCCAGCAGGTATTCATCATTGATCGGGTGCAGGTAATCACTGTAGCCATCTATCTGCAGCTCGCCTGCGATGAACGGCTGCGCAGGATCTGAAAGATCGATGATATACAGCGGATCGGTCTGGCGAAATGTCACCAGATAAGCCCGATCACCCAGAAATCGTGATGCGTACAACTGCTCACCGGGCTTGCCGATGAAGCCGGGTTCCGACTCGTTGGGCAGGGTCGCGATGTTCTCCAGCTCCCCTGTGCCATCTGCCTGCAGTACAGTCAGCAGAATCGGACTGTCGTTCAAGCCCTGCTCATCGTTGAAGGTAGCAACTCGCAGGAAGCCATCCTTCTCGCTCATGCGGAAAGGCTTGCGCAGCGGGTTCCAGCCAAGATGCCCCTGAACCGTACCTGACCCGGCATAGACCAGCTCGCCGGCATCGATATCGAATTGATGGATATCGGTATCCACTCGCGGGTCGTACCAGTCGATATCGGCTGGAAACTCGCCATCCACGACCGCGATGGTGTCACCATCCACCGCAATCGGGCCCGAGGAATAATCGTACTGCGTGGTCGCCAGAAAGACGGCTTCAGGAGAGGCATACAGTGTTTCCGTGGCCCCGAGGTAGCATTCGTTGTCACTGAACTGCCAGGTTTCGAGGTCGAACACGGACAGCGTGATGATATCGGGCGAATAGTAGTTTTCGCTGCTGGCCGAATCAGACACGAAACAGCTGCCCGGATCGATCAGCGACTGGCTGCTCTGGCCACCGTCAAGGCTGTATTGCGGCAGGAGTTCTTCCGCAGAGGCGCTATTGACGGCCGCTTGCCACTGATCTGCGCTGACGGAATAGGGCTCGACTTCGGGCAGGTCCGGATAGAAGCGCGACGCGATGAACAGGTATTGACCGATTCTTCGACTGGAGATGATCTGTCCGTCGAGGTTCAGCGTGCCGGTTACCGAGGCGTTGGCGGCATCCGTCACATCCACTTGTGCCACCAGGCTGTCACGCCCCCCGAACATGGCAGGTTCCGACCAGTATGCCCAGAAATTGTTACCACTGGCGGTCAGTATTGCCTGCGTCCGGCTTTCCTTCTCGTACAGGTAGAAGCCTTCCGCGTAACGCCCTTCCAGAGCCAGGGGCAGCTCCCGCACACTGCTGGCATCCGGTGCATCGGCATCCAGTTGCAGAATACGCAGAGTGGTTCCAACCTGCCCGGTCGATCCACCCGGCAACTCATCGCCCTGCGATACCTCTCCATCGACCGCGATGCTATCGTCCTCCGGACCGTAGTAATAGTCATAACGGCTGTCCAGGACATAGAGTCGCTCCCCTGCCGAATCGACCTTGACCCAATCCTGCTCATCGACCCCCTGCTCCTGCACATTGGTTGAGGTGACGTCATTGCCGCTGGAGGATTCTTCACCGCCGTCACTGCCGCCTGACTCCCCGGCACTGGCACCGTCTCCGTCGGTTGCCGCCACGTCCGAATCGTCAACCGTGTCTTCCGGGTATCCATAGTAGACCGTGTTCTGTGCGATCAATCCTTCCCGCACGGCCTCCAGAAAGGCTTCACCGTCGTTCAGAGTCCGCAGTTTGCGATCACTGCCCGCTACCTCGCCAGTGGTATCGCTGTCGGAACTGCAGGCCGCCAGCAATGCCGCACTGACCAGACCGGCAACTATCGAGATTTTCACGTTCATACGCATGCCTCCTCCGCCCAGAATTTGGGACTAATATCCCAATCATACCCCTGTAACGACCAAAGGCAAGTCTGGATCAAGGCAAACAGGTACTACGTCAGGTTTCCTGATCAGGCGATAGTCAGGTCCGGCAGCAGCAAACCGGCAGCCGTAATGGCGTCCTGAAGCTGTTGCGGGCGATAGGGCTTGGGCAGGAAACGGACAACCCCCATACTTTCGGCCAGGTGTTGGTTACTCTGGTCATTTCGACTGCTGATGACGATCACAGGCGGGCAGGCCTTGTCGTAACGTCGGCGAATCTGGCGAAGAAACCCCAACCCGTCCAGACGTGGCATGTCCAGATCCAGCAGGATCAAATCGGGCAAGGCCGAGGCCAGGCTCTCCAGTGCTTCGACACCATCACGACTCTGCCTGACGGCAATCCCGAATTGCTGCAACATATCGTCGGCAGCAACACGCATGGTCAGAGAGTCATCCACCACCAGTGCGACCGGTCGTCGAGCGCTCCGCACAGCCCTGACGGATCGACCCGGCTCCAGGCGTGGTGATTCGACAATCCGGTTGAGATCCAGGATCAGGACCTGACGACCATCAGCCAGCACGCTGCCACCCGAGTAGCACTTCAGACTCGCCACTTGCGGCCCCAGAGCCTGCGTGACCAGCTCCCGATATCCCACCACCTGGTCCACTTCCAGCGCCAGGTGCTGTTCGTTCACGCTCACCAGGACGGCTGCACGATCGGCTTGCCGCGTGCTCACGGCATCTCCGTCGGCGGGAGCAATCAACTGTGACAAGCGTATCGGTCGGTAGTGATCCGGCGATTCCATCGGCGTACGCGGCGTGTTCACCGAGTCGACCTGATTGACCGGCATGGCAAACAGCACACCGGCCTCCTCCACCAGAACCACCTGGTTGACCACGATGTGTTGCGGGATACGCAAACTCACTCGCGTCCCTTCGCCGAGCCGGGTTGCTATCTGCACCTGCCCGTTCAACTGTCGCACGCTTGCGGCAACCGCAGCCAGACCCAGGCCATGTCCGCCGACCGGAGTAGGCGATTCAATGCGGGAAAAACCGGATCGGAACAGGGTGGCCTGCAATTGCTCGTGAGTCTGGATGCCCGGCTCCCCTCTTTGTTGCAGGATGCGGTTCAGCTCATCCCGGTCGATACCCCGCCCATCGTCACTGATCTCGATGACAAGGTCGGTGCCGTCGACACTGGCACTCAGACTGACGGTGCCCACGGCCTGCTTGCCTACCTGCAGACGATCAGCCTCTTTCTCGATGCCATGCACGATGCAATTGCGCACCAGATGCTCGAGCGGCGGCTGCAATTGACGAAAGAGCGCTCGATCGAGCGTCAGCTCACCACCGCTGATCTGAATGCGGGCGCGGCAGCCCAGAAGCTCGGCAGCATCCTGTACAGCCTGGGCCAGCCGCTCCTCGATTTCATCCATCCGCACCAGTCGGGTACGAATGAGGCCTTGTTGCAGACTGGCTGCCGCCCGCGAGCAATGCTGTTGCTCCCGCTCGGCGCGGTGCAATGCCAGACGCATGCTGTCATGCACCGCATCCAGGTCGGCCAGAATCTCATCCATGGCAGGTGTATTGCGCAACTGCGCATCCTGTGGCAAGGCACGCCATCGAGCCGATGTCGTCTCGACGTCCTGGCAGATATCACGAAGACTGCTCAGTTCGTTGTTCAACCGCGCCTGATTGACAGTCACATCCGTCGCAAGCTCCAGCAGTCCCTCGAAGGCCTCATCGTTGATGAGCAGCGATTCCGAAGTGGTGCTTGCGGGACTGTGCTGCGCCTCGACGCTTTGCTCGCTGGCCACACTGGCCTGCGCAGACGCCTGAAAAACCAGGCTGTTCAATGTGATGAGACCTGCTTTCAGAGCTTCTGCCTGCGCTTCTCGATCCTCTGCACAGGCTTGTAGTTTTCGCTCGAGAGAATGCGCGTGCTCGGCAATACTCATCCGCCCGGCCATCCGCGCACTGCCCTTGAGCGTATGCAGCACTGCCAGTGCGGCATCCACCGGATTGCCCCTGTCCGGATCCTGATGGGCCGCCTGACGCAAGCGATCCAGCAACTCGCGTGATTCTTCGGCAAAGACATCGTTGAGCGAACGTACGCTCGAGGACAGCGCCAGCCCCGGCGATTGGGTATCACTGCCGGGAATGACCTTGGCCATGAACTCTGGCAAACGTGCCTCGATGTCCACGATTTCCGCGGTCACCGGCTCCCCCGTGGTGAGGCTGTGCAGGCGGGCCCTCAACGCTTTGAGCAACTCGCGAATGTAACGGGTTTCCGTGGCATCGAAAGAGGTGCCATCCCGTTGCCGGGTCAGTGCCACTCGCTGCAACGGTTGCAGGATGGCGGTGATGCCAATCGCACCGATCGTCTGCGCACTACCGGCCATCGTGTGCAATGCACGCAGCATCTTCTCGGTTGGCAGGCGCAAGGAGAGATCGGCACTGGGCTGCAATGCCGAACTCACCGCCGACTCCAGATCGTCCAGATGCCCGAGACACTCGAAATGAAAGACATGTTCGAGCGTATTGTCCAGCGATGAATGAATGGAATCATCCAGGGTATCGGACAACAGATCGTCATCGACATTGAGTGTCAGCCCGCCGGTATCGTGCAGATCGAACGGTTCACCCACGGCATCCAGCCGAGACAGCAGCTCATCGACGCCTGTCATGCTGTCACCGTGGCTGAGCCATTGATCGATCAGTTGCGGGATGATGCCGTGTACCTCATCGAGCAAGGCGACTTGTTCTGCGTCCAGCTCTTGCTGCATCGCCGGTCCTCGTTCGAACCAATCGCTGGCAGAGGCTGCCAGCTGCACGATTGCCGACGAGGCTCCGTGCCGCGATTGGTTCAGCAACAAACCCAGTGCCTGGCCGATCGCCGCCAGGGATGCGCTCGAGGGGTGCGCCTTGTATTGGACAAGCGACTCACCCAGGGAGTCCCAGTAAGGTAAGAGCTGGAACACGCTGCGTTCCGCGTCCTTGTCACGAGCCGCGGCGTTCGCTGGCTGCGTGCTCTCTCCCAGCAGATGACACGCATGGTTCAACGCCTCTTCTGCATCGACCAGCAAGACACCGGCAGATGCCTGTGGCTGCAGAACACATCCCAGGTAATGGTCCAGGGATGCCAGCAAGGCCTCGATTTTCTCATGCACTGCCCGCTGCGAGCGATTCTCGTGCAGGGACGCCTGAAGCCCCGACTGTATCTGCAGTCGTGTCAGCACATCCGCCAAGCCCCGCAGCAACGGCGTCACTTCCGGCAGAGGCAGCACCTGCAAGGCCTGGTTGATCTGTTCCAGTTGCCTGCAGACCGTCTCGCGCTCATCCGTCGACCATGATTGTGACAGGAACATGCCACTCAGGGAATCAGCGACGGCATGCAGACTGTCACGGGCTTCACGAAGACAGGCGTCGATGGCCATGTCAACGAGAACCTGCTCGTTCTGATCGTCGACCGGAACGGCGGACGATGCACTGCGCCTGACGCTGTCTCTGGCATTTGCATCCAGCAGGGTATCCAGCATCAACAGGGACTCGGCCAGCAGTTGACGACACTGCGCCCGGGATTCGGCCGCACTGCTGTCATTGGCCGAGCGGCCCGCCATGGGATGCAGCAAGGCTGACTCGCCAGAATCCTGATCGGATTCGAGCCGAGACCCATCGACCCGGACAGCGTCATCAAGCGATGACAGGTCACTGTTGATCGATTGCAGACAGGACAATGCCTGTCTGGCCCCCATGAGGGTGAGCACCGGCTCGAGCTGGCTCAATCTGACCCGCAACCGAATGAGCCTGGGTGGCTGACCCCGACTCTCGTCGTCATCGTTCTCCAGCCACTGACGCAACTCATGTGTTTCGGTAGCCAGACTGTTTCTTACGGCGCGAGACAACTGGTAGCCCACGCCGATGGTCGGTGTGAGCTGGCTCTGGTTGGCACGTGCAGCCTGCCGGATACGATCCAGCCTGAAACGCCTGCGCAGCGCTATCGCCGCAGGATCCTCGGACTCGATCTGTGCGACGTAATACAGGAAGTTTCGCAATAGATCCCCGGGCAGCAGATCTTCAGCTTCCTTCACGGCTGCGCTGCGATGCAGACCACGCTCGAGCTGCGCATAGAGACTGCGCAGGGCAGGCCCGTCAGTCAGTTGCCCATCGCCTGTGGCACGGGCTACCAGCGACGCTGCCTGGAACAGGGGCAGCAGTACGCCGAGATGATGCCGGGATTCGCAGAAGTCCGCCAGCGCATCAATCTCGTGGGCGACCAGCCTGAGTTTATGGCCGCGCAATTCGCTGTCATCTGCATTCTTCCACCAGTCGAGCAGACGTTGCGCCAGACCGGCATGGGCTGCACTGGCACAATCGATCCAGGCTTGTCTCTGCGATGGCCAACCGCTACCGAGCTGTTCATCGCTCTGAGGCAGGCCGCCGGCGTTCGATACGGCTTCGGGCAGTTCGATACCCGCTGCCAGCACCAGCACATCCGACAGCAATGCCTCATTGCGGCAGGCACGACTGTCATTGACCAGTGGCAGAAGCGGCAGAGCACTGTCGATCGTGATATCGCCCTGTAACAGGGTGACATGATCAGTCAACTGCTCACTGGCCAGCAGCAGCACCCGGGCCAGTTCTTGTTCATCAGCCGATTGCCCCTGTTCGTCGGCTTCCAGCAAGGCCAGCAGCTCTTCGACCACATAGACGACAGCACTCTTGTCGAGCAGAACCAGCGTATTGCGAAATCGTTTCAGATCATCACAGAGCTGTTGCCGACTGGATGAGTCGCGGTTACCCAGAAAGACCGGTACATGCCGGGCAAAGTCAGCGCTTTGCACCCGCAGATGTGCAAGAGCCTCGTGCGAGAAGTCGGCAGCAGCCGGGGAATCCTCCGAGACGCTGTCGTCACCGGATTCATCCATGAATGTCTGCCCGCTCTGCTGCCCGCCTGGCCTGACTGGTCTTGGCGACAGCGCGCTCGTCACCACTGCCGGACTGCGCCGGTGGCCTGGGCGGCAGCTGGAAATCAGCCAGACCATGACGCAGCTCGCTGGCCAGCTCTTCCAGTTCACTCAGTGAGTCGACATTGCCGGCAACGGCATCGTCCGTCTGCCGCGTGATGCGATTGATCACATCCATGTTCTCGGAGAGGGTTCTCACCAAGGCTGTTTGCGCCGTTGTTCGCTCCGCCAGCGCACTCGCCCGCTGCCGCAATGTTTCGGCGTCCTGACGAATCGCCTGCAGGGATGTCGTGGCCTTTTCGGTCTGGGAAACACCGGCAGCCAGCTCCACACTGGTAAATTCCATGGACTGAACCGTATCAGATGCATCCTGCGCAATGGTGCTGGTGAGTGTATCTATATCGCGAGTCGCTCGCCCCAGCACTTCTGCCAGCTGGGCCACTTCATCCGACAAGCGCCCCAGATCGGCTGCAGCATCGCCCGGAGAACTGGCACGCGATCCGGCCGAGGCACGAATCGTGGTGTTCAATGCCAGCAGATCGGTGCGTTTCGCCACATCGCGAATGACCCCTACGCGCTCATTGATCGCCGCGACATTCTCCACCAATCGATGCATGAGACGCGTCGTCACATCGGCCTCGTTGCGAATCGAGAACAGGCGGTTGAGACTGATCGCCAGGGCCTCGCCGCCCTGCTCGGCCTGAGCCACGGTTTCCTGGGCACTGCTCGAGGTCTGCGCCGCATCACTGGAGATCTCCGCCATGGCGCTGCCCAGTGCAGAAAGATGATTGGATGATCGCAGGGTCTCTGCGGATTGTTCGGCACAGGCCATCGAAACGGCTTCCGCCGATTCTCTCGAGCGTGTAACGGCCTTGTTGATCTGTTCCGCGGTATGTCCCATGGTGCCGACCAGCCAGCGCAACTCGCTGATCGAATAATTGAACGCCTCGGCCAGCGAGCCCGTCATGTTGTTGCCCACCGTTGCACGCACACGCAGGTCCCCGCTGGCCAGAGGGGCAATCTCATCCATCAGCCGCAACACTGCGGCCTCTTCATGGCTATCCGACAAGCCTCCCCTGCTCGCCTCCTGACTGGCCGTGCGACGCATGGACGCCAGGAGCCAGCAGAACAGGCCGAGACTGAGCAAGGCCAGCCCGAGACTCCAGTAGGCCGCATTGCGCATGGCCGGCACCGGCATGCGCAAGCGACTCATCAGCCGATCCGTGGCGACCAGCTCGCTACCTTCCACAGAGCCATCCTGCACGGCCTCCCAGGCCACCTGCAGATCGGCCATGCGTTCACTGGCCAATGCAGAGGTCCTGGCCAGGCCCATCAGCGAGACCAACAAGGCCAGCATCGAGAGAACCAGCAGAACGAAAGGCACAGACAGTTTCCTTTCACGCGATGTGTAGGCAACAGCAGACATCAAATATCGGTTTCCGCAATATCGAGAAAAACAGGAGACTGCATTAGCGCAGCAATGTCCAGCAGGCGATGAACCCGGTCCTCCTGAACGACCGCTTGTGACGTCAGTGCCAGATTTTCGTCACTGGAAAATGATGCCTCGTCCCGGTCCAGTGCCACCTCGCTCACCGGCGTGGTGCTCAAGCCGAACACGGTATCCACCTGCAGACCCGCCATGCCCAGCGATTCGGCCAATTCCAGAGTATGACCGGTTGAGGATCGGCGACCGGAAAAGGCCCCCAGATCGGTCACCGGCAGAAGCTTTCCATGCGCTACTGCAAGTCCGCGAAACCAGCCTCGCGTGCCGGAGACGGGTTGAACGCGCAACTGTTCATGAACCGACCTGATCAGTTCCGCAGGTGCAGCCAGAGGCAAGCCGCCTGCTTCGAACAACAGATGTCGGGTAGCCACAAGCTATCAGGCGTCACTGGTTTCGGCCGGCTCATCTGCCTTGCTGGCAGCGGATACCGGCAGGTCACGAGCAGGCAGCGGTGTCGGTACATGACGACGTACGGCAGCCAGCAGACTCTCGCTGGTAAAAGGCTTGGACAGATGATCATCGCTTCCCACCATCCGACCCCGAGCCTTGTCGAACAGACCATCCCTGCTGGAGAGTATGACGATCGGAACGTTTCTGAATTCGGTATTGTTCTTGATCAGCGCGCAGATCTGGTAACCGTCCAGACGCGGCATCATGATGTCTGCCAGCACCAGCGCCGGTTGATGCTCCACCACCATGGCAACGGCCTCGAAACCGTCGGCTGCAGTCAGGACCCGGTAACCCTCGGACTCGAGACAGGCCTGTGCAGATTGACGCACCGTCTTGCTGTCGTCGACCAGTAGAACCGTACGATCGGTCATCTTGCCTGCCGCTTCAGTGGCACCATGCCCATTGTCCGAGTGTTTCATGCCGAGGCTCTTGCCGATGCTGCCCTGTACCCTTCAAGGGTATCCGATTAGATACCTCAGCGTCACGCATACGGACGATAAACCCGCAGGGCCATGAGTCCATGCGATACTTCGACCAACGATCAACCTGTATCAGAAGCACTATTATGAGCATTACTCTTGGCGTCGTGATGGACCCGATCGAATCGATCACCCCTTACAAGGACACGACCCTGGCCATGATGCTGGCAGCCCAGGCACGCGGCTGGAACGTTCACAGCATCGATCAGAAAGACATGTACCTGGATCAGGGCCGAGCGTTTGCCCGCCGGCGTCAGGTACAGGTGTATGACGACAATCAGCACTGGTTCGATGCCGAGGAGCCCAGGGATGCGCCCCTGTCCGAGCATGACATCATCCTGATGCGCAAGGACCCGCCCTTCGACATGGATTTCATCTACACCACCTATATTCTCGAACGCGCCGCCGCTGAAGGTGTCTATGTCAGTAATCGCCCGGGATCCCTGCGCGATGTCAACGAGAAGCTCTACACCTCCTGGTTCAGCGAGTTCTGCCCACCGACACTCGTGACCACCAGTTCCGAACGTCTGAAGGGTTTCATCCGGCAGCACGGTGATGCCATCATCAAGCCTCTGGACGGCATGGGTGGGGCAGGCATTTTCCGGCTCACCCCCGATGATCCGAACATCAACATCATCCTCGAACACTCCACACTGAACGATACGCGACAGATCATGGCGCAGCGCTATGTGCCCGAGATCAAGGACGGTGACAAGCGAGTACTGGTGGTCAATGGTCAGGCTGTGCCCTATGCTCTTGCACGCATTCCGGCGCAAGGGGAAACCCGGGGCAACCTGGCAGCAGGTGGCCGCGGCGTACCGGTCGCCATCGGCGAAAAGGAACAACGCATCGTCGATGCCGTGGCCCCATACTTGCTGGAACGCGGTCTGTTGTTCGTCGGACTGGACGTCATCGGCAGTTACCTGACCGAAATCAATGTCACCAGTCCCACCTGTGTAAGAGAACTGGACGCATTCATGCATGCACAAGGCGATGGGGAAACAAAAGACCAGGAATACGTCCCCGGCATTGCGGACAACTATCTGGACGCCGTGGAGGCGGCAATGAATCATTCATGAGCGAACACGCCGTTCCTGTTACCAGGCATCACCCTGATGTCCTGACCATTGCCCTGTTCATGGCGGCAGCGGTGCATGCCATCGTTCTGCTGGGGGTCAGCTTCAATCCGTTTCTGGACGAAATGCGGACGCCTCCGGCGCTGGAAGTCATTCTGGTCGAGCAATCGAACAGCGACAAGCCCGACGAGGCGTCCTATCTGTCGACGTTCTCGCAGGATGGCGGAGGAGACTCCGAGGAGAATACTCGCCCCTCTTCGCCATTTGCCAGCTCGATGGACGTCGAGTCAGATGGTTTGGCATCTACCCCCATACTCAAGAGTGCGCCCAAGCCCAGTGAGGAAAGCGCCGAGGAAGTCGTCACCGCCGTCTTCTCGGAAGAATCGGTAAAGACCGAAGAGACCAGTGAGAACAACGAAGAATCCGATGCAGCCGAAGATTCGGTCGTGGTCGAACAGAACATGGACATCGCCCGTCTGGCCGCCGAAATCGAACGCCAGCAACAGAAATTTGCAAAGCGTCCAAAGAAGAAGCACATCAATGCCCGGACCACCGAGACCGCAGCGGCCAGCTACATGCACAAATGGGTCAAGCAGGTCGAACGTGTCGGCAATCTGAACTACCCGGATGCGGCACGCCGCAACAAGATGACCGGCTCCCTGATACTGATCGTGGGTATCTACAAGAATGGCGATATCGAAAGTGTTACCGTAGACGAGTCCTCGGGGCACAAGTTACTGGACGACGCCGCCGTTCGCATTGTGGAAATGGCGGCGCCATTCGAAGCCATGACGGGTTCTCTGGCCGAGGAAACCGATATTCTGTATATAGTAAGAACCTGGGAGTTCGAAAGCAGCTCGGTTCGCAGCTACTGACAATCCGCAACGAGGCAATCGGCCGTCGATGAATCTGACTCATCATTTTCTCTTGTCCATGCCTCAGATGCACGATACCGACTTTCGGGACTCGGTGGTCTATATCCTCGACCATGGTGAACACGGTGCCTTCGGCATCATCATCAATCAGATTCTGGGAATGAGCCTTGACGAGGTCTTCTCGCAGATGTCCATCGAGTGCGACGACGCTGCCATCCTGGAGCAGGACGTCATGCGCGGTGGTCCTGTCGATCAAGGGCACGGGCTGGTACTGCATCCACCGGGACCGGCATTCGAGCTGACCCGCAACTTCAACGATGGCGTATCCCTGTCAAGCTCCCGCGATGTCCTGGAGGCACTGGCCCGTGGCGATGAGCCACATACCTATCTTGCCCTGCTGGGACACTCCGGATGGGCACCGGGGCAACTGGAAATGGAGATTGCGTCCAACTCCTGGCTTACCTCCCCTGCCGACACGGACATCATCTTCCATACGCCTCTGAGCGACAGGCGTCATGCCGTGGGCAAGCTGCTGGGGATCGACATCTCGCAGATCGTCGGACAATCCGGCCATGCCTGACGACAGTCCGGCACCCGGGCCGATGCCCGATGAAGGTTCCAGGCCCGGCACCTGCCTGTGTTTCGATTACGGTAGCAAACGCATCGGCACGGCTGTGGGTGAGGCACAGCTGGGCAGCAGCCGGCCGCTGGAAGTGGTGGGCAATACCAATGGTACGCCCGACTGGAATGCCATTGACTCCCTGATCGAGCAATGGCAACCCAGTGACCTGGTCGTCGGCTGGCCCCTGACGGAGGATGGCAAGGAACAGACCATCACCCACCATGTGCGGGGTTTCGTCAAGCGTCTGAAGAAGCGCAGCGGCTTGCCGGTTCACCTGTGCGATGAGCGCTTCAGCTCCATGGCCGCGCAGGAAGTCATCCGCCAACAACGCCACAGCGGTCAAAGACGTCGCAAGACTCGTCATGGAGATGTCGATATGGTCGCCGCCGCCCTTATACTTGAGTCCTGGTTCAGCCTGAGAGAATATCAGTGACAGAATTGCCCGGCACCCTGTACGACACATCGACCGTCACCGGCTGGCTCGATGACATGGTTGAGCCATTGACAGCCCTGATCGGTGATGACCCGTCCACCGCCCTGATCGGTATTCGTCGAGGCGGTGTGGACGTCGGGCGCTACCTGCTGGAGAAGCTCACACTCGCCGGAGCCCCGGTACATGAGGAACTGGGCGAACTCAACATCGCCTTCTACCGGGACGATTTCAGTTCCGTGGGGCTGCACCCGGTGGTCGGACCTTCGCAAGTGCCTTTCGACGTCGACAACAGACATATCGTTCTGATCGACGATGTGCTCGGTACCGGCAGAACCGTGCGCGCCGCGATGAACGAGATATTCGACTACGGGCGTCCGGCGAGAATCTCGCTCGCAGTGCTGGTACAGCGTGATGGGCACGAGCTGCCCATCCGTGCCGATGTCACGGGTCAGACCATGTCTGTCCTGCCAAATCAGTACATCGATCTGGATGCCGCCAACATGCACGTCACCGTGGGTCAAAAAGCATGAGTCTGCCCGATCCACAGTTCAATTCCCTGGGGAAACTGCATCATTTCATCGATCTGGACGGCCTGGATCGCTCATTGCTCACACAGATACTGGATACGGCCGAAGGCTTCGCCGGTGTCGGTGACAGGACCGTCAAGAAGGTCCCGTTGCTGCGTGGCAAGACGGTCGCGAACCTGTTCTTCGAGAACAGTACCCGGACGCGGACCGCTTTCGAACTCGCTGCCAAGCGACTCAGCGCCGACATACTCAATGTCGATCTGGTGACCTCCTCCACCAAGAAAGGGGAATCGTTGCTTGACACCCTGCACGTGCTCGAAGCCCTGCAGTGCGACATGTTCATCGTGCGCCATGGCGAATCAGGGGCGGCGCATTTCATTGCTCGACATGTCTCACCGGGAATAAACATCATCAACGGCGGCGATGGCCAGCATTCACACCCCACCCAGGGCATGCTGGACATGTTCACGATACGCCGACACAAGGGTGACTTCGCGAATCTGTGCGTGGTCATCATCGGCGATATTCGTCACTCACGAGTGGCCCGCTCGGACATTTCCGCACTGGTCAAACTCGGCACCGGCGAGATTCGGGTGGTGGGACCCCGCACACTGATTCCTGCCGATGTGGAATCCCTGGGTGTCACCGTCTACCCGAGCCTGGACAAGGCTCTGGTGGGCGCCGATGTCGTCATGGGCCTGCGCTTGCAGAAGGAACGCATGCTCAGCGCAACGGTCCCCAGCAGCAGTGAGTTCTATCGCACCTACGGACTCTCTCCCGAACGGCTGGCATTGGCCAAACCCGACGCCCTGGTCATGCACCCGGGTCCGACCAATCGCGGCGTGGAGATTGCCGGCAGTGTGGCCGATGGCGCTCAGTCCGTGATACTCGAGCAGGTGACCTACGGTATCGCCGTGCGCATGGCCGTGATGTCCATCGTGATGGGTAACGCCGAGAGTCTGCGGCATTCGGAGGCCGTGACATGAAAACTGCCAGTGAATCGATCATCATCCGCAACGTTCGACTCGCCGGAGATGAGCGTCCGCATGTCATTGTCGTCAGAGACGGACTGGTAGAGAGTATAGAGCCGTCCTCCGACGCACTGACCGAAAGCTCGGCTGACAGTCTCGAGATCAATGCCGCGGGCCTGACCGCCCTGCCCGGCATGGTCGATCTGTACACACGTCTGCGCGAACCAGGCCAGACACGCAAAGGCACGATCGCCCGGGAAACCCGTGCAGCGCTGGCGGCAGGATTCACCTGTGTGCTGTGCGCCCCGGACACCCAGCCCACGATAGACAGCGTCGCCACGGTTGAACTGGTGCAGCACCGCGCGCAGATTGCCAATGGTGCAAGGGTCATTCCCATGGCCGCCCTGACAACCGGCCTGCAAGGTGAGCAACTGAGCGAGCTGGCCACACTGCAGTCTGCAGGTTGTCCGGTTGCCGGCCAGGCAGACAATCCCCTGGAGAGCACGACCGTGTTGCATAGCGCAATGGAATATGCCGCCTCCTTCAACATGCCTCTGTTCATGACCGCACGAGATGCGCAGCTGGGGGCCAGCGGATGCGCGCACGCTGGCGCCATGGCAACCAGACTCGGTTTACCCGGAATACCGGTTGCCGCGGAAACCGTCGCTCTGGCCAGATTGCTGGAGCTGTGCAGTGAAACGGGTTGTCGCCTTCATATCTCCAGGATCAGCTCTGCTCGCGCAGTGCGGATGGTGGCAGCCGCCAGGCAGCAGGCACTGCCGGTCAGCTGCGATGTAGGCCTGCATCATCTGTTCTTCACCGATGAGCACCTGTCCGGATACGATTCGGTTTTCCATAGCGCCGTTCCGTTTCGCAGCCCTGCCGACCGTGATGCTCTGCGACAGGCTCTGGCGGACGGCGTCATTGATGCCATCTGCAGCGATCACTCCCCACACGATCATGACGCAAGTCTGGCTCCCTTCCCGGCGACCGAACCGGGATTGGCGGCCTACCAGTGGGCCATACCGCTCATCATGCAGCTACCTGCAATACTCGAGCTTCCTTTGCAGCAACTGATCGGGAAACTCAGCGATGCGCCTCGCAGAATACTCGGCGGCAACGCAGAGGGCGGCTTGCAGCCAGGTCTTGCCGCAGATTTCTTTCTGCTCAATGAAGACCATGCGGTTGAACAGCCTGCCCCGGGCTCGACTCGGGCAGGTCACAACCACCCGCTCAATGTCCATCGCGCCGCCGATCTGGGGCTACGCCCTCTGCAGGGCAAGGTCACCCACGTCTTGAGCAACGGACAGCTGCATGTCCCCGAGGATCAGCCGCAGGCATCGGACTGACACTGCAATAATTCAGCAATCTTATTTTGCAACTCCGGCACCAACTCCTGTTCAAACCAGGGGTTGTTGCCGAGCCAGCGATTGTTGCGAGGGCTGGGGTGAGGCATGGGTACGACGGCCGGCCAGCTCCTGCGCCACTGCCTGACCGCTTCGGTGACTGACTGCTTCCTGCCCGGCAGATGGTAGTCCATTGCATATTGCCCGATCACCAGTGTCATCTCGAGCTTGCCAAGATGAGACAACAAACGTGCACGCCACTGTGGCGCACATTCGGGCCGGGGCGGTAGATCACCGGACTTCCCCTTGCCGGGGTAGCAGAAACCCATGGGCAGAATGCTCACCTTGTCGGCATCATGAAAGGTCTCGGGCGATACGCCCATCCAGCGACGCAGTCTCTCGCCACTGGCATCATCAAAGGCAATGCCCGATTCATGAACCTTTCGGCCAGGTGCCTGGCCCGCAATCAGGATGCGAGAGCGGGTGCCCAGCTGGACGACAGGCCTCGGTCCCAGCGGCAGATTGTCGGCGCAGATCGTGCAGTGACGCACTTGCTCGAGCAATGTGGGCAGATCAGTCATGGTCACATCAATGTACAGCTTCGCCCATGCGTTGCACAGTGCCGATAATTGTTCACGACAGGCAACGACGAAAGATGCACGCTGTATCATGACGCGTTTCTCGATCACTCCACCGACCATGCTTGCCCACGGCAGACAGCTGTTATTGATGATACTTCTCTGGGGCGCCGGGCTGGGGGCCGCCGGTCAGTTTGCCAAGTTCAGTGTGGTATTGCCGGAGGTGGCAGCGCTGTACCCGGAGCGTGGCGCGAGTATCGGATTTCTGGTGTCGATGGTCAGCTTTGTCGGCGTGGTACTCGGACTGACCGCAGGGGTCGTTCTCAATCGCATCGGCGCAAGGCGGGCCTTGATCCTGTCGCTGCTTCTCGGGGCAGCGGTTTCGCTGTACCAGAGTCTGCTGCCGGCCTTCGCGCTCATGCTGTCCTCCAGAATTCTGGAAGGGCTGTCTCATCTGGGTATTGTCGTGGCTGCGCCGACCTTGATGAGCACGATGATCTCGATACGTCTGCGCCCCCTGGCGATGTCACTGTGGGGAACATTCTTCGGCGTCTCGTTTGCACTGACAGCCTGGCTGGGGCTTCCTCTGGTCCAGATGCACGGTGTCGAATCGCTGTTTCTGCTGCACGCAGCTCACATGGCATTGATGGCCTGCCTGCTCGGCGCTGCCTTACCCCCGTCGCAGACAGACACAAACCACGCTCGACAGACTGACACCGTGCACCCGCTGCGTGATTATCTGCAACGACACTGGCAGGCCTACCGTTCGCCGTTCATTTCAGCGCCCTCCTGTGGCTGGCTGTTCTACGCGGCAACCTTCGTGGCCTTGATGACGGTATTGCCGACACTGATTCCGGCCTCGCAGCGGGCTCTGGTTGCCGGCGTCATGCCACTTGCAGCCATCTGTGTGTCGATGACGCTCGGCGTCTTTCTGCTCAGAGCCATGCAGGCCGTCAAGGTGGTTCTGCTGGGCTTTACACTGGCCACCGTGCTGGCTATCGTCTTCGTGGTCTGGCCAGACACCTACTGGATACCAATCGCTCTGGCAGGATCGCTTGGTCTGGTACAGGGAGCCAGCTACGCGGCCATTCCGCAACTCAATCAGCAAGCCGGGAATCAGGCCATTGCCTACGGCACCATGGCGCAAACCGGCAATATCGGCAATATCGTGGGTACGCCTCTACTGCTGGCGGTACTGGCTGCCACGAATCTGCAAAGCATGATGCTGATGGTTGCCGGACTCTACCTGTGCGCCATTGCCACGCAGCGATTGCTTTCCGCAGCGCGGCAGCGACAGCGTTCGCAATGACTCGACATCGCCGAAACCGACCCGGCAGAACCTGCTGCCGGACGCATCAGGCCGTCTCGCCCTTGAGCAGTTCGAATCCGATATCCTCAACCAGTGCAGCCGGTTCATTGTTGACACGCCTGATGAGATTCTGCGCAGCCAGCTTGCCGACCCTGAGCCGCCTGACATTCGTGGTGGTCAGGCGCGCAGGCAGAATGGAGCCGACATCCAGGCCACCGAATCCGGCGATGGCCACATCACCCGGAATCTTGATGCCTTTCTGCTGACAGAACATCAAGCCCCCCACCGCCATGTTGTCGTCCAGATAATAGAGCACGCGCAAGGAGGGGTCAGCGGACAGCAATTGCTCCGTGCCGTAGTAGCCCGCATAGAATGATGAGCGGTCCTTGAGTAGAAGCGTCTGTGATTTCTGACCATAGCCTTCGTCGAAGCCCTCCAGCCGGTCCGTGCCCAAGGCATGTTCCCCGACCCTGATGCCGACATAGCCGGATTTTCCACGATAGCGGCTGCGAAGATACTCCCCCATCTGCACGCCCACCGCGTAGTGATCCAGCCCCACACGCAAGGGATCGGATCGCTTCTGAACCTTGCCATCCCTGCCCAGATTCCACAGCTCCACCGCTGGAATGCTCAGGCTCTCGAGCAGACTGCGGTTGCGAGGACTGCGCTGCCTGCCAGCGACTACCAGCGCACAGGGCCGCCACGCCAGCGCAGAATTCAGCCACTGATACTCAGCCTCATCGTCATAGCCCACCACGCCCACGATGGGTTGATATCCCATGGAGGTCAGCTTGCTTTCCAGACCTTCCAGAATCTGGTTGTAGAGCTCTCGACCGATGGTGGGCAGAGCAATGGCGACCAGACTGGTGGCTGTATCAGAGCCCAGTGCCGCGGCAATTCGGTTGGGCACATAGCCGAGCCGCTCCGCTACCGCCAGTACCTTGTCCCGCGTGGCTTCCGAATAGCCATCAGCACCTCGCAGAACGCGCGATGCCGTCATGCGAGACACCTCTGCTTCCACCGCGATTTCGGCGAGTGAGACGACCTTTCTTTTCGACCCTGAGCTGCTTTTAGCCATTGACACGATTCATCTTGTGGTTCTATTCTGCCCGTAACGTTACCGATAACGCAACCACGACTTACTACGCTCAGCGTGATTTTCCTGATACCCAGACAACCCGAGGCGACATGGACGTAGATCTCCAGCCACCCGCTCTGCCCGACGGACTTTTCTTCCACCAGATTACCAAGAGCTTCGGCGGTACGCTGGCCTTGAACAATGTCACGATGAACGTCGGACGGGGAGAAATCGTGGCCCTGTTGGGCGAGAATGGTGCCGGTAAATCCACGCTCATCAAGATTCTGGGTGGAATTCACATGCCCGACAGCGGCGCAGTGGTCATAGACCGCACGCCCTACCGGCACACGCCAGGCAGCACTCAGGTACGCCAGGCGGTCGCTTTCATTCATCAGGATCTCGGGCTGATCGAATGGATGAGCATCGCCGAGAACATGGCCCTGGCACAGGGTTATCAGCGCCGAGCCGGGTTCATCGATTGGCGTGCCTGCGAGCAGCGCACCGTGGAAGCCTTGCGGCGAGTCGGCTGTGATTTCAGCCCCAGCATGCGCGTCAGCCGTCTGACCAGAGCGGAGAAATCACTGGTTGCCATCGCTCGCGCTCTTGCCGTGGACTGCGACTTCCTGGTGCTCGACGAGCCGACTGCCAGCCTGCCTGCCGATGATGTGGAGAAATTGTTCGCGGTCCTGCAGAGCCTTCGTGACGATGGCGTGGGCATGATCTACGTGTCACACAGGCTCGACGAAGTGTTTCAACTGGCCGATCGTGTCGTGGTGCTGCGTGATGGCGAAACCGTGGGGGTCCGCTCGGTAGCGCATACCTCGCCCGAAGAGCTGGTGGATCTGATCGTGGGTAGCAAACCCAAGACCTTCGACAAACTGGCTCCCAGCGAAAGAACCCCGCTCCTGAGTATCAGAAATCTGCGTACCGACCATACTGGCCCCGTATCTCTGGACGTGAACAACGGGGAGATTCTGGGGCTTGTCGGCCTGCGTGGCGCCGGTCAGGAAGACATCGGGCGCTGCCTCTTCGGCACGGTGTCCTTCCACGGACAGATCACACTGGAAAACAAGGCATTCAACCCTCAATCGCCGCAGGAGGCCATGCGCCGAGGCATCGGTCTGATTCCCAGAGACCGCGTCGTTGAATCGGTGGCAACCGGCATGAGCATCCGGGAAAACCTCTATCTGAATCCGGGCGCACTCGGGCGCGGTCTGTTCTCGTTCATGACCCGTGGTCAGGAACGACGCAAGGCCATCGAGGCGGGCGTGGACGTCGGCCTTCGCCCCAACAATCCGGAGCTGCCGATCGACGCCTTGTCGGGCGGCAATCAGCAGAAGGTCATTGTCGGTCGATGGCTGACCACCCACAACAAGGTGTTGATCGCAGAGGACCCCACTGCCGGCGTGGACGTGGGCGCCAAGGCCGAGATCTATACCCTGCTCAACGAAATGGTGGTGAGTGGTGTTCCGGTCATCGTCATCTCTACCGACTTCGAAGAAGTGGCAACCATCTGCAACCGCGCCATCATCTTCAATCGCGGCCTGTGCGTTCAGGAATTGCAAGGCTTCCAGTTAACCACCGAGGCACTGGTACAGGCTGCCTCGGCCAGTGATTATCAGGCACAGTCATGAACTCTATCAAGGCATCTGCACTCGAACCGACCAGCGATGAGATGAAGGGCTTGCCGCTGGGCAGCAGACTGGTTCGCCTGGCACCGGTATACGGACTGGTGATATTGACCATACTGTTGATACTGCTGTTTACCATCCTGTTGCCCGACACCTTTCCGACGCTGCTGAATCTGCGTTCGATCGTGTCCGACAAGGCCATCATTGCAATCCTGTCACTGGCGGCAACCATCCCCATGGTGACCGGCAAGATCGATCTGACTGTGGGCTACGGCATCGTGCTATGGCACATTCTGGCCATCAGCCTGCAGACTCTGGGCATTCCCTGGCCTGTTGCCTGCCTGATTGTCCTCGCACTCGGTGCACTGTCCGGGCTGCTCAATGGCCTGCTGGTGGAAGTGGCACGCATAGACAGCTTCATTGCCACACTGGGTACCGGTACCGTGCTCTATGCACTGGCACTCTGGCATTCCGGCGGTCGGCAGATCGTCGCCATGCTGCCCGACGGTTTCTACGCGCTGAATACCACCTTCGTATTCGGTCTGCCGATAACCGGCTTCTATGTGCTGGCCATCGCCATCGCGCTCTGGTTGATTCTGGAATACCTGCCCATCGGCCGCTACATGTATGCCATCGGTGCCAATTCGACAGCAGCCTCGCTCAATGGCATTCCCGTGCCACGCTACGTCATGGGGGCATTCATTGCATCAGGCACCCTGACAGCACTGGCGGGCATTCTGCTCGCCAGCAAGCTTCGCATCGGACAGGCCAGCGTCGGTCTGGAATACCTGCTCCCCGCTCTGGTCGGCGCGTTCCTGGGTTCGACCACCATAAAACCGGGAAGGGTCAATGTCTGGGGGACCCTCATCGGCGTGATCATTCTGGCTGTCGGCATCTCCGGGATACAGCAGTTCGGAGGCTCCTTCTGGGTGGAACCGCTGTTCAACGGCGTCACCCTGCTTGTTGCCATCGGCATCGCCGGCTATGCCCAGAGAAAACGCGGCGGCATCATCAAGCCGATCAGAAATGCCGATCCGGCAGCAGCGGACGACGCACAGAGCGGTGGCGGCTGAGCATGGATCTGACGCCCCACAGCCCAGTTCTGCAAGACAGGCACCGATGACAGGCAACGCTTCGTACTGGCAACGCATCGGACCTGAAGCACATCAGAAAGACAGTCCCAGCAGACAAACACCGTATCACCACACGACTGCACCAACACCACGAGGAAAGACAATGAACAGAAGAACCCTGATGAAGACGGCCCTGGCAAGCAGCCTCGCTACCTTCGCCCTGACGAATACGACCGTACAGGCTGACGCAATGGATGAGGCCATGGAGTTCGTCAACCGCTATGCAGCCAGAGTCGACACCTGGGACGGCCCCACCAGCGGACCCGCCGCTCTGGCAGACAAGACCATCGTGGTACTCGCCGGCGATCTGAAAAACGGCGGCATTCTGGGCGCCACCTCCGGCATGGAAGAGGCCGCAGAACAGATCGGCTGGACCGTGCGCGTTCTGGACGGTGCCGGCACCATATCCGGCAGGACGTCGGCCATGGGCCAGGCACTGGCCTTGAAACCCGACGGCATCATCATCAATGGCTTCGACTCCAGGGAGCAGGCTCAGGGCATGCAGGCCGCTGCAGAGGCCGGTATACCACTGGTTTCCTGGCATGCCGGCGCCGCCATCGGCCCGATGGAGGATGTGGGCATCTTCGCCAATGTCACCACAGACCCCATGCTGGTATCCGAAGCGGCAGCGAAATGGGCATTCGCCGATGCCGATGGCGAACCCGGTGTCATCATCTTCACCGATTCAACCTACCAGATCGCCATTGACAAGGCCGACAGGATGAAGGAGGTGATCGAGGAACTTGGCGGCACCGTGCTGGAATACGTTGACACGCCGATCGCGGAGACCTCGCAGCGCATGCCACAGCTGACCACCTCCCTGCTACAGCGTCATGGAGCCAAATGGACGCATTCGCTGGCCATCAACGATCTCTACTTCGACTTCATGGGACCTTCTCTCGCAGCTGCCGGCATCAAGGGTGACGGTGCACCGGTGAACGTATCGGCCGGCGACGGTTCGGAGTCGGCCTACCAGCGCATCCGCAGCAAGCAGTATCAGCAGGTGACTGTCGCCGAACCGCTGACTCTGCAGGGCTGGCAACTGGTTGACGAAATGAATCGCGCTCTGGCTGGCGAACCCTGGTCCGGCTATGTGTCACCACTGCATGTCGTGACCACCGAGAACATCGAATTCGATGGCGGGCCGGAAAACCGCTTCGATCCGGAAAACGGGTACAAGGACGCCTATCTGAAAATCTGGAAGGGTGAATGACGACTGACCCTTGACGGAAACTGCCGGTAGATGAAGGTCGGCGCTGCCCGCGGGATTGATTCCCCCGGGGCAGCGCGGGGGCAGCGCGGGGGCAGCGCGGGGGCAGCGCGGGGGCAGCGCGGGGGCAGCGCGTGAGCAGCATGGGATTGACCAACGAAAGCAGCGCGGGAACCCAGCGGGATTGGGCACGGGGACAGAGCGGGATTGGCGTGTGACAGCAACCCTTGAGCAACGCGGGTCAGCACAGCCAGCCCGGTTCAGGCTGCAGGCGCACAGACGAGTGCAGAAAACAACTGACATACCAGATGCTCTGACGCCTTATAATGGCCCTGATTCCGATCATTGCAGGGCATACTTCACCACGGAACAGTCCTGTTCACCCGTTTTCAGCCCAGGTACCCCCATGGCAACCACAGACTGCGAAAATCACGGCCTTCTCCTCCCCGACCACGGGAATGATCTTTGCGGGACAGTCAGTTCCGTCTGCATGGAGAAACGCTCATGAAGATTGCATGCATCGGGGAGGTCATGATCGAACTGTCACTGATGGGTGACAGCAAGGAAGCGCTGGTCGGGGTTGCCGGTGATACCTTCAATACCGCTGTCTATCTGAAACGCACCACGGCCAGCCATGAGGTCTCCTATGTGACCGTGTTGGGCACCGATCGTTTTTCCGACCAGATCATCGAACGCATCGCTGGCGAACAGATCGATGTCAGTTGCATACCGCGCACCGGCGATCGTGTGCCGGGGCTCTATGCCATCAATACGGACGCAAATGGTGAACGAAGCTTCACCTACTGGCGCGATCAGGCAGCAGCACGCCTGCTGTTCAGTGAAACCACCGGCCCCACCCTTGACGAACTGTCCGGTTTCGATGTGCTCTATTACTCTGCCATCACGCTTGCCATCCTGCCGGCACCGGCGCGGGATCGTTTCCTGTCCCTGCTGATGGAGTTTCGATCCATGCCCGGCAAGCAGGTTGCCTTCGATTCCAATTACCGTCCAAGACTGTGGGGCTCACAGGCCGAGGCGCAGCAATACATTGCCGAAGCCTGGCGCCAGTGCGATATTGCCATGCCCTCCATTGACGATGAAATGGATCTGTTCAATGATGTTGACGAAGACGCCGCACTGAAACGTCTGCAGCAGTATGGTCTGACGCGTGGTGCATTGAAGCGCGGTGCCAGTGGCCCATTGGACTTGGGCGATCCGGCCAGTTCACCGGTCTGCAAGCCTGTCGACAAGGTCGTGGACAGCACGGCCGCCGGCGACAGTTTCAATGGTGCCTATCTGGCACGTCTGCTCGACGGCGCCTCCACACAGGAAGCAGCGCTGGCCGGCCATGAATGCGCCAGCCAGGTCGTACAGCATCGCGGGGCCATTGTCGATATCCGGCAAGACTGAGCCGGCCGGTGCCTGCGCGTGCATTGATGTTCCAGGGCACCGGCTCGGACGTTGGCAAATCCACACTGGTTGCCGGTCTGTGTCGGCTGGCTGTTCGCCGCGGCCTCAAGGTAGCGCCATTCAAACCGCAGAACATGTCGAACAATGCGGCTGCCTGCCTTGATGGCGGCGAGATAGGTCGCGCACAGGCCTTGCAGGCTCGCGCCTGCCATCTGGAACCGCAGGTGGATTTCAACCCGGTCCTGCTTAAACCACAGAGCGACAGTACGGCGCAAGTCATCGTCCACGGCAAGATGCTCGATACGCTCTCTGCCAATAATTACATGAATGAACGGCGTCAGCATCTCCTGCAGGCAGTAACGGAGAGCTTTGTCCGTCTGAGCGAGCAGCACGACCTGATACTGGTTGAGGGCGCCGGAAGCGCCGCCGAGATCAATCTGCGTGAGCGCGATATCGCCAATATGGGCTTTGCTCAACGCATGACTGTTCCGGTATGCCTGATTGGCGATATCGATCGCGGCGGCGTTATCGCCTCTGTGGTCGGCACCAGGGCGGTCATCAGTGCCAGCGATGCCGCCCTCATAAAAAGCTTCATCATCAACCGCTTTCGCGGCGATCCACGATTGTTCGACGATGGCGTTACTGCCATCGAAGAGCTGACTCAGTGGCCCTGTCGCGGTGTGGTTCCCTGGCTGCCCAGTGCTCTGAAACTGCCTCAGGAGGATGCGGTGATTCTCGAACAAGGCAAGGCAGACACTGACAAGCGCAACGCGATGGTACGCATTGCGGTACCCCTGCTCTCTCGCATCGCCAACTTCGATGACATGGACCCGCTTCGGCTGGAGCCCAATGTAGAGCTGGGCTTCGTTCCGCCCGGCAGCCCCATTCCCCGTGATATCGATGCCATCATCATTCCCGGTACCAAATCGGCCATGGGAGATCTGGCCTTTCTTCGTGAACAGGGTTGGGATCACGACATCATTGCCTTTGCCCGCGCAGGCGGGCGCGTGACCGGCGTCTGTGGCGGGTATCAGTTGCTGGGCAAGGTGATTCATGATCCGCAGGGGATCGATGGCCCCCCGGGAAGTGCCGAGGGCCTGGGCCTGCTGGATATCGAAACCCGGATGCACACGGAAAAACGTACCCGCAAGACTGACGGCCATTGTCCGCGCAGCCACACCGCGCTGACAGGCTACGAAATTCATGTCGGCGTCAGCACCGGACCTGACACCCGGCGACCGATGACCGTGCTCGCTGACCATCCCGATGGCGCCATCAGTGGCGATGGAAGGATTGAAGGCACCTACCTGCACGGCATCTTCGGTAACGATGATTATCGAAGCTGGTGGCTCAATGGACTGACTTCCGGCACTGCCGAGAATCTGAACTACGAGGCCACGGTGGAACGGGAGCTTGACCGGTTGGCCGACGGCCTTGAAGCGGCGCTGGATGTCGACGCCCTGCTGGCCGATGCGCGCGCCACGTCAGTGAGTGGTTGAACTGGACAGTGTGTTGATCACGACAACACCGAGGATGATCAGGCCGATACCCACCATGGCAGGCAGATCCAGTGTCTGACTGAACAGGAAATACCCCATGATGGATATCAGTACAATGCCTGCGCCTGACCAGATCGCATAGACGATTCCGATAGGCATCACTTTCAGGGTCAGCGCCAGACAGTAGAAAGCGACGCCGAAAGCCAGTGCGCAGATGAGGACAGGCAACGGCCTGGTAAACCCCTCGGATGCTTTCAACGCGGACGTACCGATGACTTCGGCGACGATGGCCGCCGAGAGGAAAAACCAGTTCATGTGCTTGCTCTACTGAGAATGCGCGCCTTGTATCAGGCAAATCCCGGTGGATCCCATTGATCCATCATCTTCTGACGTGCTGCGTCCAGCCGTTCCGACATGAGCGCTGCAAACAACTTGAGTACCTGATACCCGAATTCCGGGTCCTTCTCACAGCGCGCCAGTATGATACTGCCATCGAATTCCAGCACCACCACGTCCTCGAGCGCCAGTGCCTGAAAATTCCATCGATAAGGCGGAATCAACCAGGACCAGCCCAGTATCTGGTTTTCCCGCAGCTTCTGGATTTCCAGCGCCGGCCCCATCAGTGCCGGCACCTGAACACTGACTTCACCATTTCGCAGCAGATAGAACTTGTCAGCGCTCTCTGCCTGACGAAACAGAACCTCGCCTGCGCCGACCTCCCGGACAACAGCGCAATCAGCCAGAAATTTCTTGCTCCGATCATCCAATCCCGAAAAGAATTCGTGAGTGGCCAGATAGTCTCCAATCGATTGTTCTGTCATATCCAATTACCTCGAATGCGATAGTTTCAGAAGTTGTCGTTCAGTGTCTTTTTATCTCTTTTCCCGAATTGTCGATCACCTTCATTATTGCACAGCCACTGCCTCTGCTTTGAGCTTGTATCCCCTGCCCGTTTCACTTGTAACGCAAGGCCTCGGCGCACAGAATAGGTCGCACCCTGCAAGGCCTTGATGGAAATCAATACAAACAGGCTGCCAGAACCTGTAGTGTTGAATGAATGCCTGTCCTCGGAGCCCCAAAACTGGTTCCGATGTCTCTAACTGTGTGTGACCTGTTTCATCAACCCAGGGGAGCGAAGAATCATGGATAGCAACGCACGAGTCGAAAAATTCATCTCGGACACGAAATCACGGCTGAGCGCTGGCAAAAAGCGGCTACCGCCGGGAACACTGCCCTTTGTGACGATAACCAGCCAGTCCGGTGCAGGTGGCAACCTTCTGGCAAGACAGTTACTGGAAAAGATCGAGCAATGTGACAGCGACAACCCGGCGCTTCAGGGCTGGCGGATCTTTGACAAGAGCATGTGTCAGCAAGTGCTCACGCGAGAACACCTGGAAACATCGATGAACGACATGCTGGACGAGAAATACCATTCTCAGATTGCAGAGTTCGTCATGGGTATCTTCGGCGACCAGGGCATGCAGAACATCGCCTATGTCCGCTTATCGCGGTTTCTGCGAGCAGTAGCCTCTTTTGGCAAGGTCATCATTCTTGGCCATGGTGGTGCCATGTCGACCCGCGGTCTTGCCGGGGCCAACCACCTGAGGCTTGTTGCGCCGCTGCCTGCTCGGGTGGCACGCATGGCCCCGGTGCTGAACATGGATGAGGCGCAGACCTTGAGAGAGATTCAGCAACGGGACCGTGACCGACAACGGCTCTGGAAAACGCATTACCAGATTGACAGTAGCGATCCTGAACACTACGACCTGGTCTGCAATACCGACCGGATATCGATCGACACCGTCGCCAACTTCCAGCTGTCCCTGATTCTCGATCAGATCGGAGAAAGGCACGCTCAACCTGCCTGAGCGGCAGCCTGCAGCAACGAGGCCGTCCCATGCAGTCCAATCGTCTCCGGCTCGATAATGAGGATCGAGCCGGATGCCGTGCGCGGCATGAATCAGAGTCATATGTTCAGGAAGATGATCCAATCCGGCCCCGGCTTGTATTTTTCTTCCGCTTCAGATCATGCTCATGGACGCTTGTGCACCGTGACTCCATTGCCGCGGTGACTGACCATACAGTCGCTTGAATTCGCGGCTGAATTGCGAGGAGCTGGTATAGCCCACCTCCCAGGCGGCCTCCGAGACGTTCATCCCACCGGCGATCTTCATCGCCGCATTGTTCAAACGCATCGACTTCACGAACTGTATCGGCGACATGGTTGTTGCCTGCTTGAAGCGCCGGTGAAACACGGCGCGACTCATGCTGACCTGCGATGCCAGGTCGTCAATGGTAACCGGCTCATTCAATCGGGCAGAGAGGTAGTCGATCGCTCGGGCTATCTCGTTACCGACACCGAAAGCCCGCCTTGCCGCAGCGCCCGCCTCCCCCTTGAGCACGGCGTAATAGAGTTCGCGCAGCCGGCCAGTCCCCAGCACCGCCGCATCCGTCGGCTTGTCGATCAATTCGAGCAAGCGCAGCAATGCCTGTGTAAAACCTGAGTCCCAGCCCGCGAGCGACAGCCCCGATGAAGCAGCGCCATCGGCTTTCCGGATGACACCCGGGGCGTTGTCCATCTCCAGTGCAAGTTCCCTCATCACTCGCGGATCCAGCGAGATCACCACACCGATAAGCGGGTTCTCCGGCGAAGCCTGCGGCGTACCTGCCTCGACCGGCATCGTCATCGGACACAGCATGTACTGGTTGCTGTCATAGGCATGATGCTGTCCGTCGAGAATGGCCTCCTTCACGCCACTGACGATGGCCACCACGGTAGGTTCATACACGGCAGGCACGCAAGGCACGCTTTCCGTCACCCGGAATAGCTGCACGCCTTGCAGCGCAGTCTGCACAAGGCCGGCCTCGGGCAGGTGCTGTTCAATCAGTTGTTTGATCTGGTCTTTGCTCATGCAAGGCAAATTGACATGAAAAAATTCAAATTTCAATGGGCTTGAGACAATCAGGCAAGTATTCAAGACAATCCACCCTGTTTTGGATCGATTGCGAGAGTTATCTTCCCTGTCAGGATAAGCGGGAACACTCGGAGCGTAGCGCCGGCTGATCCGGTTCGCCGGTAAGCGGCGATAGCAGACGTCACTTATCTACAGCATCAACACCAATCACACCCACATCCAGACAGCCGGCCACTGCCGGCAGGAAAAACAAGATGGCTGACACGACATTCGGACCCAAGGGCTGGACGCCTGAACGCCTTGGCTCACTCAAGGACAAGACTTTTCTCATCACCGGTGCCAACGCCGGGGCAGGCTTTCAGGCAGCGCGGACACTGTTGAACAAAAGTGCCAGGGTCGTGATGCTGAACCGCAGCGCCGAGAAATCGATCGCCGCCATCCAGGCGCTGAAAACGGAATTCGGGAACGATGCCGATGTGAGTTTCGTGCGCATGGACCTCGCCTCACTCGCCAGTGTGCGTGAGGCGGCGGAAGAGGTGCTCAGGACGGTACCGAGGATCGACGCCCTCATGTGCAACGCTGCCATCGCTCAGGTGCCCACACAGAAGCTCACCGTGGATGGTTTTGAAAGCATGCTCGGCACGAACCATTACGGCCATTTCCTGCTCTGCGGACTTCTTTTCCCGCGTATCGAGGAAAGCCAGGGCCGAATTGTCGTGGTCAGCAGCCTTGGCTACAACATGGGAATCAAGACCATCCAGTTCGACGACATGAACTGGGACAGAAACTATCACCAGAACAAGACCTACTCCCAGAGCAAGCTGGCGCAGATGATGTTTGCCTATGAGTTACAGGACAGGCTGGCAGCGGTGGGCAAGACGGACGTCAAGGTCTACGTCTGCCACCCCGGCTCTTCTCGCACCTCGCTCATCACGACCAGTGGCAACCTGATGACGCGGATCGCTTTCAAGCTCATGTCGCTGTCACCGATGGTTCAATCGGCCGAAAAGGGATCCTGGCCCGAGGTCATGTGCGCCACGGAAGAGGGTCTTGAACAACGAGCACTGTACGGCCCGACGGGAACCAGTGAATTCATCGGCCCGGTGGGCAAGGGCACGCTACACCCTCACGCCTATGACAAGACTGTCATGGAGCGGCTCTGGGTGTTGTCTGAGAAAGAAGTGGGATTGGAGTGGGGTCTCTAGAAACGGCCTCGATCAGCGGGTTCGGTGGCAGCTCAGCCTGTCCGGTCAAGCATCTTGCTTGCCCGGTTGTACTGCATGCCCGCCGATGGCCCGTGACGGGTCGAGCCAGACAACCCCATTTGCCGGGGGGCGCTGCCTCTGAACTCTCCGGGAAATAGCACTGGATACGCGTGGAGTACTGATCAAGGCCGTCTGCGCTGGCTGTCGATCACCCTAGCAGACGCCGAAGGGGCATGCATCTGGTGGCTTCACATGGGGGCTTCGCATGGGGGCTGACAGATCGTTCCAATTATTCTAGAATGGTAATGAGAATGATTATTGTTAGTACCATTTTTCCAGAGGCGTACCGCATGAATCCGATCATCATCTCCACTGAAGCCTTGAAGAGCGCGCCTCGCGCACTTGCTCAGCCAGGTTCGGTTCAGGCGACAAACGGTGCACCCACGCTGTTCAGGGATCTGCCACTGCCTGCCCGCCTGTTGCTCGCGGTGCCACGTGCTCGTGGTCGGGCACCGAAGGCGTCCATCGCCGCACGCTATGTGCTGGACACTCTGGGCAGGATCATCGATGCAGGTTCCCAGCGGCAACACACCATCGAGGCCGTCAATCTGCTGGCCGAGATCCTGTTGAATTCTGCAAGTCGCTCGGCACAACCGGACACAGCGCCTGCAGAGTGGCTGTCAGATACCGAAAATCTCGTGCTGTGCCTGTTGTGCAAGATCCAGGCTGGGCAGGCTGAAGAGGCCAGAAACCTGGCGAGGCACAGCCTCGATGCTCCCTCGATCGAGCCCTTCAGCAAGGCGGCCACGGCTCTGTGCAGCGCCGAGTGTTTTCGTCGAGGTGGTGAACATGTCTTCACGCCAAGCTGGCGCGGCATGCCGACTCACGATGACGCTCAGGAGCATCGCTCAGTCACGCTTACCAGTGAGCTGTCGCTGGGCGAAGCCGTACTGCTCAATGCACTGAGACTGCGCAAACGAACATTGTCCTATGCCGGCCTGGGTGCCAAGGTCGTGCCCATGCTATGTCATCACGTGGCGCTACCCGAACTGCAGACGGTGGTCGATGCGGTCCTGATAGAAGCCATTCGATTCAGTGCTCACCCTCCAGCCGTCCAGTGCATGTGCTGCCCGGATGTCTCAGCCGTGGAAGCGGAATACCTGACCGCCCTCGCCAATTTCTGCGTAGGCGATGGACAGCGTACACAGCGCCAGCTCAGTGAATGGTTGCCTACTGAATCCGTCAGTCGCCTGATGGCCCGACATGACGAATTCGAAGCCTTGTTGCGTCAGATCGGTACGCCATTGCCGAACCGGCTCTGGGACATTCGAGAATTGCGGGCACGCGAGGAATTGCACCATGATTGCAGTCATGTCAACGAACCCTCGATGATCCACTGACACGGTCTGCCTGAGCGTCGTCAAGCTCAGATCCAGCCATCGCGCAACTCGGACATCACCATGAAACACTTGCTGACGCCATCGTCGGATGTGCCGCAGGCTCCGGTCTTTCCGTTGACACATCATCGACCCGAATTCCTGCAGGACAAGGCACGCAGTACACGCTACAAGCTCTGGGAGTTGCAGAGCTGCTGGCATTGCATGGTGGTCGGTACCTGTCTGACGCTGGCGGAAGTCCGGCAGCAAGCCGGCAAGGCCGGATTGGAGATCAGGCAAGCCAGTGACTATGCCATCCATCAACTGGCGGTAGAGAACGCGGAGAACGGCAAGCACGCCTTGTCCCAACGCCTGCAGAAACTGCTGGAGCGAAAGTTCGCAGTCACCGTCAAACAGTTTCGCTCGGCCAGAGACGAGAGCGCGCTGCTGTCCCAGTGGGAAAGTGGCTGGCAATCCGGCCAGGTAGCTGCCAGCCTGTGGGCCCTGATCACGCACCCACTGGCAACCCGCGCCATTATTCTCGACGTTTTCGGGCAGGTCCACATGATGTCGCATCTCTCCGGCGCCAGCACCTGCGTGGATCGTGGCCGACTGCAGGAACAGGAACGTCAGCTGTCAACACTGGACAAGGAACTGCAGTCGCTGCGACTGCGCCACGAACAGACCAGCCAGGCCCTGCAGGAACAGACTCGACAGACCGATGCACTGCAGCTGGAAAACGGGAAACTGCTCAGCCAGTTGCACGCCTTGAGTTCTCGTGATCCTTCCGAGCCTGGTATACAGGCCGGAAACCGTTCCCGACAGGCAGCGGCCGAGCAGCAAAACAGTCACTTGCAGAACAAGGTCGAGCAACTGCAGCGCCAACTTGCCGCAGAACAGCACGACAGGCAGCAACTTCAGATGGATGTGCAGCGTCTCGAGCATTTACTGGAGACGCGCCTTGAACCCCTGGCGGAAGATGATCCGGACGCGTGGCAGCCCGATGACTGCCCTGCCGCTCGAGACCTGAAGCTGTGTGGCCAATGTGTGCTCTATCTGGGCGGCAAGACACAGCAGCGTCGACACTTTCAGGCGCTGGTGGAGTCTTGCGAGGGTCGCTTCCTGCATCATGACGGCGGACGCGAAACCTGCCCGCACCGCATCTCCGAACTGGTCAGTCAGGCCGATGTGGTCATGTGCCCTACCGACTGCATCAGTCACAGCGCCATGCAGAAAGCACGGACGCTGTGTGCAAAGCAGGACAAACCGATGGTTTTCATGCAGCGTTCCAGCCTGTCAGCCTTCACACGCAGCCTCTACGAAACACTCAGCTGACGGCCTTCGGGCTCGGGCTTGCAGCATCCATCAGTTGCCGATAGTGGCGTCGACACTTGGAGACGTAACGATCATTGCCGCCGATTTCCACTTGTGCGCCGGCGGCCACCGCCTGACCTGAGGCATCGAGCCTGACTGTCATCGTCGCCTTTCTGCCACAGGTACACACGGTCTTCAACTCCTGCAACTTGTCAGCGATGGCCAACAGGCGTGAAGAGCCCGGAAACATCTCTCCCTGAAAGTCGGTACGGATGCCGAAACACAGAACCGGGATATCCAGTTCATCCACCACTCGGGCCAACTGATCCACCTGAGCACGTGACAGAAACTGCGCCTCGTCGATCAGCACACAGGCCAGCGCGCCTGCATCGTGCTGAGTGCCGACTGCGCTCAGAAACTCCGTGTCGGCATCGAACAGCAGAGCGTTTTCCTGCAAACCGATTCTGGAGCGGATGAAGCCGCGGCCATATCGATCATCTATGGCGGCGGTGTACAGGCTGACCTGCATGCCCTGTTCGCGGTAATTGTGCGCCGACTGCAGCAAGGCGGTGGATTTGCCGGCATTCATGGCCGAGTAATAGAAGTAGAGTTGAGCCATGTCGTGATCAGTCCTTCGGCGCAATCACACCCTTGGTCAGGATGAAGCACCCAAAGAATCGCGGCTCTCCGCTGGCGATGACGGCATAGGCCTTCTTGGCTTCTTCGTAGAATGCAAAGCGCTCGACGGGCACCAGTGGAAACGATTCGGTTTCGTGAGTGTCGATGATCGCCTGCACTTCCTGTTGGACGGCCGGGCGCTCATCGGGGGAACCGACCACTGCCATGCAACGCGCCGCGTCATCCACGAAGGTATCCAATGGCATGAGCGACAGAACAGCATCGGCAACCGCTGGTGTGCTGGCACCATCGATACGCAACAAGCGGCCCAGAGTCGTCTGACGCGCAACACTCTCACCCGGGAAGTTCGCATCACAGAGAACCAGAGTATCGCCATGGCCCATGGCAGCCAGCGCATGCAGTATGTCGGCGTTCAGCAGAGGATGGATGGTTTTCAACACGGTGATCGCAAGCTCTCGAGTGCAGGGAAAGCAGCCACACTAAACGCAGCGTTTGCACAGTGCAAGCGAGCCGTCACATAAAGCCTCTCTTGCGGCTGAAACGGGTGATGACTGCCAGCAGCAGCACCGCCAGCAGAAGTACCCCGCCGGCCCCACCACGACTGGCGGATGATTGGACTTGCCCGCTGTCACTGTCACTGTCACTGTCACTGTCACTGTCACTGTCACTGTCACCGTCGGTGTCGGTGTCGGTGTCGGTGTCGGTGTCGGTGTCTTCAGCATCCTCCCCCGAGGGCTCGGCGTCAGCAGGCGCGACGGGCTGAGAATCGGCATCGACTGCCGGCTCGGGCAGCTGCAGGCTTTCTGCATCATCAGCCTCGTGAGAGCCACCGATTCGGGTAGCGCCGGACAACATGATCAAGCGATTGTCCAACACCCCGCCACCGCTGCCGTGACGACCCGACAGCATCGGGCTGAGCGTTCGCCATTGATCGGCATCGAGGTCATAGGCCTCCACCACGTTCAGGGCCACATCCGAGGTATTGATCTCGCCACCAGCGATGATGACGTCGCTGCCATGAGCCACAGCCACCGCCCCTCCTCGCAGCGTCGGAATAGTGGTGACGCTGCTCCACAGTCCCGACTCGAAATCGTAGACATCCACAGCCTGCACCGCATTGTCTGCCGGGTTCGGCATGGTGCTCTGTCGTCCCGCGGCTGCGACCAGTTTGTTGCCGACCATCACCGCCGAGAAGTGATCTCTGGCATGGGGCGCATCCGGCAGCTCGCGCCAGCTTCCGCTAAGCGGATCGTATTCGTCGAACCAGGCCACGGCACCACCGGAATGTCCGCGGGTATTGCCCCCCAGCAGATAGATGCGCCCCTGCCGGACCACTGCGGCCGCGCTGCCACGAAGCCGCTCTGCCGGCAGGCTGCCCGCTACCCGCCAGGTAGCGCTGATCGTATCGAAGACGTGAATCTCGGCCACGATCTGCTCCAACGGGTAACAGCAACTGAACGCCCCCAGCAGATAGATATCGGTGCCCAGTGCCACGGGCTGCACATGATGCAGCTCCAGTGGTGCAAGACCCAGATTCTCCCACTGCCCACTGCCCGGTGAATACCGTTCCACCGGGCGATTTCCACGACCACCGATCAGGTAGATGGAATCGCCCACGACCACCCCGGCCGCTTCGTGACGGGCGCTCAGCGTCGAGCCGTCGCTGCTGTGCAACGGTTGCCACGATGCCTGGGCAGTCTCCGACTCATCGGCGTTTGCCGACAACCAGACTTGAGCGGACAGCACAGCTGCCAGCACTGATATCCTGAATCTCATGCCCCATTATCGGCAGTTCGCCGCTTGCCACGATGTGAAGTCGGGAGCATCATGGCAAGACCGGGTGTGAACCGGTCGATCGTACGACAGTTGTCCCATGCGCCGGCTCAGCGCGATATCCGGAACTCCACCTGCAAGCTGGCATTCTGGCTCGGCAGATCGTGATCCCGTGCCAGAAAGGTGAAGATGTAGCCAGGCTCGGCGTCAGCGGGCACCAGCCACCTGAAGGTACGGGTACCGTCACCGTTGTCATCCAGGCTGGCATTGGACGGCGGATTCAGGATCGTCAATCCCGGCGGCACACCATCAGGGTCATCAGCCACGATACGCAAGGCGACCTGTTCACCCACGCGCGCCTGCTGCATGGCGACAGGTCTGAATACAGGGGAGGAACCCGACTCGCTCGGGGCGCGATCCGGTGCCGCTACGGCGTCCGGGTTCTGACTTCCCGCCGGCTCTGCCGCACCACGCACTTGAATGATCATCGACTGAGTCGTTCGCAGCGTTGCATCAAGTGCATCAATGGCCACCAGCTCGACCACGGATTCTGCACTGGCCGTGGCCGGCACCTGCCATGTCAGCTCCAGCTGCCCGTTGCCCAGACTGCGAATCTGCATTCCCGCCGGGATGGCACCGACCGTCACGCTGGGAAAGGTGCCATCGTCATCACTGGCGGTCAGGCTCATTCGAAACATCTCGCCAACGCGCACCTCGGGGCTTGTCAGCGTGTTGAAGCGCGGCGCCACGTTGATGGCCGTGCCCTCTTCCACCGTGGTATCGCTCTGATTCTGATGCGTGATGAGAACCACCCAGTCCTCCCCCTGCGCGTAAGGCGGTGCACCCAACCGCAGAGCGCTGCTGGCCGGCAGATCCCGGGCTCCCTGTATCATCTGCCCGTTGCGAGGATCGAACCATCGTTGTTCAAAGCGTCCTTCCGCACTGCCGATATCGAGAGACTCCATACCGTTGGCAGCAGGCAGATAGACGGCATACACCTGCCCTGTCAAGGCAAAGACTTCGGCACCACCGTAGTTCTCACTGTCTCCACTGAGACGCCAGTCGGCGGGTTCCATGCGCCAGAACGGCAACTCCCGCACCATCATTTCGCGCGCCAGTCTCATCTGCTGCCACATGCCTTCGCGTTGACGAAAATCTCCCGCATCGATATCGCCCCCCACGGGCTGTGGTTCGTAGCCGAAATACCATTCGATATTCCCGCCGCTGAACAACACGTCATAGAGAATCTGCTTGCGCCGCTCCTCGGTCGTGTCGGCGGAAAGACCATTCGTGTTCTCGTCCATGTCCAGCACCCAGGGACGACCCGCATTGGCGGACTGGCTTCGCCACTGTTCGACAAACTGACCGGCGAACTGCTCATCGTATTGAATGGAACTGGCGCTGTAGCGACTATCGCCGATGATCTCGCCATAGCGATAGAACTGGTTGATATGCGTATGTACGGCTATCGGCTTGCCGCTCCAGTCCAGCGCCTGCAGGTAGTCGGCATGCTTGTCCAGCTCGACCCGTGGAAAGTCGTTCTCCTCGCCCAGATTCCACTTGGCCGCCAGCAGATAGGAGAAACGCGCGACCAGCTCTCTGAAGAACAGTTTGCGCTGCACACCCAGCTGTCCATCGTCCAGCCACTGCTCATTGGCTTCTTCGGTTTCACTCAGCACGATGTTCAGGGCAATACCCTGCTCCTGGGCATGACTGAACACCTGGGTCCACTGGTGCAGTTTGCTGATGTCGTAGTGCGTATTGTCGTGATGACTTCTGGACGCACCGACGAAGGGGTAGGTTTCCTGTCCGTCTCCGCCGAGGTTCATGGGCAGGAAGTAGACCGAGTTGACGCCCTGATCGCCGAGGTAGTTGAGCGCACCGATCAGGCCGCGGCTATCCGCTCCCGTCTGGGAATGAGCGAACAGGGGATCCCCATCGCGAAAATCCCCTCGATGCGCCGCATAGTCATGCACGAAATTGTCACCCTGACCACCCTGGTCCTGGGTGCCATCGATGCCACCGAAGCCCATCAGGTTCTCGGGACTGTCGGTACCGCCCTTTATCCAGTAGGAGCCGTCACGAAATTTCAGATAGTGATTGCCGACGTATTCCAGCCTGCCCTGGCGCAGGAATCCGGGCGCGTCCGATGGCGCTGCTTCGATCAGGAATTCCCCCCAGGCGCCGTCGAGTGGCAACTCGCGTCCTTGCTCGGGATCCAGCTCGATCGCAATCTCGGTTCCCTGGTGCAATCTTGCCTGATAGCTCCAGGTGCCTGTTTCATCTGCCGAGAATCTCGCTCGCCAGATAGTGCCACGCCCATGACCGTCTCCATTACCTGCGAAGAAGCCGGGAATGCGCGTGACCTGACCTGCAGGGCTGGTCAATTCCACCGTCAGGCGGTAATCCAGAAAGGGATTGATCGTGGTATCGGACTCATCTGCCAGAGGGCCAGTGAAATCGATCTCGACGGGGTGCCATTTGTACAGCTGCCCCTGAACGGTGGCGGCCGACACCGGCAGACTCGCAAGGCTGGACAGCATGCACAGCAGCACGACGACGTTAGAACGGAAACAGGACATGAGCTACCCGGGTCAATTGTCAACGATATACAACTTCCGATTATGTATGCAGCCGCCGCCCGGTGAGTCCCGTTCCACGCCAACTTGCCTTGCAACTTCCCCGTTTTGAGACATACACCCCAGGGGCAGCACTGTATCGCCGCCGGTGTATTACGCAGCAGCGGAACACCATCACATAATGCAAATACGGCAACATCGAGCAGGTTTAATGTGCCAAGCAGCGGTCATTTCAATAAACATTCGAGGCGTACCGTCGATAACCAAGTAGTGACAACTGGCAGCCTGACTGCCGCTTCGAAGGGCGCAGACACTCGCGTATACCGGCCATGAAACTCCATCTCACTTCAGCCTATGCCACGCATACCGGTCTTGATGCATTGCTCGGGATCGCGTGCATGGACAGAACAGGGAGGCATCAGCTCTGCGCCGACCCTGACGAAGCCGATGCCATTCTGTTTGTCGAGAATACGCAATTCGATGACCTGCTCTTCCGTCAACTGCTGCACCATCCACTCGTCGTCCGCCACCCGGACAAGACGTACATGTACAACGAGATGGATCGACCCTGGGATGTGCTTCCGGGTCTCTATTGCTGCCTGACCAAGCGCCATCACGACCCGGCAAGGCATCGACCGTTTGCCTATCTGTATTCACCCAATCCCTACGTCAGCAATATCCATACGCCGGATCGAGAGACGCGCTATCTGTTTTCCTTCATGGGTTCCATGAGTCATGCCTGCCGGCGCCCGATCATGAAACTGCAACATCCGGATGCCCTGCTCAAGGACACCTCGGATTTCAATGTCTGGAACAGCGAACCCGCTGAGCTGGAGGTACGAGGTCGGGAATACGCCAGTACGCTGGCCGCCAGCCAGTTCGTCCTCTGCCCACGCGGTATCGGAACCTCTTCAATCAGGCTTTATGAAACGCTTGAAGCCGGACGAGTACCGGTGATCATCTCGGATCAATGGGCTCCGCCACCCGAGATCGACTGGCAGTTCGCCATACAGGTAGAAGAACGGCGTATCGGCTCGATCCCGGGGCTGCTCTCGGCGCTGGAAGGCGAGGCAGCTGATCGCGGGCAGCAGGCACGTCAGGCCTGGCTTGATCACTATGCCCCTGACACGCTGTTCAATACCGTCGGCGATTCCCTGGCCTCACTGGTCGACTCCGCAGAGGGCAGACGACATCGCCGCCCGGGGTCACAGTTGAACAAGTGGCTGGTCAGTGGTGAGTTGCTGACGCGCAATGCAGCGCAGCGTCTATTGGGCAATCAATAGAACACGGGACACTGGCGGGAAACCGGTGGAAACCAACCGGAAACCAACCGGAAACCAACCGGAAACCAACCGGAAACCAAACAGGCTGCCCTTTGTCATCACTACCGCCCGTATCGCACCGCTGATGCGACATCGATACCGGAAGCGGCATCGACGTGCAACATCAGCGCCGCCACGGCGACATCATCCCGCCAGTCGCTGATCTCCGTCCTCGTCATCCTCGAGGCTCATCGTACTGGCAATCATGTCATCGACCGCGGATGAACTGCCGCCTTCGAGCTTGATTCGCAACCGCAGATCGTTGACCGAATCGGCGTTACGCATGGCTTCCTCGATCGTGATGGCATTCTCGCTGAGAAGATCGAACAGCGCCTGGTCGAATGTCTGCATGCCCTGATCCTTGCTCTTCTTCATGAGCCCCTTGATCTCGTGGACCTCGCCTTTCATGATCATGTCTGACATCAGCGGCGTGTTGAGCAGCACCTCCACGGCCGCGCGCCTGCCCTTGCCACTGGGGGTTGGCAGCAGACGCTGTGAGATGAAGGCCTTGACGTTCAGCGACAGATCCAGCAGCAACTGCTTGTGCCGGGTTTCCGGAAAGAAGTTGATGATCCGATCGAGCGCCTGATTGGTATTGTTGGCGTGCAGGGTTGCCAGACACAGATGCCCGGTTTCGGCAAAGGCGATGGCATGCTCCATGGTCTTCTGATCGCGTATCTCACCAATCAGGATGACATCGGGCGCCTGCCGCAAGGTATTCTTCAGCGCTATCTCGAACGATTCGGTGTCCGTACCCACCTCTCGCTGCGTGACAATGCAACCCTTGTGGTGGTGCACGAATTCCACCGGATCCTCGATCGTGATGATATGCCCGTTGGAGTTCTCGTTCCGGTAATCGATCATCGAGGCCAGACTGGTCGATTTACCCGAACCGGTGCCGCCGACAAAGATAACCAGACCCCGCTTGGTCATGGCGACCTGCGACAGGATATCCGGCATGTGAAGATCGGCGAAGCTGGGAATGTCGTTGGGAATGATCCTCACCACCAGGCCGGCGCTACCGCGTTGCACCAGAGCGTTGACACGAAATCGCGAGATGTTCGGCAATGCGATCGCGAAATTGCATTCCTTGTGCTGTTTGAAGTCCGCACGTTCCGATTCCGTCATCAGACACTGAGCGAGAGCCAGCGTATGTTCGGCCGTCAGCTTCTTGTCCATGACCGGCGTCACCTTGCCGTGGATGCGCATGGAAGGCGCCGCCCCTGCAATGATGAACAGATCCGACCCGCCTTTCTTGTACAGACTGACCAGCAGCTCATCCATGAATCGCTTGGCGACCTTCAAATCCATAACCGTTTCCTCAAAACTGAATGTGCCGATAGTCCGATGACAGGTTCTGCCGGCGCCAGTATCAGCTGTCTGTCGCCTGGTTGAAACGCGCCCCGGTCAATGCAGGGACAGCGCCTTGGCACCTACATCAGGCTGTCGGGGTTCTGCGCCTTCTTGCGTGCTTCGGCCAGGTCGACCACACCGCGGTTCACCAGCTCCTTCAGGTTCTGATCCAGTGTCTGCATGCCATGCGCCTGACCGGTCTGAATGGCTGAGTACATCTGTGCGACCTTGTCCTCTCGAATCAGGTTTCGTATGGCTGGCGTACCGATCATGATCTCGTGGGCCGCCACTCGCCCCCCACCGGTCTTCTTCAACAGAGTCTGCGAGATGACAGCCCGGAGAGACTCCGAGAGCATCGAGCGCACCATGGGTTTCTCGCCTGCGGGAAACACATCCACGATTCGATCCACGGTCTTGGCGGCGGAGCTTGTATGCAAGGTGCCGAACACCAGGTGTCCGGTCTCGGCTGCGGTCAGGGCCAGGGAGATGGTTTCCATGTCACGCATCTCACCCACCAGAATCACGTCGGGATCTTCACGCAGGGCTGAACGCAGGGCTTCGGAAAAGCCGAAGGTATCTCGATGCACCTCGCGCTGATTGATCAGGCATTTCTTGCTTTCATGCACGAATTCGATCGGATCCTCGATGGTCAGGATATGGCCCAGCTCGGAATCGTTCTTGTAATCCATCATGGCGGCCAGGGTCGTGGACTTGCCCGAACCGGTCGGGCCAGTGACCAGCACAATACCGCGAGGCAGCGCCGAGATTTCCTGGAAGATGCGGGGAGCGCCCAGTTGCTCCAGTGTCAGCACCTCGGAAGGGATGGTCCGGAATACCGCACCGCAACCCCGGTTCTGATTGAAGGCATTGACACGAAATCGGGCGGTATCGGGTATTTCGAAGGAAAAATCCGTCTCCAGCCTTTCTTCATAGTCCTTGCGCTGTTTGTCATTCATGATGTCATACACCATGGCCTGTACAGCGGCGTGATCAAGGGCCGGTACATTGACACGGCGCATGTCGCCGTCGACGCGTATCATCGGCGGCAGACCCGCTGACAGATGCATATCAGAGGCACCATTCTTGACGCCGAATGTCAGAAGTTGAGCGATATCCATGAATCTTGAACCTTGTTTGTTCGGGATACAGGCGATCACTGCGGCAGAAGCCTCGGAGATACCCGGCCACTGTGCTCGTACCTGCTTTACTTTCCTTGTGTCGGCCGCCGCTCCGTTTTTGTTAGCCTGTTGCTCGCATGGCATGTGGCACTGACGCAGAAACCTCTCCGCCGAGAACTTATAACGTGAACACAGACACACCCCAGACAAGCACAAACCCGTCAACGGACGTTGCCTCGGCACTGGCCAAGGTGCAGGAGAACATCCGGATCCAGGCAGAACGCCATGGCAGAGCCCCGGACAGCGTTCAGCTACTGGCCGTCAGCAAGCGCAAGCCGGTGTCTGCCATCAAGACTGCCATTCAGGCCGGGCAGCGAGCCTTTGGCGAGAACTACGTGGATGAAGGCGTCGAGAAGATCCTTGCGCTGAACGATGCAACGCTGCAATGGCACTTCATAGGCGCCATACAGTCACGCAAGACGGCCAGTATCGCCGAGCACTTTCAATGGGCGCATGGCGTTGACCGACTAAAGGTGGCCAGGCGCCTGTCCGAACAACGTCCAGAGGGAATGGCGCCGTTGAACATCTGTCTGCAAGTCAATACTGATAATGAAGCGGGAAAGGCCGGTGTCACGTTCGACGAGGTCTCGCAGCTGGCTGACAACTGTGCAGGGCTGGCGGGCATTTCGCTGCGCGGCCTGATGGCCATTCCTGCACCGCGTACCGAGTTCGAGCAGCAAAGAGCGGTTTTTGCACGTTTGCACGATTGCCTGGAATCACTCAAGCAGGCTCATCCGCAGATGGACACCCTGTCCATGGGAATGAGCGCCGACATGGAAGCTGCCATTGCCGAAGGGGCCACGCTGGTACGCATCGGTACCGCCATATTCGGTCAGCGCGATGTCTGACGGCTGCAGAGCCGTGCAATCGCTGACAACAGAGGATACTGCAGTCATTCAAGCGGCCTCAGTAGAACAGGCAATCTTGGTAGACTACTCACCATCTTACAAGGGACATTCATCATGAGCCAACAGAACACGACGTCAAATCCGGTAGCTGCTGCCTACGAAATCGGTCAGAGCATGTGGCTCGACTACATTCAGAAGAGCCTGCTCGATGGCGATCTGCAAGCCATGATTCGTGATGACAGGATCATGGGCCTGACATCGAACCCGGCCATCTTCGAACAGGCCATCGCCAAGACCAGCGAATACGATGAAGACATCAGTCAGATCGTTGCCGGTTCACCCGACATCAGTCAGCTGGAACTGTTCAATCAACTGGCCATCCCCGATATTCAGGCAGCCGCCGATGCCTTTGCAGAAACCTACGAACAGACCAATGGCGTGGATGGCATGGTCAGTCTCGAAGTCACGCCCGATCTGGCGCATGATGCTGCAGGAACCATCGCCATGGGTGTCGAGCTGCATGAGCGTGTCAATCGCCCGAACCTCATGATCAAGGTTCCCGGTACCTCTGAAGGGGTCAAGGCATTCGAAGCGCTGACGGCACTCGGTATCAACGTCAATGTGACTCTGCTGTTCAGCATTTCTCGCTATCGCGAAATCGCCCAGGCCTACATTCGCGGTCTGGAACGCCGCCGTGCCGATGGCTATTCGATCGATCGAATCGCCTCGGTAGCCAGCTTCTTCGTCAGCCGCGTCGATGTCAGCGCTGACAAGGCACTGGCAGAGAACGGCAGCGATGCCGCCAAGGCCCTGCTGGGCAAGATCGCGATTGCCAATGCCAAGGTGGCATACGGCCACTTCGTCAACATCTTCGGCAGCGAACAGTTCAGCAAGCTCAAGGAACAGGGTGCACGTCCACAGCGTCTTCTCTGGGCCAGTACCGGTGTCAAGAACCCGGACTACTCCGATGTGCTGTATGTCGAGGAACTGATTGGTCCGGATACGGTCAACACGCTTCCGCCTGCCACACTGGATGCATTCAAGGATCACGGTGTTGCAGAGTCCAGGCTGACGCAGAACCTGTCGGCGGCTCACGCGGAGATTTCCGCGCTGAACGAGCTTGGCATATCACTCAACGACATCACCGACGAGCTCGAACGAGCCGGCATCGCCTCCTTCGAGGAAGCCTTCGCCCGACTGCTGGATGTACTGGCTGAAAAACGACAGGCGGTTGTCAGCTGATGCAATGGGTTTTCATCGGGGCTGGCAACATGGCCAGCAGCCTCATCGGTGGCCTGATCAACAATGGCGCTCAGGCTGCCAGCGTGACCGTCATCGACCCGAACAGCGAAGCCTGTGCCCGGGTCGTGGACCGTTTCGGCATACAGGCAGCCAGCTCCTTTGCACAATTGTTCGAACGTGTTGCAGACGAAGCACTGGGCCTGGTGATTGCAGTCAAGCCGCACGTGGTTGAACCTGTATGCCGGGATTTCGCCAGCGCATTTGCTGAAATCGATAAGGCCAGGCAACAGCAACTTGCACCGCTGTTCGTATCGGTTGCCGCAGGTGTCAGAGCGTCGAGCATGCAGGCATGGCTCCCGGCCGGCACCGCGGTCATCCGTTGCATGCCCAATACACCCGCTCTGCTGGGACTGGGCGCAACCGGTCTGTTTGCCACCGAGGAATGCTCGGAACAGCAACGCAGACAGGCAAACGATCTACTCGATTCTGCCGGTGCGACGCTCTGGGTGGACAAGGAAAACCTGCTCGATGCGGTCACAGCAGTCTCCGGTAGTGGACCTGCCTATTTCTTCTACCTCATCGAGCAGATGAGTGCCGCCGCTCAGGAACTGGGGCTTGACGCCGAATCCGCCGAAACCCTGGCCATCGAGACCGCATTCGGTGCAGCCAGTATGGCTCGCACACGGGAATTGCCCCCCGGGCAGCTGCGTGAAAACGTCACATCCAAAGGTGGCACAACTGCTGCTGCGCTTCAGGTGTTCGATGCTCGAGACACACCGGCCATCGTACGTGAAGCCATGCAGGCAGCACATGACCGCGCTGTAGAGCTGGGAGACCAGCTCGCACCGCAGTAGCCACAACAGACCTGTTCGACTCAACGAGAACGAGCCTGCAGATGAATGACGTGTTCTACCTGGCGACGGGGTCGGGTCCTGAACAGACTCGATCCCCGGCCTGGTCGGGGCACTTGCCCACAGTCCAATGTAACTGACATCCTTTCGGAGAATTCCCCATCATGGCCAATCCTGCACTGAATGCCATCGGCTTCATTCTTGGCATTCTGTTCAATCTCTATGCAACCGTCGTGGCAGTGCGCTTTGTCATGCAGACGGTGCGTGCGGATTACTACAACCCCCTGGCTCAAGGTGTCGTGCGCATCACCGATCCTTTGCTGATACCGATGAGACGGGTCATCCCCAGCGTCAGGAAATACGATACGGCATCGCTGGTTCTGTGCTTCGGCATATTGCTGCTCAAATTGCTGGTATTCAAACTGCTCAGCCTCGGCTATGTGCCTGCACTGGGTCAGTCCATTCTGGTCAGCGCGGCCCCGGTTGCCAAACTTGTCGTGCTTGCCCTGCTCGATGTCATTCATCAGCTGTTCAATGTATTCATCTTTGCACTGATCATTCAGGCCATTCTCAGCTGGATACCCGGTGCAGCCGGCAACCCGGTGCAATCACTTGCTTCATCCATCAGCGAACCCGTGTTGCGACCGCTGCGCAAAGTCCTTCCTCCCATGGGTGGATTGGACCTGACCGTCTTCTTCACGATCATCGGGCTGTTCGCTCTGCGCATCTTTCTCCTCGGAACGCTGCAGCAATTGTTCGGTGTATGAAGTTGCATTCCGCGGTTTGCATCTGCTGCGCATTGCCTGAGACCGGCCGCTAGCCAGGCAGTGTTTGAAGATGTGATCTCGGCTTCGACTGACTGCCGACAGTCGCCCGAAAGGCCCGAATTACCCTGTAAATACAGCTTTTCTTGCCATCAACTGGTATTTTCTGCTGTAAATACAGGGTTTTTTGTGTCTATTGGTCTATAAATGCTGACTGTAGCGCGTCAACTGTGGTACTTTTCGCGCGTTTTGTACGATGGTATGGATTGCCGGAAACAAGTCTAGTGAAGTTGTTTTAAGCATCAACAATCTAATCAACAGCAATCAGAGGAATCAAACATGGCGGCAAAGAAGAAAGCAGTAGCGAAGAAAGCACCGGCAGCGAAAAAGAAAGCCGTTGCCAAGAAAGCCGTTGCGAAGAAGGCAACAGCCAAGAAAGCGACTGCGAAGAAAGCAACCGCCAAGAAAGTACCTGTAGCGAAGAAAGCTCCCGTTGCGAAGAAGAAGGCAACAGCTGCGGTCGGCGGCGTGAAGAAGCCACCCACCAAGTCGGAGATCCTGGCATCCATCGCCGAGACAACCGAACTGAGCCGCAAGCAGGTCATCTCTGTTTTCGATGCTCTGAACGACATGATCCAGGAAAACCTCAAGCCACGTGGACCCGGAACATTCAGCGTTCCCGGCCTGATGAAGATCCGCGTCAACAAGCGTCCAGCCACTCGGGCTCGTAAAGGCATCAACCCATTCACGGGTGAAGAGACCACCTTCAAGGCAAAGCCGGCTCGCAAGGTTGTCAAGGTCACGCCTCTGAAGAACCTGAAAGACATGGTGTAACGGGTTACCGTATACCTCCCTCGACCCGGACCGATCACCGTCCGGGTCGTACTGCGATGAGGATACTCGCAGCCGCACCTCCCTCGGCCAGAACCGCTCGGCCAGACAGCCCCACTGCCCTGCAGCATGGGCGAGAGCACCAGCTCAGGTCTTTCTCGGCCTTCTGTCCAGCGCAGCCCCTGCCTTCTCCGTATCGTCATCAATCCGGCGTGACAGATACCCTTGTTGGCTTCAATATTGTTAGTGTTTCCGTGTATTCCGATTCGCGACGACGACGTCAGGCGTTACACTGCGCACACACTGTCTGTTCCTACGAACCTTGGGCAGGAAATGAGGTCAACTTGTCCACATCAGACCCGTCGGCGGCCAAACGTCCCGTTTCAGACACCAATCAGGACCAACCAACATGAATGCGACTGCGTCATCAGTGGCAATTTCCGGCAAGAGCACGCGATTACCGCGCATCGCCAATACCCTGCTGGTTGCAGGGATCGGCGTCGCTCTGGCCATGATTACCGTCAAACTTCTACCGCAATCCGAACCTGCGGCTCCACTGGAAATCGGTCCCGTGACGGCAATCAGCAACGATGCCCCCGGCCCCACCGAGCTGGCTCGGGCGATCAGCTCGATCCATCTGTTCGGTGACGCCAGCAAGAAGCCCGTGGAAGTCCAGGCGCCCAAGGCTCAGGAACCCATCAAGAACACCAGCCTGAATCTGCAACTGGCCGGCGTATTTGCCTATGAGCCACAGGAAGCGGCCATCGCCATCATCAGTGCCGGTTCGGCAGAACAGAATGCCTACGGGATCGGTGACAAGATCAGCGGTGAAACATCACTGGAAGCGGTCTATCCCGACCATGTCGTGCTGCGGAATCGCGGCAAGCTGGAAAAACTGATGCTGCCCGAGAACGTGCAACCGATTGCGACCCGGCCGGTACAGAGTGCCAGCAGCAGCAGCCAGAGCCAGGACAGCGACTCACAGCAGCCGATCGAACTGCCGGACAATCCGCGTGAATTGCGCGACACACTGGCGCGCAATCCATCGATGCTGGGAAGAGTGGTGGCAGCGGAGCCCTATCAGGAGAATGGCAAGCTGGTCGGTTACCGTATCACCCCCAAACAGAACCCCGAAATACTGGAAGCCCAGGGCATTGTTGCCGGTGATGTCATCACCAGCGTCAACAACATCCAGCTGAACAGTCAAAAACAGGGAATTCGCGCGTTGCGAAATGCGGTCAAGGCGGAAAGCCTGGAAGTCACGATTCTGCGCGATGGCATCGAAGTCCCCATTTCAATCTCGCTGGCTCAATAGAGCCTGATGGTCATGAATTACCACCCATGCATCTTTGCGGCTACACTCAGCGAACAGCTTCCGGCTCTCAATGACAATGTTTAATCGGTCCACCCCTCAACTGATACCGGCTCTGGCACTGCGTGCCTCGATCGTGGCCACCACGGCAGCCTTCACCGCAACCATAGCCCTGACCGGCGTGACAATGCCGGCACATGCTCAGGAAGGCACGTTCACACTGAATCTGAAGAATGCGGACATACACTCGCTGATTCAGACCGTGTCACGACAGTCCGGCCGCAATTTCGTGGTCGATCCACGAGTCAAGGCCCGGGTCACCGTGGTCTCCAGTACGCCGTTGAATGCCCAGGAACTGTACGAGACATTTCTGTCGGTCCTGCAGGTGCACGGCTATGCAGCCGTACCGAGCGGTGACCTGATCAAGATCGTGCCCGATGTCAACGCCAAACAGGGTCCTGTACCGGCCTTCGACTCGCAGAACAGCGCCTCTGACCAGCTGGTAACGCAAGTCATCAAGGTCGAGAACGTACCCGCCGCTCAGCTCGTGCCCATCCTGCGCCCATTGGTCCCCCAACAAGGCCATCTGGCGGCCTATGCCTCGTCCAATACCCTGATCGTCACCGACCGCGCTTCCAACATCCAGCGCCTGATAGACATCATCAAGGGTATCGATCGACCGGATAACGATGAAGTGGAAGTGGTGCGACTGAGTCATGCCTCTGCCAGCGAGATCATCCGCATCATGCAATCACTGCAAAGTGGTGGTGGTCAGGTCAATGGCACGCCCGGCTCCGTACGTTTCGCTGCCGATGAACGAACCAACAGCATCCTGCTCAGTGGCGACCCGTCTGCCCGCGCCAGAACTCGTGGCATCATCATGAATCTGGACACGCCTGTCGAGTCCGGCGGTAATACGCGAGTGGTCTACCTGCGTTATGCCAATGCCGCCGATCTGCTTGCCATCCTCACCGGCGTATCCGCAGGCCAGGCTCTGATTGGCACCAGCAGCGACGATGCTGGCGGCGGTGGTGGTACCACGGCAGCTGCGCCGCAGGCCACAGATGGCGGAGGTGCACAGGCCCCTCAAGTCCCCACGGCCTCACTGATCAGGCGCGCCACTCAGACTGACGATCGTCCGAATGTCGATATCCAGGCTGACGAAGACACCAATGCACTGATCATCACGGCCCCGCCTGATGAGATGCGCAGCATTCTGGCAGTGGTCGAGCAACTGGACATCCGCAGAGCCCAGGTCTTGGTCGAAGCCATCATTGCCGAACTGACCACGGACAACAGCTCTCAGCTGGGCGTGAACTTCGCCGTCGACGGTACGGACAGCAACCGTCCGGCCGCCTACACCAACCTGGGGGGCGCCACGCAGGCCTTGATCGGCACCATCGCCAGTGAAGGCACCAGCCTGAGCCAGGGGCTCTCCCTCGCTCTGGGACGCTTTGGCTCGGACGGCGTCAATTTCGGCTTCCTGCTCTCCGCCATCGCCTCGGACACAGACAACAACATCCTGTCCACACCGACGCTTGTCACCATGGACAATCAGGAAGCGGAAATCGTGGTCGGTCAGAACGTGCCTTTCGTGACCGGAACGCAGCTCTCCTCCGCCAATGACAATCCTTTCCAGACCATCGAACGCCAGGACGTGGGCATCAGTCTCAAGGTGAAGCCGCAGATCAACGAAGGCGACAACATCAAGATGGAGATCGAGCAGGAAGTGTCCGATGTCAGCGCCACGACAGTAACCGGTGCCTCCGACATCACGACCAACAAGCGTTCGATCAAGACCACGGTACTCGTCGAAGACGGTCAGACCCTCGTACTGGGTGGCCTGATGGACGATCAGATCAACGACACACGCAGCAAGGTGCCCTTTCTGGGTGATATCCCCTTGCTCGGCAGCCTGTTTCGCTATCGCACCAACAGCAAGTCGAAGCGTAATCTGATGGTCTTCCTGCACCCCACGATACTGCGCAATCCGGAAACGGCCGACTTCTACAGTCGCAGCAAGTATGACGACCTGAGAGCCGCTCAACTCGGACAATTCGAGCAGGACGAGGCCTATCTCAGCGACGGACGTCCCGTTCTGCCCGACTTGCACCTGTATTTCGAGGGCCGGCGTGTCGATAGTCTTGATGGCAATCTGAACACGATCCTGCCGACATCCGACGCAACTGGCACTGCAAACCCACAGCCCGGCGCAGCAACCCTACCCGCTCGAGCCAGCCTGGAGACCGGTAGCGATGTTGCAGACCCGCTTTCGCAGACCGACACGACCTCACGATAGTCATGGTGACTTCTTCAGCAGATTTCATTGACGTCGGCGACCCCGCCGACAATACACTCTTCGGCGAAGAGGCAGAACAGGATGCCACGCGCAGCCTGAGCAGCACGAAGCTGGAAACCGGTATCGAGCTGACCTATACCGACCTGCCCTATACCTTCGCCAAACGCCATGGCGTGATCCTCGAGCTCAACGCCAAGGGCGATCTGCTGCTGGTGCATCGACCCGATGTCTCACTCAGCGCACTGACCGAAGCACGCCGCAAGGCTGGCTGTGCGCTTGTCATGGACCCGGTCAGCGCCGATGACTTCGATGCCCGCCTCACCCGGCACTACGAAGGCGAGACCGGTCAGGCCATCGATATCATGGATGACTTCGACGACGACATGGACCTGGCACAGCTGGCTCAGGCATTGCCCGAGCCGGAGGATCTGCTGGAGTCCACCGATGATGCGCCCGTCATCCGACTGATCAATGCCATGCTGACCGAAGCGGTCCGCAAGCAGGCATCGGACATTCACATCGAACCGTTCGAGAAGCGTCTGGCTGTGCGTTACCGGGTCGACGGTGTCATGCAGAAACTGCTGGAACCGCCGCGCGCCATTGCCCCGATGGTCATTTCCCGACTGAAGGTCATGGCCAAGCTGGATATCGCCGAACGGCGCCTGCCCCAGGATGGGCGCATCAGCCTGCGTGTGGCCGGTCGCCCCGTGGACGTGCGTGTCTCGACGCTACCATCGGGCCACGGTGAACGCGTCGTGCTTCGCTTGCTGGACAAGCAGGCCGGGCGTCTCGATCTCGAGCACCTGGGCATGCCGCCACAGGCCTTGAAAGACCTGCAGAAAAGCCTGGGCCTCTCGCACGGTATCGTGCTGGTCACCGGCCCTACCGGGTCGGGCAAGACCACCACGCTGTACGCGGCCCTGGCCAAGCTCAATACCAGCCGCTATACCATCCTCACCGTCGAGGATCCCATCGAATACTATATCGATGGCATCGGACAGACTCAGGTCAACACCAAGGTGGAGCTGGACTTCGCACGCGGTCTGCGAGCCATTCTGAGACAGGATCCGGACATCGTCATGATCGGGGAGATCCGGGACTCTGAGACCGCCGAGATTGCGGTTCAGGCCTCCCTGACGGGTCACCTGGTGCTCTCTACCCTGCATACCAACACCGCCATCGGCGCCATCACTCGCTTGCGCGACATGGGCGTCGAGCCTTTTCTGCTCTCCTCCAGTCTTGTGGGACTGGTGGCGCAGCGACTGGTGCGACTGCTCTGCCCCGAGTGCAAGCGGCCGCACACACCTACCGATGCCGAGCTTCAATCACTCAAGGCGACCGCCGACCAGGCGCATCACATGTGCGAGCCGCACGGCTGTGACCGATGTGGACACACCGGCTATATCGGTCGCCAGGGTATCTATGAGGTGGTGCTGGTGGACGAGACCATACGCGGCATGATCCACAGTGGTGAATCCGAGATGGAAATGGAACGCTACGCCCGCACGATCAGTACGGGTATCACGGCCGATGGCATGCGACTGGTACTTGAAGGCAAGACGTCTCTCAAGGAAGTTCTGCGTGTGACCCGAGAGGGCTGATGGCCGCTTTTGAATACCTGGCGCTGGATGCGCGCGGGCGAGAGAAAAAGGGTGTCCTCGAAGCGGACACCGCGCGTCTGGCGCGACAGCAACTGCGCCAGCAGAGCCTGACGCCGCTGGAAGTCTCGGAAACCTCCGGTCGCAACCGCAAGAAACGCAAGGCCGGTGAAAAGGCCGGGCCTCGCAGCGCTTCCACCCCCACGTTCCGTGGTGGTATCAAGACCAATGACCTGGCCTTGCTGACGCGGCAGATCGCCACCTTGAGTGCAGCCGGCACACCGCTGGAAGAATCCCTGTCGGCTGTCAGCCGGCAGACGGAAAAGCCGCGTATCAAATCGTTGCTGTTGTCGGTTCGCGCCAAGGTTCTCGAAGGGCACAGCTTTGCCGCCGCGCTGTCGGACTACCCCAAGGTGTTTCCCGAGATCTATCAGGCAACCGTTGCTGCCGGTGAACAATCAGGACATCTGGATGCGGTACTGGAACGCCTGGCCGACTACACCGAAGAGCGGCAGATTGCCAATGCAACGGTGAAGAAGGCGTTGATCTACCCCAGTGTCCTGGTGGTCGCCTCCATTCTGATCGTGGGTTTTCTGCTTGCCTACGTGGTGCCACAAGTCGTTCAGGTATTCGAAGGCATGGATCAGGAGCTTCCGGCGCTGACCCAGGCGATGCTCTCTGCCAGCGCCTTCGTTCGCCAGTATGGCCTCGTGATGCTCGGTGCGGGCTTCGTGATTGTCGTCGCGTTCAAACGCGCCATGCGCAACGAGGCCTTCAAGACACGGATTCATGGCTGGCTGCTCAAACTGCCCTTGTTCAAGCGCCTGATCCGCGGTTTCAACACCGCGCAGTTCGCCCGAACGCTGAGCATTCTGGCAGCCAGTGGTGTACCGGTTCTGGAGGCCCTGGATATCGGCTCTCAGGTCATCACCAATCGACCGATGCGCAGGGCGGTGAACAACGCTGCCGTTCAGGTACGTGAAGGTTCGACATTGAGCAGCGCGCTGGAGCGAACGGGTTATTTTCCACCGATGCTGCTGCACCTCATTGCCAGTGGCGAATCATCCGGACAGCTGGACAGCATGCTGGAGAAGGCCGCCGCCCATCAGGAGCGGGAACTCAACTCCTTGATGTCGGTGTTCCTCGGCCTGTTCGAGCCGGTGGTGATTCTGATCATGGGGGGTGTGGTACTGACGATCGTACTCGGCATCCTGCTACCGATATTCGAGATGAACCAGCTGGTCAACTGACCCCTGGCAATCCATCGTCTGAACGGCCCGACAGTTTCACGGTCGGGTCCATTCAATCAACTTGCGGCTGAAAACTCGCCCTGCTCTGTGTTTCGGGTCCCGTGAGGGCGACTCACGGGCGCCCTGATTGCTCGGCAGACAATGACAGGGCGTGTGGCGTGTGGCGTGTGGCGTGTGGCCCGCCTAGTTGGCCTTGCGCGGCTTGAAAGGAATGATGCGGGCGCCGCCAGTGGGTACGGTGCGTACGGTTGCGCACAGGGCGTCGCTGGCATAGGGCCACAGCTGATCGGCATCCATCTGCTCACAGGCCCGCCGGATCATGAGTTCGGTGATCTCATGTTCGGTTCCCGATTCGTCAATCGTTGCGCAGACCGTCATGTCATCCGGCAACGGTGTCAACGTATCGGCTTGCTGTACATTGAAGTGTTTCATTGGTCAGGTCCTTTATTCTCACACCCTGCACTCGCTTGACTGAAGTGACTACGCAAGACTCCGACCACCTTGTCATCCACGGGATACATGGCGGCTCTCATCAGTCTCGCTTTCAAGACGAGCAATGTATTCTTTGAACTTCGCAATCTCATCCGGATCCTTCTCCGGGTAACGCAATGGCAGAGATTCCAGCGTCTGCTGGATGATCTCGGCCACACAGACGCGCATGTAGCGCTTGTCATCGGCCGGAATGGCAAACCAGGGTGCCTGTTCGGTCGATGTTTCGTTCAGCATGCTTTCATACGCCTGCATGTACTCGTCCCAGCGATCGCGAGTCACCAGATCGCTCTTGGAAAACTTCCAGTACTTCTCCGGTGTCTCGAGCCGCTTCAAAAATCGTTGCTTCTGTTCTTCCTTCGACACATTGAGCCAGAACTTCAGTACAACTGTGCCATTTCGGGAAAGGTGTTTCTCATGATCCCGAATCGACTCGAAGCGTTCCTGCCACAGCTGCTCGTGATCGTGCCGAGGCAGACGCTGATTCTTCAGGTATTCGGGGTGCACTCTCACCGCCAGCACCTCCTCGTAATAGCTGCGATTGAAGATGCCGATGCGGCCGCGTTCCGGGAGTCGCTTGCTGGTGCGCCACAGCCAGTCATGCTCCAGTTCCTCATCCGAAGGGCTCTTGAACGATGACACCTGACACCCTGCCGGATTGACACCACTCATGACGGCCCGAATGGTGCCGTCCTTGCCGGCAGCATCCATGGCCTGAAAGATCAGCAGCAGAGAAAAGCGATCATCGGCGTACAGCTTTCGCTGCAGTTCGCTGATGCCTTCCACGCGCTTGGCCAGTTGCTTTTCCAGTTCCTTCTTGCCGGCAACATCGTCTCCGGGCCCCGTCCGGCTTTCGGACACGACGAAACTGCCATCATGCGGGACCGTGAATGGCGAGGATACAAACGGCTGTTCAGGCAATGCAGGCACTGATATCGACTCCCGTGGCCCGTGCAACTGCACGAGCGCCAGCTGGCCGCCACTGCACAGCAGCAACGGTCTGGTCGAACATTACCTAACAATGCTTAAACGAAACTGAAATGCACCGGGCTCAATGCGAAATTACTCACAATCAGGGGTAATGCGACGTTTCCGTGCCGCGCAAACCCCGCAACAGTGGGCTTTCGCTCCCTGAAGCGCGACACGGATGGCTATCGGTCTCGCTCTGCGAGGCGGTCGATAGCGGCACGATAGTGATTGTTCGTCGACCGTTGCAGGCGCGCCGGGCCAGACGAGTCTCCACTGTCTGCACACATGAAATATTCATCATAGATCATGTTCCCCGCTTTCAGTGAAGCCGCCCCCAGTTTCGCCTTATGGTCAGCGTCAGGCAACCAATCCATCAACCCATTCAACACAGGGAGAATGCATCCATGAGTTTCTTGCGGAACGTGCCTTCAGTCACATTCAAGACACGAGTTCGAGACGAATCGCTGGGCGGTGACAATCCGTTCAAATGGCAGGACCTCACCAGCGACGAGCTGTTCAAGGGCAAGCGAGTGGTCCTCTTTGCCTTGCCGGGCGCTTTCACTCCAACTTGCTCCTCGACGCATCTGCCACGCTACGAAGAACTGTACGACCAGTTCATCGCCGCGGGCGTGGACGATGTGATCTGTCTGTCCGTCAACGATGCCTTCGTCATGTACCAGTGGGGCAAGGCTCAGGGTATCGAGAAGGTGCGCATGCTACCCGATGGCAACGGCGAATTCACCCGCAAGATGGGCATGCTCGTCAACAAGGAAAACCTCGGTTTCGGTCCGCGCTCCTGGCGCTATGCCATGGTCGTCAACGATGGACAGATCGAGGAGATGTTCATCGAACCGGAGTTCGGCGACAACGCCGGTAATGACCCCTTCGAACTCTCCGATGCCGACACGGTACTGTCCTGGATCACGCAGACCAGCAGGAAAACCGCCTGATCATCGGCACATCGGCTCACTTGCAGGCTTGCACCACAGGCCTGCAAGTGCCTGCCCCGGAGCGCATGGCTCATGACCCTGCCGGGGCACCTGCCCTGACAGGCATTCAGCCCAGCAGGCCGTAACGGCCCGCCAGTACCAGCAGTACCAGCACGATTCCCAACACCAGATTGACCAGCACGACGTGACGCACGCGATTCAGGGCAACGCCTGCCGCCGGCCAGTCTTCCTGCGCCACGGTCTGTTTCAGCACTGGGTAGGGGCGGTAATACAGGTAGACGAAAAGTGCGCTCATCAGTAAACCCAGCGCATGCATCAGGTGTACGTAGACGGGGCTCGTCGCGAATCCGCCAAAGGCGTTGAAGACCAGCCAGTAACCGCTCGACAGCAGCACGACGATGGACATCCAGACCCAGGGAAAGAAGCGGCGGAACACCGCGGCCCACAGACCCAGACGCCGGTGCGGTTCCAGCAAAGCCACACTGGGTCGCAGGATGACATAGGCGAAGAACATGCCGCCTATCCAGATGACGGCAGCCAGACCGTGCAGCGCTATGGCTATTGCATTCATGGTAATCAGTTACTCAGCAGTCAGGAAAACTCACAGGCACTTCTATCACGTTTACGGCAAGCCCGCCGCGGGCGGTTTCCTTGTATTTTGTTTTCATGTCGGCACCGGTATCGCGCATGGTCTTGATGACCTTGTCCAGCGAGACGAAATGCTTGCCATCACCTCGCAAGGCAATGCGGGCGGCGTTGATGGCCTTGATGGAGCCCATGGCGTTGCGCTCGATACACGGCACCTGAACCAGCCCGCCGACCGGATCGCAGGTAAGCCCCAGATTATGCTCCATACCGATCTCTGCCGCGTTCTCCACCTGCTCGGGGCTGCCTCCCAGCACCGCTGCCAGCGCACCGGCCGCCATCGAACAGGCTGAACCGACTTCCCCCTGGCAGCCCACTTCCGCGCCGGATATGGAGGCATTTTCCTTGTACAGGATCCCGATGGCGCCTGCCGTCAGCAGAAAATCCACCACACCGTCTTCCGTGGCTCCCGGTACGAATCGGTCATAGTAGTGAAGCACCGCAGGAATGATCCCCGCCGCACCATTGGTCGGAGCCGTGACCACTCGTCCGCCGGCTGCATTTTCCTCATTGACAGCCAGCGCATACAGGTTCACCCAGTCCATGACTGTCAGAGGATCTCTCATGGACGCTTCGGGATTCTGACTCAGCTTCTGATACAGTTCTGCGGCTCGGCGCCGGACCTTCATGCCACCGGGCAGTACGCCCGTTACCTGGCAGCCGCGACTGACACACGCCTGCATGATGTGCCAGAGCGCCAGCAGCTTCTCGCGAACCTCGGCTTCCGATTGCCATACACACTCGTTGTGCATCATGAGCTGGCTGATAGTCATGCCATGCTCGGCGCACAGTTCCAGCAAATGATCGCCCGTGGTGAAGGGGTACGGCACAATGGTCTCATCGGCCTTGACCACCGGATCGCCTTCGGCAGCGCTTTCATCCAGCACGAAGCCTCCCCCCACCGAATAATAGGTACGCGCCAACACGACCTCACCCTGCGCATCACTGGCCTTGAACGACACCGCATTGGGGTGAAACGGCAGCGCGCGTCGCTTGTGCATGACCAGATCGCGCTTTTCATCAAACGCGATGACATGTCCTCCGGGCAGGCTGACTTCACGATGGTCTCGGATGCGCTCGAGACGGTCCGGAATCTGGTCTACCTCCACCGTGGTGGGATGCTCGCCTTCCAGCCCGAGAAGCACCGCGGTATCGCTGCCATGTCCCTTGCCCGTGGCGCCCAGAGAGCCGAACAGCTCTACCTTGCAGCGCACTACCGATTCGATCGCGCCGCCATCGCGCAAGGCCATGACGAAGCGCCGCGCCGCGACCATGGGCCCCACGGTATGTGAGCTGGAGGGACCGATCCCGCTCTTGAACAGATCAAAGACACTGATAGCCATACGCGAACACTCGATGCGGGTAAGGACGGGAGACTCCTACTCTATACAGTCAGCACTGCCAATGTTGCTCTGCAAACGGCTGTAAAACGGGTTCAAGCGACATTCGGACACCTGAGGCGCCGTGATATGTCATGCGCTTTCTGCATCGCCATTGCCGAACGCGACATCGTCCCATATACTGTATGAATGAACAGCGATGACAACAGTTCTCCTCTCCTCTCACCCGTGGCAAACGGCGTGCCGATCCGGTTGATGAACAAACTGGCGATTCTGTCCGATGCCGCCAAATACGATGCCTCCTGTGCCTCCAGTGGTGCCACGAAACGGGACTCCCTGACTGGCAGTGGCGTGGGGAGCACGGAAGGCATGGGGATCTGTCATTCCTATGCGCCCGATGGTCGCTGCATATCCCTGCTCAAGGTTCTGTTGACCAATTTCTGCACGTTCGACTGCCTGTACTGTGTCAATCGCGTCTCCAGCAACGTACCGCGCGCCCGTTTCGAAATCGATGAGCTCGTCGATCTGGTGCTGTCGTTCTACAAGCGCAATTACATCGAAGGCCTGTTTCTCTCATCCGGCATCATTCGCGATCCTGACTACACGATGGAGCAGATCGTCGAAGTTGCCAGGCGGTTGCGCGAGGTGCATGATTTTCGCGGATACATTCACCTGAAGACCATCCCCGAGGCGACCCCGGAGCTGTTGGCCTCCGCGGGTCGCTATGCCGATCGTCTGTCGATCAACGTCGAACTTGCCCGACCGGATAGTCTTTCCGCACTCGCGCCCCAGAAGGAGGCCGGAGGTATCCGGCAAGCCATGGCAGGTATCCGCAGCAAGCTGGACGAGAGCCGCGACCGGAGTCATTCCGGGCGCAAGGCCCCCGGCTTTTCCGCATCAGGGCAAAGCACACAGATGATTGTCGGCGCAGATGATGCCAATGATGGCGAGCTGCTCGATTGCAGCGAATCCTTGTACAAGGGCTATCAGCTCAAACGGGTCTACTACAGTGCCTTCAGCCCGATTCCCGACGCCAGCGCCGCCCTGCCCCTTGCGCCTCCTGATCTGAATCGCGAGCATCGTCTCTATCAGGCAGACTGGTTGATGCGTTTCTACGGCTTTGCCGTCGACGAGATCGTGGCAGGTGGCGAGAACGGCATGCTGGATCCGGCACTCGACCCCAAGCTTGCCTGGGCACTGAAGCACCGTGAGCGCTTTCCGGTGGATGTGAACACGGCCGAGCGCGAGTTGTTGCTGCGCGTGCCCGGGCTGGGCACTCGTGGTGTGGATCGCTTGTTGACCAGCCGACGACTGCGGCGTCTGACGCTGGCGGATCTGGGCCGGATATGCGGTTCCGTGGCTCGAATGCGCCCCTTCGTGGTCACTCGCGACTGGCGCCCGACAGCCTTGCTCGATGCCGGTGGACTACGCGCACAACTGTTGCAGGGCAGTGCACAACTGTCCCTGTTTGACTGAAGCCGAACCATGAATCGTCACTCAGGGCCGCCGACACTCCACACGGTACAACTGCAACGGCCGGACGATTTCGACGGCTGGCGCCTGATCGCTCGCCAACATCTGGCTGCCGGCACCTTGCCCGAATCGCTGGTCTGGGAGGCGGGTGAGGCAACGGCAGATCTGTTCAGTGAACCCTTGTCGCCTGCCGAGCCAACCGTCCCTCCGAATCCTTCGAGGCCAGCGGCGCCGCTGCCCGTGGTGCCCAGAGCATTTCTCGAACTGGCCAGGTGCGTCGCTTGTCACCGGGCGCCGGATCGATACGCCCTGCTGTATCGCGTGTTGTGGCGCTCCTGTCACGGCGAATCGGGATTGCTCGACATGCCCAGCGATCCGGATATGCATCGTCTGCATATTCTGGGAAAGTGTGTCGCCAGGGAGCGCCACAAGATGCACGCCTTTGTCCGGTTTCGCCAGACCCCTTCGGTTGAACCGGAGCATTTCAGTGCCTGGTTCGAACCGGAGCATCACACTTTGCGCCTGTCCAGTGGCTTCTTCGTCCGGCGCTTTGCCAACATGCACTGGTCCATCGTGACACCCGAGGAAAGTGCTCACTGGAACGGTCAGACACTGCAATTCGGTCCCGGAGGGCATCGCAGCAACAATACAGCTCCGGAAATGATGGAAGAGCTGTGGAAGACCTACTTCGCCAATATATTCAACCCGGCGAGACTCAAGCTCGATGCAATGCGCTCGGAGATGCCGGTCAAATACTGGAAGAACCTGCCCGAAGCCCCTCTGATTGCCGAGCTGGTGCACAATGCCGGTGCGCGGAGCCAGCAGATGGTGGAGGCATTAGCCAGCGATCCACCTCGTTATGCAAGGCGCGCAACGGCTCCTCCGGCACAGGCACAGGCACAGGCACAGGCACAGGCACAGGCACAGGCACAGGCACAGGCACAGGGACAGGGACAGGGTCATACTGGCAACAAGGACGGCTAGAGACCCGAAGCGATTCGCTCAGCGAGTCGAACTCAGAAATTCGTTGATGGTCGCAGCGGCAACCGATACCGAGTGATTGGGCAATTTCACGTAATGATCGCCCTGCAGATAGGCGCCGTAGCCGCGCAGCATGCCCAGCACTTCCCACACACCATCATGGCAACTGAGCAGCCCTCCCCCGGATTGCCCCGAGTCGATGGTTGCGCTGCTGTGCAGAGCGCCCTCACGGGTATCCTGCAGGACACCGGTGGACGTGGTCATGTCCTGCGCACGTGGATAACCTGCCGCCCAGACTGGCTGTGATTCGGCAGGGTCCAGACCGGCTATGGTCAGCGGATTGATGGAGCGCGTATCCACGGCCAGCACCGCCAGATCGTTGATATGGTCCACCATCAACAACTCCGCCATCTGAAACATCTCACCCACGCGAACGAAGTACTGCCCGCCACCCTGTATGGCGTGAGCCGCCGTGAGGACGCGGTTGTAGTCGACGACCACGCCACTGGCGAAGCTGCCATGGTCGGTCGCTACCGGCACAATGGCGCTGAGTGTGTTGTCATCAGGCTGGGTGCAGCTGACAACCCCGTGCGGTGTCAATGGCTGCAGGAACTTCAGGTCCCAGCCGGCCTGCACCATGTCGCGCAGGCTGTTTGCACTGGATCGTTCTGCCAGGGCCACTGGCGTGAGAATGGCCATTGCTGCCAGTACACACGCCAGGGCGCCTGCTCTCGTCATGGCGCTGGTCATCTGAAGCGGTCTCCGCCAGCCCGAAAGGCCAGCCCTATCAACAGTATCGACGATGAATCTCTACGATTGACCTTCATTGTCAATTCGACAGACTGCAATGTGGGGTATTCAACAGTTGAGCGCGCCTGGACTGTCAACAGTCTGCAAGACGGGTCCTGCCATCGCTACGGCGAAGCCCCCCTGGGCGAACGTACTGCCGAACACTCGATTCGCAGTCTATCCCAATGCTCAAGCCACGGGCGCGTCATGAGCGCCGAATGTTTGACGCCCGGGCAGATGATTTTCCTGACGATAAAAACAAGTATGTTCAACAACTTACTGATTGACCCTGTATGACTTGCACGCCTACCGCCACGGCAGGTCAAAAGACTGACTCGCCATTGCATTACAGGTCATCGAGATTCGGCTAATCCAGCCTGCCATCTCCTGCACGACATTCAGCGTCGGCCAGGTTTTCTGAAGGAATCGAAAGGCCAGTCACGCCTGAACGGGTCAGCGTGCCCGAAGGGCGGGTAGCGGTTCCAGTGCGGAAAATGCCGTGGTGGAACGGTGACCACGGGCTTCCAGAACCGGTAATCACTGATCAGCAGCACGGGGAACAGATAGTCCGACTCCCCGACCTTGCCTGCCGCCTTGCCAGTCAGTCGCCCCAGCACGGTCATGTCCCTGCCGGCGGTGACGATCTCGGGGTCCAGAAAATCGTCAATCAGAGCCAGAAAGCGCCCTTCGGATCGATCGTCATGAATCGGCCTGCCGCCACTGTAGAGTGGCCTGGAGACGACTTCCAGCAATGTGCTGCCATCTGCCCGATTCATCACGCTGGCAATCGATCCGCCCCAGCGAACGATCGGTTCATCCCCGACCAGGGTGTCGACAGCGACGTCGTCCAGTACGCTCAGCTGATCGTTGTCGATGGCCTGGGACACCGAGATGTCGGCTATCGCCACATCTCTGGCAGGTGGCGATGGCTGGCTCACGGCGCAGGCGCTCGCCGCCGTAATACATGCCAGTATCGTGAAGATTCGAAGTCCGGATCGGATCATGCAACACTCTCTTTGGGTCATCGTCGGTCTCAACACTTTTGAACATGCTTCCTGTTAGCGGAACAGACAAGTGAAAACTGTGTTCGTTTACAGTTTTTCATGCATTTTTTTCATCCAGCGGAAAGTCTGAATACACATTCCGTTACAGAACTGCTACTTTCAATGTCAGGGCTATCCAGGCGCTGCCGTTAGTCCTGAAGACCGAACGATTCGTGCCCCCCGACGTCGAACGACCGGAAATCGCTTCTACGCCGGCGCAAGTAACAGGTAGCGTGCCACTGTTATCTGCCTGAAAACTTGTGAATGAACGTTGGCTGGGTAGCCATTGGAGTTTGACTGACAACGATCGCCAAGAGAGAGACACGCCTCATGCACACGATTTCGAAAGCAGCGCACTTACTCAATATCAGCGAATTCAAACTGTTCAGCGAAGCCTACCTCGCCTGGTTCGGCGATCGCGCTGATGACAAGGACCTGACATTGGTATTTTCCCAGTTCATCATGTTCGGGGAGTTGCCCGAATGGGCCGACCAGTTCGCCCGCTCGGTACTCGATGACCTTGAAGCCAATCGCCAGGTCAACCTGAATTCATTCAGCATTCTCAATCTGTCGCCACGTGTCGGCAAACGTCCGGAAATCAGTTTTTCCATTCTTCGATAGCACTGACGGTGAAGGCGGTATCAGCTGCCGGCCAGCTGATACCGCGACAACAGTTGCTGAAGTGTTCTCGCCCGCGATACCAGTTCCTCGCTGACAAGCGCGCTGTCACGGGCACTGTTCAGGGAATGCGCCGACTTCTCCACCAGCAACTGCAGTCCGTCATGCATCGATTCACTGGTATCGGCGGTACGCAGTACGGTATTGCTCATTTCCCGAGAGGACGCGCTTTGCTGCAACATGGCTGATGCAACGCTGGTCTGGTAGTCGCTGATCTCGTGGATGATGTCATGGATGCCCTGAATCGCCTCGACAGCTGAATGGCTGTTATCCTGGATGCTGCCGATACGGTTGCCTATTTCATCCGTGGCATTGGCTGTCTGTTTGGCCAGCTCCTTGACTTCGTTGGCAACCACCGCAAAGCCCTTGCCGGCCTCACCCGCCCGGGCTGCCTCGATCGTGGCATTGAGAGCCAGCAGATTGGTCTGCTCGGCAATGGAGGTGATCATGTTCAACACACTGTCGATACCACTGCTGGAGGCAAAGAGCTGTTGCATGGTCTCGTGAGTACCTCTGGCCAGTGCAACGGCGTCACCTGACATCGAGTCTGCACGGGTGGTATTCGTGGCGATCTCGTTGATCGAGGCCGTCAGCTCTTCGGTTGTGGCAGATGCGCCGCGCATCAGACCGCTGACCCGCTCCGCATGCGTTGCGACACTGACACACTGATCGTTGGACTCTCCGGCGCTGGTTTCGATCTCTCCGGAACAGCGTTGCAAGGCCATGGCCTGCGTTGCCAGTTCATCAGCGTGTTGCTGGATAGCGGCGAACTCACCACTGAGCATGCGCAGAAAATCGTTGATGGTGCCTGCAATCGCATTCAGGGACGGGTTTTCATTGGGAGCAAGGCTTGCACCGAGATTACCTGAACGCGCCGACTGCACGACGCGGTTGATCTCATCCACCAATTGGTTCAGATGGCCGGTGTAACGGGCATCCGCTTCGCTCTTCATGTCCAGGTCGCGCTGCAGGGCAAGATCAAGCGTGATGTTCTTCCAACTCAATAACGCCAGAGATTGTCCACCTTCCTCATCGCGGATAGGCTCGATATCCATCTGCAGATCCTGCGTCCCCACCGCCACCTGTATCGAACAGGGCAACTGTTTCATGTCGGCAGCCTGAGCGGCCACCGCGGCCAAGGCCTCCCCGCCACTGTTCATCGAACTGCCACTCGTCAGCAGTTCCGGCAGATGCCCCTGAACATGCAGTTCCTGCAATTCACTGATCGCAGCGGGGTTGGCAAACGCGATTCGGCCGTCCTGTTCAAGCAGTACCGTGGCAACGCGGGATTGCGTGATGATGGTACGCACCTGTTGCAATTCGGTCCGCAGGTCTCTGAAGAAGGTCCCCACCTCCTGCCAGTCGACGTGTTCACTACCCAGTGCCGAACTCATCGCCTGCACGGAAACATCCAGATCCTGGGTTATATCCCCGAATTCGTCGCCACGCCTCATGTTGTAGGGCCTGGTCAGATCACCGCAGGCCATGCGCTTGAGTGCCTTGCGTAAACGCATGACCGGCACGATCACACTGTGACCGATTCTCCAACTGAGCAGTAGCCCGACCAAGGCAGCCAGACTGCTGATCCACAGGCAGGTGCTTATCAGCTTGTCGAGCTTCGCATTCGCTGCAAGCACCAGAGCCTTGACCACCTGGTTGGTCAATACATGCATTTCCGAAGACAATTGCAGTAGCCGCGTCGAATCGGCGCCTTTTTCATTGCTCGATGTTCTGACGAAGTCGGCAGCCTCCCTTGAGAGGCTGTCTAGCAGCGATTCGCTGGTGTCCAGAAGAGCACGTACCGACGCGGATCGCGTCGCCGAGACTCGCCGCGTGTTACCCGTCGCCAGGTCGGTATTGAGCTCACCGCCGTCCCTGATGACCCGAAGCGTTGATGTGTAAAGGCCCAGACTATGCTCACTTGCTGCAAGCGCTGCCTGACGTGCCTCACCAGCGCTCAGGGCCGCTACCAGAACCTCCTTGGCATAGCGTTGATTGAGCATGCGCTGGCGACCGGCAACATCCACCAGGATGGCATCCTCATGCTGCAGCCGAATGCTGTCTGTAACAACCAGGCAGGTCGCCACCAACGCCAGTATGAGCACGGCGGGCAACAGGGCGAACTTCAGCCTCAGCGGAATACTGTTCATCACTCATCAAGGTCAGGGGCAGTCGTGACTGCTAGCGGGGCATCAACGCAGCTCTGAAGCCATGACTCCCGAGCTAACCGTTAGCATCTGCCGTTATGAGAACTTCGTCTCCCTGGTCTTGCAATCGACCACGCCCGACGTCGCAACCTGGTGCAACTGTTGTAACATCAGGTCGCTCTGGTCAGCGGTAGCCAGTGGTCGATTCGCTGCTCTGATGGCCCACTACAAGCAGGAGTGCAGATGTCCCTGATCGAGATGAATCCGCAGAGCGACAAGGCTTCTTTCCGGCCCTTGTCGCCTTCCAGGCTTCTGCCTGCTGCCGTGTCAGTGTGCAAGATCGCGCCGGGCACTCACTGATGCCAGCCCCGGTCTCCGCAACGGGTCGACGAATCCGCCAGAGCCTGCTTGCCCTGCCACTGCTGGCTCTCGTCGTGGCTGGCCTGCTGCATGAACCTGAAGCGGTGCATGATGAATCCTGTCTGCAGCAGGGCGATGGGCTGATCGTCTGTGCAGCCAGCGACATGGCACGCATTACCCGCCAGGGCATCAGTCGACTGGAACACCCACGTTATGACCTTCGCAGAGACAATCCTGCCAGTCTGCAGTGGAACGTTGCGCGCAATGAGACCATCGCGTTTCAACTGATCCTTCGCAGCGAGAATCTGGACAATGCAAGTCATGTGACGCTGAGCGTCGGCGAGGGAGATATCCAGACCTCCCTGTATCAGGCACATTATCTTCAGGTAAAGGACGCCGGGTATACCTGGGGGCCGAAAACCACGGTACTGCCCTACCCGGCGGCCTACCCCGATGCACTTATCCCGCAGCACCATAGCTGCGCTGGCGCAGAGCGCACCTTGTTCGACCGCGTGGCATTGCCTCGACCGGGCCGCAATCAGAGCGTGTGGATCGAGATGCATGTTCCCGAGGATACGCCTGTCGGTGAACACCGACAGAGCCTGCAACTGACACCACACGCCGCAGAGACAGGCGCGGCCGGTTCAGGTGCCATGATCACACTGGATGTATCGCTCAATGTCATCGACGCCACCTTGCCGCAGAAGCCGACGATTGACGCGGTGGGGGAAATCTATCGCGCTTATCGCCTGGAGGGCGTTGGCGAGGAACGCAGCAGCAAGCGCTGGCAGGCAATGGCGCAGTGCTATCAGATCATGGCCCACCAGCATCGCATGGTGTTCATCGAGCGCACACCGAAAACGCCGCAGGACGCGCAACAATGGCAGGACTATCTGGACACCTATGCACCGGCTTTCACCGGGCAGCTGTTCAGCAGCGAGTCCGGCTACAAAGGTAGCGGTGTCGATACACCCGTGAGCGTGTGGCGCACCCCATGGCCGCAGGAGCATGACGTGATCGTCGAGGCAGCATTGAGCGAGGAACAGCTGGAGTCGTACACGCACATGGCTGCCCGGTGGAGCACTATCGTCGAGCAGAACCAGTGGGAGGAGACTCGCTACTTTGCCTATGTCTTCGATGAGGTTGATGGGCCGGTGTCGCAAGCGGAAACCGATCCGCAGCGACACCGCTACATCGCGCGCGTTCACGGTGACATGGCAGCAATTCAACAGGCTATCGATCGAGGCACGGAAACCGTCGCGCCGGACGCCGCCGCCATAGACCTGCTGTGGACCAGTCATTCCGATCCTCAGGTCTGGGAAGGCGATCCGGACACCACGCTGACCGGACGCGTGAGATTATGGGCGCCCAATGCACACGCCGCCAATACCGAGTTCCTGCGCAAGAGAATGGCTGCCGGTGAACGCACCTGGTTCTATCACAGTGGACACCCGGCCGTGGGCGGGCACAGCATCAACCTGCCAGGCAGCGACATGCGTAGCTGGGGCGTCATCGGTGCCCGCTACGGCATCCAGGGACAGTTGATGTGGTCGGTCAATCTGGGCAACGACGACCTGCCGTTCGCACAGCCCAGTTACAAGCCCGATGATGATCGCGTCGGCAACGGGGTCATGGTGTATCCGGGCTTTCAGCTACCGCGCATCGGCTACCCTGCTGCAGCCGGGCCGATTCCCTCCATGCGGCTCAAGGCCTGGCACCGCGGACTGCAGGATGCCGAGTTGTATTATCTGGCCCGGGAACGTCACCCGGAGGAAGCCGAGGCATTGATACAGGCGCTTGTTCCCTACGCACTGGGAGAAGCTGTGGCACGCGGCGAAAGGCAGCCGGCCTGGCCTCGGGATGCAGCCAGCTGGATACAGTGGCGCGACGACTTGCTGGATCTGCTGCAACGGGATTGAGGATCGGAACCGGAAAGCTGCATCCGGTGCTTCCCCCCGATCAAATCCCCCCCCGGATCACATCGCCACCCGGTTCACATCGACACCCGGATCACATCGGCATCAGGAAACGATCGGCAGCTGTATGAGTATCGTGGAACCCTCGTCAGAAGATGCTTCCACACTGATGCTGCCTTCGTGTCGGTCGATGATCTGACGGCAGATCGCCAGTCCCAGCCCCGTGCCGGCTATGTCATTGTGCCGATGAAGGCGTTTGAAGGGTTCGAAAATGCTCTGCTGATTCTCGGGATCGATCCCCAGGCCGTTGTCCGCGATTCTTATCTCGTGAAAGCCTTCGGATTCAGAGGCGGTGATATCGATTCTCGGCGCTTCGTCCGGTTTCGAGTACTTCAGGGCGTTGGTAATCAGATTGGTAAAGACCCGCTCCAGCTGCTGCTCATCACCAAGCACCTGAGGCATGGGTTCGATCTGCACGGTGCCACCTTTCGACTCGCAGATATCCCGGGTCACCTCCGCAACCAGTGACAGAGTGGCATTCAGGTCGACCGGTTCCTTGTCCATCGCCTGACCGCTCTCGGCATAGCTGAGCAGGTCGCTGATCAGCGACTGCATGCGCAAGGTGGAATCCTTCAGGAATTGCATGTAGCGAGAGACGCCCTCATCCGGATCGTCACCAATGGCATCCTCCAGCATCGACAGAGACCCGAGGATGTTGCGCACCGGGGTTTGCAGGTCATGAGAGGCAACGTGGGCGAACTGGCTCAGATCGTTGTTGGAACGACTGAGCTTGTCATTGGCACGCTGCAAATCCAGAGTGAGTTCTGCAGCCCGGCGCAGCGTGCGCTGTCGCGAGGTGGCCAGATAGGCAACCAGGAGTGCCGCCAGTGCAGTCGACAGCCCTCCCAGGATGGGCACAGCCCATTTGTCCAGTTTGCCATCGACATTCATGGCCTCTGCACTCTGGCTGAACACCACTTCCCAGCGCCTGCCTGCCAGATCAACCCTGCGAGTCAGCGACTCATGCGCAGCAGGAAGGGTGTCTGTACCACGCTCATAGATAACCTCAAGCTCGGTATCGGCACTTTCATCGGCATCGGTGACATCACGAATCCTGACTGCGGAGAAATCCAGATCACCGGAGCCATCGACCAGGTCGCCAATGCGGAATACAGCCACGACGACGCCACGGAACTGTTCGCGGCGAGTGTCGAGGTCGTGCGGCGTGGCTGTCTGGTATACCGGCATCATCAGCAGAAACCCTTTCTGCATGCCGGTTTCCTGAGCCAGCGTGATCGGCGCGGTGGCCACGGCCTCTGCACGGTCACGGGCCAGTTCCACCGTTCGTCGGCGTGCCGGGTTCGACCCCACATCAAAACCGAAGGCGCTCTCGTTACCGCGCATCGGTTCGATATAGGTCACCACGTAGTGCTGCTCGGCGGCATCGCCGGGTTTGATCGCAAAGTCGGGATAACCACCGGGCTGCAGTGAATCATCCAGCCGCACCGAGCGTTCGAATGCGGCGCGCTGCGCGGCGGGTACCACGGCGTTCCATGACAGTGCCTGAGTGTCGGGAAACAGTCTCTCGATATCAACCGCGTTGACGAAATGATTGAACTGCGCGCGTGAAACCGACCCGAAGGCATGGAACATTCCCTGAATGGCAACGGTCAGGGTCTTGTCCTTCTCGATCGCGTTTTCCAGTTGACTGGTGGCCACATCGACCTGACGGTTGAATTCCTTCATCGCCAGTTGCGCCGCACGCTCCTGCATGACGCACGTCATGGCAAGCGTCACGCAGAATCCCAGTGCCAGAATCGCCAGCACACAGGCCCAGCCGAACAAGGGAAATGTGCGCACAGTATGCGCCCTGCCCTGGTTCACCTGCCTTGTTACAGCACTGTCCGTCAAGTTCGGCCTCTGGACTGGAGAGTAGATCGAAAGGCGTTTTACAGCCAGCTACTTCAGCACCGAGCGTCAGAACCTGATCCCAACCACTCACGGCAACCAGTGGCCTGCCATTCAGCCTGGCCGACATCACCGGCAAGGACAGGCTGGCTGTTCCATCAACTTTCTGCTGATTCGCTGACAGATAACGGCCGATATGGCGGGAAGTTGAGCCCCCGCCCTGACAACACCGATCCCGCACCACGGTGTCTGTCGAGGGCGAGAGCCCGCACGGGCTAGTCGAGAACGTCGATGATCTCCCTGGCCCACTCGGTCGTGTGCAGGATGCCCTTGAATGCATCCGTCGTATCATCCGGCCCCATGGCAAACAGGTAGACCGGTGTGCTGCTGTGGTTGTCACTGGCCCACACCACATTGGATTGTTCGGCAACGACCGAGGCGAGAATATTCTTGCGAATGCCGGAACCATAGACGTAGAACGCCTTGCGCTCATGCATCAACGGAAACCGTTCTGCACTCAGCGTACCGTGATCCTCGACGTAATACACATTGAGTTCGGTCTCCAGCACTCTGCGCGCCTGTGCCAGCGTGATGGGGAATTGCGTATTGGCATTGACGATCATGCGCAGGTTTTCCGGTGTCTGCTGGCTCTCCTCCAGACTGTCGAACTGACTGAAGATTCCGTCGTAGGAGAGTGCCTGGTCATACAGGCGATCCAGTGTCTCCACGCGACCGAAGTTCCAGTTGGGCTTGTAGTCGTCGCCCTGGAAGATATCGCCATCCAGAGGCTGACCTTCCGGCAAGTCGTTGCGCGAATAGGCGAAACCGAAGCCGCCGGTTTCATGATCGGCCGAGACCACCAGCAAGGTGTCATCACGCCCTTTCATCCAGTCCAGCACCACGTCGATCGCGTCCGAGAACTTGATCATCTCGTGCAGCATGGTTCCCGCGTCGTTGTTGTGAGCCGCCCAATCGATCTGCCCGCCTTCGACCATCAGGAAAAAACCGTCTTCATCCTTCTCCAGTACCGACAGGGCCTTGGACGTCATCTCGGTCAGGCTGGGTTGTATCCGCTCTGCCCCGTCACCGGCCTGCGTATGCGCAATGCCATCCAGCATGCCCGAGTAGGCATACAGACCCAGCAGCCGGTCACCGTGACTCGCGGCAAGATCGCTGCGATTGAATGACAGATCGTAGCCCGCCTCACGGGCCTCCGCCAACAGATTGCGGTCATCCTGGCGCCTGGAAGTCAATCGAATGGTGCCACCGGTGAGCGCTTCGATTTCCTGACGCAGTGCACTGCCTTCCTCGTTGACCCCTTGTGGCAGCCAGTGGCGTATGCCTCCGCTGAGCATCACGTCAGCGCCGGTTTCCAGCATCTCCACCGCAATCTCGTTCTCCAGACTCCGATGCTGCTGATGGGCGGCATAGGCCGCCGGTGTGGCATGCGTCAGGCGGGTATCCGACACCAGCCCCACGGCCATGCCCTTGCCTTGCGCCACTTCGAGCATGCTCTCCGCCCGGTTTCCCCGGAAATCGGCGCCGATCATTTCGGAACCTGCCATCTTGCCACTGGCAAACTGGGTGGCCGACGCTGCGGAATCGACCACCAGTACCTGGTTGGACTCGGTACGTGCAATGCCCACCACGCCTTCGGAGGCCATACGATCGAATGCGCTCGAATCCAGAACCGGATTGGAGGAATACCGGATATAGGAATCGAGCAGACCCACTTGCTGTGGCCCCATGCCGTCACCGATCATGACGATGACATTGCGAATCCTGTCGCCGTCTTCGCCACCTGCCACCTTGTCCCCGACCTCTTCCAGTGTCGTGCAACTTGCCAGCAGGCCTGCCGTACAGACCGTGAGCAGTGATTGGTACATCTTCATCTGAATCTTCCCTGTTGAACCCGTAATGACCTTTGAGGCTATCACGGATGCAAGCGGGAATCGAACCCATCATGCGCAGCCACATCCAGTGGACGGGCAGGACAGATCCGGCCCGGGGGTGTCAGGCCTCGACTTCTGACTCTTCGATGAACAGCGAAGTCGGGGAAAAGGTGGTGACATCAACCAGCCCGATATCGGAGATGCGCAATTCGGGAATGACAACCAGCCCGAGCAGCGAATGCTGCATATAGGCGTTGTTGAGTCGGCAACCACATTCCTGCATGGCATGTACCAGTTTCTGCGCCTTCCCGGCAACGATCTCGGCCCGCTCCTCCGACATCAGTCCGGCAATGCTCAACTCCACCATCGCCAGCTCCTTGCCACCGGCATACAATACAACTCCACCACCGACTTCACCGAGACGGTTGGCCGCCAGCGCCATGTCCTGATGATTGGTACCTACCACTATCATGTGATGAGAATCGTGCGCCACGGTTGATGCCATGGCACAGTCCGTGTCGTACCCGAAGCCCGAGACAAAGGCATTGACCACACCACCGGTGCCCTGGTGTCGTTCGACCAGCGCAATCTGGCAGATATCCTCGCCTCTGTTCATCTGTACCTGCCCGTTCGAGACCGGCAGACGCGCCTGCAAGGCCCGTGTGGGGGCCTGATTCTCGATCACACCGATGACTCTGGCCACCACCGACTCTGTGGCAGACTCCGGTGCCGTGATGACGAAATCGTCTGCCTGCAGCTGCTTGCCCAGCCTGACGGTATTCTTGGCCGTAGCCGGATAGCTGGCTGGCGGGATGTCGAGACTCAGACTGCCGCCTTCGGCCAGCACCTGGCCCTGCGCCATGACCAGCTCGATCGGCAATTGCACGAGATCCGATGACAGGATGAGGTCGGCACGTCGGCCGGGCGTGATGGATCCCAGCTCGCGCTCCAGCCCGAAATGCTCCGCCGTATTCAATGTGGCCATCTGGATGGCGGTAACGGGCTTCAGACCCTGGGCAATGGCGTGCCTGACCACACGGTTCATGTGGCCATCATTGATCAAGGTGCCTGAATGGCAGTCATCGGTACACAGGATGAAATAGCGAGGATCGAGGCCGTGTTCGGTTACCGCCTTGATCTGCGGTGCAACGTCATACCAGGCAGATCCGAGTCGCAACATGGAACGCATGCCCTGGCGAACCCGTGCGATGGCATCCTCGACCCGAGTGCCTTCATGATCATCGGCAGGGCCACCTGCCACATAGCCGTGGAACGGCAGACCCAGATCGCTTGAGGCATAGTGGCCGCCGACCGTCTTGCCGGCATTGACGGTCGCTGCGATCACTCCCAGCATCTTCGGATCGTTGTTGGCAACACCGGGAAAGTTCATGACCTCCCCCAGGCCGATGATGTTGGGCCATTGCATGGCTTCCTGAACATCGCTGACCCCCAGCTCCGCACCGGCATTCTCCAGTCCCGGCGCCGACGGGACGCAGCTGGGCATCTGCACGAAGATGTTCAGCGGCAAGGTCATGGCCTCGTCATGCATCAGACGTACACCATCCAGTCCGAGCACATTGCCGATCTCGTGGGGATCGATGAACATCGAGGTGGTGCCATGCGGCGCCACCGCGCGTGCAAACTCGGTCACGGTGACCATCCCGCTCTCGACATGCATGTGGGCATCACACAGACCCGGCACCAGATAACGGTCATTGGCCTCGATGACTGTCGTCTGTTCACCGATGGCATGACTGGCATCGGGGCCGACGTAGGCAAATCGCCCACAACTGATGGCCACATCGGTGGCGGCGATGATCTCCCCCGAATGCACATTCACCCAACGACCGTTGCGTACAACCGTGTCGGCCGGCTTACGGCCTGTGGCAACATCCACCAGGGTGGCGGCACAGGCACTCCAATCTGCAAGTCTGGTCAATTCATGTCTCCTGTGGACGATCGATTTCTGTCGTTGTTGTCCATGCGGTGCCTGCATCCCGAGCCTGCCTTGCCTGCTCCCACAGGGGCAGCAGCAATTCATGGGCCGTGTTGATGACAGGGTCTTGCCGGCGAGCCTCGAGGCAGATGAATTCAAGCGTTGTCTTCAATTCCACCGTATCCGAGATTACCACGCCTCTGGCCTGCCTTTCGTTCAGGGCAATCGAGTCGCGACACAGGCTCAGACCGACGCCTGCGTGCACCATGGCCAGCATCGACGGTTCCTGATCAGCCACGGTAATGATGTTCTGCGCAACGCCATACTGCTGGAACAAGGGTTCGAGCAATCGATGGTGCACCGACGCCGGTGGCGTACCGATCCATGGCAGAGCCGCCAATTCATCCCAGTCACGTCCGGCGACTCGGGGCTCCCAGCCCGGCGGGGCAATGACCCAATAGGTGAAGGTATCCAGCACCGTGCAGTGAAACAGCGGGGCATCCTCGGTCCTGCTATCGGAGCCGGCTTTCAATGACGCGTTGACATCGCCCAGATGGAAGCCGGCATCGAGCTGATCTCGCAGGATTCTCTCCGGCACATTGCCGCTCATGCCATGAGTGACTTCTGCGCGAATCCCCGATGCACTGCGCACAAGCACATTGAAAAAGGCACCCAAGCGGATGGAGTCGGGATCGAGTATCGTGCCGACTCGCAGACTGCCGCGAACCTGGCCCGTCAGGTCCCGGGCGCTCTGTCTGAATTCATCGAGTATCGTCATCACCTGTTCGGCTTTCTGCGCCAGAATGGCGCCATCGGCTGTCAGCTCCAGACCTTTCGCCGTACGCCTGAACAGAGTCAGCCCGGTTCTCTCGGCCAGATTCTTCAGCTGCTGCGTCACGGCAGGCTGAGACAGATGGAGAACCCTTGCCGCACGCGTGACGTTCCCTTCGCGGACAACCGTTACGAAACACTGGACGGTTCGGAGTTCTGGCAGATGCTTCATAAGCTCAAATTATAATGCTTTTGCGTCAACGTGATTGGATTTCCCTGCTCCTTGCTCGTACTGTGCGACGACTGTCCTGACGCGCAGCCCCCAGTAGCCGAAGAGCTTGCTGCGCCACTCAACGACTGCCAGCCGCATGCCACCTGCGAGGGAGAACAAGCCATGTCGACCGAATCATTTGACTACATCATCGTCGGAGCCGGAACGGCCGGGTGTCTGCTCGCCAACCGTTTGAGCGCCGACCCGACGAAGCGTGTCCTGTTGCTCGAGGCCGGTGCCAGAGACAACTATCCCTGGATTCACATTCCGGTGGGCTACCTGTACTGCATCGGCAATCCGCGAACCGACTGGCTCTATCAGACAAGGCCCTGTGCAGGTCTGAACGGCAGAACGCTGCGTTACCCCCGCGGCAAGGCCCTCGGGGGCTGCTCGTCCATCAACGGCATGATCTACATGCGCGGTCAGAAGCGGGACTACGACCACTGGGCGCAGTTGCTCGACGATCCGGAATGGGACTGGGACCATGCCCTGCCCGACTTCATGGCACATGAGGATCATTACCGGCTTGACAACAACGCCAATCCGACTAGCGCCGACGGCAGTCGCTTCTCGGATCGTCATGGCAATGGCGGCGAATGGCGTATCGAAAAGCAGCGCCTCAAATGGGAGATTCTGGAGGCCTTCGCCGAAGCTGCTCGGGAATCGGGGGTTGAGCATACCGACGACTTCAATGCCGGTGACAACGCCGGGGTGGGCTATTTCGAGGTCAACCAGAAGTCCGGCTGGCGCTGGAATACGTCCAAGGCATTTCTTCGTCCCATCAGGCACCGCTCCAACCTGACTGTCTGGACGCAGGCACAAGCACAACGCCTGCTGTTCGAACCCGATCAGAACGGACAGCAACGATGCTCCGGGGTTGCAGTGAGCCGCAATGGGCACAGCCAGACGGTGATGGCCTCGGCAGAGGTGATACTCTCGGCAGGTGCCATCGGTTCGCCACAGATACTGCAACTGTCCGGTATCGGCGCCGCCGGCCTTCTGAAATCCCACGGGATCGACGTGGTACGCGATATACCCGGCGTCGGGGAGAACCTGCAGGATCACCTGCAGATACGTGCCGTGTTCAAGGTCGAGGGTACCCGAACGCTCAATACCGTTGCCAACAGTCTGTTTGGCAAGGCCTGTATCGGCCTGGAGTATGCACTCAAGCGATCCGGCCCCATGAGCATGTCACCCAGTCAGCTGGGGGCCTTTACCCGATCAAGCCCCGACCAGCCACACGCCAACCTCGAATACCATGTGCAGCCACTCAGTCTGGATGCCTTCGGCGAGAATCTGCATGACTTTCCGGCATTCACCGCCAGCGTGTGCAATCTCAATCCATCGAGTCGAGGCCGCGTGAACATTCTGTCGAACGACTTTGCGGACGCTCCTGCCATCGATCCCAACTATCTCAGTACCGACGATGATCGCAAGGTGGCAGCCGAGAGTCTGCGCCAGGTGCGCCAGATCGTGTCCCAGCCGGCACTGGCTGGATACAAGCCTCAGGAGTGGAAGCCCGGCATTCAGTTTCAGAGTGATGAAGAATTGGCAAGGCTGGCCGGCGATATCGCCAACACCATCTTTCATCCGGCAGGAACCGCGAAGATGGGACAGGCCAGTGACCCCATGGCGGTGGTCGACCAGCGCCTGAAGGTCCATGGTGTTGCCGGTCTGCGTGTCGTCGACGCCAGCGTCATGCCGACCATCACCAGCGGCAATACCAATTCACCCACCCTGATGATTGCCGAGAAGGCTGCTCGCTGGATACGTGAATCGGCCTGATCCGGTAGCAGAGCGTGACAACGGGATTCACATCGGGTGGTACGCCTTTGCCGTCAATCTCTTGCGCACTAACGCACTAACGCACTAACGCACTAACGCACTAACGCACTAACGCACTAACGCACTAACGCACCAACGCACTAACGCACCAACGCACCAACGCACTAACGCACCAACGCACCAACGCACCAACGCACCAACGCACCAACGCATGGCCGCACTGCCGCATCACCGCACGGCCGGTGATACACAGTGTCGTATTCAAGCTGTAACGGACGCCTCACCAGCGTACCGGTCCTGTAGTTCAGACAACGGAGGAACAAGCGCATGAGCGTACAAGCCAAACGGGGCGACAGCCTCGACCTGAGAGTATTCGCATTATCGATGACGGTTCTCACCGCCGTCATTGCCCCCCTGATCCTGTTTCCCGAATCGGGACCTGCCATGATCAATGCAGCCTTCAGCTTTGCAACCGGGCAATTCGGCTGGCTCTACATGCTGGCAGGATTCGGCGCCGTGGTGTTCCTGATCGGCCTGGCCATGAGCAAGTACGGCAATGTTCGCCTGGGCGGACCTGAGGACACACCGGAATTTTCCTATTTCAGCTGGATAGCCATGATCTTCTGTGGTGGTATCGGCATTGCAATCGTCAACTGGGCCTGGGTCGAACCGATCTACTATTTCACCGGCCCTCCTTTCGATGTCGCACCCAAGAGCGCAGAAGCCGCCTCCTGGGCATTGACCTACGGGCAGTTTCACTGGGGCCTGACACCCTGGGCCATCTACTGTCTGCCGGCGATCCCCATTGCCTACTCCATGTTCGTGCGTCGCCATACCGGCGTGCGCCTGTCGGAAGCCGCACGCGGCGTGCTCGGACGACATACCGACGGGTGGATCGGCGTCACGCTCGATTCCATCGTGGTCTTCGGCGTCGTGGGGGGTGTCGGCACCTCTCTGGGCCTGGCCATTCCGCTGGTGTCCAAACTGGCAGGTTCGCTGCTGGGTATCGAACCCTCACTGTCGCTGGATCTGTCGATCCTGGCCATCTGGACGCTGATCTTCGGCGGCAGCGTCTGGTTTGGTCTGTCCAGGGGTATCCGGATTCTGTCTGACACCAACGTCATACTGGCCATCGCGCTACTGGCCTTCACCGCCATCGTCGGTCCGTCCCTGTTCATGATCAATGGCTGGGTAAACGGCCTGGGGCAGATGTTGAGCAACTTCGTCACCATGAGCCTGTGGACCGACCCGACCTCCGATTCCACCTTTGCCCAGGACTGGACCATCTTCTACTGGGCCTGGTGGATTGCCTATGCCCCCATGATGGGACTGTTCGTCGCACGCATCTCGCGTGGCAGAACGATTCGAGAATTGATCGTGGCCGAACTGGTCTGGGGTTCACTGGGCTGCTGGGTGTTCTTTGCCATCTGGGGTGGCTATGCCCTGGATCTGCAGATCAGCGGCAAACTGGATGTGTCGGCCATTCTCGCAGCCGAAGGCATTCCGGCAACCGTCCAGGCCATTCTGGGCACCATGCCGATGTCAGAGCTGATCACGGTGATCTTCATCGTCCTGTGCTTCATCTTCCTGGCAACCACGCTGGATTCGGCAGCCTATGTGCTGGCCTCTGTCACCTCCCGGAAGCTGTCCGGCTATCAGGAACCCAAACGCTCCCTGCGCATCGTCTGGGCCTTGATCCTGGCAGGAGTGGGAATCGTGCTGATCCAGCTCGGCGGTCTGAAGCCGGTACAGACGTCCACCATTGTCGTGGCCCTTCCCCTGATCCCTGTCCTGATGATCCTGACGCTGTCGCTGCTGCGCTGGTTGAAAGAGGATTTCGGTGAACAGGCGAAAACCGAGCATCTACTGGCGGATGAGCAGACAGGCCCCACGAGCCCGAGCCCCATCACCGCACAAGCCATCGAATAGATCACAGGCGCGAACGCACAGATCGACCCAGGATGACCATCATGACGAAAAACACGAAAGCTTCACTCCCCTTATCCGGTGTCAAGGTTGTCGATTTCGGACAGTACATGGCAGGACCGGCAGTGGCCATGATCCTTGCCGACTTCGGTGCAACCGTCGTCCACATCGACCCACCGACCGGGCCCTTGTGGGAAAGCCCCGCCAACGCCACCCTCAATCGCAACAAGTTGAGCATCACGCTCGACCTGAAGACTTCCGGCGGACTGGAACAGGCGCTGGCGCTGATCGAGGAAACCGATATCGTGATCGAGAGCTTTCGGCCCGGCGTCATGTCCAGACTGGGTATCGATTTCAGTGCACTGCGCCGTGAGCGTCCGGAACTGATCACGCTGTCCATTCCCGGCTTTGCGTCCAATGACGAATTGCGCCGGGAATGGCGAGCCTACGAAAGCGTGATTGCCGCCAATTCCGGCGTGTTCACCGATATGGGTCTGAACCGTGTGCTCATGGGCATCAATCCCTCTTTTTCACCGCTGCCACTGTCCTCGGCCTATGGCACCATGCTGGCAGCCTCGGCGACTGTGCTGGCACTGCAAGCCCGGGAAAGAACCGGCCTCGGCGACGAGATCGAAGTCCCCCTGGCGGCTGCGGTGATGGAGGGACTGTGCTACAACTCGATCAAGATCGACAACTACCCCGAGCGTTACAAGACGCAGCGCGAACAGGAAATCGAGCGCCGACGCACAGAGGGTCTGCCGATGAACCTGGGCTACGACGAGCTGCAGGAGCTGCTGGATCCCTTCTATCGCAGCTACAAATGCAAGGATGGACGCATGTTCTATGTGGTCTGCCCCAGCCACAAACAGCACGCGAAGCGCTGTCTGCAGACTTTGGGACTCTACGATGAACTGGTTGAACTGGGCCTGACGGAAGAAGACGATACCTACCTGCCCGTCAGCGAGTGGAAATCACCGGTTTCGCTGGGCGTCTATCCCTTGCCCAAGGAGTGGGCCGACCTGATTGCCGAACGCATGAAGGAGATTTTCATGACACGCACGTCCAAGGAATGGGAGCGCATATTCGGCCGCGGCAGATTCCCGGGCGCGCCGCATCGCTGGCTGCAGGAATGGATCAATGATGATCATGCGGAAACCGCGGGACTCATGATCGAAGTCGAGGACTCCGAGTTCGGCACCATGATCCAGCCCGGCCCCATCGTATGGCTCGAAGAGAGCAGCAAGCACATGATCCACCCCGCACCGCGTCGTCGGGTCTCCTTCGAGGAGGCACTGAAATCCCTGTCTGCCATCGAGACCAAGCTGCCTCGCGTTCGCGAGAAGAATGCGCGCGATGGCTGGCTTGATGGCGTGCGCGTGCTCGACCTGTGCAATGTGATTGCCGGCCCCCATTCCGCAGCCTATCTGGCCAGATTCGGTGCCGAGGTCATCAAACTCGACCCGGCCACGCCCAGCTATGATTGCTGGAATACGGTCATCTTCGGACTGTCGCACATGCGTGGCAAACGCTCCATTCTGGCTGACATCAGCTCGGCAGAGGGTCGGCCCATCTTCGAAGCACTGGTCAAGACGGTGGATGTCATCGTCTGGAATGCTCCGGACAGACAGGTTACAGCCATGGGACTGGATCTGGAGTCGCTGGAGAGACTCAATCCCGATGCGATTTTCTGCAAGCTCGACTGCTTCAGCGGGCCGCTGGAAGGTCCACGCTCGGGCTACCTGGGCTACGATGATCTGGTACAGGCAACCACGGGCATCATGACGCGTTTCGGTGGATCGATGGAGACCCCCGAAGAACATGCGCACGTGGGCACCATCGACGTCATGTGTGGCTTCGGCGGCGCCCTGGGGGTCGCCGTGGCGCTGTACCAGAAGCTCAAGACCGGCCGCACCGGACGGGCACGAACCTCCCTGTCCGCGCTCAGTGGCCTTGCCCAGATGCCCTTCTGCTTCGATTACGCCAAGCGCCCCTTGTTCGATGAACCGGCCGGTCGCGAAGTGGTCGGCTACGATGACCTGTCGCGCTTCTACTACACCTCATCCGACACCTTTCTCCTGCTCAGCGCCTATGAAAGCGACACCGAACGGTTCGAGCACGTGGAAGGGCTCGAGGGGTTTTCCAGCGTACCAAAGGAAGAGCGAGCCGCCTTTCTGGCGGAAGCCTTCATGAGTGCACGCGCCGAAGACTGGGTGGAGAGACTGCAGGGCGCCGATATCGCCGCCGCCATCTGCGAGAACATCGACTCCATTCGTACCTACAACGCCCGGCCGGCCGATGGCAAAAGCGGTATCGATCGCGGCAGTTATTCCTTTTCTGTCTACGAGGATCACCCGAGTGGACACACGGTCACTCAGCTGGACCCCTACGCGGTGCGTCCGTTGCGCGGTCGCGTGTTGTCACTGGCGCCGGCCGAAAAATACGGCGCCTCCACCCGCAATATCTTGCGAGAACTGGGCTACGAAGACCAGAGCATCGAGGAGTTGCTGAGCAACGGGACCGTCAGTGAAAGCTGGAGTCGGGAGTATCTGCCGAGCTGAACACACGGGTCAGGCCAGCTGTTCTGCACGCTTCTGGCACGGAATGTGCGCCAGCCTCCCCTCGCATCGGCTTGATTTGCCGTACCAGAGGTTTCAGTAGAGGCTGTGTGGCACCGTAGTGTTGACCAGCTGGCACCCGAACGGGCTGAAGGTCCGTTATACTGGTGCGTTATTTATAGTCTGCGCACGCTGTACAGTTGATGCGCATCCCCGTTAATCGTTTGTAACACCCTGAAAAACGGGTGCTTGACAGCCGCGCCAGCCGTGCACCGAAGGACTTTACCCGTGATTCAGAAACTCCGCAACATTGCCATCATTGCCCACGTCGACCATGGCAAGACCACTCTGGTAGACAAACTCCTGCAGCAGTCCGGCACCCTGGACATGCGCAAGGAACAAACCGAACGCCTGATGGATTCCAACGCCATCGAGAAAGAGCGCGGTATTACCATCCTGTCCAAGAACACGGCCATTCGCTGGAACGACTACCGCATCAACATCGTCGACACCCCGGGTCACGCCGATTTCGGTGGCGAGGTTGAACGCGTACTCAGTATGGTCGACTCGGTACTGCTGCTGGTGGATGCGGCCGAAGGCCCCATGCCGCAGACCCGATTCGTGACCCAGAAGGCCTTCGCCATGGGTTTCCGTCCTATCGTGGTCATCAACAAGATCGACCGTGAAGGTGCTCGCCCCGACTGGGCACTGGACCAGACCTTCGAACTGTTCGACAACCTCGGCGCCACGGACGAGCAACTGGACTTCCCGGTGGTCTATGCCTCGGCGGTCAACGGCTATGCCGGGCTCGAGCCCACCGTGACTGAAGGCGACATGACGCCACTGTTCGAAACCATCATCGACGAGGTCCCTGCCCCGGATGTCGACACCGACGGTCCTCTGCAGATGCGCATCAGCTCACTCGATTACAACAGCTATGTGGGTGTCATCGGTATCGCACGCATCCAACGCGGCCAGCTGCGCCCCAACCAGCAGGTGCGCGTGGCCAGTGCCGATGGCAGCCAGCGTTCGGCCAAGGTTCTGCAGGTGCTGGGCTTTCATGGCCTGGAACGCGTCTCCACCGAACTGGCACAGGCAGGCGATATCGTCTGCATCACCGGTATCGACAAGCTGAACATCTCCGATACCCTGTGCGATCCGGCCCACGTGGAGCCCATGACGCCACTGACCGTCGACGAACCGACCATCAGCATGATGTTCCAGCCCAACAGCTCACCGTTTGCCGGCAAGGAAGGCAAATACGTCACCAGTCGCAACATCTGGGATCGCCTGCAGACAGAACTGCTGCACAACGTGGCACTGCGTGTCGAACGTACCGAACAGGGCGAGACCTTCAAGGTGTCCGGTCGCGGAGAGCTGCACCTGTCGGTCCTGATCGAGAACATGCGTCGCGAAGGTTACGAAATGGGCGTCGGCCGCCCCATCGTCATCACCCGCAAGGGCGAAGACGGCAAGGTGGAAGAGCCTTACGAGCAGATCACCATCGATGTGGAAGAGCAGCATCAGGGTGCCATCATGGAAAAGATGGGCGAGCGCCGCGCCGAACTCAAGGACATGGTGCCCGATGGCAAGGGTCGCGTACGTCTGGATTATGTGGCACCGGCTCGTGGCATGATCGGTTTTCGTACCGAATTCCTGACAGCCACGTCCGGAACCGGCCTCATCTATTCGGTATTCGATCACTATGGCCCGCAGCTGAACCTGAACATCGGCTCACGCCGCAATGGTGTGCTGATTTCCAACGGTACCGGCAAGGCATCCGGCTTCGCTCTGTGGAACCTGCAGGAACGCGGCAAGCTGATCGTCGATGCCAATGTGCAGGTCTACGAAGGTCAGGTCATCGGCATTCACTCGCGCGACAACGATCTGACCGTCAACTGCCTGAAGGGCAAGCAGCTGACCAATGTGCGTGCCTCGGGTACCGATGAGAACATCCAGCTCACACCGTTCATCGACATGAGCCTAGAACAGGCTCTGGAATTCATCGATGACGATGAACTGGTGGAAGTCACACCTGAATCCATTCGCGTGCGCAAGAAGCACCTGACTGAAAACGAGCGAAAGCGCGTCTCTCGCCAACCCAAGGCCAGCTGAATCAGGCCCGCTGGTGAACGGGCTGCCGGTATTCATCCGCCAGGGTGAATGCCGGTCGGCCCGACACCGACATCTCCATCGAAACACCGATATCGCCACTGGAGCATCGGCATCTCCACTGGAAAACCGATATCTCCACTGGAATGTCGACATTTTTACTGGAACACCGATATCTCCACTGGAACCATGACATCCCCTCCGGACCACTGACACCGCCGCCAGACGCGTGCCGCGAGCCTTGCCGCAGCAGACCCGGTCGATCCGTAACGCTGCAGCCTTAGTCCGCCGCCAGGTATTCCGCACTCTGCATTTCGAACAGTCGGCTGGCCGCGCGTTCGAACTCGAAGGCCAGCCTCTGACCGGTATACAACTTGTCCGCCCGGGCTTCGGCAGAGACGATCAGCTTGGTGTGCCGATCATAGAATTCATCCACCAGATTGACAAAACGCCGTGCCGCATCATCCGAGCGGCTGTCCATGACCGGAATATCGCTGATCATGACCGTGCGATAGCGAGTGGCAATCTCGATGTAATCGGACGTGGATCGTGGCGTATTGCACAGGGTGTCGAACGAGAACCAGGCCAGATCACCCGAGACCCCCAACACCGGAATCTCGCGGTCGTTGAGCGTGATCTGCTGGTCTGAATATTCTGCCGCAGTGCGTAGCTGATCGAAGTGCGACTGCATGATCTGCCGTGTGCGAGTGGCCGCCTGACCGTCGGTGAACGCACTGATGCTGTAGATGGGCTGGGTCTGCAGATGCCGCAGGCGATAATCCGTGACCCCGACCATCTCCACCACCTCCGTGTGCTTGCAGATCTGGGCAATGGCCGGCAGAAACCGGGCTCGCTGCAGACCATCACGATACAGCCCATCGGGTGCAACGTTGGAAGTGGTGACCAGGGTTACCCCACGCTTGAACAGAGCGGTCAGCAGCACGCCGAGAAGCATGGCGTCCGTGATGTCGTTGACATGGATTTCGTCCAGCAGCAGCAGTCTTGCGCGTGAAGCCCAGTCATCGGCAACACGCTCCAGCGGGTCCTCGACCCCTTCCAGCTGTCGCAGATCGTTGTGAATCTGCTGCATGAACCGGTGGAAATGCAGCCGCAACTTGCGTTCCATGGGCAAGGCTTCGAAGAACAGATCACACAGATGCGTCTTGCCTCGGCCCACCCCACCCCAGAGGTAGAGCCCACGGACACCATTGACCTGATTATCGGTCGGTTTTATCCAGCGGGCAAACAGGGAGCGGGATGGTTCACGCCAGGCACGGCGCCTGACCAGTTCATCACCGATTGCTTCCAGGCGCAGCATGACGGCTCGCTGCTCGGCATCAGGGGCAAGCACACCTGCCCGCACCTCTTCTTCATAACGTGAAAGCGGCATGTCGAAGCCTAGAACCCTGAACTGGAAGATCCGCTGGAACGGATGGAGCGAATCGCCTCTTTCTGCCGAATCAGGACATAGTGGTGAATGGCATCGGCCTCTTCGGCGCTGAGGTTGACGAAAGCGCACTGAATACTCTCATCGGGCTTCCCCGGCAGGGCATCGACGTAACCGGCAATCGGAATCTTCGCCGTTGGCAGATCCAGACTGAACGGGTAACGCCGCCCCGAATTGACGATACCGGGCGGCATGGTGAACCCGCTGGCACTGATATCGAGCACACGGCTCAACTTGCCATCTATCTGCAGGATGATAGGGTCGTCCGGATCCGGAACTACCTGATATGCCGTACGTCCACTGACCACGGCCTTGACCGCAATGTCGTTCATCATTTCCCTACCTTAGCGGCGCAGACCCGGCGGTACCAGCAAGACCAGCTGGCTCCGCAGTCTCTGCACGTTGTTGTCTTCAAGAATCATGGCTGCACCACGATAGGCAATTTCAACCATGATCAGTTCCCGCAAATGCGCTGCTCGAAGCCGACCCAGCAGAATGCACATCAGAATTGCAAGACTGACGCCACAGACAAAGGGCAGAAACGTGTTGCCCAGAACGGTGGGGTCCAGTCTCGACACAAACAACAGCAAAGAGCCAAGCGTTCCGATCAGAACGGCATAAACAGAGGTGAACAGGAAGACATCACTGGTCATCCTGTGCTGCAGATGCTCATGGGCCAGGCGTCTCTCCAGCGCAAAACGGATAGTGGTTTCATCAGCGGCCTGACCAATCAGGAAGCAGACCTCTTCCACCTGGTCGGAATTGGAACGGATATCGGCAACCCCGAGCAGGCCATCCCGGCGGCTCACATCGCAGACCTTGAGCATCGCCCGCACCATCTGCTCGGGTGCCGTGCCACCACGCACACCCCGTATCAATGCCAGCTGCAGAGCCTGTCCGATATGTGACGTCGAAAAGGTCAGCAGCAGACTGGCCAGCGCACCACCGAATACCACGATGACAGGTTGCACCACATCGACCAGCTTTTGCGTACCGCTGAGGAACATGGCCAGACCAATGCTCAGCAAGACCGCCGCCAGGATCAGCGGGATGACTTGCCAGACTTCAACGCTCTGTTGTTTGCGCACGAATAATTCTTCTGAAGTCGTCAGTGACACGATAAGGGTTGACGCCGGATGAGTATGAGCTTGTCACCAAGGTAAAAACAGGCTGCCCAAGTGAATTGTCCAAAAAGAATAGCAGAATATTCAGAAGGTTAAAGTCGGATTTCTACAGCCCGGCGGTAGTTCAAAGTGACTGAAAATGCAAAGAAAATATGCGTTTTCCTGCGTCTGCGGGGTTAGAGATCATGTGGCTTCGAGCTGAATCCAGGGAGGAACCTCCCGCCCGGCCCGGCTCAGCATGGCATCGTACTGTCGAGCATCGGGAAGCATGAAACTCAACTTTCGCCAGAACGCCTTCGAATGATTCATGTGTCGGGTATGCGCCAGTTCGTGCAGCAGAACGTAATCCACCAGTTCAGGCGAGAGGAACAGCAGCTTGTAGTTCAGACTGATTGTTCCTGTCGAGGAACAACTACCCCAGCGGGTTCTCTGCCCGCGAATCTGCACACGCTTGAAACTCAGGCCATGCTGCTCTGCCAGCATGCCCAGACGTACCGGAAAATACTGCCGGGCCAGCGACTTCAGTGCGAGCTGAAGCTCGGCCACCACGGCAGTGCGATCGGCACTGTCGGCCTTGATCACCAGCGGTCGTGTTCTGCCCAGGTTGCCGGCAGCCTCGGCCTTCGAGGCCTTGCCATTCTCGGCTGCGGCGGCGAAAGACAACTCGAGCACCAGGTCGATGGCCGGCAAGCTCAGGCGTTGTGGCGGCCATTGCCTGAAACGCTCGGGAATCTGGCTCTCAGCCTCTGCAAGCCGCGCCTCGATCCACGCACGATGCCTGGCCAGGAAGTCGGGTATCAAAGCCTGAGAGACACCGCGCGGAATGGTCACGATGACGCCCTGCCCGGGCTCGACACGCACACTCAGGCGTCGCGCTCTGGACGAGAGGCGAATACGGTATTCGGGCAATGGCGTATGGGTAGCAGACTTGCAGGACACGTCGGTGACGATTCGGTGCGTGACAATGCGCTGAGGCGAGACCGGCAGTGTACCGGAACTCCCCGCAGGCGGATTACCTCGCCTCGATCACAGCAGATGGCTGCCACACGGGCCATCTCATACGCTACGCTAGCGCCTGACCTTTCGCGATACCCAGCCCCACATGTCATTACTGTCCATCACAAGCATACTGATCACGGTGTCGGCACTATTCGCCTACATCAACTACCGCACGCTGAAGTTGCCCAATACGATCGGCATCATGGTGGTTTCCCTGGTCTTCTCGCTGTCTCTGGTGCTGCTGGGCAATCTGGGCTTTACCGATGGCGAGGAGCTGGCCAGCAATATCATCCGGCAGATCGACTTCGATGAGACGCTGCTCAATGGCATGCTCGGCTTCCTGCTGTTCGCAGGCGCGATGCATATCAATCTGAGCGAGTTGCTCAAGTACAAATGGACCATCGGGCTACTGGCCTCGGCCGGTGTCATCAGCAGCATGTTTCTGGTCGCCGCTGGTGCCTATCAGGTATTCCAGTGGTTCGGATTCAGTGTGCCCTTCATCTACTGCCTGTTGTTCGGCTCCCTGATCTCGCCTACCGACCCCATTGCCGTCATGGGAATATTGAAGACGGCCGGTGCCAGCAAATCACTGGAGATCAAGATTGCCGGGGAATCCCTGTTCAATGACGGCGTGGCCATCGTCATCTTCCTGGCCATCTTCGGCATGGCCGTCAATGGCGATGCGTTCGACCTGCAACACATCGGTGTGCTGTTCGTGCAGGAAGCCTTCGGTGGGGCGCTGTTCGGTGTAGCCTGCGGCTGGCTGGCCCTGCAGATGCTCAAGCGCGTGGACAACTACCAGGTGGAGGTACTGTTGACGCTGGCACTGGTCGCCGGCGGCAGTACCGCTGCAGCCGGACTGCACCTCTCGGCGCCGATTGCCGTGGTCATGGCCGGCCTCATGATCGGCAATCACGGACGTCGTGAGGCGATGAGCAATACCACGGTGCAGCATCTGGACACGTTCTGGGAACTGATAGACGAGATACTCAATGCCGTGCTGTTCCTGATCATCGGTCTGGAAGTCATGGTTCTGAGTCATGAACTGGATGTATGGATCGCCGGCACCGTCATGGCTTTCGTGGTCCTGATGTCACGCTTCATCTCGGTGGGCGGCCCGGTGTTCCTGATGCGCAAGCTGGGACGCGACTTCAACCCGCATGCGGTCAAGATCCTGACCTGGGGTGGTTTGCGCGGTGGTATCTCGGTAGCTCTGGCTCTGTCGATACCTGCCAGCGAGGCGCGTGACCTGATCGTGTCGGTCACCTACGTCATCGTGCTGATCTCGATCCTGCTGCAAGGTCTGACCATTGGCCGCCTGGTCAAGGCAACCGCCGTGAAGACACCGCCAGCGGACTGATCTAGGATCTGATCTACGGCCTGATCTACGGCCTGATCTACGGACTGATCTACGGACTGATCTACGGACTGATCCGCGCCCTGGCCTCAGGCTACTTCGATTTCCGGGCTCTGCCAGGTGGGCCGAATCGTCGCGCCATTGCTGGTGGTCTCATCTGACACCAGCCCGGCGGCGCCAGCTGCAGCCCGTTGCGAGCCATCGGTCAGACGCTGTATCAGTGCCTGCAGTTCTTCCGACTTGACCGGTTTGTGCATGACATGCAAGCCGGTATCGGACACTTCTCGGAGTCTGGCGGGCGAGGTATCGCCGGTGACGATGATTGCCGGAATCGAACTTTCGAGCGATTCCCGAACGACGGCAACCGCATCGACGCCGTTCAGATTGTCGCGCAGACGAAAATCGGAAATGATCAGGTCTGGTGTACCGTCGCTCAAGGCCATGACCTTCAGCGCATCACGCGCCGATTCGGCCAGCATGACCGTGATACCCCAGCCTTCGAGCAGATGCCGCATGCTCTGCAGTACCTGCACCTCGTCGTCGATGACCAGTACCTGTCGTCCGGCAGTCTGCAGCGTGGACGGTTCATCGTCTTCCTGGGCGACCAACTGAGCCGGATCCCCACCCGGCACGATGAGCCTGAAGATGGTTCCCTGACCCTCCACCGATTCCATTTCCAGCGGCATATCCATCAGTTCGCACAGGCGACGGACAATGGCGAGTCCCAGCCCGAGACCGTTGCTTCGGTCGCGCGAGGGGTTGTTCAGCTGGTAGTACTCGGAAAACACATCTTCGGTGGCATCCGGCGGAATACCGATACCGGTATCTCGCAGGATCACCATTTTCGAACCTTCGACGTGATCCTCGCAGCGCATGCTGATGGTGCCGTGATTCGTGTACTGGATGGCATTGGATACCAGATTGCGCAGCACGCGTTCCAGCAGGATGGCATCGCAGAAGAACACATGGGACCGGGCATCGACGCTCAACTGCACACCCTTCTCCTCCGCCTGCTGCACAAACTGCGCTCGCAGGGCATCGAACATGTCGCTGGCGACCAGATGCGAGGGATTGAAATCGATGATCTCGGCATCCAGTCGTGAGACGTCGAGCAGACTGTTGAACAGACCGTTGAGCGCTTCCGCCGACTTGCTCATGTCATTGAGAATCTCGATCTTCGCGGGTTCATCCTCGCGGCGCCGCAAGGCGCTGAGAAACAGACCCATTGCGTGCAGCGGTTGCCGCAGATCGTGACTGGCCGCAGCCAGAAAGCGGCTCTTGGCCACAATGGCTCGCTCGGCGATGCGTTTTTCCCCGGCCAGCCGCTCCATCAGTACCTGATTCTCGAACTGCGACCGGATAAGCTCGCGATACTGTCGCTGCCCTCGCACGGCCAGGAAGAAGTTGACAGCCAGGAACATGATCAGCAGCATGCCCGTCAGGACCAGAGAATCATTGCCCGAGAGGATATGAGTGATGGCCAGCGGGAGTGTCAACGGGATGGAGAACGAGAGAAAGGACGGCAGATAGACGCAGCCGGAAGCCGCACTGACCGCCACCATGCCGGCGAAGATCGTCGAGATGAGCAGCAGGTATTCGGTGGTATACAACTGATAGAACATCAGTGGCCATACCCCCCAGATCATGCCGGCGGTGAGGGTACCGAGCCAGAAGAAGGTTCCCCAGACGGGTTGCTCGCGAGTCTGCCTGTCGGCCTTGAGATAGACGGCGATGACCCAGACGCGCAACACGGAGGACACGGCCACGGCACTCAGCCAGAACAGCAGGGTGGATTGCGGCAGATGCCGCCACAGAAACAGGGTAATGATGAAAGCGCACAAGGTGGCGCCCACCACCAGAACCGGTCCCTGGTTGTAGATGAGTCTTATCTGCTCGTGGTAAATCTTGCGCTCTAGTTCCATCAAAGCACGTCCCTGTCTGTCCCTCGCGCCCCAGTATGCCACCATGCATGGCCAGAGTCGTGTCAAAGACTCCGTCGGCCCCTGTAAATGAGAACACGTGCATATCGGGCGGCTCGAGTCTCTGTAGACGACGTCACGTTGCGCGCGGAAAGTGACGCCGGCCCGCGACTTGGATACCATCAGGGTTTCAAGCCAACGGAGAACTCGAAGACCGATGACGCAGGAAATCATACTTCACTACAAATCCGCTGATGGTACCGTCCGCACAGTCGATGCCCGGGTTGGCGACAGCGTCATGGATACTGCAGTGCAAAACGACATCGACGAGGTGGTTGCAGAATGCGGCGGCAGCCTGATCTGTGCCACCTGCCATGTCTACCTGGACGATGCCACCGCGGCCCTGTTCGATGAACCCGAAGACATGGAACTGGAAATGCTCGAAGGTGTTGCCGCTGAAAGACGAGAGCATTCGCGTCTCAGCTGTCAGCTCATCGTGAAGCCCGAGCTGGATGGTCACACCATCGAAACCCCCGAAAGACAGTAGGCCCATAGCGCCTTCCCTGCCCTACAGCCGCATTTCGTCATAAACAAGAGAGCCATGAGCCAAGCACCGACCCAGCAAGCCCACGCCTGCATTTCCCCTGTCGACGGATTCAGTCGGATCGGTGAGGAAAACGCCTTCGCCGTGCTGGCGCGTGCCGGCGAACTGGCGGCCAGTGGCCGCGACATCATCAATCTGGGGATCGGCCAGCCCGACTTTCCTACCCCGGAGAATATCGTCGAGGCCGCCATCAAGGCATTGAAGGACGGTCACCACGGCTACACGCCGGCAGTGGGCATCGCCCCGTTGCGTGAGGCGGTCTGTGCTGATCTGCAGCGACGTCACGGCGCATCCGTCAGCCCCGACAATGTCATCATCGTACCCGGTGGCAAGGTCACGATGTATGCGGCCATCGTCATGTTCGGCGAGCCCGGGGCCGAGATTCTCTATCCCGACCCCGGCTTTCCGATATACCGTTCGATGATCGAATTCACCGGCGCCACGCCCGTTCCGATTCCCATCAGAGAGAGCAATCAGTTCGCCTTCTCCGCCGAAGAGACACTGTCTCTGATCACGCCGCAGACACGTCTGCTGATCATCAACTCACCGGCCAATCCCTGCGGCGGTGTGACGCCCAGAGAGGAAATCGACAAACTGGTTGCCGGCCTGGCCGAGCACCCGCAGGTGGCCATTCTGTCAGACGAAATCTATGACCAGATGACGTACGATGGTGTGGAACACATCACATTGCTGGACTACCCGGAGATCCGTGATCGCCTCATTCTTCTCAACGGCTGGTCCAAGACCTACGCCATGACGGGTTGGCGGCTCGGTTATTCCGTCTGGCCTGACAGCCTGTTCGATGCCGTACGCAAACTGGCGGTCAACTGCTGGAGTTGTGTGAATGCCTCAGCACAATACGCGGCTCTGGAAGCGCTGACTGGCCCGCAGGATGCCGTGAGCCAGATGATGAGCGCCTTCGATCAGCGCCGTCGAGTGGTGGTGGAACGGCTCAATGCACTTGACGGTGTAAGCTGTATCACCCCCAACGGAGCCTTCTATGCCTTTCCCAACATCAGTGAAACCGGCTGGAAGGCAAAACCACTGGCCAGCGCCCTGCTGGAAGAGGCCGGTGTTGCCACCATTGGCGGACCCGATTTCGGCGTACATGGCGAAGGTTACATACGCCTCTCCTACGCCAATTCGCTGGAGAACATCGAACGCGCCATCGAGCGTATCGATACCTTTCTGAAGTAGATCCTGGACACCGCAGGCGGCTTTGTTCCGCCACCGTCCTGACACTCGCATTACAGGGATAGAATTTCCATGGTTCAAAGCCCCATGCCGGACATCGCCACGCGTGTCTACGATCATAATTTCAAGCTGGACCCGATCGTGCGCAGCTTGCTGGATACCGACATCTACAAGCTGCTGATGCTGCAGACCATCTGGAAGGAGCACCGGAACGTGCCGGTCACCTTTTCCCTGATCAACCGGACGCGCAGTGTGCGCCTGGCTGATGAGATCGATGAGGGCGAACTGCGGGCACAGCTGGATCATGCGCGACAAATCCGTATCAGCAAGAAGGAGCTGATCTGGCTCACGGGTAATACCTTCTACGGCCGTGAACGCCTGTTCACCAAGGAGTTTCTGAGCTGGCTGAAGCATTACCGCTTGCCTGAATACAAGTTGCGTGTGGAGGACGGTCAGTACCTGATCGATTTCGAAGGTGACTGGGCCGAGATCTCGCTGTGGGAGATTCCGGTGCTGTCCATCATCAGCGAGCTGCGCTCGCGAGCCGCCATGCACGGTGTCGGCCGCTTCGAGCTGGATGTGCTGTATGCCCGCGCCAAGGCCAAGCTATGGGAGAAGGTGCTGCGGCTGGATGAGCTGCCCGATCTGAAGATTGCCGATTTCGGCACGCGGCGACGCCACAGTTTTCTCTGGCAGCGCTGGTGCATCGCCGCCATGAAGGAAGGCCTGGGCAAGAAATTCACCGGCACCAGTAATGTATTGATGGCCATGAATCTGGATCTGGACGCCATCGGAACCAATGCACACGAGCTGCCGATGGTGGAGGCCGCACTGTCGAGAAACGACGAGGAGCTGCGTCAGGCACCCTACCGCGTGCTGAAACTCTGGAGCCGCACCTATGACGGCAACCTGCTGATCGTGCTACCGGATACCTATGGCACCACCTCATTCCTCAGAGAAGCGCCGGACTGGGTTGCCGACTGGAGCGGCTTCCGGATCGATTCGAAAGAACCCATCGCAGGCGGCGAGGAGCTGATTCAGTGGTGGGTGGAACGGGGTCAGGACCCGGGCGAGAAGCTGTTGATCTTCTCCGACGGTCTGACCGTGGACACCATCGAGAAGGTGTACAAGCAATTCAACGGACGTGTACGACTCAGCTTCGGCTGGGGAACACATCTGACCAATGACTTCAGCGACTGCGCAACGGTGAACAACCCTCAGATGAAGGCGATATCGCTGGTGTGCAAGGTAACCCACGCCAACGGCAAACCCACTGTCAAACTGTCCGACAACTTCGACAAGGCAACCGGACCGGTTGACGAAATCGCACGCTACCGCGCCATTTTCGGTGGCGACAACATGGAACAGATCGACGTGCTGGTGTAGCAGCACCGAGGCTTCGTGAGCCGCCTGCAATCCGTTCTCAGCGGCCCCAGGGCCGAGCCAGGCGGCGAATGAAGCCCAGCATCACGAACAGAAAGATCAGCGGAAAGACCAGTGTCTGCATCAGAAACACCACTACCAGCCTGATGGTGCTTTCACTGATCGACTCGGCGGCATTCCGGTAACGCTCCAGGCGCTGGTCGATGTCGATCTGCGCCAGAGCACTGTTGTACAAGGCCCGTGCCCGATCGATCATGGAAGCCGGCTCATCCCGCTGCTCCAGCAGGACCTCCTCATTGATCTGACCGATGGCCTGCTGTGCTTCATTGAGCGTGGCGGAGGCTGACACATAATCCGCCTCCAGAAAGGTGCGATAGACCCAGTCATTGGCAATGCTGATGGCCGGCATCATGAAGCGCAGCAGCAACATGAACAGGAACAGTCGCTGCGCCAGACGACGCCCTCCCTGCAGGCGAGGAAACAATGCGCACAGACACAGCGCCAACCCGGTTATTGCCACTGCCAGCAACAGGCCCTGCCAGGCACTCATCGACAGCAGAATCTTCTGTACGCCGAGTGAGCTGCTGGACAGCATCATGATCCATGAAAAACGCTCGACCAGATCATTGACCGGATCGAGGATTTCACCGGGCGTGAGATTCAGACCGATGCCGGCCGGCTGAATCGCGATCTCGGTACCCTGCGCCACCGAAATCACCCCATTGAGCCCACGAGCCAGCGCGTAGCCGACCAATGCCCGCTTGAAGGCGGCGTCCACGTGTGACTGCCCTACCGAATCCGTCACCGGCAGACAGGCAAGCAGCACTGCCAGCACCGTGGCCGCCAGCACCACCACAGAACTTCCCGGCAGGCGAGGACGCCAGGAACCCGTTTTGCTTGTGACCGGCGGTGCAACTGCGGTTTCAGTGTGCGGCTCTGCCGTCGTCTCTGCCGTCGTCTCTGCCGTCGTCTCTGGCGTCGTCTCTGGCATGATCTGCCGCTGATGAATGCCTGTGCTGCAACAAGGCCCGGATCAGGCCGGACTCAGTTGCGTATTGGCACGAACCTGCTCCAGAGCCTGTGCAAATCTGTCGACGGCTGCATCGACATCGGTCAGCTTGTCCACACCGAACAAGCCGATTCGGAAGGTCTTGAAGCCGGCAGGTTCATCGACCTGCAGCGGTACCCCGGCCGCTATCTGCATGCCGACCGCGGCAAAGGCCTTGCCGCTGTGTATGTCGTCGTTGTCGGTGTAGTACACCGCCACTCCGGGCGCCTGAAAGCCTTCCGCGGCAACGCTTGCGAACCCGGCCTCCGCCAGCAACGCTCTGACACGGCGGCCCAGCTCAGCCTGGCGTTCCTTGACACGGTCAAAGCCCACCTCGGCAATCTCGTTCATGACATTCCTGAACACGATCAGACCGTCAGTGGGCATGGTGGCATGATAGGCATGCTTGCCATCCAGATACGCTTCCATGATCTGCGACCACTTCTTCAGGTCCAGGGTGAAACTGTCGCTGCTGGTCTCCTGCATGGCTGCGTAGGCGCGCTCATTGAGCATCACCAGGCCGGCACAGGGAGATCCGCTCCAGCCTTTCTGAGGGGCAGACACCAGCACATCGACGCCCAGTGCCTCCATGTCCACCCAGATGGTGCCTGAGGCGATGCAGTCCAGCACGAACAGGCCACCATGGGCGTGCACGGCATCGGCAACAGCCTTCAGATAATCGTCCGGCAGAATCAGACCCGCCGAGGTTTCCACATGCGGTGCACAGACCACATCGGGTTTGTCACGGGCAATGGCTGCGACCACATCGTCAATGGCAGCAGGTGCGAAGGGCGACTGTGGGCCCCCCTCTGCCTGCTGCGCCTTGATCACATCATGCGTGGCGGGAATGTTGCCCGCATCAAAGATCTGCGACCAGCGAAAGCTGAACCAGCCATTGCGAATGACCAGGCAACGCTTGTCCCTGCACAACTGCCGCGCCACCGCTTCCATGCCCGAACTGCCGCTGCCCGGTACCACGACGGCCCGATGCGCCGAATAGACCTCCGTCAATGTCTGGTGAATGTCTCGCATCGTCTGCTGAAACTGCGCCGACATGTGGTTCACGGAGCGATCCGTATAGACAACGGAATACTCCAGCATGCCGTCAGGATCAACGTTGTCCAGAAGTCCGCTCATGAGGTTCTATCCTGCTTCGTTTGAAACGCTTACGATACCACTACCGCTCATTCCCTGATCGGTTTTTCCAGTTCGTAAATGGCCTCGGACAAGCGGGTTTCCAGCACCTGCTGCGCATCAATGAGACCGCGATTGTAGTAATAAGGGCCGATCTCCTCGCTGAAGAAATCGAGTAGAAACCGCGCGGGAAACTGGCCGAGCTCCTGATCCAGTTCATCGTTGAAATACAGCTGAATCTTGCGCGTCAGCCGCTCGGTCTCTTCCTTGCTGAATTCGATCATGTCGATTACTCCTGTCGGTCAAGCACCCAGTCCGTGTCGGTAGGTCAGTCAGTCCAGAAACGTCGTGTTCTCTGCCAGCGGCACGCGTTCGGTTACCAGAGTGTTCTCGATGGCCTCCGGATCGGCGTGGCCCAGCGCCATGCCACACAGCACGATCTCGTCATCATGCAAGGACAGTTCGCGCCGTATCACCGCATGGTAATCGGCCCAGGCCGCCTGCGGGCAAGTATGCAGGCCCTGCTCCCGGGCCAGCAGCATCAGATTCTCCAGATACATGCCGTAGTCCAGCCAGCTGCCGGTCGCCAGCTTCCGGTCCACGGTGAAGATCAGGCCCACCGGTGCATCGAAGAACTGGAAATTGCGGCGATGCTGCGCATGGGTTCGCTCCCGGTCCCCCTTGCCGATACCCAGCAAACCGTACAGGCTCCAGCCCACCTGCCGGCGTCGAGACAGATACGGATCGAACCACTTCGCCGGGTAGTATTCGACTTCACTGACACCCTCGACAGCCGGATCGTCGAAGGCGGCACACACCGCCGTGCACAGTCGCTGTCGACTCTCGCCGGTCAGCACATAATTCTTCCACGGCTGCATATTGGTCCCACTGGGCGCGCGTGCCGCCTTCTCCAGCAATGACTCCAGCGTCTGCCGGGGAATCGGCTCAGGCAGAAAGGCTCGCAGGGAGCGGCGTGTGGCAACGGCATCCGACACGCTCGTCGCGGCTTCATAGGAAACATGATCGTTCATGAGTGGTGAGCACTTCCAGCTTCTATCAGGACAGGCGCCACGGTACCATCGACCAGCTGTAGCAGTCAGTAGTCGTCCCCGTGAGCACCCAATGCCGAGTCATGACGCTCACCGTCTGCCCCGAACCACGCCCGTTGACGGACTCGGCACAAGTGCTTCGCCCGTAGTATTCTGGTGAACCCACGAACAACTGCATCTTGTTTCATGAAGATTCTCATCATTGGCGCTGCAGGCATGGTTGGCGCGAAACTGACTCGACGCCTGCTGGATGAAGGCCAGCTGGACGGCAAGCAGATCACGCAACTGTCACTGGTGGATATCGTCGAACCGGGTGTCACGGCCGCTGATGACGCTTCATCGATCACCATCAACACCCAGGCGGTCGACTTGACGCAAAGCGGCGTTGCCGAGCAGCTGATCAGCGATCAGCCTGATGTCATCTACCATCTGGCTGCGATCGTCTCCGGCGAGGCAGAAGCGGATTTCGACAAGGGGTATCGCATCAATCTGGATGGCACCCGTGACCTGCTGGAAGCCATCCGCTCGGGTCACGAGCAGAACGGCTATACCCCCAAATTCATCTTCACCTCATCGATAGCCGTCTATGGTGCGCCCTTTCCGGACAAGATTCACGACGAGTTCCTGCATGCGCCCATGACCAGCTATGGAACGCAGAAGGCCATCTGCGAACTGCTGCTGGCAGATTACAACCGACGCGGCTTTCTGCAGGGTATCGGCTTGCGTCTGCCAACCATCTGCATTCGTCCGGGCAAACCCAACCTGGCCGCTTCGGGCTTCTTTTCCAACATTCTGCGCGAACCCATCAATGGCATCCCGGCCGTGTTGCCGGTTGACGATACCGTGCGTCACTGGTTTGCCAGCCCCAGAGCGGCCATCGGCTTTCTGGTCAAGTCCGCCTCACTGACGCGAGAAGACATGGGCTCGCGCTGCAACATCAACCTGCCGGGCTTGAGTGCCACCGTCGCGCAGCAGATCGAATCACTCGAGCGTGTGGTTGGCAGCGATGCGGTGAAACTGATCAAGCGTGAACCGGATGCCGTGATCCGAGGCATCGTCGCCAACTGGGCTGAAGACTTCGATCCGGCGCGTGCCATTGCCCTGGGGTTCGAGGCGGAGTCTTCCTTTGACGAAATCATTCGGGTTTATCTGGAAGACGAGATGCCGGCGGGCTGAGTCGTTCCGGGGGCCCCACGGGCCACCACTGTGGGCGGCGGGAGAAAGGCCTTTACCCGCCGCCGCCGAATGACCGGGCTGATTCATGACCACGAACCCTGTACTGTATGGGTGCGCCCTGACACCTGTACTATGTATCAGGTAGCAGCGTCGATGCTGTCCCACTCTCACCGCGCGTGGTCCCGTTGAAAATCAGCCCTGCCACCAATCCCGTACTCGGCTATGCCGCCGCCGTCTCTGTCGTCCTGATCTGGGCAGGCTGGCTGGTAGCCAGCCGAGCCGGCGCGCAGTCTTCCCTGACCATCTATGATCTGGCGGCTCTGCGCTATGGGGTGTCGGCCGTGGTCTGCTTGCCCGTGGTGCTCTATTTCAAGCCCTGGCAGGGACTGACGTTTCGGCAGGTTTTCCTCTTGAGTTTCGTACTCAGCCCCGTCTACAGTCTGCTGGTCTTCGGCGCGTTCCTGTTTGCGCCGGCCGCACACGGTGGCGTATTCATGAACGGTGCACTGCCGGCCATTACCCTGACGCTGTCCTGGCTGTGGTTGTCCGAAGGGCCACGGCGATTGCAGCTGCTTGGCACGGTCCTCATCCTCGCCGGCACCCTGCTCGCCGTTGCCGATGGCTCGAACCTGGCGCTGAGCCAGAGCTGGATCGGGGATCTGATGTTTCTGGCAGGGGCTGTATTCTTCTCCTTCTACATGATCCTGAGCCGATTGTGGAATGTCACCATCACCCAGGTTCTGCTGTGCAGTTCCATCGTGAATGCCTTGATCTATCTCCCCGTCTGGTGGATGTTTCTGCCCACCGGATTTGCCGAAGCCGAGCAATCCCAACTGCTTCTGCAGACTCTGTATCAAGGCCTGATACCCGGCCTGGTCGGCCTACTGCTGGTGGCCGTGTCCGTCAGGCATATCGGTGCCTCATCCACCGCGGCCTTCATGGCCGCCGTGCCGGCTCTGGGTACCGTGCTCAGTCTCTGGCTCCTGCACGAAATGCCGGGCATGCTGGGATGGGCCAGTCTTGCCGTACTGACGCCGGGCATCCTGATGGTCGCCGTGCGCTGGAAAAAACCCCTCGGAAAGAAGTTTGCCGGTGCCTCGGTAGATTCTGGTGTCTGACGTCGAGACCTCATGAGCGCCAAGCCCACAGAGAAAGACAGGCTACGCACTATTGCCCACTACCCGCCCGCCGTGGTGCAACAGGTCAGGCAATTGCTCAGCGAGGATCGTCTGGGGGATTATCTGCGCGGCAAATACAAGGACCGCCATCAATACAACAATGACGATGCGCTCTACGGTTTCACCTCGGAACTTAAGGAGCGCTACCTGAAGCGAAGCAAACCGCTGAGCAAAGCCCTCTACGATGACCGTCTGGACACTGTCAGCAATGCATTGGGCACGCATACCCGCATCAGTCGAGCGCACGGTGGCAAGCTCAAGGGCAGGAATGAAATTCGTATCGCTGCCCTGTTCAAGAACACACCCACTGACTTCCTGCGCATGATCGTCGTCCACGAACTTGCCCACTTCAAAGAGCAGGACCATAACAAGGCCTTCTACCAGCTCTGCTGCCACATGGAGCCCGGCTATCATCAGCTGGAGCTCGATGTGAGGTTGTATCTATTGCTGCTGGATGCCGGACAGAGCCTCTAGAAAGCGGGTGCCATGGGGTCACTATAGCTCGGTTCTGATCCATTGGATCGTGGCCGCCCACTCCATCCATATCCTGTTTCACATGCAGCATCAGGCACTGACTGCGGCGACCTCACATGCCGGATTCGAAGGCTTGCTGGTCAAGGACAGGAAGTCCATGGCTCTCGGCAATTTCCACCACCAGATGCACCATCGCTACTTCGAATGCAACCACGATAGCCTGGACGTGCCTTGGGACAAGGTATTCGGCTCCTTCCACGATGGTACGGAAGAATCACACGAGCAATTCACCCAGCGCCGCCGGGCATTGGCTCGACGGGGTGCCTGAGCGCAGACGACTACAGTCGATAGCCCTGCTCGAACAATGTCTGCAATGGACTGAACAGATTCTCCGGCATCTCCTGCCGGGAAAACCAGCGCCACTGTTCGCACTTGTCCGGCTCCAGCACCTCGGCAATACCGCTGAACGCAGTCGCTTCGACGAACAGTGTGATGTACTGTCTGCCCTCTTCTTGAAAGAGGTCATTGGTAAAGTCCACATGCCGCACATCGGCGACCCGGATACCGGTCTCCTCAGCCGTTTCACGAATGGCGCAGCTTGCAACCGACTCCCCGGCTTCCAGATGCCCCCCAGGCAATGCCCAGCTACCAGCGCCATGGGATCCCTTGCGCTTGCCCAGCAGCAGTCTGCCTTCTGCCGTGATCAATACGCCGACACCTATCAACTGCTGCATCTTCTTCACCTTCGCTTCAGGGGCTCTGCTTCAGATCCCGTGGTCATGATGCTTGTTCGAGTCACCCACGCTGCAAACCGGAATCACGGTCGGCCGGTGTCTTGAAATAACTCGATCCATCCGCGCGCTCGAAGTCCGTTGTGTTTGATCGATCAGTCACACCGCCTTTGTTCAGATTACACTTACTAACCCCATTCCCACTCTAGAGAGTTTGCCATGCCCCTGTCCGGTGAATGTTTCTGTGGATCCGTGCGTTACGAGGTGTCGGGACCACTACGCAATGCCAGATCCTGCCACTGCTCGCGCTGCCGCAAGGCCTTCAGCTCCCAGGCCTCGGCTTACGCAGAAGTCGATCCTGCTGACTTCTCCTGGTTGAGCGGTGAGGAGTTGTTGACCGCCTACACGGGCGTACACGGTGAAGGCCTGATGTTCTGCAGCCGCTGCGGCTCCACGCTGTGTGGCGTCATGAACGGGCAGGTGCATGGTGTGACACTGGGATGCGTCAACGGTGATCCAGGCGTGGAGATCGAACGGCATATATTCGTGGGCTCGAAGGCTGCCTGGGAAGTGCTGCCTGAAGGCGTGACCGTCTTTGAAGAAGGACCACCCGAATGATCATAGTATGCTGGGCACAGGCAGATGGAACAGACAACGAATGAGCAACGCAGACAATTTGTCATCCACGGGCATTGCACTGATTGGCGCAGGCATGATCGCCAAGACGCACGTGGCGGCGCTCTCTGCCTCCCGTCCTCGTGTCCGGCTGGAAGCCATCGTGTCGCAACATCCGGAACGCGCGGAATACCTGAGCGAGTATTACGCAGGGCCAGCCCCCATGTTCACCAGCGAGCTGTCATGCATTACCGAGAATCCGGGCATACAGGTGGTGATCGTGGCCACACCGCCCAGCGTGCGTATCGAACTGATCGAGACGCTTGCTCGGGCCGGCAAGCATATCCTGCTGGAAAAGCCGGTGGCCCGCACTCTCGAAGAGGCCACACAGGTCGTTGAAATCTGCGAACGCGCAGGCGTGACGCTCGGCGTCCTGTTCCAGCATCGCATGCGGGCCCCATCCATGGCGGCCGCTCGGCGACTGGCTGAAGGCAGCCTGGGCAAAGCGGGTCATATCGAGATTGCCGTGCCACTGTGGCGCCCTCAATCCTATTACGACGAACTGGGTCGTGGCACCTATGAGCGCGATGGCGGCGGCGTATTGCTGACACAGGCCATTCACACCATCGATCTGGCCTTGAGCCTGACCGGCCCCGTCACCCGGGTACAGGCGATGACCGCCACCACCCCATTGCACACGATGGAAGCCGAGGATCTGGCCGTGGCAGGCTTGCATTTTTCTTCCGGGGCCGTCGGCTCACTGGTCGCCAGCACCGCCACCTTTCCGCATGGCCGCGAGACCATCACCCTGCACTGTGAACACGGTTCGATGCGTATTGGTGCCGATGCCCTGGAGATTTTCTGGCGTGATGGCCGATGCGAACGTGAGGCAGATACCGCGGGCCAGGCAACCGAAGAGGGGGCCGTCGTCGTCAAATATCAGTGGCATCAGGGTGTCATTGATGATTTCATCGATTCGGTACAACAGGGTCGTGCGCCCATGGTCAGCGGCCGGGCAGCGCTCGCCCCTCACCAGTTGATTGCGGCGATCGAGTCCTCATCACGTTCGGGTACGGCCGTGGATATCACGACCTGAGGGGCCAGACCCTGATGTGCTGAAACCGGCTATACTCGTGGCAGCGGTACGATGATGAGCATCATCGATACCGGCGAGCTGCCAATGCAGCCACTACCAGCCCTGCCCCGCAGATGGGATCCGTACATCCGCACATCCGCACATCACGTTTTCGGCTTGTCTCGCTGCACCAGCAATGAAATCAGCGCCAGCACGCCTGAGCCCAGCATCAGAAAGACGGATACCGCATTGAGCACCGGCGTCGACCCGACCTTGACCATACGGTCGTACATGGTGATGGTCAGCGGTGCGTCGGAACCCACCAGAAACAGCGTGGTGTTGAAGTTCTCGAAGGACACCAGAAAAGCCACGATACCCGCAGCTATCATCGCCGGTCGCAGGAACGGCAATGTGATGGTTCGCAGCACCCCGGCACGACTGGCCCCCAGATTGAAAGCCGCCTCTTCCAGCGATATATCGAATTTCTTGAGTCTGGCGGTAATGACCAGGGACGTGATCGTCGTGATGAAGGAGAATTGCCCGAGAATGACCAGCAGCAGGCCGGGACGCAGAAACTCCAGCTCGAGGTTGTAGGCCTCCTCCACACCGTTGGCCACATTACTGGCCAGCGCAAGTATGGAGATACCCAGAATGACGCCGGGAATCACCAGGGGCAGCACCATCAGGATGTAGAAGAAATTCTTGCCCGGGAACCTGCCGCGAACGAACAGAAAGGCATTGCAGGTACCGACAAAGACCGACAGCAGGGCCACGGACACGGCAATCATGAAAGAGACATTCAGACCGCGCAGCAGGCGACGATCGTGAAACATGCCCAGCTTCGGTTCGGTGTCGTTGAAGAACCAGTCCAGCGTGAACCCCTGCCATGGCAACGATGGAAACTGAGAATCATTGAAGGCAAACATGCCGGCGGCCAGCAAGGGTGCTGCCAGGAAGATGAAGAACGCCAGTACGTAGAGCTTGAACAGGACCGAACCTGCCCCGCTGCCAGTGCCACGAATCAACATGAGATAGTCCTGCCGTAGTGGAGTCTCATCAGCTTTTTGCCACCGTACTGGAGAGCGTCTGCCCGGAGAGTTTCAGGCCAAGCCAGACCACCACCGAAGTGAAGGCCAGCAGCAGAAATCCGAAAGCGGCACCGGACTCCCAGTTATAACGACTGATGAACTGGTCGTAGATCTGTTCGGTAAACCAACTGGAATTCTTGCCCCCCATCAGGATGGGGGTCAGGTAACTGCCCGCCGTCATCATGAAGACCACAATGCAACCGGATACGATACCCGGCATGGCGTAGGGAATGATGATACGCCGCAGTACGGTAAACCCATTGCCACCCAGATTGTATCCCGCCTCGATCATGGCATTGTCCATACCATCCAGTGTGGAGACCAGCGGCACGATCATGAACAGCATGACGGTGTAAACCAGCCCCATGATGACCGTGGCATCGGTATACAGGAATTCGATGGGGGTATCGATCAGACCGCTGCTCATCAGAAAACTGGAGATGATGCCGGACTCACGCAGCAACAGTATCCAGCCAAAGGCACGTATCAGATCACTGACCCACAGCGGAATCAGACACAGCATGAACAGCATGCCCTTGGTGCGATTGCCTGCCAGCTTGGCAATGTAATACGCCACCGGAAAGCCGATCAGCAGCGCCAGAAAGGTCACCAGCAGGGACATCAGTCCGGTTCTGATCAGGGTGTTCCAGTAGATCGGCTCCATGAAGAAATCGATGTAATTGCCAAAGCCGAACTCATACACGCGCGGTGCCACCTTCTCCCTCAGGGAGAGCACCACCATGCCGACATGGGGCAGGATGATGAGCAGCAGAATCCACAGGCTGAACGGCAGGAACAACAGCAACAGGGAAAGTTTGCGAATATCAGAGCCCACGGCGATCAGCTCGCCTGTGCCGCAGATGCAGGGAAGCACAGAGTCTGCTGCATCGACCACTGCAACTTGACGGCCTCACCCGGTTTGATGTCGTCACTGCCGCCGGTCAGGGTCACATCAGCCTCCACCAGAGCCTGCTCCGCCGTGCGAATCAGCAGGCGACTGTTGGCCCCATTGAACAACACACTGTCGACCCGACCTTCCAGCACATTATCGGCACCGGCTGTTCCACGAGTACCCGCGTTGTTGCTGGTCTCACCGCCTGATGGCAGTACGCTCATGAACTCTGGCCGCGTATAGATGTTGACCTCGTCGCCAACGCGACAGCGCTGCGAACCTGCCAGCCGTGCCTGCAGTGCAGTGCCGGCCGGGGTGCGCAGTACAGCGCCCAGCTCGGTCATTGATTCCACCTTGCCGTGCCACAGATTGGCATCACCGACAAAACCTGCCACAAAGGCGGTCTCGGGTTGTTGATACAGCATCTGTGGTGTGCCGACCTGTTCGAAGCGCCCCTGATTCATGACCGCGACCTGGTCGGACATGACCAGCGCTTCCGACTGATCGTGCGTGATGTAGACAAAGGTTGTATTGAACTGGTGTTGCAGCAGCTTGAGCTCGATCTTCATGGCCTCGCGCAGCTTCAGATCCAGCGCGCCCAGCGGCTCATCAAGCAGCAACACATCCGGGTCGAGCACCATGCAGCGGGCAATGGCTATGCGCTGTTTCTGCCCGCCCGAGAGCTGCTGGATATCGCGCTTCGCCACATCCGGCAACGCCACCCGCTCCAGAACGTCCTGCACCTTTCGGGTGATTTCCGCAGCGGGCACACCGGCACACCGCAAACCGTAGGCGATATTGTCGTGTACATTCATCATGGGAAACAGCGCCAGATGCTGAAAGACCATCTTGACGTTGCGTTTGTTGGGCGCGGCCTTGAGAACCGACTTGCCCTTGATCCGGATATCGCCATGGTCCGGATTCTCGAACCCGGCGATCATGCGCATGAGTGTGGTCTTGCCGCAGCCGGAGGGGCCGAGTATCGAGAAAAAACTTCCCCGGGGAATACTCAGGGATACATTGTCGACCGCGCGTACGCTCCCGAACTGCCTGGAAACATCGATGCATTCCAGGTCAAACGCGTGTTCTGTCATCGTTTTCTCGAGATCTCTTCAATAAAACAGGGTCCGGCCTGTACGGCATACGGCAAAAGCGCACGCATGCAACAGTACAGGCCCGGCACGTCATCAACCGCCAGTGGCAGCCTTGATCTTTTCCAGAGCCTTGCCTTCCATGTCTTCCACACCCGGTGGAATATTGGCGAAGAACTTCAGATTGTCGATATCCGCATCCGAGAAGGCCGCATTCACAGCTGCTTTCTTGTCTGCAGGCAGCAGATCTGCCGCACCATTGATCGAGGCAATGGCACCGGTACTGGCTGACATCAGTTCAACGATTTCAGGCTGCAGGACGAAGTTGATCCATTTGTAGGCTGCGTCGTCGGCCTTGCCCTTGCGTGGCAGTACGAAGGTATCGATCCAGGCCAGAGCACCGGTTGCTGGTGGTACGAACTTGATGTCCGGGTTCTCGCCAAACAGTTTGTAGGCGGTGGAATCCCAGGACTCAGAGGCCACGATTTCACCGGAGAGCATCATCGCTGACAGATCGTCGCCACCTTGCCAATAAGCCTTGATGTTGTCCTTGCACTCGATGAGCTTTTCGGTCACGTCATCCAGAATGCCCTGATACTTGTCCAGATCGGAGTAGGCTGCAAACGGGTCTTCACCCAGAGAATACGCCGTAGCCAGCAGGATGGTACGTTTCAGACGCATGGATGTCTTGCCCTGATAGGCCGGATCACACAGATCGCCCCAGCTCTTGACATCGGGCGCTTCGGCGGTGTTCACCATCAGGCCAGTTGTACCCCACTGATGCGGCACGGCATAGACTTCACCATCGATAGTGGCGTTTTCCTTGACACCATCGAGCAGCTTGGGCGTCATGTTGGAGGTATCGATCTGCGACAGATCCAGCGGCTTGTAGATATCGAATTCCAGTTGCGCAGCATAGATGCGGTCATGGCTCGGTTGGGCCAGATCAAAGCCTGCACCGCCGGTCGCGCGCAGCTTGGCGATCATTTCCTCGTTATTGGAATACGTGACTTCGACATCGATATCGGGGTATTTCTCCTCGAACATCTCGATGACGTTATCGGGTGCGTAGGAACCCCAGGTCAGCAGACGCAGGGTTTCGGCCTGGGCGCCGGACGCCAGACTCAGTGCCACAGATGCAGTAATGGCGGATAATACGGATTTCATTTGCATGGTCCATTCTTTCCAGTTAGGTTAATGCGGTTCCACATGATCGGATTACCACAAGGCGACGTGAAACGAGTGTTCGATCATAGCCTCCAGAAAGTATCGCGTCAGGCGTCTGCGCGCAAACGATTTATCTTTCATTCAACCGGCATTCTGTCACAACCCTGTCATGAATGTCGCAGGAGAATCCTGCCGTGAAAATTGCCGCCCTCGAAACCTACTACAACGAATTCGTCTGCTTCGTCAAGGTCATCACCGATGATGGCGCCTTTGGCTGGGGTCAGGTTGCGCCCTACCATGCCGACATCACGTCCCTGATCCTGCACCGCCAGGTAGCGCCCCATGTGCTCGGTCAGGACGCCATGGACATCGACGCTCTGGTGACGCGGGTACGTGAGCGCGAACACAAGTTTCCGGGCTCGCATCTGTATCGCGCCATCGGCGGGCTGGATACGGCACTGTGGGATCTGCGTGGGCGACTCGAATCGCTGCCCGTGTGCACCCTGCTGGGCGGCTCTCCGGGCACGGTACGCGCCTATGCCTCTTCCATGCAGCGCGAAATCAGCCCCGCGGAGGAAGCGCGTCGCTTCGAGCAACTGGCAACCCGCCAGGGCTTCGATGCCTTCAAGTTTCGCATCGGCTCAGAGTACGGTCACGACCGGGACGAATGGCCCGGCAGAACCGAGGAAATCGTACCGCTTGTACGCCGCACGCTGGGTCCGGAGGCCAGCCTGCTGGTCGATGCCAACTCTTGCTATTCCCCTGCCCGTGCCATTGAAGTCGGCCAGATGCTGATCAGCGAGGGTATCGAGCACTTCGAAGAACCCTGTACCTACTGGGAGTACGAGCAGACGCGGCAGGTGACCGAAGCGCTGACAATCAATGTCACCGGGGGTGAACAGGATTGTGAACTGGGCGGCTGGCAACGGATGATCGCTGATCATGTGGTTGACATCATTCAACCGGACATCTGCTACCTGGGCGGCATGCAGCGCACACGACAGGTGGCGGATATGGCTCACAGGGCAGGCATGCCCTGCACACCTCACTGCGCCAATCTGTCGATGGTCACCCTGTTCACCATGCATTTGCTACGCGCCATTCCCAATGCCGGAAAGTACCTGGAATTCTCGATCGAAGGGCTCGACTACTATCCCTGGCAGGACGCCCTCTTCACGGAATCGCCTTACGACATACATGATGGCAAGGCGACTGTCACCGACCGGCCCGGCTGGGGCGCAGAGCCCTCCCCGCTCTGGCTCGAAAAATCACGCAAGCAGGTCTCTGACCTGGTCTGAGACTCGCCGGGGGTACTCAGGCCGCCAGAGACGCAGAGTCGCCCTCGCCCGTGTTCGAGGAGGAGGCATCATCGAGATAGGCCTGCACCTCGTCGGCCTGCATGGGCCTGGAAATCAGATACCCCTGCAACTCATCGCAATCCAGCGAGGAAAGTATGTCTGCCTGAGCGCTGGTTTCCACCCCTTCGGCGACCACATGCATGTGCAGACTCTTGCCCATCGACACAACGGCTTCGACGATGCCGGCATTCTGCGGGTTGTTTTCCAGATCGGACACGAACGCCCGATCAATCTTGAGCTTGTTGAAGCCGAAGCGCTGCAGGTAGCTCAGGGATGAATAGCCGGTTCCGAAGTCGTCCATCGCGATCCGGATACCCAGGCTCTTGAGCTCAGCGAGTGTGGCCAGCGCATCGCTCTTGTCATCCATCAGCAAAGACTCGGTGATTTCCAGTTCCAGCCGACTGCCACAGATGCCGTTCGATTCCAGCGCCTCCTTGACGATACCAACGATGTTGTAGTTCCCGAACTGAGCCACCGACAGATTGACAGCCACGCGGATGTGCGCTGGCCAGTTGGCAGCGTCCCGACAGGCCTGACGCAATACGAACTCGCCGATAGGAACAATCAGACCCGTCTGTTCCGCCACCGGAATGAAATCCAATGGCGGGACGACACCCAACTCGTCATCAGTCCAGCGCAGCAGTGCCTCGAAACACACGGTCGACCGACTGGAGCAGTCCACCAGAGGCTGATAGTTCAGTGTCAGGGCGCCCAGTTCAAGCGCCAGCCGCAGTCGCGATTCCAGCTTTCTTCTGGCATCCAGTTGCAGATTCATGCGGGACTCGAAGAATCGTGTGGTTGCCTTGCCACCTGCCTTGGATTCATACATCGCGGTGTCGGCATTGCGCATCAGATCGGCAACCGTGTCGCCATCATCAGGATAGACGGCGATACCGACGGAGGCCTCGACCTGCAACTGCGCCCCATCGAGCACGATGCTGGATGCAAACACGGCATGGATACGCTCCGCCAGCGCCGCGGCATCCTCGGGCTGTCGAGTCGATGCGCTCAGCAAGCTGAATTCATCGCCACCCTGTCGGGCAACCACGTCACCCTCTTGCATCAAGTCGGTCAGGCGTCGCCCCACCAGTTGTATCAACTCATCACCCACGGCATGACCGTACATGTCGTTGACCGCCTTGAAGTTGTCCAGATCCATCAGCAGCAGGGCAAAGGACTTGCCGTGTTTTCGGGCGTGCTCAAGCGTACTGTTCGCCAATTCGTTGAACAAGCGCCTGTTGGGCAGATCTGTCAGCACATCATGCAAGGCGAGGTGGGCAATTCTTGCCTCGTTCTCGCGCCGCTGGGTCAGATCACGAATCGCGATCATCTCGCCTTGCTCACCATTCTGCAGCATGATGGCTCGACGACAGATCTTCGCTGGAAAATCGCTGCCGTTGTCGTGGCGAACCTGAATCTCCTGAATGAGGGCCTCATCGCCCAGCTGTTGCAAGGGTATCGCCTCGATGGACCAATCCGAAAGATATCGTTCGTCGTGCTCCTCATCGAGCCTCAGTAAATTCCGGGCAGCCAGGTTGGTGTCCAGTATCAGCAGGTCCTGATGGACAATCAGCCCTTCGAATGCGCCATCGGCCAGCATCCTGAAGCGCTCTGCCTGCAGGGCCAATTGACTGGACAGGCGTTGGTCGACAATGGCAGCAAGCATACCGCTCATCAGGATGAGCAAGGACACCAGTGTGACCGTGACAATGAGAAAGGAGCGAGATACGCCAACTCTGGCCTCGAACAGGCCCAGCTCCAGACGGGTTGCCGACATGCCGAGAAAGTGCAGGCAGAGAATCGTCAGCATCAGCAGCCCCCCTGCAAGCAACCGCGAGCGCACAGTGTTGCGATGGAACAGCTTGTCGACAGCCAGAGCGCCGAGGATGCCTGCGGCGAACAAGGATGCGATGACCAGATCGCTGTCATGGCTCAGCGTTCCCGGAAAGCGCAGACCTTGCATTCCGATGTAATGCAGAGAGGCAATGCCGGCGCCAACCAGAATACCGCCCGAGAGTCGCATGGGTCGACTGTGACGTCGCCAGAAGGCGAGCAGAAAACCGGAGCCGATGACCAGGGTACCGACGAGCAGAGACAGGACGGTCAGGGCCAGATCGTGAGTGATCGGTATGCTGGTCTGATACGCCAGCATACCGATGAAGTGCGTCGACCAGGCGGTGCAACCCGCGCACAGACCGAGCAGAGTCACCCAGATCGACGAGCGCTCCCCGGCCATGGCCCGTCCGCCAGTAGCCACACAGCTCAGGCATCCCAGCAGACAGATGATGCCGGCCAGCAGAACGAGACTCAGATCATGCTCCAGAGTCAGGCAATCCACGATTCGAAGCATTGATTCATCCCTGGTCAGTGAAATGGTCGTAACGATGATCGGCAGAAACCTACCTGCAGATAGTCGGCTGTAATGCGAGGGACTGTAGGCATTCCTGATATCTTTATGTAACAGGGTTACAGAAGTGACCGGCGAGCATGGTTTAATGGCGCCGCTTCCGCCTCCCGAAGTGCTCGGCTGCATTCACGGACATGATCTATCTATTTCTGGCTTCCATCGGCTTTATTGCCTATACCTATGCGCTTTTCCCGCTACTGTTGCACCTGCGTGCCCGCTCGCAGCCCGTGCTCAGTGCGGTGGTGCCGGAGCGCTGGCCCACTGTCAGCATCGTCATACCCACCTGTAATGAAGCCCGGTATCTGAAGGCCAGACTGGACAATATGGCCGAGCTGGATTACCCGAGTGCCCTGGTGGAATGGATCGTGGTGTCCAACGGCTCCAGCGACGCCACCGAGTCGCTGTTGCACAGCTCATTCTTCGGCTTCCCGAACCGCAAGTACCTGCATCTGGACACCCCGGTTGGCAAGAGCAGTGCGCTCAAGCAAGGTGTGCGCATGGCCAGCGGTCGCATCATTGTCTTCATGGATGCGCGTCTGCCCGTGTCGAGCAATGCCCTGCGCAAATTGGTGCCCTACCTGCTTTATCCGGAAGTGGGAGCGGTCAGCGGCGAACTGGTGTTGTCAGATCCGACCAGCCTTGCCGCAGGCAATCTCGGTCTCTACTGGCGCTATGAGAAGTGGATTCGCGAGAACGAAAGCCGGCTGTATTCCACCACGGGGGTCACCGGCGCCCTCTACGCCATGCGCAGAAGCGATTACAAACCCAATCGCAACGCAACCCTGCTGGATGAATTCGATACGCCTGTGAGCCTGCTCAAGCAGGGCAAGCGCACCTTGTTCGTGGCCGGGGCCCATGCCTACGACAAGGCCTCGGAAAACATCCGCGAGGAATTTCAGAAAAAGGTGCGCAATCTGGCCGGGAACTGGCAGTCCTTCCAGGCCAATCCGTGGCTGTTTCTGCCATCGCGCAACCCGGTCTGGTGGCAGTTCCTGTCGCACAAGCTGTTCCGCCTGCTCGTGCCCTATGCGCTGATCACCGCCTTTCTCAGCGCATTGCTCGGCGAAGGCAGGTTTCTGGACGTCATGTTCGTGCTGCAACTGATGTTCTACGTACTGGTTGCCGCCAGCTACCTCAACATGCCGGGCACCAGCAATCGCGTCATGAACCTGTTGAAGGTCATTGTCCAGCTCAATGCGGCGGCGCTGATTGCAACACTTCGGCATCTGCAAGGTGAGCGCCCTGCACGCCGGGGTTGAACCGGTATCCGATCACACTCACTGCGAAAATCTGGACCTGTGCCTCGTCCCGATACTCGCCGCTACCCCTGATTGGGTACCGCTCCCTTGGCCTTCGGCGCCCTCTGGATTCCCAGGCGCCTTTCGCGCAGAATGATGATGACCCCGGCGGTGATGATCAACAGGACACCGATCAGCATGAGTGGCGTAGGCACTTCACTGAACACGAAATAGCCGATCAGCACAGCCAATATGATCGAGCTGTACTCGAACGGCGCAATCACCGCCACTTCGGCATGGCGGTAGCTTTCAGTCAGCAGTATCTGCCCCACTCCGCCGAGTAATCCCCCTGCCACCAGAAGCCCCAGATCTGCCAGAGACGGCAAGACCCAGCCGAAGGGCAAGGTCAGAAGCGCCAGTAAGGAGGACATGCAGGAGAAGTAGAACACAATGGCGCCGGTACTTTCCGTGGCCACCAGCTTGCGGGCGAACACCTGTGCCAGCGCCGAAAACACCGCCGCCATGAGCGCGGCAAAGGTGCCGATCGTTTCCAGCTTCGTGGACGTTGCAAAGCTCATCTCGGTAAAGCGCGGCAACACCACCAGGAAAACCCCGAACAGCCCGAGCAGCAGCGCTCCGAAACGCACCGCGCGAATTCTCTCGCCGAGAAACATGGCTGCCAGAATGGTCACCATGAACGGCGCCGTATAGCCGATGGCCACCACTTCAGGCAAAGGCAGCAGACCGACCGCCAGAAAACCCAGTCCCATCGCACAGCTTCCCATCATTCCCCTCCACACATGCCCCATGGGATCCACCGGCTTGAGCTTGCCGGGGAATTCGCCCCGGAATGCCAACCAGCCCAACAGCACCGGGATGGCAAAGAAAGAGCGAAAGAACATGGCCTCTCCCGACGGAATCTGATCAGCGCTCGCCTTGACGCAGGAAAACATCAGGACGAACAGACAGACCGACAGAATCTTGAGGATGATGCCTTTGACGGGATTCACGAGCGGCCTTGGGAGAAGACGAAGGGGCGCCTACTATAGGGCAAGTCCACGGCCATTGTAAGACTCGGCGGCCTTGCCAGACAGGCGTACGCTGAAGCTATACTGGCGCTTTGAACCCACCGAGATCTGATGGACGCGCAGGCCTACTGGATAACCGGAGAAAGAACCGGGGAAATACGAACCGCCACGCTGCGCCAGGCCGGGCCGGACGATGTCATCGTTCGCACCCTGTACTCCGCGATCAGTCGCGGAACGGAAGCACTCGTGTTCAATGGCGCTGTCCCTGCCGGCGAGCACCAGCGGATGCGAGCGCCCTTTCAGGAAGGCGAATTTCCCTGGCCCATCAAGTATGGCTACATCAATGTCGGCCTGGTGGAACAAGGGCCCGACTCATTGCTGGGCGAGCATGTGTTCTGCCTGTACCCGCATCAGAGCCGCTACGTGGTTCCAGCCGAGGCCGTGACGCTCATTCCCTCTCGGCTACCTGCCGGCCGCGCTGTGCTGTGCGCCAATCTGGAGACGGCCATCAATGCCCTGTGGGACGCACAACCGGCCATTGGTGACCGAATCAGTGTGGTCGGTGCCGGGGTTGTCGGCTGCCTGGTCGCCTGGCTGGCCGCGAAGATTCCCGGCTGCGACGTCGAACTGGTTGACATCAATGCCGATCGGGCTGCGCTTGCCGCCGAGCTGGGCGCCGCATTCAGTCTGCCTGATGATGCCAGAGGCGAGCGGGATCTGATCATTCATGCCTCGGCCAGCGAACAAGGGCTGGAAACCGCGCTGTCCCTGGCAGGGTTCGAGGCCACGGTACTGGAACTGAGCTGGTATGGAGACCGCCGGGTAAGCGTGCCGCTGGGTCAGGCGTTCCATTCTCAGCGTCTGCAGATTCGTTCCTCACAGGTCGGGCAGATCGAGCCCGGACACCGAGCGCGCTGGAATTATCAACGTCGCCTCGCCCTGGCCATTCAACTGCTGGAAGACGAAGTACTGGACAAGCTGATCACTGGCGAGAGTGAATTTTCCGACCTGCCCGAAGCGATGAGTTCGCTGACGGAAGGTGGTCGGGATGTTCTATGTCACCGTATCAGATACCATCACGAATTCACCTGAAACCGGACAAGCACCTGTGTACAGCCTGAACGTCAGAGAACACTTCATGATCGCCCACAGCTTCAAGGGCGAGATCTTCGGACCGGCACAACGCATGCACGGAGCCACCTATGTAGTGGATCTGGAAATGCGACGCCCACAGCTTGATGAGGATGGCCTGGTGGTGGATATCGGCCTGGCCAGCCAGCAGCTGGCCGCCGTTCTGGCAGAGCTCAATTACCAGAACCTGGATGAAGTGCCGGAGTTTGCCGGCAAGAACACCACCACCGAGTTTCTGGCAGCCATCATCTTCGACAGAATTGCTGCGCGCATCGCGGCCGGCGATCTGGGTCCGGCGGCGAAAGGTCTCACTGCCATGAAGGTCACACTGCACGAGTCGCATATCGCCTGGGCGGCCTACGAAGGTGACCTACCCGCCTGATGTCATCAGACCAGACGCTGTATTTTCTGATTCCGGGCGATATCGATACACGCACTGGTGGGTATCGATACGATAAGCGCATCATCGAGGGGCTGCGAGCACTTGGCAGAGAGGTGCAGCTGATCTCACTCGAGGGCAACTTTCCGACCCCCGATGCCAACGATCTGGTGCGCGCGCAGGCCTGTCTCGAGAATCTGCCGGATGGCGCCCTGACTCTGATCGATGCTCTGGCCGGCAGTGTCATGCCCGAACAATTGGCAAGCCAGGCTGACAGACTGCGATTGATCTCCCTTGTGCATCATCCTCTTGCACTGGAGACCGGTATCAGCGCCACTACCGCCAGAGAGCTTGAACAGACAGAGGCGGCGGCACTGGCACAGGTTCAGCGCATCATCACCACCAGTCATAGCACAGCCCTGTCCCTGCAAGACTACGCCGTAGCAGACGATACTGTCGTCACAGTCTGCCCGGGAACCGACCTTGCACCTTTGGCAACGGGCTCCGACCGGCAGGTGTTTCAGCTACTGTGCGTTGCAACACTGACACCACGCAAGGGTCACAGCGTACTGCTGGAGGCATTGGCCGAGCTATCGGAGCTTCCCTGGGAACTGGTCTGCGCAGGCAGTCAGGATCGCGACCCCGCAACAGCACGGGCCCTGCAGGAGCAGACCCGAACACTGGCCCTGCAGGACCCAGTGCGGTTTGCTGGTGAAGTCGATGAGCAGACACTGCAACACCTGTATCACGAAGCTGACCTCTTCGTGCTGGCCTCGTTTCACGAAGGTTATGGCATGGTGCTCGATGAAGCCATTGCCCGTGGCCTGCCAATCGTGGCAAGCAATGCGGGAGCCATGGCAAGCACCGTCCCTCATGGCGCTGGCCTGCTGTGCCAGGCCGGGGACGCTGGTGAACTGGCGGCCGCATTGCGACGCTTCATGGAAGAGGCGGACACGCGCCACTCGCTGCAGACTGCAGCCAGACTGGCACGAAGCCGGCTGCGCAGCTGGCAACAGGCAGCGGAGGAATTCAACGAGGCACTGCAATGGTAGACAAGACCGATAGCGACAACGCTGGTGGCTTCAGCCCGACGTGGCTGACACTGCGCGAGCCGGCTGATCATGCCGCTCGATCTGGCAGGCTGACACAAAAGCTTGCCGACTGGGCCCGCAAGCAATCAGCCATGCACATACTGGAGATGGGCTGCGGCACCGGCTCGAATTTTCGCTATCTCTGCCCACACCTGGGGCATGATCAGGAATGGACGCTTCTGGACTACGATCCGATATTGCTGGCACAACTGCCCTTGTCCATCAGGCAGTGGGCCGAGGATGAGGGTGTGGACATCGACACTGCCAATGAGCTTGTCACGGTTGCAGGAAAGGACTTCAGCGCTCGTGTTCGCTGGCAACAGGCAGACCTTGCCAACGAACTGTCTACGCTGCCTTTCGCGAAGACCCAGCTGGTGACCGGGTCCGCCCTGCTCGACCTGACATCACAGGGCTGGCTGGAACAGCTTGCCGAGCTTTGCATCGCGCATCAATGTGCTTGCCTGTTCGTGCTCAACTACGACGGTCGTATCCAGTGGCAGCCACAGCGGCAATTCGACACCCAGACCACGGCCCTGCTGAACAGGCATCAACTGGGTGACAAGGGCTTCGGCCCAGCCATGGGCCCACAGGCAGGTCATGTCCTCGCACAGGCTCTGGGTTCGCGACAACAGTGCAGCGTCGAGCCCAGCGACTGGCAGATCAGGCCAGAGCAACAGGCGCTGCAACAGGCCTTGCTCGACGGCTGGCGGACGGCCTGCGAAGAACTGGCACCCGAGAGCGCAGACGAGCTCGAACACTGGCATGATGAGCGTCAACAACTCATTTCAAGCGAGCAGTCATCCCTGAGCGTCGGTCATACCGACGTTCTGTCGCTACCCGTCAGCGGCCAGACCACAACATCGTGATGGAGGGGCCTGCGTCGACAGGCAACGGCTCGGCGCCCAGTTCATTGGCTTCCCAGAGGCTGGCATCGAGCGCGAAATCCCACATGACATCTTCCCCCATCCTATAGAGTCGATAACTCGGGCGCAACGCCTGCAACATGCTCCTGGCTCCCGGAATCTGCAAGGCCGGCACACCCTCGCCGACCAGAACCGGAGCGGTCGCGATCTGCAGGCGATTCAGGCAGCGGGCGTTGAAGAAGCGTGAAACGGTCACCCCGCCGCCTTCCACGAAGACTCGCCTGATTCCATGAGTGGCCAGCACATCGAGAATGGCACGGGGTTCCAGCCCTTCGCTACCTGAGCTCACGGCAATACGTCGACACCCCGGTGGCACGGTACGGCCGGCGAGATCGATGTCACTGTCATGCAACAACCACGTCGAGGCTTCCCCATCGTTCAGCACCCGGGTGTCGGAAGCCACGCGTGCGGATGGGTCGAGAATGACTCTGACCGGACTTTGACCGCTGACCGCCCGCGTTGTCAGCTGCGGGTCGTCTGCGCTGATGGTTCCTGCCCCGACGACAACAGCCTGACACAGGGAGCGCAGACGATGCAGATGCTTGCGATTCTGCTCACCCGTGACAAAGAAGGCATCGCCGCTGCTGGTCGCGATTCGTGCATCGACGCTTTGTCCCAGATGTCCGACGACGCAGTCCGGTTGCTCGGGTGTCCCCAATACCGGTAAGTAAAGCTCCAGCAGATGTTGTGTTTCTGTCGGCAGCGTCCGATCGTAGAGCCAGCCTTCCGAGCCATTCAGCTGCAGATGGCATTCTCCGTCAATGACAGAGACCCTGGATACCCGTCCATCGTGAGGTGTGTATCGCAATCCTGTTTCGCCGATATCACTGATCGCCAGCCCACCGTCAGAGGCGCCGGCGAGCAGTTGATCTGTCAGCACTCGAGCAGCCAGCAACAAGGCCCAGGCTTGCTGCTCTGCAGGGGTTTCAGTCAGTAGCTCGGACACGCAGTGTTCACTTCACGACAGCTTGAATAAGCATTGAATGATGCAGCAAAAATCGGCTCTGTGCCAGAGCAGGGTTCACAGCCCTCCGATTCGGGAATCCAGAGCATCCTTCAGGCTCATGGCGGGAGCCGCCATCGGTATCATCGCCTTCAGCGGAGCGTGAAACCGGATGGGGCTGACAGCCTCAACCGGAAACGGCAGGCTGCTCTCCGCATCCCCCAGGACCTTGCGCGTCAGTGCGCGCCCCATGACCGAAGTCATGGCAATACCACGTCCACTGTAGCCGAGCGCCGCAGTCAGTCCCGGTGCAGGCTCATGAATATGCGGCATCATCTCCGGTGTGACGGCAATCCGGCCTCCCCAGGTTCGCTCCAGCCCGATACCTCGCAATTGTGGAAATACCGTATTCAGGCCCTTGAGCAGCCGTTCACCTGCCAGCTTGCCGATATGCTCCGAACTGCCAACACAGCCGAAGATCAGCCGGCCATCGCGATCATAGCGGGCGAAATAGATGGCCAGCCTTGTATCCGATATCGTGACGGCATCGGGCAACACCGACGCACGCTGCGCAGCAGTCAGAGGCTCGGTAGCAACAGCGATACTCACCAGCGGAAAAAACGTCTTGTTCAGCCCCGGTGACGGCGACGCGCCGGTATAGGCGTTGGTGGTCTGTACGACCTGTTCCGCCGTTACCGACCCGTTGGCAGTGCTGACGGTCCATTTGCCGTCTGCTCGCTCCATCGTCTGAACGGCCTCCCCACAGAATAGCCGGGCACCTCTGGCCTGCGCAGCGCGGGCATAACCGCGTGTCAATGACAGGGGATGAACATGCCCTCCAGCGTGGTGAAACAAGGCGAAGCTGTAGGCAGGCGACCCACTCATGGACCGTACCCGATCGCCTTCCAGCAGATCGATGCGGGCACCCGCCTGCGTCCAGGCGCCGTGCAGGCGCTCGAGAGACCGTCGGGACTTGCGCGTATGCGCCGCCTGCACCCAACCGCTCTGTACCGGATCACAATCAACGCCATAGTGCGCGATGTCCTTGAACAGATCATCGGCAGCACTCAGTGTGGTATTGACAAGACGTTCGGCCCTCGCCTGACCGAAACGCGTGGCCAGCTCCTCGGGTGTCTGACGCCAGACAGGGTTGCATTGTCCGCCACTGCGCCCCGAGGCACCCCAACCGATATCCTGCGCCTCCAGCAGTACAACCGATACGCCCGCATCGGCCAACCCCAGGGCGGTACGGCATCCAGTCAGGCCGCCGCCAATGACAACGACATCTGCACTCGTGTTGCATTTCAGAGTCGAGCATGCTGGTGGGGGGCTTGCCGTGGCAGACCAATGAATTTCCCGAGCAGGCTTGCCGTTCATCACGAATCTCCCTGAATATTAGTTCTGCATTATGAAACTATATTTTCCTTATATAAAACATAATACGATTATCCTCCCCCGTCAATGTTGATGTGGACAGGTAGAAAAACACATGCCCTTCTTGTATTGCTGGCAGACAAGCAAGCAAGTGCAGCCGCTAAAAAAAATGATTGACCTGAGCTGACCCAGCGCTTAGCCTCATATTGCGATATTCAAGTTCTGTCATATGGAACATGCATATCGTACTGATGCGACAACGACGAAAGCCTCGGCCCAAAGCCAGCTAAAGACCTCGCTAGGAGATTGATATGAAGTTTCGTACGACACGCGCACTGATTGTGGGCACGATGACCGCACTGTCCACACAAGTAGCCATGGCTCAGGACTTTGACGAATTGACGGTCGGTTACTTTCTGGAATGGCCCATGCCGATGATCGCCGCCATGGACTCGGGCGCTTATGATGAAGCGCTGGGAATGCCGGTCAAATGGGTATCTTTCGAAACAGGCACCGCCATGAGCGCAGCCATGGCTTCCGGCGATGTACACATGTCTGTGTCGCAGGGCGTACCTCCGTTCGTGGTAGCGGCATCCGGCGGCCAGGATCTGCAGGTACTCGATGTCGCTGTCAGCTACTCGGACAATGACAACTGCATCGTCAACGCCGATCTCGAGATCGACAAGGACAGCGCCGGAGAACTCGCTGGCAAGAAAGTCGCCGTGCCACTGGGTACCGCCGCACACTATGGCTTTCTGCGTCAGATGGACCATTTCGGCATCGATCTGGCCAGTCTGCAGATTGTCGACATGGCACCACCTGAGGGCGCTGCGGCACTGGGCCAGGGCGCCGTGGACTTTGCCTGCGGATATGGCGGTGGTCTGACGCGAATGAGAGAGTATGGCAATTCGCTGCTGACAGGTGCCGAGAAGGAAGAGCTGGGTATTCTCGTATTCGATGTCACCACGGCGCCGGCCTCCTTCATTGCCGAAAATGGCGATCTGGTTGCCAAGTTCCTGTCAGTGACAGCTGCTGCCAACGAAGAATGGAACACCAATCAGAGTGACGACATGCTCGCTCTCATCGCGGCTGGATCAGGCATGGATCTGGAGGCCGCACGAAGCGCCATCGCAACCATGAGCTTCCCATCCGTGGAAGAGCAACTGTCCGAGAAATGGCTCGGTGGCAACGCTGCCGAATTCATGAAAGGTGTTGCGGATGTCTTCGTTGAAGCCGGCTCCATCGATTCAGCGCTGGACAGCTACGTTGATGCTGTCAATGCAGGACCATTGCAAGCTGCTCAGGACATGTAGAAAGACGCCGTGATCGTCGCCTGCCGATGGGCGACGATCATGTCTTCATGGCTCGACAACGAGCGTCCAGGCGATGACGCTCAAGGGAGATAGGTGTGGGTAAACTGATTCTGGAACATTTGTCGATGCGTTTCGACATCCCCAATGGTGAGACGGTTCGGGCATTGGAAGATGTCTCTCTGACCCTGAACAAGGGCGAGCTGCTCAGCGTCCTCGGCCCGTCAGGCTGTGGCAAGACAACCCTGCTCAATATCGTCGCAGGCTTTCTTGCGCCCACCGAGGGACGGCTGGTACTGAATGATCATGACATCGTGGGCCCCGATGCCGAGCGCGGCATGGTCTTCCAGCAGGGCGCGCTGTTCGAATGGATGTCGGTCAGAGAGAACGTGGGTTTTGGCCTGTTGATGAAAGGCACACCCGAGAAGGAAAAATCCATTGTGGTGAACCACCTGCTCGATGTCGTCGGCTTGCGCGATTTCAAGGACAAGGCCGTGTACGAACTGTCCGGTGGCATGCAACAGCGCGTTGCACTGGCTCGATGCCTGGCCAACGATCCTGACGTCATCCTGATGGATGAACCGCTGGGCGCACTGGATGCGCTGACGCGAGAGAAAATGCAAAGCCTGGTTCTGAAACTGTGGAAGGAAACCGGCAAGACCATCATCCTGATCACTCACTCGGTTGAAGAAGCCTTGCTACTGGGCGAGCGACTGATCGTCATGGCGCCCAGACCGGGGCGCATTCACAAGGAATACAATCTGCCATTCGCAGAGCTTGGCGTGGAAGCCGATCTGAGAGAGGTCAAGAAGCACCCCGATTTTGCAACAACCCGAGAAGAGATACTCAATATGATCTGGGACATGGAAGAGGAAATCATGGGCACGAACGAGGCTGCACAATGATCCCTTTACTCATCTATGTTTCCATCTTTGTCGTTGCCTATCTGATCGTCACCAAAGTCATCGCCGGTGCCCACCAGCGAGTCTTCTCCTCCAGAAAGACGGTGACATTCGGCGATGAGAGCGCTGTTCGCCCCAACCGGATAGCGAGTGTCATCTCCATTGCCACACTGTTCCTGTTGTGGGGCATTTTCACCGGATCCGCGCTGCTACCGAAATCCCTGCACGCCCCCGCCCCGTTCGAAGGCACATCCACCTTCACCTACACGGCACAAAACGGCGCACAGGAAACCGACGATGCGACCGTTACCGTGCTGGTTCACCCCCGCGACGCCAAGGCCAGCAGTCCGGAGATCGAACCCGGAGATGGGTTTGCCCTGAACGATGCCAGCTCCGTGGCGCAATGGCGAACGAAGCTGATCAACGTCGCCAAGAACGATGTGGCGGCAGACGGCGACAAGCTGCAGATCGTTGCGATCAACGGTGAAAGCATCCAGCCCGGCGGCACCGTCGATGTCGACGGCGGCAGCGTGACCCTGTCCGACAAGGGAACGCCCAATTTCGAACCGACACGCGGATGGCAAATGGAACCTCTGTACCTGCCGGCACCTGAAAAGGTGTGGGAGCGTACACTGAAAATAGCCAGCGAGGGCTTTCGCAATTTCACCTTGGCTGAGCATCTGGGCTACTCACTGTTCCGAGTCATCGTCGGTTTCCTGCTGGGTGCCCTGGTCGGTATACCTCTGGGCTATGCCATGGGACTGAGCAACTGGTTTCGTGGCTGGTTCGATCCGATCGTCGAATTCATGCGTCCGGTACCACCATTGGCACTGATTCCGCTGGTCATCATCTGGGCAGGTATCGGCGAGGCCGGCAAGATCATCCTGTTGTTCCTGGCCGCCTTGTGGATCATGGCCATAGCAGCACGCTCCGGGGTGTCAGGCGTCAAGATATCCAAGGTGCACGCCGCCTACTCTCTGGGCGCGAACAAGAAACAGATCATGCGCTACGTCATCATCCCCAACTCCCTGCCCGAGATATTCACCGGGGCCCGAGTGGCCATGGGCGTTTGCTGGGGAACCGTCGTCGCTGCCGAACTGGTGGCTGCCGAACAGGGAGCCGGCATGATGATCATGACAGCCTCCAAGTTCCAGAATACCGACATAGTCATTATGGGTATCATCCTGATCGGCATCATCGGCTTCGGTATCGACATGTTGATGCGCTGGGCCGAGAAGCTGCTCGTTCCCTGGAAAGGCAAAGGCTGATCCCAACTGCACGCGCGGGTTGTTCACCACAACAACCCGCCGACGATCCAGTGGCCTGCGGGTAGCTGATCAGAGAGCGCAATACATAATAATATGAAAAGCTCAATAGTCGAAAAACTACTGCATCTGCTGACCCTGGTCAGTGAATCGAAGAAACCACGGACATTCTCCGAACTGGTTGCCGATAGCGGCTTTCACAAAAGCACCTTGCATCGCCTGCTGGCCCTTGGTCTGGAATACAAGGTGCTTCAGCACGACGAGAAGAGCAAGACCTATCTGCTCGGGCCGAAACTGTTCGACCTGGTGAAGAACGCCTACCAGGGGTACGACATTCAGATCATGGCGCTGGACGAGATGATGCGCCTGCACAAACTGGTTAGACAGAACGTGACCATCGGTGTGCCCGTCGGCTCGGATACCGTCTATCTGCGAATACTCGAAGCGCCACACTCCATCGGCCCGATCCCCCAGCCGGGTATGCGTGAGCCGTTTCACTGCTCAGCCTCGGGAAAGGCACTGATGGCATTCCGCCCCGACAGCGCCATCAAGTCGAAGCTGGATGGACATCACTTCGAGAAATACACTGCCAATACAATCACATCCCCAAGCAAGTACATGAAGGTCCTCGACGAGGTCCGACGGACCGGATACGCGGTCAACGATCGGGAGGAATATGATCATTTCGTCGGTGTCTCCGCCCCCATCTTCAACTATCTTTCCGAGCCCATCGCCGTACTGAACATCTGGAGCCTGCATCAGCGATGTCCGCTGGAGGAATTGCGGACCTGGGCCGACGAACTGATGGCATCCACGGCACAGGTGACGAGGCTGATTGGGGGGGAGGCTCCGGTGTTGGAAGATCTTGTCAACCACTGAAAACTGGCCTCGATCAGTGTGTTCAGTGCCTCATGATGAATCTCCTGAGTTGCATTATTGTCTGATCCGCTACATCACCGTCATTCTGTAGTCGGACTTTGCCTGGCCAGCTTCTGCCGAATCATCCGGTTATGGGTGGCTACATAGATCCACAGATGATGCACCAATGCCTCGGGTTTCTTGGTTGTGCACCAGGTGCGGCGCACCAGGCGATTGATGTTGGCCCGAAGCATGGCCAGGGTGTGATTGATCGAGAACAGAGGATCGAAGCCGACCTTCTTCAGCTCCCCCTGACCGGTCACGGAACCGCGTTTACTCGGGTGCACTGTATGTGAGCTTTCCGGGAAATGGCGTTTGATCAATGTGGTGTACTGATCATGCCCATCGGTGCTGAAACAGGCCTCTGCATGGATCCGATGCTGCACCTCGGCAAACAGCTCCTCGCGCATCTTTCGGCTCTCATCGGGGCGTTTTCCGTACTTCTTGCGGGAGATCGCCGCCAGATTGCCACTGGCCGGAATACGCGCCACCCCGAATCCCTGTATCAAGCGGCGCTGGCTGTCGACCACCACGCAGACGCTCAAGGGCTTGCATTTGGTGTGCTCCAGAGTGATCAGATCATCCAGTTGTACCTGTCTGACCGGGGCCTCTCTGTCCAGCAGGCGCTCCTCCTGCAACCTTGCCTGTTCGCCAAGGTATGCCAGCCGTCGACTGACTGTACTGCGTGACACATTCAGTAACAGAGCGGCCCGGCGCATCGACACACAGGCACTGAGCAAGGCCATCAGCGGTTGATTGATGCGGCGCTTCTTCTGCCTGAAGGCCGCTGTGTCGGTGGCGCGGGAGAAGGTGCTGCGGCAGGCCTTGCAGCGAAACCGGTCGATGGCTCGGGCATCACAGCGCCGATAGAAGGTGCCATGACGAGCCACCTCGTTGCCGTTTGCGCGGCAGCGCGGACATTCTGGGTTCATATCCTTATAAACCATTGATTGAAAGTAGCGTTTACAGCATACCTCGTTTTACCGAACACAGTGAAGTGAGCCAGTTTGGAACTGTTGGGTAATACTCACAGTCCCACCCCCCAACGTCAGGTAAATTTTTACCCGGTAACCCAATCCTCTGCTTGCACCGTATAGTGAAAAGCATACACAACTGCCGGTTAACAGCATGACCCGCTCTAGAGAACAAGGTAAACGGATGACTGACTCGCTCGCTGTAGAGCGCTGCGTTGTCGAATTGCAACGTGGTCGGGAAGTGGTTCTGACCGACCCCGCAGGCAACTGCACGGTGACGCTGATCGAGAGTCTGACATCGGAGATGTTGGAAGCCGCGAAACGATCAGGACAGTGTCAATTGATCCTTGCCGGAAATCGCGCCAGGGCATTGGGTCACGATACGCAGGGTGGCCCGGCCATACTCAACATTGATGAAGCCGCTCGGCTTTCCGAAGTCATGCAACTGGCGGGGCTGCAGACATTGGACGGACCCGTGCCTGAAGACGATCGATGGGAGAGCACGCCACGGGCATACGCTGCTGCTGCGCTGCAACTGGCGCGGCAGGCACATACCCTGCCCGCGCTTTTGAAATATGCACTGCCGGTCGGTCCGGGCTCAATCCTCAGCACCAGCGTCGAGGATGCCCTCGAGCACGAGGTCGACACGTCCAGGTTGATGGTTCTCAGTCGTACCCGCATTCCTTTGGCCGGTGCCGACAGCGTAGAGCTGGCGGTGTTCCGTGAACGCCACGGTTCGGCGGAGCACGTGGCCCTGACTGTTGGCCAACCCGATATCAGCGAAGCTGTCACGGTCAGACTGCATTCCTCCTGTTTTACCGGCGATATCCTTGGCAGTCTGCGTTGCGATTGTGGTGAGCAGCTCTCCGGCGCGATCAGCAAGATGGCGGCAGCTGGTGGTGGCGTCATTCTGTACCTGTCGCAGGAGGGTCGTGGCATCGGACTGGCCAGCAAGCTGAGAGCCTATCAGCTGCAGGATGAAGGGCTGGATACGCTCGAAGCCAATGAGCATCTGGGTTTCGGTGAAGATGACAGGCAGTATCAGGCAGCCACCACGATGCTCAAGGAACTGGACATTCAGCGCATACGCCTGATGACCAATAACCCACTAAAAATCGAGGCATTGAGGCAGGCGGGTATCGACGTGGTCGACCGGCTTCCTTCCCATGCACCGGTGAACATGCACAATGCGCGCTATCTGGAAACCAAGCGAACACGTGCAGGTCATCTACTGCACGCTGAATGTGAGTGCAGTGCCGAGGCGCTTGTGTGAAAGCAGTACCCGCCCAAGCTGGACAGTCGCGTGAGCGTGTTGCAACTGGTGAGACAGGAGCACCTGCTGTCCGGCTTCATCAACAATTGCAGGGAAGACTGGTTCTGGCTTCCCTGTGCCTGGCGATGGCCTTCCTTGCGCAGCTGACCCTGATTCAATTGCCGGGAGGCGCCTGGACTCTGACAACCATGCTTGGCATGACGCTGGTACCGTGGATTGCCATTTGCCTGCTTCTTCGCAACGGCTTGCCCCATCACCCTCATGCTGTATTTGGCGCCGCCAATACCCTGACTCTGTTTCGGGCAGTGGGTACCGTGCTGCTCGCTGGCTGGATTCCCATTGCCGCTCAACTGACGCAACCGGCACTGGTGTGGATTTCCCTGTTTTCCGTGCTGTTGCTTACCCTCGATGGCCTTGACGGATATCTGGCCAGACGCACCGGGCTTGCATCGGCGTACGGTGCACGTTTCGACATGGAAATCGACGCTCTGCTGACGCTGATCATCAGCCTGCTGGTGTGGCAATCAGGTGAAGCCGGCATATGGATAGTGACACTGGGCCTGATGCGCTACCTGTTCGTGCTGGCGGCCACTTTACAGCCAGACCTGAAGAAGCCTCTGTATCCCTCGTTCAGGCGCAAGCTGATCTGCGTCATACAGCTTGGCACACTCTGCGCGATGCTCTCACCCTGGATACCGTCGCAATGGTCCGTGAGTCTGGGTGTCACGGCCTGCCTGCTGCTGGTCGCCTCGTTTGCACGCGACACTCACTGGTTGCTCACCCGACACCGTGCAGCTTGAGCACCGTACCGGCTTACCGATCCGCGCCTCGACGCAAGGTCAACAGCGCACCGGGCACACTGCCGAGCGTGGATATCAGACCGTACAGCACACTGGTGCCGATCGCGGCTTCAGCCGACAAACCCATGAGTGGCCACAGCGAGACCGCAGCCGCCTCGCGAATGCCCCAGCCACCGATTGACAAGGGTATGACCATGCTCAGCAGCACCAGTGGTATCACACTGATAATGCCGGCTAGTGGCAAAGCCTGATGCAGGGCCATTGCACTGCAGGCAAACACGGCAAGATAGGTAGCCACCACGGCCAGACTCAGCAGCCCTTGCACCCGCCACTGACCATCCGCCAGCCAGACACGATACAGCGCTTCCCCGGTTTCACGGAAGAATCGTGCGACCCGGCCTCCCGCAATGCGGTAGGCAAGCGCCGAAATCGACACCAGCAATATCAGTATGCCCAGTGCCAGCAGCAGTATCCGGGCACTGGCCTGTGGCGTCGCACCGTGCATAAGGCTCGGCCACAGGATCCAGCCGACGATGGCCACCAGCAACAAGGCCAGTTGTCCGGCCAATCGCTCGAACACGACACTTCTGGCCGATGCTGCAGCGCCCGCCGTATAGCGATTGCGATAGATGCGCGCCGCATCACCAGTGACACCACCGGGCAGGCTCAGATTGGCCAGGGTTGCCAGATAATATTCTCCAACGGCATGCGGAACGCTCAGCTCCTGTCCGAGTCGAACAGCCGTGATCTGCCAACGCAGTGCAGACAACACGATTTGCAGTTGAACGATCGCAAGGCCCAGCAGAACCCAGCGCCACTGTGCCTCGGCGAACAGCGCCATGGCCGCCTGCAGGTCGACCAACCAGGCAATGAGCAGTAACAACAGGACCGTCAGAACCATGCGCAAACCACGTCCACGGGAGGCAGGCACTGCGCCCGAGGCATCATCGACAGCAGGAGTCAGCGCGGCTGCTTCAGGCACAATGCGCCCTCTCGACGAGTCAGAAGCGCGCAACTCGTCCGTCATGGTTGTCGGCCTCTCGCTGTTGCTTGTCTATCTGACACTGCTGTTTCCCGCCCACCCCAGAAACTTCACGCTCGCCACCCTGACACAGTTCCCACTGGAATTGCCGGTCATCGTATTGCTGCTGTTGTTGGTCAAGGGAAAGGCCCTGCACTGGCTGAGCAGGCTGCTGGTACTGACCCTGGGCTTGCTGCTGCTGTTGAGGCTGGCGGATCTGGGCTCGTATCTGGCCTTCAATCGCCGCTTCAACCCCTTGCTGGAACTGCACCTGCTGGCCGATGGCTGGAATCTGGCCTCAACATCTGTGGGTCCGCTGGAAGCGGCACTGGTGGTTCTGCTCATGCTGGTGATCTTGTGCCTGCTGGCCGCTCTGCTGTACCGCGGGCTGCTTACTATCGCACAAACTCGCGGCGGCAAACGGCGAACGCTCCTGCTACTGGCATCTGGCTGCCTGTTGATCGGCATGGTACTGCTGTTCAGATCGGCACCGGACCAGGGCCAGGATTCAGTCAACGCGAATGTACTGCCTGAATTCCAGCAACGTGTCACAAATCTGCTGTCCTCGATTCGGGATCAGCAGGCATTCATCGCTGAATTGCAGAGCGATGCCGTGCTTGACACCGGAGAACCGACATTCGCCAGCCTGCAGGGGCGGGATGTGATTCTGGTGTTCGTGGAGTCCTACGGGCGAGGCTATCTGGACGCCGAACGGTTTGCGGACAGCGCCAGACGACGACTCTCCGCGACCGAAGAGACTCTCGACAAGGCGGGCCTGAAATCGCGCAGTGGCTGGATGGCCTCACCGATTCGTGGAGGCCGCAGCTGGCTGGCACATGCCACCCTGCAATCAGGGCTGGAGATCGACAATCAGGCACGCTTCGATCGACTCATCAGTACCGATCGTGTCTCCATCAGTGGCCTGTTCCAGCGCGCGGGTTGGCATTCCGTCGGCGTCATGCCGGCCATCCAGATGGCCTGGCCGGAAGGCAAGTGGTACGGCTATGAATCTCTGACGGTCAACGCCGACATGGGCTTTGCAGGCGAACGTTTCGGCTACGTCACCATGCCGGATCAGTACACACTGTCGCATTTCGAACAGGCCCTCAGGCACGACAACGACAACGACAACGACAACGACAACGACAACGACAAGCCTGTCATGGCCACCCTTGCACTGCTGTCAACACACGCGCCGTGGACACCTCTACCTGAAAAGCTGGACTGGGACCTGATAGGTGATGGTTCCATCTTCGATGGGTCTCATCGTTTTGGCGAACCGATCAGTTGGAAGTACCGCAACAAGGTACAGGACATGTATATCCGCTCGCTGGACTACACCCTGGATATACTGGGAGAATACGCGGCGCGTTACGCCGATGATGCACTGATTATCGTTATCGGGGATCATCAACCACCTCCAATAATCAACGGCTGGGGTGAGAGCGCCGATGTGCCTGTTCACTTCATCACGCGTGATGAATCCCTGCTGAAACGCCTTCCCGATGCAAACTGGATCGACGGCATGCGGCCGGACGACAGTGTGGCGTCGCAACGCATGTCATCGCTGCGCCACAGTCTATCCACACTCTTCGAATGATCAGAGCTTCCAAGGTTGGCCTGGTCTTCATGATCAGGCCTTCTGCGGGTTGGCCGTGGAACCCATGACCTGCGCTTCTGCTGACTGGCCTTGGAACCCATGATCAGGGCTGCTGACTGGCCCTGGAACCCATGACCTGCGCTTCTGCTGACTGGCCCTGGAACCCATGACCTGCGCTTCTGCTGACTGGCCCTGGAACCCATGATCAGGGCTTCTGCTGGTTGGCCTCGGTCTCTATGATCAGCTCGACCGTGTCTCCCACCAGAGCATTGGCAACACCGTAATCCATGCCGTAGTCGCTGCGCTGCAACTCGCCCCGTGCGGATACGCCGAGTGTGAACAGCTTGTGCCCGAAAGGGTATTTGTCTGCCTTGTTCAACGTTGCCGTCAAGGTCAAGGGCAGGCTCTTGCCAAGTAGCTGTAGTTGTCCATCGATCTCGGTACTGCCCTCGGGCTGCACCAGCACATCGCTCGCCGTGAAACGCATCTCGGGAAACTGTTTCGTATTCAGAAAATCCTTGCCACGCACATGTTTGTCACGCGCTTCATTATCCGACTGCACGCTGTCGGTCTTCACGGTAATGACGACATCAGACAATTGACCGCTCTGCGCATCGTAGGTGAAGCTGCCAGAGACGTCCGAAAAGTAGCCCAGCGTCTTTGCGTAGCCCACGTGCTCGATCATAAATGCAACTGTGGTATGTTCCGAATCGAGTGAATACTGCTGGCCTGCAGCCATCAGGGGTGCGCAACCGAGAATCGCCGCCACCCCCAGCGCTCTTGACCATGTCTTTGCTTTCTGCATTTCGCTATCTCCGCTGTGCAAGGGATCGGCGTCGTTCAGCTAAGCCGCACCACGCAGATCATGTCAGTTCAACAACTCATATCAGTACATCAGCGCACGTCAATTCATCAACTCATATCAGTTCTTCAGCGCACGTCAGCTCATCAACCATGGCAGTTCCTCGGCGCACGTCAGCTCATCAATTCATATCAGTTCTTTCGTGCTTGGCAGTTCATCAACGACCGACTGGCCGATTGCCACACGCCGCCAGAAATCGCTTCACCGTTGTGGCCATGCCGTATTCCACGGCATCAGCCGTCAGGCCGTGGCCAATGGATACTTCATCCAGATAAGGTATACGAGCGACCAGTGCAGGCAGATTCGCCACGGTCAGATCATGGCCTGCGTTCACGCCCATGCCAAGCTCCCTGGCCGCATCGGCGGTTGCACCGAGCCGTTCTACCTCCAGTCGCATTGCGGCATCATCATTGTAGGTGCCGCCGTAGGGACCGGTATACAGTTCGATCCGGTCGCAGCCGGTATCGCGGGCCCACTTCACCTGCTCGGGGTCGGCATCGGCAAACAGTGACACACGCATGCCGTTACTCTGCAGACGTTCGACCACCGGAGCCAGTGAGTTGTGATGAGCCTGGAAGTCCCAGCCGTGATCCGAGGTTGCCTGGGCAGGATCATCCGGTACCAGTGTCACCTGCTCGGGGCGATTGTTCTCCACCAGTTGCAGGAAGTCTTCCGTCGGATAGCCTTCCACATTGAATTCGCAGTGCGGAAATTCCTCATCGATCAGGGCACGCAGTTCCGCCACATCGGTGAACCGGGTATGACGCTGATCCGGGCGGGGGTGTACCGTCAGGCCATGTGCACCGTTCTGCAAGGCGATACGACCGATACCCGTGACGCTCGGCCACGGCAGGTCACGACGATTGCGAAGCTGGGCAATGGCGTTCAGATTGACCGAGAGTAGCGTTGCCATGTTGTTGCGAGTATCCGCTGTGTGGGTGAAAGTACCTGCCCTCAGTATAGCCAACCTCGCTCACGGGTAACACCGCACGGCAAGAGGCCCTGTGGGCCGATGCTGCCGCCAGCGGTTCGCGCTCAGAAGGAGAGGCTGAAACTGGCCTGCAGGATGAGCGCCGAGTTGCGATCGAATATGGCAGTACTGAAGCGCTGGTCCAGATATTCGGCACGCAGGCGAAGTTCGGCATCGGGGGTAAACCGGATGCCGTATTTGAGCCCCACCGTGGTGCTGCTCAGGGCATCAAGGCGATAGTCGGCACTGGCCAGAGAGTCGCCGGGCATCACAGGATTCGAGCCGGCATCCACTGACAGGCTGCGCTGGTAGAAATCGGCCGCACTTTGCCGGTACAGTCGCAGGTGAGGCTCCAGATACTGCTGGCGGTTCAATCGATGACGATACCGCAAGTCGGCCGTGTGCGAGCTGATTCCCCAGTCATCCTGATAGAGGCGATAACTCAGATGCACCGAATGCAGGCTGTCACGCAACTGATGCACCAGCTTGCCGAAGACGCTACCTCTGAGGCGTGAGTCCGGCCGACTGTCATGGAAATTGGCGATGATCCGCTCGTTCGCATCCGCTGCACTGATGATCTTGTACGGGTCCGAGTGATAGCCATCGGACGCACTCAGGGACAGATTGAGCTGCACAACAGTCAATCGATTCAGCACACGACTGAGACCCAGCAAGGCATCCAGTGTCTTGCGCTCTCCCTTGCTGAACGGCCGAGGCTGCTGCACATTGCCCAGCGGCTCCGGCGTTCCGCCCGTGTCGCTGCGATAGATGCTGTCATCGATCCAGCCGATACCGCCGGTAATCGTGCTCAGCCGATTCGCGGACTCACGTGCCAGTGAGATATTGACGCCCAGCGATTCATAATCGGATTCGTCGGATACCACACCACCATAACTCAGGGTGTAGTCAGGCGACAGGGCCTGCTCGATACCCAGTCCCAGCTGCCGGCGTGTGTCGCTGAACTCACTGGTGGAGTAATCGAGACTGTTGCTGCTGTTGCCACCGGACACCGTCGTGACTGTCGACGCAGGACTGTCACTTTGCAGCGCACCGGTGGGTGAGGCGCCCGACATGGTGTCATGCACGGCACTGACCGTGATCGATCTTTCCTCGGCTTCCCGCACCAGTGTGGCCACTGCCTTGCCGACGGAAACCCGCTGATCTGCCTCGCGATAGGACAAGTAGGAGGTATCCACCTCCCAGTCAGCCGTCTCGTTGCCGCCTGAGGCAACATCACGCTGTGCGGCCTCCGCCGGATTCACGGCCAGGGCCAACAAGGCGCAACTGGCCGCCGACAGCTTTTGGCGAAACGGACTCATCAGTTACAACCACAACCCCCGCCTTGTACGACGACGCCTCCGGTCGAACCCTCTCTGGAGAAATAGACATGATCATCGATCGCCTGCTCCATCGCATCGTTGATCACCTGCATGTCATCACGTGCCAGCGCCCCGCGCTGCCAGGGTTTGACCTCACTGACCTGCACGATGTCCTGCGTCAGCGAACAGGCACTCAGGCCCAGCAGACACGCAGCGGATATGGCCCTGCACAGCAGCGTTTGACAGCGAACTGCCGTGAAGCGGTTCTGACATGACGGGAAGACAGACATCGTGCGGGTTTCACCAATAGAGAGACCTGCAACGGTTATCGGCCGGAATTCCGGCGGATTGAATCGATCAGAGCCAGCTCTCGAGCCCCGGCAGGTTCAGCGCTGCACCCAGTAGTGCAGCTCATGGGAGTCCAGGAAGGATTCGGCATCCGGCCCGTGCAGAAGCGCCAGCGTGGACATGATGCCCGCTTCGATACAGGTGTCCCCGGCCACCGTGACCGCCGCCGGTGCGCCGACCACCGGCCACCCGGTCTTCGGGTTCAAGACGTGGCTGTAGCGGACACCGTCCCTGAGCAGATAACGACGTGCATCGCCACTGGTCGTCAGTGCACCGCGCTGCAGCTGAAGACTCTGTGTTGCCATACCTGCGCTGCCATGCGACTCGATCCCCACGGACCAGAACCCGGCGGATTGCGGCGCACCGGAGGCATGCAGGTCTCCACCAAAATTGACCAGGCAGGCGCCCGGGCTTCGTTCCCGCAACAGACCCAGTACCCGGTCGACCGCATACTCCTTGCCGATACCGCCCAGATCCACCTGCATGCCGGCAGGAAGACAGATGTGCGGCTTCTCCCAGGTGACCCGCTGCCAACCGATGCGCGCCAGCAAAGGCTCTACCTCGGCAGCCGTGGGAATAGTGTCTGAGCCGTCAAAGCGCCAGACCTCCCGCAATACACCAGAGGTGATATCAAACAGACCGTCCGAGGCATGAAAGCAGGTATCGGCGAAATCCAGCATGCGCGCCGTTTCTTCATCCACCGTCACAGGCTTGCCGTTTGCCTCGTTGATGCGGTGGATGACATTGTCGTCCCGGTAGCGACTGAACAGTCGCTCGATACGCAAGGCCTCCATCCGCGCCATCGACAACAACTGCTGTGCCAGCTTCCCCGAGCGCAGCTCCAGATGGACTTCGCAGGGACTGGCCATGGCCCGAAACTCCCCGACCCAGATCGCACCTCGCCGCTCCACCTGCAAGGCCTCGTTCACCACGGCGACGCTACCTCAGGTACGCTGCATGCCGTGATACAGATTGACCACATGCCGTGCCTCGGCAAAGAACAGCCAACGTTCGACGAACACGCCAGCGTAGGCACTGATGACCGCCAGCAGCAGCAGGCCGAAGCTCACCTCGCCCAGAAGTCCACTGACCAGCAACAAGGGCAGCACGAAGGCCAATGCGATGCTGACGGCACGCAACCAGAGGAGTCGGACGCGATCGACCTGATAGCCGAATTCCTTGTTGTGGAAGGTATCACTGGCATGGCCGACGTCCAGCAATCGAACCGTCGCCCGGGTGAATCCCAGGGCCGTATTGATCGTGGGTCCGGCCGGCTGGCCGATCCAGTAGAAATAGATCAGCTTGACCAGCGCCGCAATGACCAGCACAACCAATGCAAGCCTGGCAACCAGATCGATCACCAGTCCCTGCTGAGCCAGCATGACACTCACGATCAGCGTACCGAGAAAGAGTCCCAGCAAGACGAAGTTCACCGGTGTCAGTGCGGTATGCCATTGACGGATTGTCTTCAGCGTGGCGTAGATCATGCCCGTGCAGACAAGTACCACGACCGCCAGCAGCGCCATCAGCACACCGAAGAAAACCGTAGCAGCGGTATTGCCGGTAAACCATTCGCACGCCAGCCACAGCAGTGCCACCGGATAGAAGGCCACCGCGAAGACGGCCTCTCGCGAGAGCCATGATGTTCTGAAACGCGTGAATGCACGCCAGGCATTCTTCGGATTGGCCAGGTGCAGAGTGGACGACAGGAGCCCTGCAGTGACCAGTACCAGACCGATCAGCCCCATGGCCACGATCTGATCGGGGCTGGTATCGGGCGCCAGATCCAGCAAGCGCAGCAGACCCAGCAGTATGAGACACCCGTAACCTGCACCTGCGGTCACGGTAAAGAAGATGACTGACAATGCCGGATGCATCAGCGCGCCCCCTTGCCCAGGTTGTTGAAGGCATCCTTCTGGCGCTTCATCCATTTACCGATCAACGACTCGCCACTGGACGCCGCCTTGCGCTCCACTGTCGGCGCAGCGGGACGCTGTCGAGGCGGCAGATACTTGTTGGTGGGCTCGTAACCCAGCTCCGGCATCATAGAATACCCGCCCCGCTCACGCACCAGTGTACTGACCCTGGAATCAGGGTCGTCAAAATCACCGAAGTGTCGCGCGTGCGACGGACAGGTCATGACGCAAGCCGGTTGCCGCTCGGCCTCGGGCAGGCTCTGGTCGTGAATGCGATCGACGCAGAGCGTGCATTTCTTCATGACGCCCTCTTCTTCGTCCAGCTCGCGAGCACCATAGGGACAGGCCCAGGAACACAGATTGCAACCCATGCACTTGGACTGATCCACCAGTACGATGCCATCTTCCTCACGCTTGTACGACGCCCCGGTCGGACAGACCGTCACGCAGGCAGCGTCCTCGCAATGCATGCAGGACATCGGCGTGTTGATGGTCTTGTTGTTCGGATACTCGTCGACTTCAAAATGACGGATACGGTTGAACCAGACGCCGCTGGGCTCCTTGCCGTAAGGCTCATAATCGCTCAGAGGACCGGTGGTACCGGACGTATTCCACTGCTTGCAGGCAACCGCGCAGGCGTGGCAGCCCACACAGGTGTCCAGATCGATGACCAGACCGAGCTTCATCGCTTGTCTCCGCTTGAAAGATGACCCCGGTTCAGAGCGTCCTGCAGGGAACGTTCGAGAACGACCGGTTCATGAGTGTGGTATCGCAATACCTCTGGTGCTGTCACCATGTCCGGCAAGCGCTTGACCGAATCGAATGTCGGGTAGCTACCGGTCTCTCCGGGTGCTGCCGGGTAGATATTCACCTTCAGATCGTACCAGGCCGCCTGGCCGGTGACCGGGTCGGAGTTGGTCAAACCGCGCTCACCGTCCCTGGCCGGCAGCAGTTCGCTGATCAGGTGGTTCATCAGAAAGCCCTTCTGCGATTCCGGCGCATCATCCGACAGACCCCAGGCACCGCTCTGCTTGCCAATGGCGTTCCAGGTCCACAGCGTGTCAGGGTTGCAACCTTCCATGAGCTTGACCTGACAACGAATCTTCCCGTGGTGGCTCTCCACCCAGACCCAGGCAAGATCCTCGATTCCCAGGCTCAGCCCGCGCTGGCGATTCATGTAAAGGTAGTTCTGCGCCATGATCTGTCGCAGCCAGGCATTCTGTGAGTCCCAGGAGTGGTACATGAACATGGGACGCTGATTGACGGCATGAAACGGGTACTGATCGTTGTCCACGCGCTGTTCTTCCAGCGGCACATACCAGTCGGGCAGAGGGTCGAAATACTGCACCAGTCGAGCCTTGTCCTCCTCGTGCACCGGTTGCGGCCCATCATACAAGCCCTGCCCTGCCAGTCTGAACTTCTGCAGCACCTCCGAATACAGCTCCATGACAATGGGACCACTGTGCCCGTTGAAGCCGACACTCTTGCTCCACTCCAGATAATCCTTGTTGGCAAAGCGGTAGTAACGCTGCTCCGGCGGCAGATGATGTTCGAAGAAGCAGCCGTTGTCCTGATAGGCCTGCCACTGATCCGGGTTGGGTTCACCCACCATGCTCTTCTCACCGTTCTCGCCCCGCCAGCCGGCCAGAAAACCGATGCCCGGCGATTTCTCCCACTGGGTGATGAACGTCTTGTAGTCCTTGTATTTCGCTGTGCCGTCCGGATTGGTCAAGGCCGGAAATTCCAGCCGGGAGCCGATGTCGATGAGCACTTCCTGCCACGGCCGGACATCGCGATCAGGCTCGATGATCGGTTGCCGGATCGAATCGCAGGCAGCATGCGGCTCCGAGATCGGTCGATCAAGCATGGAGATGGTATCGAAACGCTCCAGATAGGTGGTATCGGGCAATACAAGATCGGAGAAATTGACCATCTCCGAATGAAAGGCATCACTGGTGACGATGAAAGGCAACTTGTAGTCGCCGTATTCATCCTTCTCTCGCAGCATGTCCTGCACCTCTGCGGTGTTCATGCTCGAATTCCAGGACATGTTGGCCATGAACAGGATCAATGTATCGATCGGATAGGGGTCACCCTTCACCGCATTGTTGATCACCATGTGCATCATGCCGTGATTGGCGATCGGCGCCTCCCAGGAATAGGCCTTGTCGATCCTCAACGGCTCGCCGTTGGCATCGACCACCAGGTCCTCGGGGCCCATGGGGAATCCCAGCGGTGGCGAAGAGAGCGGTGTGTCCGGCGCCATGGCACGGGCAGGCTTGATCGGTGGTGCAATGTGCTTGGGGAATGGCGGCTTGGCCAGGTGCGAACCGGGGCAATCCACCGCACCGAGCAACACCTGCAACAGATGAATGGCGCGACAGGTCTGGAAACCATTGGAATGCGCCGAGATGCCGCGCATGGCATGCATGGCTACCGGTCGACCGATGAACTTCTCGTGGCGTCGCCCGGTCCAGTCCGTCCACGGCGTATCGATGGTGATGGTTTCCTGAAACGCCACATGCGCCATTTCCAGCGCCAGGCGCTCGATGGTCTCGCTATCGATGCCCACGGTTGCCGCCACCTTCTCCGGTGCATAGTCCTCGCTCAGATATTTCTCTGCCAGCTGCGTCATGACAGTCTTCACGCGAACACCCTCGGCAGTGGTGTATTCACCGAACAGGGCTGCGTGCACATCGTTGTCGTGACTCGAGCTCGTCCAGGATGCCACGCTGTCGTCAGTCTGGTTCCACACCTGCAGTTCGCCTTCCTCATCGCGCAGCAACAGGCCGTGCTGTGACGTACCCGGAGCATCGATGATCAGCTGCGTGGCATTGGTGTAGCGTGACAGGAAGTCCCAGTCGAACTGCTCGTTCTTCAGCAGCACATGAGCGAAAGACAGGGCCAGCAGACCGTCGGTACCGGGACGGATACCCACCCACTCGTCAGCGATCGCCTGATAGCCCGTGCGCACCGGGTTGATGGCGACAAACTTGGCACCGCGCCGCTTGAGCTTTTCCAGGCCGATCTTGATCGGGTTGGAAGCGTGGTCTTCGGCGACGCCCCACAGCATGAAGTACTTGGCGTGATCCCAGTCCGGATCACCGAATTCCCAGAAGGATTGGCCTGTCATGTACAGACCACCGGCAGCCATGTTCACCGAACAGAAGCCCCCATGAGCCGCCCAGTTGATGGTGCCGAACTGCGATGCCCAGAACCCGGTCAGGGCCTGCATCTGGTCACGACCGGTGAAAAAGGCCAGCCGTTTGGGGTCTGTTGAGCGAATCTTGCGCAAGCGCTCGGTCAGCAGTCCCAGGGCCTTGTCCCAGGAGATGGGTTCGAACTCGCCATCGCCCCGCTCGGTGCCGGCCTTTCTGACCAGCGGCTGCGTCAGCTTGGCCGGTGACTTCTGCTTCATGATGCCGGCGTTGCCCTTGGCACACAGCACGCCCTTGTTCACCGGGTGATCCGGATTGCCCTGAATGAAGCGAATCTCTTCTCCCTCCATCGTGACCTTGATGCCGCAACGGCAGGCGCACATGTAGCAGGTAGTCATCTTGACCGTCTGCTCGTCATGGTTTTCGAATTCCGGAAGTACAGACATAGGCGCTGGTCAATTCGCGTGATCGAGTGTGGGCACTATGCTGGCAAATTGACGCCAACGCCACTGAAGTTTTTCTTCGGGTACCATAAATTGTATCGTTGATGGACAGCGAGCGTGTCAATCCGCCTGCTGCTGTACCATGCGGCTGATCTGCAATATTCTTCCAGCCACAGGTTCCACGACATGCCAGCCGGTCTCTCACCTTCCGTACTGCTCCTCCTGCTGGCAGCTCTGGTCGTGGCAGGTGTCTTCATCGGCTTTCTGGCCGGGCTGTTCGGGGTAGGCGGTGGCGCCGTCTCGGTACCCGTTTTCTTCGAAATATTCCGGTACACCGGCAATGCCGACGACATAGCCATGCCGCTGGCCGTTGGCACATCCCTGGCGATGATCGTGCCGACCGCCTTCGTCTCGGCGCGCGAACATGCCAGGCGCGGTACGCTGGACATGCAGTTGCTGCGGCTATGGATGCTGCCGGTACTGGTCGGTGTCATGCTCGGCACCGTCATTGCCGCCATGGCCGATGCGCGTCTTTTCCAGATCATCTTCATGCTGGTGGCAGGCTTTCTGTCGATGCGCATGTTGCTTGGCGGCAGTCACTGGCAGATTGCCGACACGCTGCCGGGACGGGCACTGTTGTCATTGTACGGCGGCATCATCGGCCTGCTGTCGGCCTTGATGGGTGTGGGCGGTGGCGCTCTGTCCACCATGACGCTCACGCTGCACGGTCGCCCCATTCACGAAGCCGTGTCGACCTCGGCAGGTCTGGGTGTCCTCATTGCCATCCCCGGCGCCCTCGGTTATGTCATCGCCGGCTGGCACAAGCCGGACTTGCCTCCTGACGCCCTGGGCTATGTCTCTCTGCTGGCGCTGTTCGTCACCCTGCCGGCAGCACTGCTCACGACCCGACTCGGAGTACGCGTGGCCCATGGCTGGTCGCGCTCGCAGCTGTCGAGGATGTTCGGTCTGTTTCTGTTGGTTGTGACCCTGCGATTCCTGCTGGCGGTCATGTTCGGAATCTAGTGTTCTGTTGCATACAAAGCGTTCATTCAGCGCTTTGGATGAAACCGTACACTAGCTGCCCATCAACTCGGCAGACTGCCATGCCGCTGTCAGGATATGTCTGACAGCCGATAGTCTGCGCCCGACAACCGTTTTGAGGCAAAATAGGCCTGTTGTCACGACCCGTTCTTCAATCCGGAGCACTCAGTACCCATGTCCAGTCGCCGCGTTACCCTGTTGGGCGGATCAGGATTTGTCGGCTCTCAGCTGACATATCGCCTGGCCGAAAGATTCGATGAAGTGGTGGTTCTCACCCGACGGGCGCAGCGGGTCCGTACCTTGCGCATCATGTCCAATGTACGTGCGCAGGAAGTCAATGTGCACGATGCTGACGAACTGGAAGCGGCGTTGGCGGGTTCCGACACGGTCATCAATCTGATCGGCATTCTCAATGAAGCCGGCAGCCAGTCCAAGGGCAGCTTTTCCAGCGCTCACTCAGGCCTGACTGCCAAGGTATTGAGGGCCTGCGCCGCCGGCAATGTGAGGCGCTATCTTCACATGAGCGCATTGAACGCGGATGCCGAAAACGGCTCCAGCCAATACCTGCGCACCAAGGGCGAAGCCGAACGTCTGGTTCGTGAACACCCGGGCGGTACAACATGGACGATCTTCCAGCCCTCCATCATTTTCGGTGAGCATGACGCCTTCTTCAATCGCTTTGCCGGCCTGCTGCGCGCCTTGCCGGTATTCCCCCTGGCCGTGCCAGATGCACGCATGGCTCCCGTCTTCATCGGCGATGTCTGCAAGGTCATGATCAATGCCATTGATGATCCGCAGGCCGCCGGCAGCACCATCCAGCTGTGCGGTCCCGAGGAATACACGCTCAAGGAACTGGTGCAATACACGGCAGATACCGCCGGCCTCTCGCGCATCATCATCGGCCTGCCAGACTGGGCAGCCAGAGCGCAGGCACGTGTCATGGAATTCGTGCCCGGCAAACCGTTCAGCCGCGACAACTACCTCAGCCTGCAGACACCCAGTGTCTGCGACAGCGATTGCGCCCGGCAGCCAACCTCTCTGGAGGCGGTCGTGCCCCGTTATCTGGGCAATCGCGACTGGGCCGGACGTCTGCAGAAGCGCCGAGCTGCGGCACGGCGCTGACGCTTTGCATGAAACAGTACACTAGTGCAAGGAACGTCGTCGGCGAGACCCCTTGCGCCTGACCAGTGAGGTCGGTGCAGGGGTCAGCAGGTCCGGTTGCTTCTCGGCCTCATCGAGCAGGTCACACAGAACACCGACTGCCGGCATCGCGAGCTTCAAGGGTTCGGCACGCACCCGTGCGCGTTGTATCTCTTCACAGAAATCGCATTCATCGGGAATCGACACCAACCACTCGAGAAAGCCCAGACGCCCCAGCACGACAGCCTCTTCACGGCTTTCCAGTGGTTCAATGAGTCTGAGAATGATCTGATCCAGTACCTGCATGGCGCCCTCCGCGCTCGTTGGCGAAGCGATCGGCAGGTGGTGTCAGGATGTGTCGGTGTCATTGCCGACGAGCATCATGCAGCTCCTGACCGAGGCACCCCGCCCGGGTTGAGTTGACAGGTGATGGCAGGTCTCCTGACTCGTGGTTCAACGCCTACCGACCCTTCCCGGGTACCTACCCAGTGGGATTGTTCGGATCGACTCACCACTTACAGTTGCGGGGGCAGTCATGGAATTGGCCATTCACCTGCAAGGCAGCTGGCCGCACCGTGTTCCCTTTTCATCCCGAGCCGAACAGGCTGCGAGAACCATCACTTCCTGCAGATACGACAGCCAATGCCGAACCTGCAGCGCCATTATTGAAAGTGCGTCACTGACTGTCAAGTCTCTGGGCGGCGGCAAGGTCGTAATCGGCAATCCGGCGACGCCTTTGCTCACGAGGCAGGTCGCCAGTGTCGCGTGCCAGCTCGAAGAACGCAGCCATGTCCTGCCCTGCTTCATCGAACATGGCCTGGAAGGCCGGCACATCGCGCCGGTAGGTGGAGACGGCCACCAGTCGGGCGTTGTTCAGTTCGCGCCGGAACCAGTTGTCGTAACCGGCATAGCCACCCCATTGCTGCTTCAGCGATTCATAGGCCTTGCGCATGTTGTCGAAGACGGCCTCCTTCTCCGCACGCATGGCGGTATCCGGCAGGTCCTTCGCGTAGAGCTCGGCCAGCTCGTCGCGGGTCTGCTTGAGCAGCGCAAGGAACTCGAGCACCCGTTGCTGTGATGCGTTGTAGGCCTCGACACGTTCGCTTTCGCCGTGCTCGGCCAGCCACTGCCTTACCCCCTCCTGCTCGACAAACGTGGCGAAGGCCTCGTTGAAGTTGCTGTCATCCTTGACGTAGAGCACCTGATGCGCCAGCTCGTGAAACAGGGTGCCGACGAAACGCACGGTACCGCCGCGCAACATCGTATCCAGAACCGGGTCATCGAACCAGCCCAGAGTCGAATAGGCCGAAGCGCCACCCACCGACACATCGTAATTCTCGGCAGCCAGCTGTTCGGCGTAGGCCTGCGCATCGGCCTTGTCGAAATACCCCCGGTAACCGACGCAGCCAGCCACCGGAAAGCACCAGGTCTTGGCATTGAGCGAGAATTCTTCGGCCGCCACGACGTTCCAGGTAACGGCATCAAGGCCCGTCGCCACATAACTGCCATAGCTGTCGTTATCGGGCAGCTGCAGTCGCTCGACGGCAAACTGTCGCGCATCGACCAGCGTACGCAACTTGCCGCGCAGCTCTTCCGGTGTTGACTCATCCGCCAGCAACTTGTCGATTGGCTCTCTTGCCAGCATCAGCCGGATGTGACCACCGACGGCCTGTGAGTAGTAGCCCACATTGCTGCAGGCACTCGACACGACAGCACTAGTCAGCAGCAGACAGGCAAGGACCAGACGATTGATTCGCATCGACGAGAAGTCAGGCAGCTTTCGGAGTTCGGCGGCAGTGTAACATTCAGATCATGCTCGCAAATTGCAACACCTCTTCATGAAACACTATCTGGTTGGTGGCGCTGTGCGCGATCGCCTGCTCGGCCTGCCTGTCGTTGATCGCGACTGGGTGGTCGTGGGCAGTACCCCCGCCGACATGCTGCAGGCAGGATTCAGGTCGGTGGGCAAGGACTTCCCGGTATTCCTGCACCCGGACAGTCACGAGGAATATGCACTGGCACGCGTGGAGCGCAAGACAGGACCGGGCTATCACGGCTTCGAATTCACCACCGATTCGAGCGTGACGCTCGAAGAGGATCTGAGCCGCCGCGATCTCACCATCAATGCCATTGCACAGCGAGACGACGGTGAGCTGGTCGACCCCTACAACGGGAAAGAGGACATCGAGAACAGAGTGCTCAGACACGTCTCCGACGCCTTTGTCGAGGACCCTGTACGCATACTGCGAGTGGCACGCTTCATGGCCCGTTTCCGCCATCTGGGCTTCACCATCGCCGAAGAAACGCTCGAGCTGATGCGCAGTATGGTTCGCGATGGCGAAACCGACAACCTGGTTGCCGAGCGCGTCTGGCAGGAAATGAGCGGCGCCCTGAAGGCGCGTTCACCCGATGCCTTTTTCAGTGCGCTGCGCGATTGCCATGCCCTGGTGGTCGTGTTGCCGGAAGTGGACGCCCTGTTCGGTGTACCACAGCCCGCCAGGTGGCATCCGGAGATCGACAGCGGCATCCACACCTTGATGGTCCTGCAGCAGGCCTCGCTTGCCAGCGGAGAGCTGGATGTGCGCTTCGCCGCTGTGTGTCACGATCTGGGCAAGGCCACCACACCGGCAGAGATTCTGCCCTCCCACCACGGGCACGAAAAACGCGGTGCAGCACTGAGCGAAGGTCTGTGCGAACGCCTGCGAGTGCCCCGCAAGACCCGGGATCTGGCCGTGCTGACCGCCCGCTGGCACACGCATTCTCATCGTTCGCGCGAGCTCACCCCGAGCAAACTCGCCACCTTTCTACAGGCGATGGATGTGGTGCGCAAACCGGAACGTTTCGAGCAGTACCTGCTGGTGTGTGAAGCCGATGCCCGAGGCCGCCTTGGTCACGACGGTACGGACTACCCGCAGGCGGCCTTTCTGCGCGGCGTGGCAGAGGTCTTCAGGCAAGTCGACAGCGCCGCCATCGCCCGGGCAACACCGGACAAGACGACCATCCCCGAACGCATCAGAGAGGCCAGAGTCCTGGCCATCGGTGACTACCTGAACCGCGGCTCAGGTGCCGGAGCGCGCGACTGAGCGGACGAACAGACCTTCAAAGCGCGCCAGCAGGGTCCCGATCCAGGTATAGGCCAGCGCCCAGGCGAGCAGCACCCCGGAGGTGTTGGCCACCATGTCCAGGACATCGAACTGACGCGTGGTCGTCATGCCCTGCGCATACTCGATGCCCACGCCCATGAGAACCAGACCGGCCGCCAGCAACAGGCGAGTCAGGTCATGTCGATAGATCTGCGAGAACCATCCCATCAGCCCTGCATAGGCCAGGGTATGCAACACCTTGTCCTTGAGCATGAACACCTTCAATGGCGCCGGAATCGTGATGATCGAGGAGATGGCGACAAGCAGGATGAGCAGAATGCCCACCGCTATCCACAGTCGGCGGAAGCGCAGATGCGTGACGCTCAACATGGCTCGGGGCGTGAAATCGAACTTCATGTGGCAGTGCCTATCCTCGTCGCTGCTGTGACCATCGGGTTCCCGGGCATGAACGGTACGACTGCGTCACATGCACGCAGCTGCTGCCTGCTCATAGTTTGACGGTGATGAACACCGACAGCGTCATCAGGACCGCCAGGACGATATGCCCGACACTGGAGACAATCAGAGGATGCCACCAACTACCGCCCCGCCAGCGAACATAAGCGATAACCAGGCCACCGAAGGCAAACATCGATAGCGCCACCCAGACACTGACAGTGGGCGCTTCCACCGCCCAGTTCAAGCGGTCGCGGCCATCGATGACCCAACCGGCCATCGCATAGACCACGAAGAAACAGCTCATGACCAGCGGCACCATCAGCAGGGAGAACTGCATCACGGGGCCGACGATGGTTGAATTTCCGAGAAAATTTCTTGTCATGATGGTGATGGTATTCGTATCTGCAGACTACTGCTGAGTTTCGCGTGAGAACTCTACAATAATCGGGCTTCCATGGGCGGTACGGTTATGCGGTAATGTTCAGACCAGTGAAACCCCGGAACATTCAGGAAAACATGATGAGAATTGCGAAAACGCCTGCCCTGCTGGCATTGAGCCTGGCCACCCTGATGGGAACGGCGAGTGCTGGCGAAGCCGATATCGTCGATGGCAAAGTGACCGCTCTCGGGGAAAATCGCTACCGCATCGATGCAACGGTTCTGCATGCCGATGAAGGTTGGGACCACTATGCGGATCGTTGGGATGTGCTGGCCGCTGATGGACGCGTACTGGGTAGTCGTGAACTGGCACACCCGCACGAAAACGAACAACCGTTTACACGCTCCCTGACCCTGACATTGCCCGAAGGTATCAGTGTCATCAGGCTTCAGGCCCACGACTCCGTGCACGGCCTGGGCGGCAAGACGCTGGAACTGACCATCCCCTCATCCTGAGTTCGACGGGCGGGGCCCCCGCCCCGCAGATCCCCCGCAGATCCCCCGCAGATCCCCGGCAGAGACGTGACCGGAGTCGGTAACCCTGAAGCCCCACGTGTGCCCCCACCCGAATTACGGGTATCGGTGCACACGCCGACCCATCAAATCAGATGGGTGAATGCCTTACAGGAACACCCACAGCAACAGGACACCAAGCAACAGCCGGTAGATGACAAATGGCGTCATGCCGATGCGGTTGATGAAAGCCAGAAAGTAGTGGATGCAGACGAAGGCGCTGATGGCCGCGATCACTGTTCCCAGAAAGAGTGCCAGCCAGTCGACCGGGACGGTTGATTCGACCAGGTCCTTGGTCACGCTCAGACCCGAGAGCACGATGATGGGAATGGACAACAGAAAGGAGTAACGGGCGGCCGCTTCGCGCGTCAGGCCCAGCAACAGACCGGCCGTGATGGTAATACCCGAACGCGAGGTACCCGGAATCAGCGCCATGGCCTGCGCCCCACCGATCACCAGAAAATCCTGCCATCCCAGTGTGTACTCATCGCGCGCCAGTTTGCTGCGCTTGTCTGCCAGCCAGAGCAACAGGCCGAAGATGATGGTCGTCGCGGCAATAACCAGCGGAGACCGCAGATACACCTCGATGTAGTCCTTGAACGCCAGACCCACCAGACCGGCAGGGATGGTTCCCAGAATCACACCCCAGGCCAGACGAGCTTCAGGCGTCATCTGGCGGCGAGTCATGGACTCGATCCAGGCCAGAAAGAGGCTGACGATGTCATGGCGAAAGTAGGTCACCACGGCAATCAAGGTGCCCAGATGCACGGCGACATCGAAGGCCAGCCCCTGATCCGGCCAACCCAGCAGGCTTGGCACCAGAATCAGATGCGCCGAACTGGACACCGGCAGAAATTCGGTCAGACCCTGTACCAGTGCCAACCAGATGATGTGCATTAATTCCATAGAAGAGACGTACCTTGATGCCATGCGACACTGCAGAAGGTGCGCATGGGTGACTGCTGAACGAGGTGGAAACTAGAGCCGGTAGGACAGATCCTGCGAGCTGAATCCCTGAAGGCGCAGATCATAGCCTCTACCCAGCGCCATTACCTGAAACCGTTCGCCCATTTCGCCAGGAAGGGTCAGCGTCTTGACAGCGCGTGCCAGGGCAATGCGCTGCATTTCACTGCGGCTTAGGGCAATTTCCTGCTCGGCCAGCGCCAGCAGGCGATTGTCCAGAAGAAAGGCTGATTGGGACGCATAGCCCAGCAGATCAAGCTCCTGGCCGACGGCCGCCTCTGCCACGGCGGTGAAATCCACGTGCGCGGTGATGTCCTGCAAGCCGGGCCAGACAAAGGGATCGTCATGAGTCCTGTGCCTGTAATAACAAGCCAGTGTGCCCGTTTGCCGCTCCGGCAGATAGTACTCACGACGCGGATAGCCATAATCGATCAGCAGCACCACCCCCCGCGTCAGGGTCCGGGCCAGTGATGTCAGCCATGGCTTGAGCAACAGGCAGACTTCTGACTCGTAGCCGTCGGGCAAGGGTTCGGCCAGATCGTCCTCGATGGCACTGACGGCGGCCTGCAAGGCAGCCGGGGCCGGCCGGCCTGTCACGGCCAGCTCCTGATCGACACAGAGCTGTATCACACCCTCGCCGTCCTTGCGAAAGCGCTCCACCGGCAGGGCGTCCATGACCTCATTGGCCACGATAGCCCCGGTAAAGGTCTCCGGCAGAGTATCGATCCAGTGGATTCTGCGATAGAGCGAGGCCTCAAGCGTTTCTCGAAGCAGTTTCTGCTGCCGGTCGGCCAGTTCGGCGCTGGGTTCCAGAATCGTGTAACTCAGCGTGTCGATGTCGGACAGCGCCTGCATGATGCTGAGTGCCAGCTTGCCGCTGCCGGCACCGAATTCGAGTATTCCACCGCCCGTGTTCGCCAGAACTGCGCGCAACTCATTGGCCAGTGCGGCGCCAAACAACGGTGACACCTCGGGGGCGGTGATGAAATCACCGGCATCGCCGAACTTTGCAGCGCCGGCCATGTAGTAGCCCAGCCCCGGCTCATACAGCACCTGCTCCATGTACTCGGCGAAGGAGAGCACTCCTGCCTGGCCGATTCGTTCGGTCAGGACCTGTTGCAGTCGCTCACTGTGCGCCAGCGCTATGGCGTCCGGCTGCGGCAATTCAGTCATCGGGACGCTCTCCCCGCTCGATGATGACGCCCACGTCGGTATCGCCGGCCAGGGCATCCGGCTTGTGCAGGGTCAATCTGACCCACTGCACCCCGAAATCCTCTCGAACGATCCGGGTAACGCTCTCGGCCAGGGTTTCTATCAGCTGGAACTCGCTGTTTTCAATGAAATTCACCAGTTCATCAGACAGTGTCTTGTAGTTCAGCGTCGATTCCACGTCTTCGGCCCGGGCCGCGCGCGCAACGTCAGCGGACATCTCCAGATCGATCACCACCCGTTGACGACGCTTACGTTCCCAGTCATAGATGCCGATAATGGTGTCAATCTGCAGATTCCTGATGAATATGCGGTCCATTTTACGTTTCATTTCCGTTAATGTGAAAATAGTAGGCCTCGCCCCCTTGAGAACTGGCCAGGTATTCGCTACACTTCGCAGGCTAAGCGCAGTACAATCCTTATTCGGAGTAGTTTCGCATGTCCAGAGTCTGCCAGGTCACCGGCAAGAGCCCAATGTCAGGTAATAACGTGTCGCACGCCAAGAACCGGCGCAAGCGTCGTTTCCTGCCCAATCTGCACACCCATCGTTTCTGGGTCGCTGCTGAAAAGCGGTTTGTATCCCTGCGAGTGTCTTCCAGCGGCATGCGCGTTATCGACAAGCGCGGTATCGACTCGGTTCTGCAGGAACTGCGTTCACGCGGCGAGAAAGTATAAGCCACCGTCCTTTTTTGCTCTGCGCCTTTGCAAACGAGCCCCAACCGAATCTGAATCATGCGAGACAAGATCAAGATGGTGTCCTCAGCGGGCACTGGACATTTCTACACCACGTCCAAGAACAAGCGAACCATGACGGGCAAGCTGGAATTGAAGAAATTCGATCCGGTTGTTCGCAAGCACGTCATGTACAAGGAAGCGAAGATCAAGTAATTCCCGATCCTTCCGGATGTATTCGAAAAAGCCCGGCAAGACCCGGGCTTTTTTGTGCCTGATGAACAGTGATACCCGGCTCTGATGAAACAGTGATACCCGCGGGCGAGTACCGCTGCCCGCAACCTGCGCCAGGCAGATGAGCCCGGCGCAAGCTGACAGCCATCAACCGTTGAATGGCTTCAGGTGATATCCACGCAGGCGAGCCGCAAATTCTTCCAGGGATTCGATCCCCGTTGCCTCGGCCCGCTTGCACCAGTCCTGCAGCGCCTGTAACAGCGCTTCCTGGCTGGCGCCGGCCTTGTGCCAGATTTCCTGCAACTGATTCTGCAGATCGTAGACGGTATTGAGCGTCTCACTGACAGACAGGGCTGCCGTGACCCGCACGCGAGCCGCTTCGTCGAGCAGATGGTCCACCTTCAACAGATCCCGCCCCGCCTCTCTCAAGGTGCGACGGTGTTCGACAGAGGCTTTCAGCTCGATGGCATGCGTCGGCTTCACGACCTTGCGGGCGTAGCTTTCCATGACATGCAACCGACTGGAAATGATGGCCTTGACGGTATCGACGTCCATGACGGTCTTGTCGGCGTCGAACCTGGGGCGCGGCGCTACTCGACGGATCCTGGCCAGACCCAGAAAACTGAACAGGCGCAGATAGACCCACCCCAGATCCAGCTCCCAGCGGCGCAGGGCAAACCGGGCCGACGAGGGATAGGCATGGTGGTTGTTGTGCAACTCTTCACCACAGATGATGGCGGCAATGGGTGTCAGATTGGTGGCTGCATCATCGGTTTCGAAGTTGCGATACCCCCAGAAATGCGCCAGACCATTGATGATCCCGGCAGCGAGGACCGGTACGCAGAGCATCTGAATGGCGAAGACGGCAATGCCGGCCAGACCGAAAAGCAGGAATTCGGTGACGGCCAAGATGACCACGCCACCCACACCGAACCGGGAGTAGACATTGCGCTCCATCCAGTCGTCGGGGGTACCGAATCCGAACTTGTCCAGAATCTCCTTGTCGGCCGCCGCTTCCCGATACAGTTCGGCGCCCTCCAGCAAGACCTTCTTGAGCCCGTACACCTGCGGGCTGTGCGGATCTTCAGGCCCTTCGCAGCGTGCATGATGCTTGCGATGTACCGACACCCACTCCTTCGTGTTCATACCGGTGGTCAGCCACAGCCAGAACCGGAAGAAGTGCTGAAGTACCGGATGCAGATCAACGGATCGATGCGCCTGACTGCGGTGCAGATAGACCGTGACGGCCAGCAATGTGATGTGGCAACTGATGGCCGTCCACGCTACCAGCGTCCAGACCGATACATCCCAGAATCCTAATAGAAACAAACTCACTACCTCTCGACTATGCAATGTTGCGGACACCTTACACAATCCATTCGTCAATGGGGTGACGCATCCGGTGAACCTGCCCGAGCCCCTGAGCATTGCCGTTTCTTCAGCATCCAATGGGCAACGAACACCCATCATTCGTGTCACAGAGCACAGCAATGGCAAAGCGGCATAACTGCTGCAGATGCAAAGCTTGCTCCAACACTCCTCTATACTCTGGCTCCGATCGATCTCAGGACATGGCTCTGCACACAAGCGATTCCGAACAGGCTGGCGAGACGCCGCCGACCGACTCCGGCTCTCCCCTGCTGGAGGCTCGCGGTCTGAACCTGCAACATGCAGGTGGCGCGGGTGTCAGCGACCTATCACTGCAATTGCAGCGTGGCGATATCGTCGGCTTGCTGGGACTCAATGGCGCCGGCAAGTCCACCACCCTGCGACTGCTCTGCGGCGCGCTGGTTCCGGATTCGGGCAGCGTACACGTCAGCGGTTATTCCCTGGCAGACGCCCCTCTGCAGGCGCGTGCGCGGATCGGCTATCTGCCTGATCAACCTCCGCTGTACAACGACATGCGGGTGAGCGAGTATCTGACATTGACCGGCCGCATTCGCGGTCTCGATCGACAGCAGACGGCCATTCGCCGGACGCAGATCATCGATCAGTGTGACCTGGGCGATGTACAGGGCAAGATCATCGGCACACTGTCGAAGGGTTTTCGGCAACGCGTTGGCCTGGCGCAGGCATTGATCCACGAACCGGCTGTCGTGCTGCTCGACGAACCTGCCAACGGACTGGACCCGCAGCAGATGGAAGGCATGCGGCAACTGATCGCCGATATCGGCAAGGAGCAGGCCATCATCTTCTCCACCCATCTGCTGAACGAGGTCACAGCCACCTGCAACCGCGTCGCCATCATTCACGCAGGCCGCTTGACCAGCGATCGCCCTTACCACGGAGAAGAACTCGAGACCGTCTTTCAGGAGGCCATCGCATGATCAGCATCATTGCGCGTCATGAAGGGCTCAGCCTGCTGCGCAGCATGCAGGTATGGATCATCATGGCCTTGCTGGCGGGTCTGTTCGGCTTCCAGTTTCTCAAACAGCTCGAGGTGTTTCTCTCCGTACAGGCGCGGCTGGCGCTGCAGGATCATCCGGTAGGCCTGACAGGTTTCATGAGCGTACGCTACCTCGAACCACTGGCGTTGGCCTTTACATTGATCGCGCCCTTGTTCGCGATGCGCAGCTTCAGTGATGAATTCCGTTTGCAGACCTATGCGCTGTGGCAGTCCTCGCCGGTCAGCGCAGTCTCGCTGACCCTGGGCAAATTTCTGGGTGTTTTCCTGATCCTGCTGCTGAACGTGGTACTGGCCATCGCTTTGCTGGGCGCAATGCAACTGCTGATAGCGATCGACTGGCCACTGCTGCTGTCGGCAGGTGTCGGACTGTCCCTGTGCACGGCGGCCTGCGCCGCCTGTGGTCTGTACTTCTCGTCTCTGACCCGACACTCCCTGATCGCCATCATGGCAAGCCTTGCCCTGTTGTTCATCTCATGGATGCTTGGCAGTATCGGCAGCGGCGCCCTCCCTCTGCAGGGTTTGGCCGAATTCTCCATCGCCACGCATCTGCACGGTTTCTTCCAGGGGTATGTGCAGACCCGTGACATTGCCTTCTTTGTACTGATGACACTGCTGTTTCTGGGCCTGACCATCATCCGTCTGGACTCGCTCCGGCAGAAGGGACATTCGTGAACGCCTCCAGAGTACATATGGCACTGGCGCTGCTGCTGCTGTGCATCGTGCTTGCCCTGGGGTGGCTGAGCCAGCGCTTCAGCACCGCGGTGGACGTCACCGCCAACGAGCGACACAGTCTTGCACCTGCAACCCTGGACATCCTGCAATCGCTGGACAAACCGGTGGAACTGATCGCCGTGCTCGGACCCGATCCGGCACAACAGACCGGCGTAGAGGCGCTGGTATCGCGCTTTCAGTCCATCAAGCCCGATCTGCAACTGCGCTTCATCAACCCTGAAACCGACCCGGCGACAGCTCGCGCCCTGGATGCCGCGCCCGGTGGTGAACTCATCCTGCGCACGGCCGGACGAGAACAACGTTTGCAGACACTCTCCGAACGCACCCTGGTCGACAGCCTGCGCCTGCTCAATCGCGAGGGCGAGCGCGATATCGTTTTCATCACCGGGCACGAGGAACGCAGCCCCACACGCGGTGACAATGATGGCTGGAGCCGCATGGCCGCCGATCTCGAGGCCATCGGCCTGGTCAGCCGGGAAGTGAGTCTGGTCAGTCAGCCGAGACTGTCCGAGGACATCGACCTGGTGGTCCTCGCCGCTCCCAGACGCCCCTATTTTCCCGGGGAAATTGCCAGCATCAACGACTATCTGTTGCGCGGCGGCAACCTGCTGTGGCTCAGTGAAGTCGCCAATGATGCCCCTGCGGGTCCCGGCTTGCAATTACTGGCAGATCAACTGGGTGTGGATACACTGCCCGGCAGAGTGATCGACACCGACAGCCAGGCACTCAATGCCCAGTCGCCAGACTTTGTGCTGCTGGACCGTTTCCCTGCCCACCCGGTCACCGACAGATTGAGCAGCCCCCTTCTTCTGCCGCAGGCATCGGCCCTGTCAGTGACACCACTGGCCGGACAGGAAACTCTGCCATTGCTGCAGACCCCTGCAACCAGCTGGACCGAGACCGGCGCACTCTCCGGCGCGATCCAGTTCGATGAAGGCTCCGCGGAAGTGGCCGGCCCACTGCTGCTGGGCGTGAGCATCGAGCGCCCGCGTGCTCAGGGCACGCAGCGTATCGCCGTTCTGGGCGATGCCGATTTCGCGGCTTCTCGGTTTCTGGACAATGGTGGCAACAAGGCGTTTACCGAATCATTGATTCTGTGGCTCACCGGGGAGGCGGACGCGCTTGAATTCGTCACTCACAAGGCCCCGGACAGTGAATTGCAACTGGACAACCGCAGCATCATCGTGATCAGTGCGCTCTACCTCGCCGGACTGCCTGCCCTGCTGCTGCTGATCGCCCTGGTAGTTCGGTGGCGCCGACGCAAGTGATAGAGTAGGAAGCCTGCCCCGCGCTGTGGGGTAGGCTGACAGCACCCCTCGATAACATCCCATTCATGCAGGAGCTGCGTTGACACATTCGCAGAAGATCCAACGCCTGGTAGTGGCCGGCTGTGTACTGCTGGCCCTGCTCACCGGCATCATTGCGCTCGTCTGGTGGACCGACCAGCGCCGGTCGCCATCCGCGCGCCCGGCGACCATCCACAGTCTGCGCATCGAGCGGCCGGGTTTTGTGGACATCACGCTACGCAAGCAGGCGGACGAACAATGGCACATCGAAGAACCCTGTGAGCTGCAGACCAACAGCCAGCGATTGCAACCCTTGCTGGACGCACTGACACCGTCGGCACACAGCTATGCCAGCACGGATGTGGATCTCGAGGCCGCCGGCCTGATCAGGCCCGAAGCGCTGATCTTCGTCGACGAACAACGACTTGCGCTCGGTGCCAGCGATCTCTCTGGCGAGCGACGCTATCTGCAGCGCGGAGATCGAGTGGAATTCGTACCCGAGTGGATCCTGTCCCTGCTCAATGGCGGCTTGTCGGCAATTGCCGTCGCGGATGTCTTCCCGCAGGGGCTGGATGCGCTGCGCGCAGCACCGCCGCAGACGGATGGAGATACCGGAAAGGAAGAGGATGTCAGCGACGAATCACTGCAGCGCTGGAGAACACTCAGCGCCCAGCAGATCGTCAGCTGGCCATTGAACGAGGTGGAAGAGCCGATCGCCACGCGCCAGTGGCTGGCCGATATCGCCGGGCAGCAAACCGGCCTGACACTTCAAGATTTCCAGCGCTTCATTGCCTTGCGCTTTGAGAATGCCGGATGCGCCTACATATTGCCTCGGTCCTCGTTACCTGACAGTGTCTTTCCCTGATGCCTGAACTCCCGGAAGTCGAAACCACACGCCGCGGCATTCTGCCTCATCTGGTAGGCAAGACGGTGCGACAGGTGACGGTGCACAACCCCAATCTGCGCTGGCCGGTACCGCAGGCAATCCAGGCCCTGCAGGGCGCCACGGTCGAGTCAGTGACGCGTCGTGGCAAGTATCTGCTGGTGGATGTGCCGGCGGGAACCGCCATCGTGCACCTGGGCATGTCTGGCAGTCTGCGCATCTGTTCGCCGGAAGAACACAGACGCAAGCATGATCACATTGAGCTGGAACTGGCCTCGGGTTCCATCCTGCGCTTTCACGATCCACGTCGCTTCGGCTGCTTTCTGTGGCAGAACGCCGGCGAAGCCACCCACGCCTTGCTGGCCGACCTGGGGCCGGAACCGCTGTCGAGCGATTTCGATGGCCAGTATCTGTATGACCTGTCACGCAAGCGACAGGTAAGCATCAAGAACCTGATCATGAACAGCAAGGTGGTGGTGGGTGTGGGTAATATCTACGCCAGCGAATCGCTGTTCATGGCCGGTATTCGGCCGGGACGTGCCGCGCAGCGCATCACGCGCCGCGAGGCCGATGCACTGGTGGACGCCATCAAGCAGGTTCTGCTGCGCTCCATCAAACAAGGGGGCACCACCTTGCGCGATTTCATCAACAGTGATGGCAATCCCGGGTATTTTGCGCAATCACTCAATGTCTATGGTCGCACTGGCGAGGCCTGTCACCATTGCCAGTCACCGATCAAGCACCAGGTGCACGCTCAACGGGCCAGCTTCTACTGCAGCCAGTGTCAGAAGTGAGTGAGGCAAGGGTGGGAATGGTGCGGCGAGCTTCAGGAACAAGGAAGGCGTTGGATAGAGCTCAGCCCTTGCAGTAAAGCGACGTTCGTCAGTCGCAACAGGCCAGGCGTTCGGGGCGCTCTCCCATGGAACGCAGATTGGCCTGACACTGATCCAGACAGGATGGATTCCCGTCCAGTGTCGCGTCCAGCACACCATGCACCCACCCCGGCAATTCGTCGTGCAAGCGATAGAAGTTCCACAACCCCTGCTTGCGGTCCTGCAGCAGTGAACAGGATCTGAGCTGAGCCAGATGCCGCGAGACCTTGGGCTGACTCAACTGCAGGGATTCCGTGAGCTCGCACACACACAGCTCACCTTCGCGGCAAATGAGCAGCAGACACAACAGCCGTGTTTCATCACTCAGGCATTTGAACACGCTTGTCGGTGTCATTGATCGATTCCTCCCCGCTGCAGCCTGACCGGCATTCTGTAAGTTACTAGTGTAGCGGCACTCCCTGCCCCCGATGCGCTTTTCCCGTGTCAGTGTCGAATCTGTAGGTGTATATGCCTCACCGGTATCGGCCTGGCCCCCGCACAGCCCTTGTCATCAAACTTTCATTTGATAAATATACGGATCGACGTATATAGTTGCCTATTCAGACTTGTAGCAGACAAGCTCCTGCACCCACCTTCCGGCATCTGACAGGTATATTCATGGGCATACGACTGGGCATCAACGGGTTCGGCAGAATCGGCAGACTGGCTTTTCGCATTGCCAGTCAGAGACCGGATATCGACATCATACGCGTCAATGATCCCGCCGCCGATGCGGCGACGCTGGCGCACCTGCTGCAATTCGATTCGGTACATGGCAGCTGGGATCGCCAGGTAGGCACAGAAGGTGAAGACATGATCGTCGAGGGCTCTCGCACCGCCTGCACTCGCCATACGGCGCTGTCAGACACGCCCTGGTCGGAGTGTGATGTGGTCATTGAAGCCTCGGGCACGCTGCGCACAAGCGAAAAACTGCAAGGCTATCTCGACCAGGACGTCAAACGCGTGGTTGTCACGGCCCCGGTGAAGGAGGACGCCGTGCTGAATGTTGTCATGGGCGTCAACCACCAGCTCTATGATGCTGCCAGACACCGCATCGTGACCGCCGCCTCCTGTACCACCAACAGCCTGGCGCCAGTGGTCAAGGTGCTGCATGAGCATATCGGTATCGAGCAGGGTTCCATTACCACGATTCACGATCTGACCAATACGCAGACCATTCTCGATGCACCCCACAAGGACCTGCGACGGGCCCGTGCCTGCGGTATGAGCCTGATACCCACCACGACCGGATCGGCAACGGCCATCACGCAGATCTTCCCCGAGCTCAAGGGTCGATTGAATGGTCATGCCGTTCGCGTACCGCTGGCCAATGCCTCACTGACCGACTTTGTCTTCGATGCCAGTCGCAAGACCAGTGTCGAAGAGGTCAACAATCTGCTTCGGCAGGCAGCCGAAAACGAGCTTGCCGGTATTCTGGGATTCGAGGAACGCCCGCTGGTCTCCATAGACTACAAGAGCGACCCTCGCTCCAGCATCATCGATGCCTTGTCGACCATGGTGGTCAACGACACGCATGTGAAGATCTACGCCTGGTATGACAACGAATTCGGCTATGCCAACCGAACGGTGGAACTGGCTGAGATGGTTGCACGACTTGACCAGCACTGAGGCGAGCCGCGAACATGCAATCCTGGAAGCAACTGCCTGAGTCGATCCGCCAGTACATCATCGTCACGGGTAACTACTGGGCGTTCACCCTGACCGATGGCGCACTGCGCATGCTCGTGGTGCTGCACTTCCACGATCTGGGCTATTCTCCGCTACAGATAGCCATGCTGTTCCTGTTCTACGAGATCTTCGGCGTCGTCACCAACCTCATTGGCGGCTGGCTGGGTGCCAGGCTGGGCCTCAACAGAACCATGAACATCGGTCTGGGTCTGCAGATAATTGCCCTGTCGATGCTTCTGGTTCCGGCCAGTGCACTGAGTGTCGTCTGGGTCATGGCCGCGCAGGCGCTGTCGGGGATTGCCAAGGATCTGAACAAGATGAGCGCAAAGAGCGCCATCAAGCTGCTGGTGCCGGATCAGGATCATGGTCGTCTGTATACCTGGGTCGCGCTGCTTACCGGATCGAAAAACACCCTGAAGGGCATCGGTTTCTTTCTTGGCGGCGGCCTGTTGAGCCTTGTGGGCTTTCGCGGTGCCATGTTGCTCATGGCTGCCGCGCTGACGCTTGTCTGGCTGTTCAGTCTGATGACATTGGGCCGGGATCTGGGCAAAGCGCGTGACAAACCGCCGTTCACCGCCATTCTGTCCAAGAGCCGGACCATCAACATCCTGTCCGCTGCGCGCCTGTTCCTGTTCGGTGCCCGGGATGTCTGGTTCGTGGTTGCGCTGCCGGTCTATCTGAGCATGTCACTGGGATGGGATCACTGGACAGTTGGCGGCTACCTGGCCCTCTGGGTCATCGGTTATGGGCTGGTGCAGACCCTGGCACCTCGGCTGACCGGGCGATCCTCCGCAGAGCGCGCTGACGGACAGGCACCTTTTCTCTGGGCAGCACTACTGGCCGTGGTGCCTGCCGGAATTGCGCTATCGCTGGCGGCAGACTTTCATGTAGCAGCCACCTTGACGCTCGGTCTGCTCGTCTTCGGCGTGCTGTTTGCCATCAATTCATCCTTGCACAGCTTTTTGATCGTCAAGAGCGCCAAGCGCGACGAAGTGTCGCTGGATGTCGGCTTCTACTACATGGCCAATGCCATGGGCCGTCTGATCGGCACCGTGCTGTCAGGCTGGTTGTATCAGCACAGCGGACTGACTGCCTGCCTCTGGGTGTCGGCCTTGTTCATCGCGCTCTCTGCCGTCATCGTCTCCAGACTGGACCCGATCAAAGTGCCCGGGAACGTCGCCGGCACTTCCTGAGTTGCACTATTCGTTTCGCCCCATCCGCCGGCATCCACAAGGGCTGATGCCAGGGCTGCTCTGCGCAGACGCAGACGCTGGAACGCTGGAACGCTGGAACGTAGAAACGCAGAAACGCAGAAACGCAGAAACGCAGAAACGCAGAAACGCAGATACGCAGAAACGCAGAAACGCAGAAACGCAGAAACGCAGAAACGCAGATACGCAGATACGCAGATACGCAGATACGCAGATACGCAGATACGCAGAAACGCAGAAACGCAGGCCGGTGACAAGGGTACGCTACAATCAAGACGCCTCCCCTCCCGTTTCGATAGACACTTCAGATGCCTGTACGTCAGACCAGCGAACGAGAGTTCATCGCACTGTTCGGTTTCCTGACGTCACTGACAGCGCTGAGTATCGATGCCGTCATTGCCGGTATGCCGGTCATCGCCAGAGAGCTGTCCAGCGGTGGGGCTGCCCCGGATGTGCACTTGATCATTTCAGCGCTGGTTCTGGGCATGGCATTCGGTGAGCCGGTATTCGGCCCATTATCCGATGCCCGTGGTCGCAAGTTTGCCATTCTCCTGGGTATTGCCATCTTCATGGCCGGCGCTGTGCTGGCCATCACCGCGCAGAACCTGAACACCTTGCTGCTGGCGCGCTTCATCCAGGGGGTCGGGGTGGCCGGGCCCAAGATCGGCTCACGCGCAGCCATCCGAGATCGCTATGAAGGCGCGTCGATGGCTCGCGCCATGTCGATCATCATGACAGTCCTGATCCTGGTGCCCATGCTGGCACCGGCACTGGGTGAACTGGTCATGCTGGCTGGCAGCTGGCGCACCATCTTCATGGCCTATTGTGTGCTGGCTTGCATTGCAGCTCTGTGGCTATGTCTGCGCCAGCCGGAACCGCTGCCAACCCACCGTCGCACGCCCTTTCGCTGGGGCCAGACACTGAAGACCGCTCTGCGCATCTGCCGCAACTCTCGCGTGATGCCCGCCACGATTGCCGCAGGCCTGATGTTCGGTTGCCTGACCAGCTACTACGGTATCGCAGCGTCGATCTTCCATGACATCTACGCCGTTGGTGGCTATTTCACCAGCCTGTTTGCCCTGCTGGCTCTGGGTATGGGCATTGCCACACTCACCAACAGCAGACTGGTCATGCGCCTGGGCATGTATCGCCTGTCAAGGCATGCACTGATGGGGCTGGTGGCAAGCGGAATACTTCTGCTTGGCGCATCGGCTCTGTCCGGCGGCGCGCCATCGCTGATCATCTTCATGCTGTTGTTCAGTGGCAGCCTGTTTGCCATTGGCGTCTTGTTCGGCAACCTGGGAGCCATGGCCATGGAGCCACTGGGTGCGGTTGCAGGCGTGGGTGCGTCGGTCATCGCTTCGGTCTCCAGCATCGTGGCCGTTGTGGTCTCCATGACCAGTGGACATTTCTATGACCAGACCCTGATACCACTGGCCATCTGCCTCAGTAGCTGCGCCCTGCTATCACTGGCTCTGCTGCACCATGCACAACGCAGTGAACTGGTGCCCGTCTGCGCACCGGCTCCTCGCCATCAGGCAGGCTGACAGTCGAAGAAGCCGGTCCATTGATAGCGGCGCCCATCGACGCTGATCTCATTCTCACTGTCTGCCGTGACGTCGGGCCGATTGCTGACCATGATGATCAGGTGCAGGTGCTCGCCCTGCAGTTCGATCACACTGGCATTCTCATCATGCGCCAAGGTTCGAATAGCCTGTAGTTCACCACGCGCGCCGTAACAACGCTCGTTTGCCTCATCGAACAGACCATGCGTTTCGAAAGCCGAGGCAAACAGATGGTGCTGACCGCGCTGACGCAGCAACAGGGTCGATTCACGGCGCAGGTTGAATGAAGGGTCATTACCACCCAACTGGGCGAATACCAGTTCTCCATGATCCGCAGCGCTGAGCCAGGTGTTGAAGCGTTGCCCCTGCAACCAGGTCACGCGGGTCGGTGCATCGAGATCGGCCTGCGCGCCCCCCATCAGATGCTCATAGCCGCTCTCTTCACCCAGTACCGACCACTGCGTCAGGTTGGACTGCGGGTTCACGTTCGAATCGCATATCTGTCCGGAATACTGTACGGCGTAGTCATAGTCGTGCTCAGCCTCGCTGCTCAGACGAAACAGATCCACGAGCACAGGCGTACTGAGGAGTTCGTGTTCGACCAGCAGTACCGTGCGTTGCATGTCCACGCCGGGGTAGTGATCGTTGGCAAAGGCACTCATCCCCTGCACCGGTCCTGTAGTATCGAAGAAATGCGGAATGCCATGCACCTCATCGGCACGCTGCAGATCCGCCGCGTTCTGTGATTGCCGATCCACTACCACACAGTTGTGGGCCAGCGTCTGCCGCGCCCAGGTCTTGTTCTCGGGTAGATAGCGCCCACCAAACTTGGGTTCGACATTGAGCCAACGGGCAAAGCCGTATTCGCGCAACACTTCCTCACCGCGATTGAACAAGGTAATGCCCAGCGTATCGAAGTGGCCGTGATCCATGCCATGCTGGCCATAGTTCATCGATACCTGACTGATGTCGCCGTCGGTGGCTCTGGCTCGAAGAAAACCCTGCGCGCCCTTGTCGCCGTTCGGCCCTTCGCTGAGCTCTGCACTGGGCCAGAAAGGGGGGGCATCGTCGCTCAGCTGATCGGCCGCTGCCGCCAGTGCCAGACCGCTCGGGTGTACCCAGACCTGCCCTTGCTGACGCGCCAGTGCGTGCACCGCCGGATCGTCGCCGTAACGCGCGTTGTAGACACTGGCCGCAATGAGCAAGCCCTCGTCCTGGATCCCCATGCTCAGCGATGCATCATTCAAGGCCGGCAGTCGGCCATTGGGGTAGATCAATGACAGCAAGGCCTTGATCGTGGTGCCGATGCGCTGCTCGCTGACGTTGTAGATGTCCAGCTCAGGACGGTGCGTGTGCAAGGCTTCGGCGAAGATCACCAGCGGCCGCAGTGCAAAGCGGTGATAGTAGGGTCCCTCGATGTAATAGCCTGATGGCGCAAACAACTGGCGAATCTCGGCCAGATACCCACCCGTGCTGCGATCTCCCTGCAAACCATCCATGGCCAGGCTCACAGAGTGATCGTCGCCGATGACCAGACCACAGGTCCCCACCGCCGCCACGCTCCACAGGCCATGGTTGTGGATGGTGCCGAAATCATGATCGTAGGTCTGCGTCATCATCTCCAGGACAGGACGAAACAGTTGTGACTCGACATGATCGCGCTGCGTTGCCGACAGGATGTGCCGAACATGGCCGTAGCCGATCGACATCGACAGCAGCCACATGTTCTCATTGAGTATCTGGTGGAAGATCCGGCCGGGAGGATTGGTGTTTCTGGCGCGCTGAAAACCCAGTTTCAGGTAGCAATCGGCATAGCGTTGGAGAATCTCTGTCGCAAGATCCGCGTAATGCTGCTCCCCAGTTATCTGGTACATCGTGCCGGCCTCTTCGCACAAGCGGCAGTTCAGCTGATGTCGATTATGCTCGTAGCTGCCGGCCTCACCATGGCCCGGAACATCGATCGGCGACAGCAGCTGCGAGTCCACACGGGAGCGCATGGATTCGATACTCCGCCCCATGAGCCCCGGCTGGCCGAGCGCCTGACGCAATTCGCTCATGCGGGACGTGCTGCAAAGTGCCAGGGTATCAGCGCTGCGCGACGGCTTGTCATCAAAGGTCATGGACGTTCTTTCCTGTTCCGGCGTGTAGGTAGCCGCAGCCTGCGGGTCGAGAATCGGGCTCGGCGTCATTATACAGTCTCGAGATATCACGACTGGCAGAACGCGGATGGTGCACTCCATCACCTTGTAACACTCGTAGGTAACCTGCAAACCGACTTTTTTCGGCGCAAACAGTCCTGTAACCCACCGTGCTGCCGATAAGCCGACGATGAACCTGATTTTCAGCAATCATCAGGCAAGGCATAGACGCGAGGACACGCATGATCACGACATCGTGCGGTCGATCAACGCTGTGTGGTACGCCAGCAATTGATGTGCAGGCGTGAGAGGGTTCGGTAACTGACCGGGAGGCTGGCCAACAAGGTTTGAATACAGTGCAAGGTGCAATGACCCAGATGCCGGAACCGGTACTGGCAGCATTGGCAGAAGAACCGCCGAGTTGCACACTCAACTGACGCCAGAAATTATGCGATTACAAGCGAAACTCCTGTTCATCGTCGCACCGTGCGCCATTCTCTCCATCGTACTGATCTATCTGTTCACCAATGCCGGGCTCCTTGAAAGAGCCAAGCGGGAAAAGCTCAAGGAAATGAACCTTGCGCTCAATGTTGCAGATCACCAACTCAGACAGCTCATGAGTGCGGCCGGATCCGATACAGCACAGCTGGCACGCACACCGCTGTTAGCCGTCTATGCGTCAGCCGGGGAGGCAGAGAAACAGGACAGCGCGCTGCAATCGAGGGTGAAGGAGATCGTGGCCCTGTTTCGCCAATCCCATCCCGAATATGACACGCTGATCATGCTCGACTCGAATGGCGCGGTGGATCCGATTCTGAGCTTCGGTGCTCAGGGGCTACCCGCGCATGCCCTGGTGAGGTCAGACTGGCCAACAAGCTCCATCCAGACTCTGGCTGATGACGCACAGAGCGTGCTGATCGTCACCCAACCCATACCGGGAACAAGCCGCGGAATCGCCGGCGATTCGCGCCGTGTTCCGGCAACGACACCTGATGCTCAGCCCCTTGCCGGCAGCCTTGTCCTCATGACCAGACTGGATCGCATTGCTGACCAGATAGCGTTCAAGGCCATCAGCGATGATGTGCTCTGGGCGGTCGTCACAGACGAAGGCCAGATCGTCTTGCACGCGGACAGATCGCGGATCGGGCTGATCGATACCGAGCTGCTGCAGAATGCCAGCACCCTGTCGGATTCAGGCAGGGTAAGCAGCGCCTCCTACCTTGACGAGCCGATGATCATCAGTCGCAAGCGACTGACCGACAGCATATCCATGATTGCATTGTTGCCGACGTCCTCGATGCGCGAGGACATCGTCGGTTTCTCGAATCAACTGGCCATCATCTCGGCAATCAGCACCTTCATGGGTGTGGCCACCTTCTTCACACTCCTGCGACTGCTGGTATTACGGCCTCTGAGCAGACTGCGCCAACTGGCCATGTCGATCGGCACCAACGATCACGAGAGCAGCAGCCATGACGGTGACATGACAAGGCGAGACGAGATCGGCGATCTGTCGAGAGCCTTCAGGGATACCAGTGAGCGTCTGCAACTATCGATGCACGAGTTGCAGGACTCGCACTCACAGATAGAGACCCTGGCCTACAGGGACTCTCTGACAGGTCTTGCCAATCGACGTCTGTTCGATCAGGTAGCCGAGCAGAGAATCCGGGAGGCCGCAGAACAAGGCCACAAACTGTGCATCCTGTTTCTCGACCTGGATGATTTCAAACGCATCAACGATACACAAGGCCACAAGGCCGGCGACAGACTGCTGGAGACGGTCAGCGAACGACTGCTTGACTGCCTTGGCGAGGCTGCCCCCGGCTCCGAATGCATTCCGAGCACATCGGCTGACAGGGATACCGTCGCCCGCATGGGTGGAGACGAATTCATCGTGCTCCTGCCCCATTCGGATGACGGCAACGAAGGTGAGCAAACCGCCGCGCGAATCCTGGAAGCCATGGCCAGACCGATCGCCCTGAACGGACATGAATTCGTGGTGAGTACCAGCATCGGCATAGCCCTGTATCCCTGTCATGCCGATAACGTCGACGACCTTGTGAAGTGTGCCGATGCCGCCATGTACGAGGCCAAGCGGCTGAACAAGAACAACTATCGAGTCTATGGCAGCGAGATTCAGCAAACGCTGGAGGATCGACTGCAACTGGAACTGGACCTGCGACACGCCCTGTCGCGAGGGGAGTTCTCTCTTGTGTTCCAGCCGCAATATTCTGTCAGTGACATGGAACTCGTCGGCGCTGAAGCGCTTCTACGCTGGCATCATGCCGAGCGAGGCATGGTTCCACCGGACGTGTTCATCCCCATTGCCGAGGAACGGGGTCTGATCGGCGATATCGGCGCCTGGGTGATCGATGAAGCCTGCCGCCAGTGGAAACAGTGGCAGTTGAGTGGCATCGCCATGGATCAGATTGCAGTGAATGTCTCTGCCCGTCAATTTGCCTATGGCGATATCCAGCATATCGTCGACAATGCCCTGCAACGGCATGACATGCCGGCCAGCGCACTGGAACTGGAATTGACAGAGAGCTGCATCATCGAAGCGCCGGCCGAGATGTTCAACACATTGAGCGACCTGAGAGCCTGCGGCATCGCCATCGCCATGGATGACTTCGGCACCGGTTATTCGTCCTTGTCGACGATCGCAACCATGCCGGTGGATACACTGAAGATCGATCGCAGTTTCATCGCCAATCTCAAGAACGGCTCGCAGAACGAAAAGATCGTCTCAGCGATCCTGATGCTGGCCGACAGTCTGGAAATGCAGGTCGTGGCCGAAGGGGTGGAACAGGAGTCGGAAATGGACTTTCTGCGCAAGAAGCAATGCACCACGGCGCAGGGCTATTATCTGGCGCGACCATTGAACGTCGAGGACATGACCGCCTTGCTGCGCGAACGTGCAAATCGTCCGATCAGGAAAATCGCCTGACAGCCAGCAAGGCAAGCCTGAACGCTCGACCGAAGACCTATCCACATCGCGTATCGCACATCGCACATCGCACATCGCACATCGCACATCGCTCATTGCTCATTGCTCATTGCTCATTGCTCATCGGGGCAGTGTCTCGCAGCAGCGTTCATGTCGCCTCAGCGCCCCCGTCTCACAGCATTGTCACGCGCCAGCCTTCGTGTCGTTATCGCGCGCACGCCTTCACGGCATTGTCATGTACCCGGCTTCCCGGCGTCGTCGTCCTCTTCCAGCACAGGCTTGTAATCCCGGTCGCGAACCTCCTGCATCAGCAGATCGATATCATTCACGGGTACGCGCAATACCTTCAGGGCAAAGCCCCCCAGACGCAGGCTTGCCTCAATCGTTTCCGGATATGCATGGATGGCACCGGCAGCCAGCAATCGCGAACTGGATTCGAGATCGCGCGCCCGTGCAATGATCGGCACCTGCGGTGCTGCACTGCGCATGTAAGTGATCGTCTGCATGGCAACCGCGAAATCATCGACACTGAGCACAAGCAAGGAGGCCTGCTCCGCCTGCAGCGCGGTCAGTAGTTCAGGATCGCTGACATCACCGTAGACGACCTGGTGGCCATCTGCCCTGCCCTGTGCCACCCGCGTCATGTCGGTGTCGATCGCCATGAAGGCGATTCCGCTGTCCTGCAGCAACACCGCAATGGTATGCCCGACACGGCCATATCCACCAATCAGCACCCGCGGTTCGTCTGCATCGAGCACGCTCACTGCCGGATCAGTGCCTGCATCCCGTTGCGTGTGACTCAGGCAAGCGGCAATCGACTCATTGAAGCGAATGAGCACCGAGCCAGCCACCATCGAGAAGAACACCGACGTCAATGCAATCTGACCCAGACGTACATCGATCACACTGGCATCCAGAGCAATGGCAATCAGGGCAAAACCGAACTCGCCACCCACGGCCAGCAACAGACCGACACGCCACGCCGTGGGTGTGGCGATGCCACTCATGCGCACCATCAGCGTCACCAGCAGCAGTTTGCTCACGATGATCAAGGCGGCGCCCATCACGGCCCAGTGCCATATGCCCGGGATGGCAGCCGGGTCTATCAGCGTGCCGATACCCACGAAGAACAGGCCCAGCAGAACATCACGGAACGGACGTATCGTGGATTCCACCTGAAAGCGGAATTCGGTCTCGCCCAGCATCATGCCGACCAGAAACGCGCCGAAAGCCAGTGACAGCCCCAACGTACTCGTTGTCCAGGCAGCCAGCAAGGCCACCAGCAAGACGGTCAAGGTCAGCACTTCGGCCGAGCGGCGCCGCGTGACCAGTTGAAACAGCGGCCGAAGCAACCAGCGCCCGGCAAAGAAGACCAGAGCAAACGCCAGCACCGCCTTGCCCATGGCCCAGCCCAGTGAGCCCGCCAGGGCCAGGCTACCGACGGCCGTACCCAACACGGGAATGACGACCAGAAAGGGCACAGCCGTTACGTCCTGGAACACGGACATCGCCAGCCCCAGGCGGCCATGCGGGCTGTTCTGTTCGGCCTGTTCGCTCAGCTGGCTGCTGATGATGGTCGACGAAGACTGCGCAAACACTGCGCCTGTCACGAACGCTGCGCTGCCGGGCAAGCCGGCCGCCCACAGCACCAGCGTCACCAGAACCGTCACCAGCAGCACCTGGGCAGTCCCCAAGCCCAACACCTGGTGGCGCAAGGCATGCAACTGCGGCAGAGAGTAGTTCAGGCCGATCGTGAACAGCAGAAACACCACCCCGAACTCGGCCAGCGTCTTGAACTCAGGTATGTCGAACGTCGGTCCGATGGTATGCGGCCCCAGAATCAGGCCTACCAGCAGATACCCGATACTGGTGGGCACATGCAGTTGCTGGAAAGCGACAACCACGGTGACCGCCACACTCAACAGCATGAGGATCTGGGCGAGGTTGTCCATCATGATTGCGCTCCTGCAGCTTCGCTGACGATTGGTCGGTGCGAGAGTCTTCCGCGTGGTGACAAGCGGCTTCTGCCTTGCCCCAGCGCACTCGCTATCGGCGGAAAGCGATCAGGAGATCGACGTCGACCCGCAACTCGCCCCCCAGTATTCTGACATATCGTTCATGATTCTCGGCGAATCATGACAACACGCAATCTCAGATCAGGGGTGGTCTGTTACCAGTAGGCATCCGCCTCGGTCGTCGTCATTTTTCCGTAGCAGCGCATGTAGCGCTCGACACGCGGCAGGGTCTGCGCCTTGGTCGCAGCCTGCCACTGTTCCAGCAACCACTCTTCAGTGCTGATGGACTGCCGCTGGTTGTCTGCAAAGTAGCAGACCTCTTCCCGATCGCCTGCGGCGTTTTCGACAAACAGCGTGCGCAGTGTGAATTCGTCGCCCTCGAAGAATTCGATGCGACTCATGGCTTCCTCCTGCAGACCACGGATGATCAGGCCGACGGTGTGCTGGCCGGGGCTGGGTACGAGCACCGGATAATGATCATCCAGCACCCAGCGCCTTGCGTGATCGGCAACGCTGGCCGCTTCGCGTACCAGTGTTGCGGGATCCTGGCGTGCCACGATGCCGAGCACATCCGGATCCATCAGGGTTCCGAAGGCAAACAGAGCGAGCCTTGAATTCATCATTCGACAATCCGATGTCAGGGAGCCATTGTCAGCGAGCAGACATCAGGCTGAACGCATCAGGCCTTCGTACTTCAGTTGCAGCTCTTCCCGGGATTCAGGCTGACTCTTGTCAACGATGATGCACTCGACCGGACACACGACCACGCACTGCGATTCATCATGATGGCCCACACATTCGGTACACAGATGAAAGTGGATCTCGTAGATCTCCTCCCCCTGATAGATGGCATCGTTGGGGCATTCCGGCTCACAGACGTCGCAATTGATGCACTCATCGGTAATCAGCAAGGCCACTAGATATTCCCCTCATGCAAGGCCCGTTGGTGACGACGCGAGAACGATTCGACAACCACCGGATGTACGAATTCACTGACATCCCCGTGCATGCGAGCGATCTCGCGCACGATGCTGGAAGACAGAAAGGTATATTCCTGAGACGCCGCAATGAACACCGTTTCTATCTCCGGGTCCAGATGCCGGTTGACGCCAGCGATCTGCACCTCATATTCGAAATCCGAGATGGCACGCAATCCTCTGACGATCACCTTGCTACCCACTTCATTGGCGTAATCCACCAGCAGACCGCCGAATGACTGAACGGTGACGTTCTCCAGATCCTCGAGTATGGTGGTGGCCATGTCCACGCGCTCTTCGAGCGAGAAAAACGGACTTTTCGAGGTACTGGCAGCAACGGCGACAATGACATCGTCAAACATGCGACTGGCACGACGTGCCACATCGATATGCCCGACGGTCATTGGGTCGAAAGTACCAGGATATACGGCTGTTACACGCATTCAGGTGCCCCTACGGAACGAACGATCGAGTGTGAGGCAAATACCCCTGTGGTGCAATGCCACAGACCGCCTCAGCCTTCACATTATGGCTTCTCTGGCCAGCAAACGTGCGTGCACATCACCAAACACCTTTTCCTTGTGCACATGGAAACCACCCGGCAGGTTCTCCGGCATGGCTTGCGCCGTCGGCGACTCTATATACACATGGCCATTGTCGGCCACATGAGCGGATGCCAGTACTGCCAGCGTCTCCCATTGCAATTCGTAGTCGAAGGGCGGATCGACGAACACGATATCGTACTCGTCACTATTACCTGACAGAAAATGCTCGGCACTGCCTTGCACCAGACGAGCCCGGCTTTTCGGTACACCAAGCACCTCCGCGGATTGCTGCAGTACGGCGTAGGCACGCCCATTCGGCTCCACCAGGGTAACGCGACTTGCCTGGCGAGACAGTGCTTCGAAGCCCAGTGCGCCACTGCCGGCAAACAGATCCAGGCAGCGACTACCGGCAACCAGCGGTTGCAGCCAGTTGAACAAGGTCTCGCGTACTCGGTCACCGGTGGGTCGCAGGCCATCCACGTCCGCCACCGCCAGCTTGCGCCCGCGCCATTGTCCGGCAATGATGCGCACCTGCCCTGCCGAATTACGGTTGCCCTTGCGATCAGACTTGCCCTGACGCTGGTTTCTACTACGGTTTGAAGGTGGGGTCACGGTGGTAGGATGTTGCGCGAGCCGGGAAAACGCCATGATACCGACGTAAAGGCATTCCGGCACACTCAAGACACCAGACAACCCGACCTTTCAGGAACGTCAGCAGACCATCGATGGGCATATTCAGCTTTCTCAAACGACAAAAGAACCAGCGTGAGCAGGCGCCGGAGAGTGACGCGCCGCTCGATGCAAAGCTTTCGCGCACCCGCTCCAGATTTCGCGACAATCTGCTCGACTTCATGCTGGGCAACAAGCCGATCGACGCCGATCTACTGGAAGAGCTGGAAAGCCAGCTGATCATGGCCGATGTGGGCATGGAAGCCACCTCACGAGTCATGGCCTCCCTGAACCAGCAGGTCAATCGCTCCGAGGTCGGCGATTCGGAAGCACTGCGACAGGCCCTGCAAAAGGAACTGACCCGCCTGCTGCTGCCAGTGGAGCAACCACTGGAAATTCCCGACAGCGATTCACCGTTCGTGATCCTGGTTGTCGGGGTGAACGGCTCGGGCAAGACAACCACCATCGGCAAGCTTGCAAAGCAGCTACAGGATGGCGGCAAGAGCGTCATGCTGGCAGCCGGCGACACCTTCCGCGCGGCGGCTGTGGAACAGCTGCAGACCTGGGGAGAGAGAAACCAGGTACCGGTCATCGCACAGGGTACGGGGGCGGACTCGGCTTCGGTCATCTTCGACGCGGTCCAGTCGGCCAAGGCACGGGGCATCGATGTACTGATAGCCGATACGGCCGGACGGCTGCATACACAGAACAACCTGATGGAAGAGCTGCAGAAGGTGAAGCGCGTGATCGGCAAGATCGATCCGACGGCACCGCATGAAACCCTGATCGTGCTCGACGGGGGTACCGGACAGAACGCCCTGAACCAGGCAAGACAATTCCACGAGGCCATGAACCTGACCGGCATGGTCGTCACCAAGCTGGACGGTACAGCCAAGGGGGGTGTCATCTTCGCCATTGCCGAACAACTGGGCCTGCCCATCCGCTTCATCGGTGTCGGTGAAAAGGTGGAAGACCTGGAAGTGTTCGAAGCCGAACGTTATGTCAATGCGTTGGTCAGTATCTCGTGATTGCCTTCGAGCACGTCAGTCTGGAGTATCTGCCGGGACGCTTTGCCCTGCAGGATGTGAGCTTCACACTCAGTGCGGGCTCGTTCACCTTTCTGACCGGGCATTCCGGTGCCGGCAAGAGCTCCCTGCTGCGACTGGTGGCGCGTCTGGAACGCCCGAGCAGTGGTGAGATCCAGGTCGGCAACATTCATTACAGTCATCTGCGCCCGCGCCAGGAACCGGCATTGCGTCAGCAGATGGGAATCGTCTTTCAGGACAATCAGCTGCTGCTCGATCGCAGCGTCTTCGACAATGTGGCCTTTCCGCTGATCATCGGTGGTTATCGCTACAACGACATCAAGACCCGTGTCAGTGCCGCGCTCAAGCGTGTGGGACTGGCCGACAAGGCCCTTGAAAACCCGCAGGTGCTCTCCGGTGGCGAACAGCAACGTATCGGTATCGCTCGCGCCGTGGTGGCACGTCCCAAGCTGTTACTGGCCGATGAGCCGACCGGCAACCTGGATCCCGACATCAGTGCGGAGATCATGCATCTGTTCATGCAGTTCAATGCCTCTGGCGTGACCGTTCTGTTTGCCACACACGATCAGAGCCTGCTCGATACATTCCGCTATCCGCGTCTGCAATTGCTGAACGGAACGCTCACCGGCGCCTCTCGGGAAACCGCCAGTGGGCAGGCTACGCCGAGTAGCCGGAACCCCGACAATGTGCGTTGAAACAGCCTCGACACGCCGATGGCCAGAAAGACACCTCCGAGCATGACTCAAGAAACCGCTGCCAATGCAGCCGGGCCCCGCTGGACCTACACCAAGCGGGGCTATGCCCTGGCACAGAGCCTGCGCCAGCTCAAACGCCACAAGTTTGCCAGCCTCATCACACTGCTGGTGCTGGGCATCACCCTGGCGTTGCCCGTCATGTTGCTGTTCGCCAGTAGCGCTCTGCAACAGCTTGGCAGTCGCAGTATCGAGGGCGAGAGCCTGACAGCCTATCTGCAGGACAGTGTCAGTGATCTGGACGGTGCCGCGCTGGCAACCCAATGGGCGTCCAGCGAGGGCATTCGCGAGACCCGCTACATCAGTCGTGAGGAAGCGCTGGCCCTGTTTCGGGAAAACAGCGATATCGGCTCTGCCATCGACGCTCTGGGAGAAAACCCGCTCCCCGGTGCCGTCATCATCTATCCCGACAGCAACGTGCTGCGTGCCGGTACGGTCGACGCCCTTGCCGCCAGGCTGCGCACGAACGAGGCCGTGGAGCGCGTGCAGTACGACCTTCGCTGGGTCAGGCGCCTGCAGGCCGTGGTGTCCCTGGTACAGCTGGTGGGCGGCATGCTGGCACTGTTTCTGACGCTCACCGCGCTGCTGGTCATCGGCAACACGATTCGCCTGGAACTGCTGCGCCGACGCAGCGAAATGGAGGTTGCCAGCCTGCTGGGGGCGGGCAGTTTCTTCATGAACCGACCCATTCTGTATATCGGCGCACTGTATGGCCTGCTGGGGGGCGTGGTAGCCAGCATTATTGCGGTCATCGGGTTCAATGCCATCAAACAACCGGCCGATGATCTGTCCTCCTTGTACGAGAGCACCTTTCGGTTAAGTCATCCCACTGCGACACAGATAGGCATTGTTCTGGCTGTATCTCTGGTTCTGGGAGTCGTGGGAGCATTGTCCAGCATGTACCGCCCATCACAGCAACTGACACAACGTGGATCAAACGGCAGCTGATCCAACAAGTCTTTGTTTTCGTAGGAATAAGCATCAAATGGCACACCAGTGGATAACACCCCGAGTGTGTAAATATGACCGGAACTTTGTCGCTGTTTAGCACTCATAACTACCGAGTGCTAAGATAACGAAGTCCCGACGGTTGTTGGAGAAACATCTTATGAGTAACGCCCTGACTGCTAACAAGAACACCGCCATGGCCATTCCGGTCATTGCCGATGACCTCAATAGCTATCTTGCGAAAATTGCCAATATCGACCTGCTGTCTGTTGAAGAAGAACAGAAGCTGGCGCGCCGTCTGCGCGACGACGAAGATCTCGACGCTGCGCGTCAACTGGTCATGTCGCAGCTGCGTTTCGTGGTCCATATTGCCCGTACTTACAAGGGCTACGGGCTGCCGATGGCAGACCTGGTCCAGGAAGGCAATATCGGCCTGATGAAGGCAGTCAAGCGATTTGACCCCGATGTCGGTGTGCGCCTGATTTCCTTTGCCGTCCACTGGATCCGCGCTGAAATTCACGAGTATGTCATTCGTAACTGGCGCATCGTGAAAGTAGCCACCACCAAATCTCAGCGAAAGCTGTTCTTCAAGCTGCGTAGTGCCAAGAAGCAGCTGAACTGGTTCAGCCAGGAAGAAGTGGAAGCGGTGGCCAAGGACCTCGGTGTCGACGAGAAAGTGGTTGTCGAGATGGAATCGCGAATGCATGGCCACGACAGTGCCTTCGATGCACCGCCGGGCGCCAGTGAAGACCGCGTGAGTCTGTCACCTTCCGAGTCGCTGTTTCAGGAACAGGATGATCCATCCATGATTCTGGAGCGCGAGGACGGTCGCAACAACTCTCACGAAGGTCTGGCGGCCGGATTCGAGATTCTCGATGATCGAAGCCGAACCATTCTGCAGCGTCGCTGGCTGGAAGACGAAAAGTCGACTCTGCACGAGCTGGCTGACGAGTACGGCGTCTCTGCTGAACGTATTCGCCAGATCGAGAAAGCGGCCATGAAGAAGATCAAGACGCATCTGATGGCGGCCTGATCCGACTCGCAAGCAACGCTTTACTGTCTGCCCCGTCATCGGGACGGACAGTGTGAAATCCAAGCCGCCCCCGACTCGTTCAGGGGCGGCTTTTTTCATGGTGCACAAGGCTCGCTCAGCCGAGTCGCTCACTGGCGATGATTGCGCTAGACTTTTCCGCTGAACACACCACGGAGCAGTCTTGCCATGGCACACAAGCAGCCAGGATCACCCGCCACACACGACTATACTGCTCGCGTTGAATGGACCGGCAATACTGGCCGGGGGACGGCCAGCTACACTGCCTACCAACGCAGCTGGGATATCACGACCCCGGGCAAACCGGTGATTCACTGTTCCAATGACCCGCTACTGGGCGGCGATCCACTGCTGCACAATCCGGAAGACTTGCTGCTGTCGACCGTCTCGGCCTGCCACATGCTGTGGTATCTGCATCTGGCCAGTAGCCGCAGAATCGTCGTACAAGGCTATACGGACAAGCCTGTGGGTGTCGGAGAAGTACAATCCGACGGTGCCGGACGCTTTCTGTCAGCGACACTGCATCCGCACATCCACCTGTCTGCTGGCGTCGACCCGGAACAGGCCGATGCCATCCATGGTCTTGTTCACCAGTATTGTTTCATCGCGCGTTCACTGAATTTTCCGGTGAACATCGATGCCAGCTACGAAACGACGCCAGACTGATGGATTCATCAGGCGTCGCTGGGGCAATCGCGATCGAAACGCACCGTGACCGCCAGGCCCGGATTGTTGTCATCCAGAGAAATGGTGCCGCAATGCAAGTCCGATATGGCCTTGACCAGACTCAAACCAAGGCCGGTGCCGCGCGTGGTACGACTGCGCTCGAGCCGATACAGACGCTGAAACACTTTCTCGCGTTCTGCCGCCGGGATACCCGGTCCCGAGTCCGCCACGGTGAACCACACCACACCGTCCTTCTCGCCGGCACTCAGGCGGATGACAGTATTGTCTGAACAATGATGTACGGCGTTCTCGATCAGATTGACCACGAGTTGCAGCAACAATTGCTGGTCACCGAAAACCGGCAGAGACTGACCTGCCGACATGTCCACAACCAACTCCTGACATTGCTCATCCACCACCGGGGCATACACCTCCGCGGCGGTCTCCAGCACACTGGCCAGATCAAGATGCCTGAATTGGGATTTGCGCGCCCCGGCCTCGATCTGCGCTATTCGCAGCAAGGCCTCAAAGGTGGCGTTGATGGCCTGAGTCTCTTCCAGCGCATCATCCAGCTCCTGACCGACGCAGGCACCCGAACGGCTTTTGTCAGCTGCCTCCTCGAGACCGATATAGAGCCTGTTCAGCGGTGTCTTCAGATCATGTGCAATGTCGGTACTGACCTGTCGCATGCCATTGACCGTGTGTTCGAGTCGCTCCAGAGAAGCGTTGATTTTTTCCGACAGCTGATCCACATCGTCACCGGCACAGCTCACCGGAAGACGTGCGCTCAGATTACCTTTGCCAACGACGTCCAGTGAGGCCGAGATGCGAGCCACACGTCTGTGTGTGCTGCGTGCAAAGTACCCACCGACCACGAAGGCGAGCAAGGTCGACAGCAGGGAGGTCCATAGCAGACAGGCCAGTGTGATCTTGCGAAGCTCGACCAGGTCGTCAAGGCTTCGTCCCATTGACAAGGTGTAGTCACCCACACTGTCGGTATAGAAGCGGTACTGGCTCTCATCGCCTTCCAGGCCCAGTTCTTCACCCGCCAGCACTTCCCAGCCTGTATTGGCCAGGCACAACGGCAGATTGCCTGCCACGCGCTCGCCCTCGGCGTTGGACAGGTGAAAACCCAGGGACGAGCTCATGGGCGAATCGCTGCGCGCATTCGCCATTCTGATCACCGCATCGGCCCCGATGGTCTCATAGACATCCCGAACCTCTGCGAACCGCCCGGCGATGGACGCATCGATCCGATCGAGCATGCGATCCTGGAGCACCGTGTACACCATGAAGGCGCCACCGCCGAAACACAGAGTGAAAAGCAGCCAGAACAGAAACCCCATGCGAAAGGAGATACTGCGCAGCAAGCCGAATCGCTGGAACAACCGCCCCTTCAATCGCGTACCGATGGTGTCTACAGACTCGGCGACCACTTCACGCGCTTGCTCGGGGCAGGTGATACCCCGCCCGGGGCAGGAGCTGCTCAGCGAACTGGTCAACGATCGAAATCGCTCGCCCAGTGCTGTCGTGTCATCCGGTGTCGCTGCCATCATTGCCTCCCGGCTCGTTTCGCGCCTCGCTGCCGCCAGTCATGACAACAGGCGCCACGCTGTCAACGTGGAGCGTGCATGCTGTATCCCAGATTGCGCACCGTGTGCAGCAGGGGCTCCGGGAAAGGTTTGTCGATCTTGCTGCGTAACCGGCTGATATGCGTCTCGACAACGCTGGTCTTGGGGTCGAAATGAAAGTCCCAGACCTGCTCCAGCAACATGGTGCGGCTCACTACCCGCCCCTCGTTACGCATCAGCACCTCAAGCAGTGTGAACTCGCGCGGTTGCAGTTCGATATCCTGATCGGCTCGTCGCGCCGTTCTGGCCAGCAGGTCAAGGCGTAGATCGGCCACCTGCAGATGTGTCGTCTCCACCGATGCCGCCGGTCGCCGGGCCAGGGCATTGACCCGCGCCAGCAACTCCGAGAAGGCGAACGGCTTGGTCAGATAGTCGTCTGCACCCGCTTCCAGCCCGGCAACCCGGTCATCCACACCGGATACCGCAGTCAGAAAGATGACCGGTGTCTTGTTACCCGACGCTCGCAGGCTCTTGACCAGAGACAGGCCATCCAGCCCCGGCAACATGCGGTCTACCACAAGTACATCGTAATCGGTCTGCAGGCACTGGATCATGGCCTCGCGCCCATTGTCCAGCACGTCCACCACATGTCCTGCTTCCTTGAATCCTCGAGCGGCATAGTCGGCTGTCTGGCTATCGTCTTCAACCAACAATATGTGCATCAGTTCTCCGTGAAGGTAATCAGCCCGGTTTTCGCCCTCAACTGTATCGAGCGTTCGACGCGGCTTGCCTGAATCCATGATATTCCATCTCCTGAATCATTGTCCAAGGAGCCATGCATCACACGGAACGCAGCGAAAGCCAGACGGCACGCGCGCAGCGCATTGTATCGGCAATTCACGTATCGTTTGAATTGCGCTCGCTGGGACGTACAGTCGCTGTTCGCCGGTCCTGTGATGCAGCTTCGAAACAAGCCGTGAAAGGGTTGGTGACCCTTCCGCGCTTGCCCCAAGCCTTACTATCGGACTTCAAGCTGTCTGCGTGCTTGCCGGCAACTTACGCTTCTGTATGGTTTTCGCTATGCCGACTGCGACAGGGAGGCCAACACTTCGCGCGCGTGCTCGGCGATACGCAGCACCGAGGGGTGTCGCAGGCGGCGCTGCGGCGAGATCGCGATGAAGGTCTCCATGACCTCGCTGATGAAGCCGATGGGACTGGCGTGACCGTTACCTGCAATATCCGAGGCCACGACGCCGGGGGCCGGGAAAACGCCCTGACCCGCCTCTCCGAAGGTCTTCATCAGGGCGCTGTCATCGAACTCGGCGACAACGCGCGGCACGATCTCGATTTCGTCGAACCAATGATCCAGACTGCGCCGCAGCGCGCTGGAGGCGTCCGGCAGCAACACCGGCACCTCTGCCAGCGAGTGCGGAAATCCGGCCGACAGGCGCGGCGCCCACTCGTTCGGCGCAAAGAACGCCATATTGCTCGAACCCAGTACGTGATTGTAGGCACGCACATTGAGCCCGGTGGGCACCGGTCTGTCCGAGAGAATCAGATCCAGCTTGTGAACGGACAGATCGGCCAACAGGGATTCCAGCTTGCCCTCCGAGCAGGATAGCCTGACCGCCTCGTCCCCGGCCAGAGTGACACCCAGCAGGCGGCAGGCAACCAGCTTGGGAAAGGAATCGACGATTCCCACACGCAGTGATCGGGGAGTCTCCTGGCCCGTGGACTGCAGACGCTGCGCCAGCGCCGTTCCTACCGAGAAGATCTCGTCGGCATAGGACTGCACGACTCGCCCGGTTTCGGACAGGGTCAGGCCTCGCCCTACCCGCAGAAACAGGGGTTCGCCGATGGCCTCTTCAAGCAGTTTGATCTGACCGCTGACGGTCTGTGGCGTCAGATGCAGCACCTTGGCAGCCTTGGCGACGCTGCCTTCACGCGCAACGCTGTGGAAATACAGCAGATGGTTGTAGTTCAGGTGTCGCATGAACAGTCTCTCCAGACGGCGGGCACGAACCCTATTGAACCAGCAAGACGGTGTAGGCAGCAAATGCCCCCAACAGACCACCCCCGACCCAACGCGAAACATGTCGCGGATACCAGGCCAGCAACAGCACCAGGAAAGACAGCAGCAACATGATGCTCAATGGCAGCATATCCACACCACTGCTGTCGATGGGCGACACCACGCCCGTAAATCCCAGCACCAGGCCAATATTGAGCATGTTCGATCCCACCACATTGCCTACTGCCATGTCGGTATCGCGACGGGCCACAGCCAGCACGGTGGCCGTGATCTCCGGCAGGCCGGTACCGATCGAGGTCACCGTCAGTGCCACGACCGCGTCCGGTACGCCAAAGTAGGTGGCCAGTCCCACCCCACCCCAGATCAGGCCCTGAGCACCGATCAGCAGCAGTACGACACCCGCTACGATGAAGAAGATGCTCAGCCACAGACCCTGCTCCTCACCGTGCAGCACCTCTTCGACCAGCGCGTCTTCAAGATCCGGAACACCATCGACGCGCATGACCCACCAGACGCTGCCCATGGCCCCGGCCAGTAGCAAGGCGCCTTCCAGACGTCCCAGGTGACCGTCAATCAGAAACAGGAAGCCCAGGACGGTCAGCGCGATCATCAAGGGCAATTGATGCACGCGGATGGCGCGGTTGATGGCCAACGGCATGATCAGAGCCCCCAGCCCCAGCACGATGGCGATATTGACGATATTCGAACCGACGACATTGCCTGCCGCCACATCCCCGTAGCCCTGCAAGGCCGCGCCGGCGCTGACGAACAGCTCCGGTGCGCTGGTACCCAGGGATATGAGCACGAAGCCGATGACCGCAGCAGACCAGCCCATCTTGCGGCCGACCACCGTCGCCCCTTTCAACAACAGATCTCCACCAAAATACAAGCCGAGACAGCCGCCTGCGATGGCCAGCAAGAACAGAAACATGACGATTTACGGGTCCGTTGTTGAACGAAAGATCGAGAGCCGAGCGCGCAGCAGCACGCTCAGGTCGTGTGCCGTTGCATATCCGTGCAGGAATGTTTCCAGTCGCTTGCTCATCCATACATAGTGTCGGTTACCCGAGCACGGCTGAACAGTCGTGCTTTCCTGCTGGAATCTTCGCGATACACGAATGATTTCAGTCAATATAGCGGCTTTCTCTGACTATTCGAGATCCCGGATCATTGCCGGTGTTTCACGACAGCTGGCTGGCCAGGCGATCGGACAGGCAAGTTGCGTCTGAGAGTCTGAAGCCCTGCTAGCCAAGCAACGCCATGACGACCGGCACATAGTGATCCACCAACATGATGCCGAACAGCCACATCAGATAGTTGATGGAGAACACGAAAGTCTTGATGGGCTGGCTGGTGGCATTGTCGTCGAACATCTTCCAGGCGTGGTACAGGAACATGGCGCCCAGAATCACGGCCCCGGAAAGATATAGCAGGCCACTCATGTGGATCAGATAGGGAAAGATCGAGATGACCACCAGCAGCACGGTGTACAGGAAGATCTGCACACGCGTGAACGGAATGCCATGCGTTACCGGCAGCATGGGAATATCCACCTTGGCGTAATCATCACGACGATGAATGGCCAGCGCCCAGAAATGCGGTGGCGTCCAGATGAAGACAATCAGGAAAAGCAGCAAGGCCCCAGCGCTCACTTCACCGGTCACCGCGGCCCAGCCCAGCACTGGCGGCATGGCACCGGCAGCTCCGCCGATGACGATATTCTGCGGCGTGGCGCGCTTGAGATAGACCGTGTAGACGATGGCATAGCCGATCAGCGAGAAAAACGTGAGTACGGCTGTCAGCGGATTGACCAGAAACACCAGAATCAGCATGGCGATGGCGCCGAGCAGCAGCGCAAAACTCAGACATTGCCGTGTGGAGAGCGCACCCATCGGCAAGGGCCGATTCTCGGTACGTTTCATGATGGCATCGGTACGCTGATCGATCACATGATTGATGGCAGCCGCCGACCCCGAGGCCAGTCCGATACCCAGCAAGCCGAAGATACTTTCCTGCAGCGGAAGCCACAGAGGCACGGCCAGAGCCATGCCCACCAGTGCGGTAAATACCAGCAGCAGCACGACCTTGGGCTTTGTGATCTCGAGATAGTCACGCCAGTGCGCTGCAACGTGACTGATCAGTCCGTTTGAAGCTTTGATGTCAGTAGAGGTTTTCATGTTGTATTGCACTGCCGATCGCGCCATCCGGCTGCGATATCAAGTGCCCGAGGTTAACCGATGCGCGAGACTTTTAACAGGTGCTTGATATCCTTGAGCAGGGATTTGGGGGGTAAATCAGCGGGAAAGCGCAACATGATGTTGCCGAAGGGATCCAGCAGATAGATGGCATCCTGCAAGGGTTCCATGGCCGACTCTGCTGCCCGCACCTGATCACGAAAGACGGCCTGTGCAGCCGGATCTCCGGTGGCGACGATCAGCCCCGGATGCTCTGCCAACAGCGCATCCTCCAGTTGCTCACCCGATTCTGCCAGAACCAGTCGCTGCACGCGATCCATACGGTGGTTCAGCGCAAGACGCACCTGCCTCATGTTGTAGAGGTTCCGCTGACAATCATCCAGACAGTCGCCTTCGGGCATGTACAGCATCGTCCAGATTCCGTAGAGGCTCTCCAGCTCGAGCTCTCCTTCCGCTGTCTGCAGGCTGAACTCGGTCATCGGTACGGCCGGCTGGATCAGCTGTCCGCGAGAGGTGTCCCCTACTTGCCCACCGCTCATGCGAACAATCTGCAGATAGATTGTCGCCAGTATCAGCGGTATGGCGAACACGGCCAGTATGGTCAGCAACTTGATGCGAGAGGCGCGTCGCTTGGCCGGATCAATCTCCGGGTAATCGGATTCGCTCTTGGGAGAGGCGGCTTGACTCATGATGTGTGTCTCTTGTCGGATCCGGTTGCAGATTTTCGAGTATTGACCACCACGAACAGAATGCTCAGGGCCAATGCCATTGCGAACCATTGAAACGCGTAACTATAGTGTTTTGCGGGCCCGGATGCTGACGGTTGCCAGTTGGCAATCAGCCATTCGGGGCGGGCTGTCAGCACGGTACGCTCGGACCCGTCTTCGGCAAGCGTCTGTGCCTGCACCACGGCGGGCACCACAGGGCCACCCAGTGCATCCGAGATGGCCTGATAATCCATGTATTGGAGCAATCGCGGCCACGGCCCCTCGTCAGGCAGAGCCTCGCCACTGGCGAATCCCTTCGATGGGCGGGACAGGAAACCTTCCATCTCGATTGGCGTTGTCATGGCCGATGGCGGCAAGCTGACATCCGGCAATTGCGCCCGCGACGGACCCGGAGCCACCCAGCCACGATTGACCAGGACCCACCGTCCGTCGGCAAGGTGCACAGGCACCAGCACTTCAAACCCGGCCTGCCCCTTGTGCGTACGATTATCCCAGAGAAACTGATGCGCACCGTCGTATTCCCCTTGCAGCGTCACACGGGTGTAGGACACGGCCGCCTGCTCGATATCGCCTATATCACTCAGAGGCACCGCAGCGGCATTCCTCGATTGCTCTGCAGCTTCCGCCATCGATACCTTCAGTGCCGCGCGATTCAGCTGCCAGTTCCCCAACCACAGCATGCACAGCAGCAATGCTGCATAAAGCACTACCGCCCAAAGTCTGGGAGTAAACTGGTGGTTAAAGATTCTCATGGTCCTGCTTGATGCTACTCGTAAAATACATCGTGATAATGCTGCTGTGCTTCGTCATCATCAGCCTGTTCAGTGGGCTGTACTTCCTGGTGAAGGACAAGGGACAGTCAAATCGAACCGTCAATGCACTGACCATCCGCATCGGCCTGTCCGTTGTTGCCATCATCATCGTGCTGATCGCCGGAGCTACCGGCATTCTGGAAATGAACCCGGACCCGATGACAGGCCAGCCCACCACAGCGAGCAGTGGTGATGTGCCTCAGGAAGATACGCAAACGCCTGAAGAGTCGATCTTCAATAGTGGGGGCAGAAGGCGGGTGGAAGAAGGCTCCTGAGACTGACCGTAATGAACAAGGCTGAGTCCGCCATTTCAATCAGGGTCTCAGGCCGCGCAGCGAGCCAATAAAAAAGGGCGAGAATCCTCTCGCCCTTTCTTGATACCACTGCCCGATGCCGCTTTCGTTCTGACGATTCCAGCGTTCGTCAGAAACCCAAGGCAGGGCAACCGGACTGGTCTACCTGCCGATCAGACCAGGTAGACGAAGATGAACAGTCCCAACCAGACAACGTCAACGAAGTGCCAGTACCAGGCGGCAGCTTCAAACGCGAAATGATTCTCGGCGGTGAAGTGGTTGCGAATGGCCCGGATCATGACAACCAGCAGAATCACGGCGCCCATGGTGACGTGGAAACCATGAAAGCCTGTGAGCAGGTAGAACGTGGAGCCGTAGATACCACTGTTCATGGTCAGATTCATGGCCGAATAGGCGTGCATGTATTCTTCGGCTTGCAGGAAAACGAAGATGAAACCCAGCGTGACGGTCGCCAGCAGCCACAGAATGAATGGCTTGCGATGCCCGGCGCGGATGGCGTGATGTGCCAGGGTGCACGTAACACCACTGGTCAACAGCAGCAGGGTGTTGATCAGGGGTAGCCCGAACCAGCCCATCTGTTCGAAGTTGCCACCGACGTCGCCAGGACCATTGGTGGGCCAGACGTAGTCAAATCCTTCATAGAGCAGCGCATTGGTCATGTCTGCACCACCGCCGCCTACTCCACCAATCCAGGGACCGGAAAATACTCGCGCATAGAACAGTGCGCCGAAGAAGGCCGCAAAGAACATGACTTCAGAGAAGATGAACCACATCATCGACAAGCGGAACGAGGTGTCGACCTGTGAGTTGTAGGCACCGGATTCACTTTCCTTGGCCACATCACCGAACCAGCCGAACATCATGAAAACGATGATGGCAGCGCCCAGGAAGAACATCTCCCGGCCCAGGAAAGCATCGTTCAACCAGGAGGCGAACCCGAAGAAGAAGATAAACAAGCCGATAGACCCGACGATCGGCCAGCGTGCTGAATGAGGGACGTAATAGGCTGTTGCGGCACTACTCATGTCTGGATCCTTTGCGAGCGCGCTGGCGCTCGGATAGTCATTGAATACGAAAGATGTCAGCTTTGTTCAGGCGAACGGAAAAACGTGTACGACAGAGTCACTCGATCGATATTGACGGGAATGTCCGGATCGATGATGAAGGTCAGTGGCATGTGCATCGAACCCCTGGGCTCGAACGCCTGCCGGGTAAAACAGAAACACTCCGTCTTGTTGAAGTACTTCGCTGCCGCAAACGGCGTCACGCTGGGAGTCGCCTGCGCAACTACCGCAGAGTTCGACAGATTTTCAGCGTAATAGCTGGCGTGATACAAGGTACCGGGCTTGACGGTCATGGTCTTGACATCCGGCTGGAAAATCCATGAACCACTCTGATTGATGCTGGCCGTGAATTCGACGATGATCTCGCGATCTTCTGCCACTGCCGACGCCTCGGCAACCTCGCTGACACTGACCCGACCGGTCTTGCCGTTGAGCCCGGTGATATCACAGATGATGTCGTACAAGGGCACCATCAGATAACCGAAACCGAACATGGCACAGGCCAGCAGCAACATCTTGCCAGCGACCAGACCGTGCGAGCGAGGTCTTGCCTCTTCGGCGGATGGGTTGTTGTCGGAGGCTTCGCTCATGCCACCTGACCCCGGAAATAGAGGATATAGATGATGCTTCCGGCATAGAGGCACAAGGCGACGACTGCCAGGAACAGCGGCAGGCGATACCGTCGGAAGAAACCGGGCGCAGCTTGCTGCTGCTCCCGGGTATTCGTCTCTGGTGATTGCCCTTCACTCATGGTTTGAGTTGTCCGCATGTTCCTGGCCCGGAGCTTATCGAGTCACAGTATCCGGATTGATGACCGGCGCTGTTTCGAAGGTGTGATAAGGCGCTGGAGAAGCAACCGTCCATTCCAGACCGCGCGCACCTTCCCAGACTTCATCAGTGGCTTTCTCACCACCCTTGACACACTTGACGATGATGTACACGAACATCAGCTGACTGAAGCCAAAGCCGAATGCGCCGATGGTAGCAATCATGTTCCAGTCTGCGAACTGCAGGCTGTAGTCAGGGATACGTCGTGGCATACCGGCCAGACCCACGAAGTGCATGGGGAAGAACAGTACATTGACGAAGATGGTGGAGATCCAGAAGTGCATTTTGCCCAGCTTCTCGTCGTACATGTTGCCGGTCCACTTCGGCAGCCAGTAATACGTGGCAGCCATGAGTGAATAGATGGCACCCGGTACCAGTACATAGTGGAAGTGAGCCACGACGAAGTACGTGTCGTGATACTGGATATCGGCAGGTGTGATGGCCAACATCAGACCGGAAAGTCCGCCGATGGTAAACATGATCACGAATCCGATGGAAAACAGCATGGGCGTTTCGAATGTCATCGCACCGCGCCACATCGTTGCCACCCAGTTGAAGACCTTCACGCCGGTGGGTACGGAAATCATCATGGTGGAGAACATGAAGAACAGCTCCCCTGCCAGCGGCATGCCCGTGGTGAACATGTGGTGAGCCCAGACGATGAACGACAGGAAGGCGATGGAGGCCGTGGCGTACACCATGGAGTCATAGCCGAACAGCTGCTTGCGCGCGAAAGTCGGGATGATGGAAGAGACGATACCGAATGCCGGCAGGATCAGGATGTACACCTCGGGGTGACCGAAGAACCAGAAGATATGCTGGAACATGACCGGGTCACCGCCACCGGCGGCACTGAAGAAGCTGGTACCGAAGTAACGGTCGGTGAGCAGCATGGTCACGGCTCCGGCAAAGACCGGCAAGGTGGCAATCAGCAGGTAGGCCGTGATCAGCCAGGTCCAGACGAACATGGGCATCTTCATGAAAGTCATGCCCGGGGCACGCATGTTGAAGATGGTGGCCACGATGTTGATCGCGCCCATGACCGAGGAGATACCCAGGAAGTGGATGGCAAAGATCACGAAGGCGAAACTGTCACCCATCTGCAGAACCAGCGGTGGATACAGTGTCCAGCCACCGGCAGGACCACCACTATCCATGAACAGCGTGGAGAGCATGATGGTGAAGGCAAACGGCATGATCCAGAACGACCAGTTGTTCAGTCGCGGCATGGCCATGTCCGGTGCGCCGATCATCATCGGAATCATCCAGTTCGCCAGGCCGACAAAGGCCGGCATGACCACACCGAAGATCATGACGATGGCATGCAGTGTCGTCATGGAATTGAAGAACATCGGATCCACGATCTGGATACCCGGTTGAAACAGTTCCGCGCGAATGACCAGAGCCATGGCGCCACCGATGAAGAACATCAGCAGTGAGAACCACAGGTAGAGAGTACCGATATCCTTGTGGTTGGTCGTGGTGACCCAACGCATCAGACCCGGCGCAGGACCGTGATGGTCATGATCATCGTGATGATCGTGCTGCTCGCCCGGCGTGTGGTGAGTGACGTCTGAAGTACTCATCAGTTGACTCCCGTGTTTGAGTTCAGTTCAGGCATGGCCGCCACCTTGCTCGGCAGGGTCAGGCCATTGTCAGCCGTCATGCCGGTACGCAGTGACTGAACCTGTGACGGTTGCAGCGAATCACCGGTACCGTTGCCGAAGGCGTTGCGCTGATAGGTAATGACAGCGGCGATATCGGCATCAGACAGTACATCGGAAAAACGCGACATCATGGTGCCTTCGACACCGTTCAGCACTGTGTTCAGATGCTTGTCGATGCTACCGGTAGCCACTTCGCTGCCGGCAATTGCGGGGAACATGCCGGGGATGCCCTGCCCTTCGGCTTGATGGCAGCTCGCGCAGTTGGCCTGATAGACCTGCTCGCCGGCCGAGACCAGTTCTTCGTGTTGCCATTGACGTTCCGAGTCATCGACCCTGGAGGCCATCGCCAGTTTCTGATCGGCAACCCAGGCATCGAACTCCTCCTGAGGCACGGCCCGTACCACGACCGGCATGAAGCCATGATCGCGTCCGCACAGCTCGGCGCATTTGCCGCGATAGATACCGGGCTCCTCGATGAGCGCCCAGTTTTCATTGATGAAGCCGGGGATGGCGTCCTTCTTGATGGCCAGGTCCTGCACCCACCAGGAGTGAATGACGTCGGCGGATGTGTGCAGAAAACGAATTTTCTTGCCTACAGGCACAATCAGTTCATTGTCGACTTCACGCAGGTAGACATCTTCTTCACCGTTGAAGGATTCGCCCGGGAAGTAATATTCCAGATCGACACCCGCGCCCTGTTGGCGTGCCACGTTATGTTCGCTCTTCAGCTGGCTGTAGAAAGAGACACCGCTGTCCAGGTAGTCGTAGCGCCAGCGCCACTGGTAACCGGTTACCTTGATGGAAAGCTCCGAATCGCTGAAGTCTTCCATCTTGATCAGTACCCGAGCGGCTGGAATGGCCATGGCGATCAGGATGACCAGAGGCACGACAGTCCAGACGATTTCCACCGTGGTGCTCTCGTGGAAGTCGGCAGGTTTCACACCGCGTGATTTGCGATGCAGGAACATGGATACGATCATCACGCTGAACACGGCTACACCGATAGCGACACACACGTAGAAGATCCGCATGTGCAAGGTATGAACCTCGTTACTGATTTCCGTAACGCCTTTCGGCATGTTCAACGCTCCCCAGTCAGCCCAGGCCCCGAGAGGCAACATGAGCAGGACCAATGACAGAAGCGCCCAACGACTAACGTTAGACGTCATAACCATTCTCCAAGATGTATTACTGAAATTATCAACCGAATGAAACAGTCAATGCAAGCTTTTGAATAGCGCTGGATTCTTGACTTCACCTGTCTCGATCACGCCATCGTTTCACTGGCAGACTGCCTCTGACCATTACCGTTAACCACTCTGACACGCAGCTACCGCGCCAGAGCTGACTTCAATTGTGCGTAGAGTGCTTGTTTCTCGTCCTTGTTGAGACAGCTACCCAGGTCGTACCGCTCACCATGAGCCACCAGACTCAGATGCCCCACCTCGAACACGTTGTCGGGGAAACTGTAAGCCAACCGGCTCCACTGGCGCGGCAAGTTTACAGTGACTTCGGGATGATTGTAGCCCCACTCGAGACGAATCGCTTCATTGTCGACCGTGATTACCTCTTTTCTGGACAATCTTTTCTGTGTCAGATAGAGACAGACCACGAGCAAAATGACTTCAGCCCCTGCAAAAGGCAGGATCATCCACATGCCGAACCAGGCCATCGCAATCGCCATGCCCATACTGACGAAACCCAGCGTTGCAGCCAGGTAGAGATTCTGGCGCCAGGTCATCGAGCGATTGGCCATCACGATGATGCGCAATGTCGCGCCCTTGTCATCCTGTATTTCGATCATGTGCCGACCGCCTGTTGACCGTGAGAGGCATTCATCGAACGCATTGTCATCATTGTACGATGACTCGCGGCAGTTGGTTGACTTGAATAGGTGCCACCAACACCGGCCGATTGAAGCGGCGAGGCCTAACCTCGTGTATCGCCGCGCCCGCGACTGCCGCGCAGACTATCGATAGACACGCGGTACTCACCCCCGGACTGCCTGCCCGGCACCTCAAGCTCCCCCTTCCAGCCATGTCCCTGCACCAATTCCAATGTAACGGCAAAGCGCTCGCCATCTGCAGTGGCAGAATCCAGAGCCCGTCGCACACTGGGCGACATCAGACCGTATCGACGGCCATTGGCGATATTGGCTGCACCCAATGCCTGCAATTCCCGTTGTAACGCCCCCACGTCCGGATACTCGACCCGCAGGTTGTCACGATCCAGCACCGGTGCTGCGAAACCTGAAGCCATCAGACTATCGCCCAGATCATGCATGTCGATCAGCCCGAAACCGTGCAGATGGCTGTCTATCCGGGCCCAGGCGGCGCGGTATTCGAGCAAGGTATCCGGCCCGGCACTGGTGAAGAAGAAAGCGCCGCCGGTCTTCAGGACTCTGGCCACTTCCTCGAAAACCCGGTGTGGCGCATGACACCAGGGCAACAGCAGATTGGACACCACCAGGTCGAAGCTGCCGCTGGCAAACGGCAGGGCATGGGGATCACAGGCCACTCTTCCCGGTGTTGTCGACTCGCTCTGCAGGGACGATCGCACAGAGCGCCAGGGGCGTCGTAGCCAGCTCGACCAGGATTCCGCGCGCTCTTGCGCTTCGCTGTCCGGCCCGGGCGCAGGGTCAGCGCCGATTATCTGTGCCTGCGGAAAACGTTGCTGCAGCGCTGCCAGTTGATAACCACTGCGACATCCAAGATCCAGTACACGCTCGGGTTCGATGGCCAGCACATCAAGACGCTCACGCAAGCGCTCTGCCACCGCTTTGAATACCGCAGCATGCGCACCGAAACCGGCGCCTGCCTTTTCAAAGTGCTGTCGAACCAGCGACATCGGCCCGGGTTGTATCAAGGTACTCATGCGCAGCGGCTCATGAGCAGACAGCCAACACAGGGCACAGTGAAACCCCTTTTCTTCGCGGATTCAGTCATCGGGCGTTTCTTCCGTCCTCTCGATTCTTATATAGTGGTGACAACTCAAACAGACACCCACTACTCGTGTTCAGCGCAGATCTTGCCATACCCGCCCTGTTCGTGGCGGTACTCGCCTATCTCGCAGGCTCCGTGTCTGCTGCCATCCTGGTATGCCGCATGATGGGACTCGAAGACCCGCGCACGGCAGGCTCCGGCAACCCCGGCGCCACCAATGTGCTGCGCGTCGGGGGCAAGCTACCAGCCATCCTCACGCTGCTTGGCGACGGCCTGAAAGGCTTTGTACCGGTTGCGATAACCGCCAGCCTGATCGATCACCCGGCCACCATCGCGCTGGCGGCGCTGGCAGCGTTCCTGGGTCATCTCTATCCCATATTCTTCAACTTCGAAGGTGGCAAGGGCGTCGCCACGGCACTCGGCGCCCTGCTGGGCATCGACCTGTCAGTCGGAGCACTGGCCCTGCTGACCTGGCTGGCCGTCAGCCTGGCCTTCAAACGCTCTTCACTGGCAGCGCTTGTCAGCTTCGCTCTCGTTCCGATCTACCTGCTGTTCGAAGGCCACCAGACCTTTGCTGCAGTCTTCGTCATCATCGGCGCGTTCCTGTACTTCACCCACCGTGGCAACATTCAGCGATTGCTCAACGGCACCGAACCGGTCATCGGCAAGCGCTGAAGCCGCCGACTCGACCCGGCTCGCACGCTCAACGCCTGGCCATCATCAAGTCGCCATCACTGACCCATCATCAATGACTCAAGCGGCCAACGCGGTTTGACACTGACCGCCAGGTCGCTTTTCTCTCCACGCTGCAAGCGGCTGGCACCAGCCAGCGCGATCATTGCGCCATTGTCGGTACAGAATTCCAAGCGTGGGTAAAACACCTGCATGCCCTCGGATTCCAGCGAATCGGCAGCCTCGCGCAATTGCCGGTTGGCGCTGACCCCGCCGGAAATCACCAGACGTGACAGACCGGTCTGTCGCAGCGCTCGCCGACTCTTGCCGATCAGCACATCCACCACCGCCTGCTCGAAGGCCGCGGCCAGATCGGCCTTGAACTGACCCAGCTCTTCATCAGTGACGTCAGTTCTGTCGGTGAATGCCTTGAAGCGAGTGATCGCAGCTGTCTTCAAGCCACTGAAACTGAAATCCAGATCCGCCCTGTCCATCATCGGTCGCGGCAGACTGACAACCTCGCAGTTGCCCGACTGCGCCAGCTTCGACAGCGCCGGCCCACCCGGATACGACAGACCCAGCATCTTGGCTGTCTTGTCGAAGGCCTCACCTGCAGCATCATCAATGGACTCTCCCAGCAAGCGATAGTCCCCGGGGGCCTGCACGTGAATGAGCTGCGTGTGCCCGCCGGACACCAACAGACAGACGAACGGAAATTCGGGGGCTTCAGGCTCCAGCATCGGTGCCAGCACGTGCCCTTCCAGGTGATGCACACCCAGCGCCGGGCACTGCAGTGACCAGGCCAGCCCCCGCGCCATCATGGCCCCGGTGAGCAAGGCTCCGGCCAGCCCCGGACCGGCCGTGTAGGCCACAGCGTCTATGTCACCCAGCTCGATGGCTGCCTCACGGCAGACCTGACGCGTCAGCGGCACCAGGCGCCGAACATGATCGCGCGAGGCAAGCTCAGGCACCACCCCGCCGTACAGCGCGTGCAGATCCACCTGACTGAACAAGGCATGGGCCAGCAATCCACGCTCAGTACAGTAGAGAGCCAGACCCGTTTCATCACAGGAGCTCTCGATTCCCAGAGTGATCATTGCACTTCAACCGTTGAAATGCGGCGAGTGTACCAGCAGAATTTCCACCTTCGCCAGAGCTTCCACAGGCGCCCTGCTTGCAGCCGATGGTTACTTGTCGCTAAAGTTCGGCGGGCTGCGGACGCTGACCCTCAGTTACGGATCCCGCCAGAGCCTGCCTGGCAACAGCCAATGCACGCTCCCGACCGCGCAGGATCTCGGCGATCTGTCTGATTTTTCGCGCCCCTTGAGCAATTGCGCCGAAAACAGTTATACTAGAGAACTTTCCGCGATTCACCGAGTAATTCATTAATGCCTTCAGTACGCGTCAAAGAAAACGAGCCTTTCGAAATGGCCCTGCGTCGTTTCAAGCGATCCTGTGAAAAAGCGGGGGTTCTCACCGAGACTCGCCGTCGTGAATTCTACGAAAAGCCCACTACCGAGCGTAAGCGCAAGGCAGCAGCGGCTGTAAAGCGTCACCAGAAGAAAGTATCGAAAGAGTCTTCTCGTCGCGTTCGTCTGTACTAAGACCGTAGATCAGGACTGATGCCAACCGGGCACAAGGTGTCCCGGTTGATTGCATCCGGTTTGCTGGTAGAGTGCATGTAACTCTACCTGTTTTTGCAGTATCCCAAACAAATAGTGTGCGTCGGCACCGCGTCAGGTTGAGCTTGTCTCAACGGTATTACCGTGCGCATCCCTTTTAGCTGTCCTTCGGATCCACGTGATGAGTGATACCCGTCAACGCGTTCTGGATGACATCAAGACTGCGATGAAAGCAGGCGACAAGTCTCGCCTCGCCACGTTGCGCCTGATGTCAGCTGCCATCAAGCAGAAGGAAGTCGATGAACGCATCGAGCTTGATGAGACCGCCACCATTGCCATACTCGACAAACTGCTCAAGCAGCGGCGCGAGTCCATCAGTCAGTATTCGGCTGCCGGCCGCGACGATCTCGTGGCACAGGAGCAGATCGAAGCGGAACTGATCCAGACCTATCTGCCCGAGGCCATGAGCGAAGAGGAGATTCTGACGCTCATCGATGGCGCCATTGCCGAAACCGGCGCCGCATCGGTCAAGGACATGGGCAAGGTCATGGCCATCGTCAAGCCGAAGATGCAGGGACGAGCCGATATGAGTATCGTCAGCAAATCGATCAAGGATCGCCTCAACAGCTGATCCCGCCCCATTTGATGCCTCAGTAGAGAAAATTCCATGAGCGACACGACATTCCAGTTTCTCGATCTGCCCCGCAAGGACCCCAAGAAAGTCAAGGCAGCTGTCCGCATCAAGAATTTCAACGAGATCTACGGACAATTCTCACCCGAGAAGGCGGCTGGCCAGTCGGCCAGATGCCTCTCCTGCGGCAACCCGTATTGTGAATGGAAGTGCCCCGTGCACAACTACATTCCCAACTGGCTGAAGCTGGTTGCCGAAGGCAATCTGTTCGAAGCCGCCGAGCTGTCCCACAAGACCAATTCATTGCCCGAAATGTGTGGCCGCGTCTGCCCGCAGGATCGACTCTGTGAGGGTGCCTGCACACTCAACGACGGTTTCGGGGCCGTCACCATCGGCTCCATCGAGAAGTACATCACCGATGAGGCTCTGAAGCAGGGCTGGCGCCCCGACCTGTCCGGCGTGACACCCACCGGCCAGAAGGTTGCCATCATCGGCGCAGGCCCGGCTGGCCTGGGCTGCGCAGACGTACTGACGCGCAATGGCGTCAAGGCTGTGGTGTATGACAAGTACTCCCAGATTGGCGGCCTGCTGACCTTCGGCATTCCCCCGTTCAAACTGGAAAAGGAAGTGGTCTTCACCCGACAGGAAATCATGGAAGAGATGGGCGTGGAATTCGTGCTCAACACAGAAGTGGGCAAGGACATCGCGTTCGAGCAACTGCTGGAAGAATACGATGCCATTTTCCTGGGTATGGGCACCTATACCTCCATGCGCGGTGGCTTTCCCGGGGAAGATCTGAAGAACGTGCACGAAGCACTGCCCTTCCTGATCTCCAACGTCAATTACCAGTACAAGTGGGACGAGAACACCGATAATTTCGTGAACCTGGATGGCAAGAAGGTCGTTGTCCTCGGTGGCGGTGATACCGCCATGGATTGCAACCGCACATCCATTCGCCAGGGCGCTGCGTCTGTGACCTGCGCCTACCGCCGTGACGAGAAGAACATGCCGGGATCGCGTCGCGAGGTCAAGAATGCCAAGGAAGAAGGCGTACAGTTTCTGTGGAACCGCCAACCCGTCGAATTGGTCGGCGCCGACAGCGGAGAAGTCACTGGTGTCAAGGTAGTCACCACCCGCATGGGAGAAGCCGATGAACGCGGACGTCGCATGCCGGAAGTGGTACCCGATACCGAAGAGGTCATCCCGGCTGACGCCGTTCTGATCGCGTTCGGCTTTCGCCCCAACCCTGCCCCCTGGTTTGCCGACTACGGTATCGACACCGATGATCGCGGACGCGTGGTTGCCCCCGGCAACTCTGCCCTGATGCACCAGACCAGCAATCCGAAGGTGTTTGCCGGCGGAGACATGGTCAGAGGCTCCGATCTGGTGGTAACCGCCGTTTTCGAAGGCCGGAATGCTGCCGAAGGCATCGTGCAGTATCTCGCCACCGAGAAAGCTGCCGAGAACTCCCTCAACACCGTCACCGCCTGACGGTCGTCCAGTTCAATGTAATCATGACTGCAGCTCTGCAAAACGACCTCTATCTTCGCGCCCTGAATCGCGAAGACACGGAACGCACACCCGTCTGGGTCATGCGCCAGGCAGGTCGTTATCTGCCTGAATACCTGCGTGTGCGACAGCAGGCAGGGGATTTCATGTCCCTGTGCAGCAATCCGGAGCTGGCCTGCGAAGTGACACTGCAGCCGATAGATCGCTTCAATCTGGACGCTGCCATTCTGTTTTCAGACATCCTCACCATTCCTGACGCCATGGGACTCGGCCTGCATTTCGAAACAGGCGAAGGCCCCAAATTCTCCAACCCGGTGCGCACGCGGGCCGATGTGGAGAAACTGCCGGTACCCGACCCGACCGACAAGCTGCGTTACGTCATGGATGCTGTCAGCACCATTCGCCGCGAACTCAACGGCCGTGTTCCCCTGATCGGTTTCTCTGGCAGCCCCTGGACTCTGGCCACCTACATGGTTGAAGGCGGCGGCACCAAGGATTTCTCCAAGATCAAGGGCATGATGTTTTCCGACCCTGCCCTGCTCCACGAGATGCTGGACAAGACGGCACAGTCAGTCATCAGCTACCTCAATGCTCAGGTTGAAGCTGGCGCCCAGTCCCTTATGATCTTCGATACCTGGGGGGGCGTACTGTCCCCTGCCGACTATCGCGCATTTTCACTGAACTACATGCAACAGATTGTCGACGGCCTGACTCGTGAAGCTGAAGGCCGCAAGGTGCCCGTCGTGCTGTTCACCAAGAACGGTGGACAATGGCTGGACATCATGGCTGACACCGGCTGTGACGGACTGGGTGTTGACTGGACCATCGATCTGGCGGATGCCCGGCGCAAGACCGGCGACCGCGTTGCCCTGCAGGGCAATCTGGACCCTTCTTCCCTGTATGGCTCACCCGAGAGCATCCGTGCCAATGTCAAGCGCGTGCTCGACAGCTACGGTGAAGGACCCGGCCACGTATTCAACCTGGGACACGGTATTCACCAGCACGTCAACCCGGAGCACCTGGGTGTGATGGTCGAAGCGGTGCGTGAGCTGAGCCAGCGCTGAGGCGAAGCCTGCAAGGCGCGTTTTCCCGAACCCGGTGCATCGGTTCATCAATGCGCTCCGCAGACCGGCCTCCGAGTCTGATTACCGGGGCGGCTCATCACTGCTGACGGCTCGCACACAGGGCGCCGCCAGGCTCGGCAGTTGCCGAGTCTCGACTCGACACAGGACTCTTCGATGATCCAGAACAACCCGACCCTGATCGCGGCAATCCGTGACCGCTTCGCCCATGTGGAGAGTTGTCCGTTTCAGGGGCCTCGCATCTACCTGGAGAACGGTGGTGGCGCTCTGACGCTGAAGTCGGTGATCGAGACTTCCGCATTCTACGCAGGCATACCGGACAACCAGGGCCGCGACAATCCTGCCGCTGCGGCATTGACAGAGACGATTGAAAAAGCCAGAGCCGATCTGCGTATCTTCATGAATCCTGACTCAGGTCAGTTCCTTGTCGGTGAGACTGGCACAGAGCTGTTGTTTCGCATGATCCGCACGGCCTGTCTCAGCGCTGCGAAAGGCACGAAAGTCATTGGCAGCTCCATCGAACACCCCTCCAGTCGCAGCGCGGCACGGCATTGGGCACAGATGACGGGCATGGAGTACGTGAACGTGGGTCACGACGTCTCGAGCGGGATAGTCACGGCCGGCGATTACGCGGCGCGAATGACACCGGACGTGACGGTGGCGACCATTCTGCACGCTTCACCGGTAACCGGCATCGGCATGGACGTCGCCGCCATCGCCCGAGCCATCCGCGCTGTGTCGCCTCACTGCCTGATCATTGTGGACGGTATACAGCATGCAGCTCACGGACAGATGGACTTGCAGGCCTATGACGTCGATGGCTATGCGATTTCACCCTACAAGGTTTTTTCACGCCACGGCTACGGTATTGCCTGGATCTCGGATCGACTGAGCGAACTGCCTCACGAAGCACTGAAAGGCGGCCCTGCCGGCAACTGGGAACTGGGCACGCGCGATACAGGCGCCTTCGCAACGATATCGAATGTCGTTGACTACTTCGATTGGCTGGGCGGTGAAGTCTCCGATGAAACCGAGCCTCGACGACGCATCGAAGCGGCCGGCCGAGCCATTCATGCTCATGAAACTCATCTGACCAACACCTTGATCAATGGAACGAGCGGGCTACCGGGTCTTCGAGATATCGAAGGCTTGAGCATCATTTCAGGCGCGGACAATCCACGAAGAGAAGGCACAGTGTCCTTCGCAATAGCCGATCTCGCCTCCTCCATACTGGTGGGAAGACTGAAAGAACAGGGGATTCGCACCCATACCCGCAAGGCCGACCATTACAGTGGCAATATACTGACCCCGTTGAACCTGCCCGACTGCATCCGTGTCTCGATGTGTCACTACAACACGACTGATGAGGTATATCAGACCCTGCGAGCGATCAGGCATATCACCGGATCTCGCACGCCAGGCAGATAACCTGGCGCTCCCTGAACAATCAGGATCAGACTGGAACGCGGCACCCTGAACGCGTATCGCACTCAGCACTCAGCACTCAGCACTCAGCACTCAGCACTCAGCACTCAGCAAGCTCCGTCAGGATCCACCACGCACACTGATACTGACAACATCCGGCCTTGCATTGTCAATGACGTTGATATTCTCGGCCTCGTCTATTACCACATCAGTCCCGGTCTCGTAATAGCCGTACGATGAGCTGGATCGCAGCGTCACGTTATCGAGAGCCATCCTTGCAGTGTTGGCGAACAGGTTGGAGCCTTCCGGATTTCTACCACCGATCGCACCACCATTTTCAATGATGAGATTGCTGAGCTGGGCGTTGGCATTCTCAATCAATTGCAAGCCCTGCCAAGTACCCGGCGTTCCCTGTTTGGATGACATGACAACCGGATTATCCGCCTCGCCTCTTACAGCAAGATTTCCACTGACGGTAAAGGCATGATCTTCCAGAAAATACATTTCCACGCCCTCGTTGATGATGATGTTACCGCTGACCTGGATGATACCAGCCACCTCCAGCGGAATGCCGATATCGTCAATAACGAGATCTTCATCGTAGGACGCGCCTGTCACGAACAAGCGATTCTCGGTATTGTCCGTGAAACTACTACCGTCGTTGAAAAATTTAATGGACGTGTAGGTGGTGGATGCGGCACGACGATTCTGGGTAATCAGGTTGCCCTTGAACGACGCCAGATTTGCATCCAGCCCCGTCACATCGATTCCATACCAGCCACCGAACCGAATCAATGAATTTTCCACTCGCAACCGGGAAGGGTCGTTGGTAGAGGAAACCACGGAAATGCCTGCCGCTGAATTGGTGTTGACACCGTGGTATTCGATGACCGTGCGACTGATGACATTGCGCGAATCGTTGCTACGGTTGAACTCGACTCCCCACCACCATCCGATGCTGGGTTGCTGCCCCGTCAAGACCACAGGATTCTCATCAGTACCTTCGGATTCCAGACGCCCATTGGTTTCAATGAGCAACTTGCTGCCCGCTTCAAATTTCAGAACAACGCCCGGTTGAAGCAGCAAGGCTCCGAAGTTGTCTACCACCACATCCTGTTCAACCAGATAGCATCCAGGCGCGAGCTGCAGCTCGGTGTCGATGTTGTAGTCGGGGAAAAACGCCGTACAGCTGATCGCCGTCGTATCGGGAACGGTCAACCCTGCATCATCAGGTACAACGACCGGCGGCGCTTCGGGCTCGGCGATGGCGATGCCCGAGGCGATCACCTGGACAGGTTCACTGAGCTCGGATTCACTGCCGCGGGCATCAACGGCCGACACGGCATACCAGTATTCTTGACCAGCAGATATGGTTGCGTCCGTGACGCTGGTGCTGGTGACATGTATCAACGGTGTCTGCGACAGTGAATCGGCGGTGTCCCCGCGATAGATGTTGAATCCGGCCACTGCATCGACACCCTCCTGATCCCAGCGCAGTACGACACGCTGGGTAGTCGAGACCACGGACATGACATTGACGGGCGCAGGCAGCGCACCCCCATCGATGACGTTATCCGTACTCACCTGCGCCGCTGTTGAACGATTACCGGCGGTATCGATCGACCTCACTTCGTACAGCAGGGAGGCAGCTGAAGACGCTCCCGTGTCCGAGTAGACCGGGTAGGGCGATGTGGCGATGAGTTCACCGTCGCGCAGAATTTCATAGCCAATGACAACCGCGTTATCGGTAGACGGCTCCCACACCAGCACGATTTCACCGGGACCACCGTTCAATGCCCTTAGCGCTGTTGGCATGGACGGCGGTTGCGTATCGCTCTGCCCTTCCACGATCCCCAGCAACAGGTCGGCATCGGTTGAGGTCTGAGTGGGGCTGTCGTTGTCGGTGATCACAACGGTGATTTGCCGGCCGTTCGTCTCATCCACCAGCACGGGGTTCCGGTCCAGGAAGCGATCGATACCGGTATCGTCGGCACGGAAAGGCTCGGACAGCAATTGCTCCCCCGTCAGACCGTAATCCTCGAGCACGAATTCCACCAGACGAAAGAACTGACCGGCCAGAGCCTTGAACTGCTCGGGCGTGGGTAGCACCGGCAGGGCATCGGTCGATTCGAAGGCATCGTCGATAGCAGTGGTATCGTGACGCGCAAGAAACCAGTTGCGAAGCACGACATCGGTATAACTGTGGATGTGTGAAACGGCCCCAGGATACGCAACGCCGTAGCGGTAATCGTCGTTACCCAGGCTACTTCTGATCAGCCACGGACCCTCGCCTGCCACGTTCTCTACCGAGTATTGCCCGTCAGCGGCGACTGTCGCCGTGCTGCGTTCGCCGGACTGCGCTCTGATCTCGATCCGGGCGACGGCCAGTTGCGTCTTCTCGCTGGCCGTACCACTAAAGACGAAGCCTGTACCGACAACACCGCCTTCATCCACCGGATTATCAGGGCTACAGGCGGCCAGTGATAAAACGATGGCCACAAGCAACAGGAGTCGTGCAGACAGCCTTGCAAGAAACGGACTTCCCTGCCTAGTTCCGATAACGCTCTTCAACGCTCTGGATTCTCCTTATCGTTGCCATCTGCGGAGATCTGGGTTTCTTCCACATAGTAGATTCCCATACCCACCCGCTTTGACTCACCGCGTGTCTTCTTGCCAGCCAGATCTCGTTTTCTGGCCAGATACTTGTTCAGATCGGCGATCAGCTCTGCCGCCTTCTTCGAGGAATATACCTTGAAATCCTGCGCGCTATCTTCATCCAGCAAGTTGTAAGTGACTTGCCGTTGAAACTTCTTGTTATCGGGTGTTGCCTCCACATTGGCCACCGCCGTGTTGAACAAATCGGCGACACACATGGATAGTATCCTTACTTGATCGAGATCGTCTTCATGAGGAATATAAGCCGCGTTGATCAGCTCAATAAAGCCCTCCTCAGGCTGACTGGTCACTCCGGACCGATTCAACTCTTCGAGCACCGCACCATACGTGATATCGCCGCTGTAGCGTTTGACCAATTTCACAAAGCTGGACTTTTCTCCTTTTATCGGCAATATTTTCGGATTTTTTTTTCGGTCCAGGAACTCCTTGTCACTCAACCAACCTTGTACCACGCGTTGCGCGCGATTGGGCTTCTGCTTCAAGCTTGTGGTGTTCTCATCCAGCAGATTGCGCAATCGCACCACCTCCTTGCGACTCAGACCTGTCAAAACGGCCACTCTTGATATGGTCATCTCCTCGCCCTCTATGGCAAAGTCGCTGTCCGCCACCTCAACGTAGGTCTGGCGTACCAGCTCGCTCAACTCCAGATGAGTCACTTCGAAACGTATCAGCAGCCTGATCATTGGTCGCAAGATGCCGACCATCGACTTCGCCAGCGACAGCTTCAGAGCATCACTCATGATGGAACAGAGATGGAGGGTGGCACAAAGTTCATTACCTCAGGTGCAACGACACCTTGACGGCGTCGCGAACAAACAGCAGTATATATTCGGGATAATATTCCCACCCCGACATTTTCAGCCCAACGGCTTGAAAGGTCAAGTGACGGCAGGTGTTCCCTCCGGATCAATCGATCAAAACCTGGTTGGGCACCAGAGTCACCCTGCTTTCGTCAAAACGTACTTCCTTGGTTTTTAATGCAAATTGCCTCGGAAACCTGAGCGGCACTATGGAATACGCGAAGTAGATTCACCTTTCGTCTCCTGACTGAACACGCTCGGGATACATGAACCCACTATCTGCAAGGCATGCCAGGCAACCCCGGGCACATACTTGCATTTTGAAGCAGCAGCGCGCAAAACAACCGATTCGCAAGCCAAAAGCAAGAAACGGGACTTCAACCTGTTGCCAACACGACAAACTCACAGGAGAAACGGATGACTACCATGAAGTGTCCGAGATGCCACACGGAATTGACTCGCGGCACCTTCGCCGCTGTTCGGGTTTTTCGCTGCGATGAATGCTCAGGAACGGCTCTGAGCCAACATAACGTGCTTCCGGTTCTTGAGCACCTTACGTTGAGCGTTTACGGGGACGTCAGTCCCGACATCCCGCTGCCAGCCACTCAAGACAACTCGCCCCCTTTGAGCTGCCCCGATTGTCTCGCCAACATGGAAAGGCATGGCTACATGGGCAGCAAACAACTATTGATGGACAGCTGCCCCGATTGCGCCATGATCTGGCTTGACAAGGATGAGCTAGGCGCGATGGCCAGCATGTACGTACGTTTTGACAAGAACATGAGGACCATGCGAATGTCCTACATGCCTACCGACATCGTTGGCGTGCATATGATGAGCCAGAGGATTGCCTCGGCGTTCCTGATGGGATTCATTCTTGGCTGAGCCCACGAATGAAAATGTGATCCTGCCGCAAGACTGCTGGACACACGAGTAGAGACCTCTCAGGACCGCCAAAGGAGGCCTCTACTTATGAGTCCCGTGGTTGTTAGGGAGGATTACACCCCATCCGGATCAGGCAGGTTGCCAGAGGGAGTCGTGGTGGCATCCACGGGGCAACTGCTTCCATCGCTGGTGCCACCGCAACTGGACCCGGTGAACTCCTCAGTCGTGAAAGTAGAGTCGGTATTGCTCTCGGTGATGACAGGGCTGCTAGGAGGGTCACCCCCACCTAGCAGTTCGTCAGCCAGGGCGGAGGTAGTGCATGCTGCAATGGCGCAGCCGAGAGCAAGCGCCATCATCGCCACAGCCCCTACCTTGTCTACGCTGCTGTTACTCCGGATGGCGGCTGACAGCTTCACCGATTGTTTCTGCCGCGCTGCGAACAAGAATGTGACTGCCGACTTCAACTTGCGAACGCAACGTTGCTCGAGCAGTTGTTCACGCTGACCTGCGGTCCGATCTGTTCTCTGCTTGAACATCGCTCTCGTCTTTGCTATCTTGCACGTGGCGGGTTTTTTTTCCCTTCGCCTAAGGTACGAGAAAACGGATAAGCGTGCAACAAATAGAGAAAGCATGAAGGGAACTATCCTTTGCTCAATAAAATGACGGATGTATCCACGTTTCATTCAGTACCTTTCCAAAGCGCCTGCAACGCAGAGATACCAAGTATCCACGGCAACATGATGGAATGAGACCTTCACTTACAGTGACGATCACAACTCCGACCTATCATTTCTGCCTGAGACATTTTTCAAGCTGTGGAAAATTCGATCAGGTAGCAACAATGCGGGCACCCTCACACCAGAATGATGACCGCACATCCAACAGTTCTAAACACACAACAGTTACCAGGAAATCAACACCCGTATGAGTAAAATGACGAACCGCATTCGCAAGGTAAGCACACCGATTGCACTGTGTACTTCCTTGTTGTTTATCGCAGCATGCAGCTCTGGCAGCAGCGACAGCAACAATGATCCGGATGTCAATCTTGACGATGAAACCGACGTTCAGATACCCGTTGACGATGCAGACACCACCGCCACTGACATTATCGGTACTTGGGTTGTGTGCAATGACGTTGGTGGCCTGCGCTCCGAATACCAGTTTACAGCCGACACATACACAAACCGTGTCGGCTCGGGTAGCTGCGCTGGATTTGAATCAGCGGACAGCGTTCTGGAAAATGCAGGCCCGTATGAAATCACCGGGACGACAACATCGGACTCCGGGCTTGAGGCCTACACTATGGAGCTGACTACCGAGACTATCAACGGATCTCCCGTTTTTGCGTCGTTGATCGAAACACGATATCGACTCGCCTACACCGGCACAGCTGATCAGTTGTTTTTTTCAAATGACACACGGGACGGGCAAGACAGGTCGCTGACACTCGATCTGAACATTCCGTACGTAAGAGTTCGTTAATACAACTCTAGCGAAGCATCAGACATCTTTGTATGAGTTTCAACTCCAGCAACAGACGCGACCATGGATAACGCACTGGCAGTTTATAGTGAGAGTGCCCTTGGAACGGTAACCGTTCACGGCTACCTCGCCAATCTGCCAGTGCGTTCACGGCCTTCGCCTTCGCCTGCGACTGAGAGATCGCGCCGAGACTGAAATGCGGCTACCAGTGTTCGCATAGATAATCATAGCCAGGTTAAGCGCCCTGGCGGCGATGCGACTTTGGTTTCTTTCAACGCCTTGCTCGTTGTGAATCTGAGTCTGATGAGGGCGCGCGAGATGAGTTCCGAGAGCTCTTGTTGATACGATTATCCAGCTCACGCACCTGCTCTCGCATTTCGTCATTTTGCTGTTTGAGCTCTGTGAAAATTCCCCACAGTCCATCGATCTGAGCATGCGCCTCTTCGAGGGTCTTGGGGGGGGGGGGAGATGGGCGAACAAGATCAACCAAAATAGGACGTGGATAGGAAGCAGTATTGGTCCATCATGAATAGATCATATGAGTCAGAAAGCCACTGTGCTATCGAGAACGGTTACCAAGCTGCCAATACGGGATAAAACTGTCCGCTAGTCCTCCCCGACAGCACGCGCTTTCGACTGAGAAAGACCAGCGGAGATACCTCCGCTGTGAACGACTATCAGTAACAGTGAATGCTTCGCTTGAGCGCAAGTCATCCTTGCTGACATGAACAGAGAATGAAAACGAATAATGCAAGTATCCAACTGGCCAGCGGGGTACTGGCCAGAATACTCACCAAATGATCGGAGGACCGATCGGCTGCATACCACCTCGTCTCTTCTCCCTTCGATTACTCCTACAAGATGATCGAAGGGCCTGCAGGGTGCATATCAATCCGGCTATCGCCTCTTCAATTGCTCGTACTGAGGTTTGCCGACTATCTGCTACACACCTGTATTGATGACGTGTAGCCCTACTAGATTCTGTGATCGTGACACCAGAGCGGCCTTACTGATCAGCCGGCTATACCACCCCACCATCACGTATGATCGCCTGAGAGATACCGGCGAGAAACACAATGCTTGTCAGCAACAGTCCGTACCACTTTACACTTCTTCGCAGACCCACTCGCCAACGCAAACGAGAGACAATCATCAAGACCACCAGCACGAGCACATAACTGATCAACAGTCGTCCCAGCACACTTCCGATCACATAAGCACTCAAGGCTTGATCCTCTTTCTATTCACGATGCCATTACCTTTGCACGTCATCTGACCAATAGTCGATATTCGTCCAACTGCGACGTATTGCTTCCTTCAGATGCGGCATTTTTCCAGCCAATGTGTATAGTTGCAGCAGCACCGGTCCTCGACCTTCCGCTCGGCCAATAAACACCTTCACATCCGAGTCCGTTCCATGCACCATTGCGGGAAAATTGATCTCATAGCCGCTGAGATTCCCATAGCGCTTACGCTCTCGTATGATTCCCGCCCGCGCGCGCTCGTCAACACCGAACTGCACCAGGCCTGTGCCCAGTGCCTGGGCAGCGATGACCTCGAACTTACCGGCAGGTACTGACAGCCCCGCAAAACTCAACACCGTCATTGACGCCGGCGGATACACATTTGGCGGTGTCTGTGCAACGAACACGGGTTTGCTACCACGATAGCGACGCTCGATTTGCCACTCCGGAGTCTGCTCGGTCCATATCTCGAGCCCCATATCCGGATCACGGTGTACGTTCATTGGACGCTCAGCCACTGCAGGGTCAGAAAGCCTCTCATTGGCAGACACTGACACCACTGCAACCAGACTCAGCAGCACACAGACAGGTATTCTCCGACCCAATATACGACCGTAGCCCGTCGACACACGAGACCCCACCGTCACACTCGTCGTTGACCTCGACAACTCAACCACCGGACTGCCGCCCGAAATGCACCATCTGCATGCAGTCTCGCGCATTGCCACCTTCCCTAGGTCGCGTTCCTATCCAGCCACACGGCAAACCACCAGTCTCCAGACACTCCAGCATCCGCTCTGCCACCGGGTGGCAACTGATGCCACCGAACCAGCCTGCGCTGAGGATACTGTCCACCATCGCCCCTCCTTGATCACTGACGAACACATAGTAATCATCCGCGACATCGTCATACCCACGCCGTCTGAACTCGTCCTCTACCTGGTGTTTTCGTCCACTCGCCAGAAGGGCTGCTTCACTGTCATTCCCAAACTCATTGAAGCCCTGCTGCATTGGCTGCTGTGGTTTGTCTGCTGAACTACCTGCATTTTCGAGTTTCACACTGTTGTTCATGATGGTCATGAAAGGCACAAAAGGTTTCGGTTCGGGCGCACCGTATAAGTCATCTCCATAGGCCATACGCTGCGCCAGATCCAGATCAGTTTGCACACCAAAACCTGGGGGGATGTCCACTTGATCGGCATTCTTGCCTAGCCCGACCAACAGACGCTCGCTGGTTACAAGCGCGCGTAAGCGCTCAACCACTTCTCGCAACCCTGCATCTTCTGTATCAAAGTACGCTTCGTAATCTTTCAGCATGGTCAATTTTTCTCGTCTGACTGTTTATTGTGCGTTGTCGATAATGGTTTGTAGTGCTGGTGCCCACTGCTCTGTTACATCTGCTCTTGACAACCTCTCAGTTGTCGCACCTTGTGTGCGATCGGCATTATTGAGACGAGCCAGATTATTTTGCGCCATCTCCCGTATGGTTTCCATTCCCTCTTTCAAAACATCCATCGCAGCATCCTTGTCGTCCATAGCCTGGATTTGGTTCAGAAAGTCCCGCACAGCAGCGTCATAACCCGGATGCGAACCACTATGCGTGGTTGTGCTCTGACTAGGTCGATCCACACCTAGAACTGGCAGTTGAGCCAAGGCGACACCATTTTCGGACGAGTTGATCTCAAAAGCGTCGAATGGGGGGTTCCTGAACAATGGGTGTCTTGCGTAGACATTCGACGGAATAATGTGGTGCGCCTGCCAACCTCCCTCATTCGCTCTCAGATCCGGATATCGACGATACATATCACGCCTTAAAAGGTCAGCATCACCATCTGGCCTCACAAATCCAGAAGGGCGCGGTATCGGATTGAACAGCCGACCGGGTTCGATCGACTGGTAGTTGAAGCTTCTTAGATAAGCGCACTTCGATATGTTGGTAGGATTAGGTGCATTATGAACCCAGAGCCCCGCGTCACCGACAAAATAGCTCGGTGTCTTCTCAACGCTGAAGTTATACACCCGAGCTGTCTTATCCACCAACAGGTTGTTGAATACCAGAACATCCCCTGTTGCACTTGCAATGGCGTCCCCAATGGACACGTCCCTGGCCTCTGTCCATCCACGACCCTGCACCCAGAAGGGATGCTCTTCGGTCACCTCGACCAGCTCATTCCCGATGAGCAGTTGATGGTACTGCTCGACCTCACGACCGAAGGTATCGCTCACACGCTGCATGGCATCGCTGAACATCTCATCGCTGCGCGAAGCGACCTGCGTCCCAACCACGACTCTCTCGATCGGCATCAGGCCGCTGTCTGTCCACACCGGTGTTCCGGCTAGAAAGCTCGAAGTTGCCGGATTAGCGTTACCCAGCAGACATTCCGGATAGAGTCGTCGCATATCCCGAATGATGGCTGCCGTGTTTGACGCTCCGTACTCCACCAGCTTCAATCCGAACTTCACCAGAATTCCCGGATTGACCCAATTTCCCAGATAATTGCCAAGCCCCAAGGCACCGCAATCGATCGCCCTGCGGATATCTTCACCAAACAGATCCACCATCATCTGCACCGTCTCGACGGGATTGGTCACCAAGGCCTTTCCCAGTTCGAGCAGACCCTTTGCCGTCTCGATCGGATTGGCAATGACGTTGATGAGGTCACCGAGCTGATTCTTGAGCCCGGCCCAGAACCCACGTAGAAAGTCGTAGGCATACACCGTAGCGCCCGCCATCTCGTCCCATAGATCACCCCAAAAACCTCGATCTTCTTCAGGTGCCTGCTGACTTTCCTCGCCACCGAAGGCCTCGGCCGTTACATCACCGTCCTCATCGATTGCCATGCACTCCTCTTCGACGGTTACCGGCTCTTCCGTGGGCTCTGGTCCCAGACAAGCTGTTTCTTTACTCGATCGCGTGCTGTCACCAGCAGTTACTGCATTTGATGTATCAGACAGGCTCGGGCAACTCTCCACGGAATCATCACCACCCGGGCTCCAGGGCTCGTAGTCACCGTCGCCCGACGCCTCTTCACCTTCTCCGCCGTCTTCACCTGCTTCAGGTTCATCAGCTTCACTCGCCCCATCACCATCGCTCTCATCCACCAGCGCCGCACTCTCACTCTCCGCCTCCGCAACATGCGCTGCCGCCTCGGTAATCGCTGACTGCCAGGCCGCTGATTGCATCCGCACCGTGGCCACCGATGTCAACGGCAGCTGGTTCTGTGCGTAGAACACGGCGTTCTCGGCATCGAAAATCATCAGTGTCTTCGCCAGCAAGGTGCTCACCAGTGGCACCTTCATCTCGAAGCCATGCGTCACCTCGATCTTCAGCAGGTTCGCATCGCGCAGCGTCAGCCCCGAGACACTGCCCACACCGTTGGGCTGATGACGCAGATGACTGTTCGGTATGAGATGCTCGCCCGTGTCCGGATCATCGAAGCCCCAGTCAGTGAACGCATCAATTGTCGGATTGATGACACGGATGCGGGTCTGCAGACGATTCTCGACAAAGGTGCGAGCTTTCAGGATCGCCGTGGCCGCTCGCTCGGTGCTGCCGTCCCCACCCTGCAGTGGCGCCAGACGAATGCCCAGCTCATGGCGCATGGCGCCTTCCTGAGCATGATTGACCGCACCGGTGCGCGCGGCTTCAAATGTTGCATAGTTCAGCGTCGACTTGCCGTGATAGATCAGGCTGCCCTGTAGCGTCGACAATCCCAACAACAAGAGCACCGGAATGGCCATGGCCATCTCGCTCAACGAGCCGCGCTGGCGTGAGCGTGGGGATTGGCGTTGCCTGACGCGACCCAGATGCCTTACGACATCAAGCCCCAGCCAACGTCGCTTCCTGTTTATCTGTCCTGTGTCCATCGATCTCGATCCCCTCTGCATTCCTTTACCTATCAACGCTCAGGCAATGTGCGGTCGACCGAACTCCAGCCGGAAACAGGCTTGCTGATACTTCCTCGGGTATCGGATGACGACCCGCCGGCATCGCTCGGCTCCGGTGTCGCTACAGGCG